>JBGAIU010000029.1:0-9730 GCA_044225315.1 Polynucleobacter sp.
GTAGCATTCGGGGTTTAGAGTCCGCAGTGATTGTGCGTCCTGGTTATGCGATTGAGTATGACTTCTTCGATCCGCGCCAATTAAGACATAGTCTAGAAACCAAGGTAATTGGCGGCTTATATTTTGCGGGGCAAATTAACGGCACAACTGGCTACGAGGAAGCTGCCGCACAAGGTATGTTAGCTGGCATTAACGCCGGTTTGGCTGCGCAAGGCAAAGAGCCATGGCTGCCAAAGCGTAGTGAGTCCTACATTGGCGTATTGGTTGATGACTTAATCACCCGTGGGGTTCAAGAGCCCTATCGCATGTTTACTAGCCGCGCTGAGAATCGTTTGAGCTTGCGCGAAGACAATGCGGATATGCGACTCACTGGGATTGGGCGTGAACTCGGCTTGGTGGATGATCATCGCTGGGAGGTTTTTTGCAGAAAACAAGAGGCTGTTTCACGTGAAACATCCCGTTTGCAGGAAATTTGGGTGGGCCCGAAGCATGAATCAGCCCCATTGGTATCAGAATTACTTGGTCAGGATTTATCGCACGAATGTACTTTGGCGGATCTTTTAAGACGGCCTGGGGTTACCTATGAGGCCATTACATCCTTAGGAGACGGCATTTGGTCTCCAGGAGTTTTAGACGAAGATCTTGGTTTGGCTGCTCAAATTAGCGACCAGGTGGAAATTTCCGTTAAATATCAGGGCTACATTGATCGTCAGGCAATGGAAATTGCTCGACAAGAGCACAACGAGACCTATCCCCTCCCAGAAACTTTGGACTACGCCCAGGTCCTTGGTTTGTCGAAAGAGGTCCAACAAAAGCTCAATTTGCACAAGCCGGCAACACTCGGACAAGCAGGCAGAATTTCTGGGGTAACTCCAGCTGCCCTTTCTTTGCTTTTGGTCCACCTTAAAAAGGGTTTGGGCCGGACCCAATAAATCACATGACCGAAGACCTTCTCGAGCTGGGAATTGCAGAACTTGGTCTGAATTTAAGCGATAACAATATTGCTGATTTAGAGCTTTTTTTGCAAGAAATGGGCCGCTGGAATCAGGTCCATAACCTCACAGCAATCGAAAACGAACAAGACTCGGTTCGCTTGCATCTTATTGATTCTATTGCTGTTTTGCCTGTAATGCGACGTTTTTTGCAAATGAACAATCCCAAAATTGCCGATCTTGGTTCTGGCGGTGGGCTGCCTGCCATTCCGATTGCGATTATTCAGCCAGATTGGCATTTAAGTCTGATTGAGGTGATTCGAAAAAAGACAGCTTTCTTGCAGCATGTTCGAGGCAAATTAAAGTTAAAAAACATTGATGTGCTCAGTGAGCGAGTAGAAAATGTTGCATTGCAACAATCTGGTCAATTTGATGCTGTTATTTCAAGAGCGTTTACCAATTTATCTCGATTTCTAGAGCTATCACTGCTTTTGCTTAAGCCCAATGGGCTTGTATTTGCAATGAAAGCCAAGCGCGCAGACGAAGAGCTGTCAGCAGTTTGTAAGGATGACTGGCAATTGTTGGCTGACGAAGCGCTCTTCATACCCAATTTGTCAGTAGAGCGCCGTCTTTTAGTGCTCTCCCCCGTGAGAAAATTTACCCCCACCATTTCATCTGCAGCTTAAACATACCCATGGCAAAAATATTCTGTATTGCAAATCAAAAAGGCGGAGTTGGTAAGACCACGACTGCTGTTAATTTAGCCGCGGGATTGGCCGGTCATGGACAGCGTGTATTGCTTGTGGACTTGGATCCCCAGGGCAACGCAACCATGGGGTCAGGAGTAGAAAAAGCAGATTTAGATTTAAGTGTTTATCAAGTTTTAATTGGCATGGCATCCGTTAGAGAATGCGCACAACGTTGCGAGAGTTCTGCTTACGATGTGTTGCCTGCAAATCGTGATTTAGCTGGCGCAGAAATTGAGTTGGTGGATCTTGATGAGCGCGAATCTCGCTTAAAAGATGCGCTGTCATCAGTGGCAAATGATTACGACTTTGTATTGATTGATTGCCCTCCCGCTCTTTCATTATTAACCCTGAATGGCTTGTGTGCCGCTAATGGAGTCATTGTTCCAATGCAGTGTGAATACTTTGCATTGGAGGGGCTGTCTGACTTAGTAAATACGATCAAACAAGTGCACGCAAATTTAAATCCTGATTTGGTAATTATTGGTTTGTTGCGCGTAATGTTTGATGCCCGTATGACCCTTCAACAACAAGTATCAGAGCAGTTGTTGGAGCACTTCGGTGACAAAGTATTTAAGACCATTATTCCGCGCAATGTTCGATTGGCAGAAGCGCCTTCTTACGGACTTCCTGGCGTGGCTTTTGACAAATCATCCCGCGGTGCAAAAGCCTATTTAGATTTTGGCGCAGAAATGATCGAGCGCATTAAACACATGTAATTTTTTAGAAAATAAATCACTATGGTTGAAATATAGAAAAAAAGTTTGGGTAGAGGTTTAGAGGCTTTGTTGGGCGAGAAAAATCAAGCATCAAAGTCATCAACAGATATCAACCGTTTGCCTCTAAGCGCTTTGCAGGCTAGCAAGTATCAGCCTCGTCAAAAAATGGAAGCAGGTGCACTACAAGAGTTAGCGGAGAGTATTCGCGAGCAAGGTGTAATGCAGCCATTGTTGGTGCGTTTAGTTAGTGCAGGCAAGTACGAAATTATTGCGGGTGAAAGACGTTTTCGCGCGGCAACAATTGCGGGTTTAAAAGAAGTACCAGTGTTGGTTTCTGGTGCGGATGATCAAGCTGCTGCGGCGATGGCTTTGGTCGAAAACATGCAGCGCGAAGATTTAAATCCTCTAGAAGAATCCCAGGGATTGGCGCGCCTGATCGAGGAGTTTGGCTTTACACATGAGCAAGCGGCGAAAGCGGTTGGTAAGTCTCGTAGCGCGATTAGTAATTTATTAAGGTTGTCACAGCTCGCAAAGCCTGTGCAGGCAATGCTTTTGGCTGGAGATGTTGATATGGGCCACGCCCGCGCTCTCTTGCCTTTGCCGGGCGCAAGTCAGGTTGCTTTGGCACAAAAAATTGCGGCCCAAGGCTTATCTGTGCGTGAGGCTGAGAGAATGGCCGCAGCGCTGGTTATCGCTGGCGGACAAATTGGAGATAAAAAAGCAAAGAGCAAGCCTGGTTCTGTGACCCCAAGTCAAGATCCTGATATGCGTCGTTTAACCCAGGAAATTGCCGATTTAATAGGCTTAAATGCGGAATTTAAGTTCAAAGGCAAAGGCGGAGAGCTCAGAATTCAATTCAGTCAATTCGATGAGTTGGATTCTTTATTAAGAAAGTTGGGTATAGAGGCGTAAACAATGCCAAAAATGTCCCCAAATCCTTTGACATATTGCACTGCACACATTAAACTTTCGGGGCTAAATTGATTCCTCAAAAAAATCAGTTTTCCAAGGCGGATGATTGGGATGAGCTCGAAGAAGAGACCATTCGGGTCTATAGCAAGGAAGAGATTGTTGCGTTGCAGCAAAACAACGCCGCAAAGTACCGGCTCCTATCGCCTTGGAAGATTTTATTGGCCCAAGTGCTCATTACAGCAATCAGCATGGTGTTTTGGTCAATTTTTGGGGAGCCGGTAGGGGTAAGCCTTTATACTCAGTCGGCCTTTTTAGGTGGTTTAATTAGCATCTTGCCTTCAGCCTTGTTTTTAACAAGACTGGAAGTGGCAAAAAAATCGCAAAGATTAAATCCAGGAAGTTTTTTAGCAGCATTAGTTTCTGGCGAATTTATAAAAATAGCCGTGACATTAATGATGTTTGTGGGGATTGCATACCTCGTCCCCGGCGTGCTCTGGGTCCCACTATTGGTGACCTACCTGCTTGCCTTGAAGTGTGTTTGGCTAGCGTGGTTGTGGCGCTAAGTAGTGACAATTGAGATTGAAACAAAGGACTAGTTAAGAGATGTCTAGCGAGGTACACCAAGCCCACGAGGCAGCAGAACAAGTGACGCCAACGGCGTATATTTCTGAGCACTTACAAAATCTCACCAGTACTGGTGGACCACAGTCATCCATTATTGATTTCAGCGTTATTAATTTAGATACTATTTTTTGGGCCTCTTTGATGGGCTTCTTGGCAGTATTTATTTTGTTAATTGCAGCGCGTCGCGCAACCCCTGGTGTTCCGGGTCGCTTCCAATGTTTAGCGGAAATGATTGTTGAGATGGTCGACACTCAAGCGAAAAGCATCGTTCATGGCAATCGTACCTTTATCGCCCCACTCGCATTGTTCGTATTTTTCTGGGTAATTCTTTTGAATACTCTTGACTTGATTCCAGTGGATTGGGTTTTGGGCGTAAACCATTTCATCGAAAGTTTCGGTGTTCATGTTCCTCACCACAGATTAGTTCCAACAACAGATCTGAATGCCACTATGGGTATGTCACTCTCTGTTTTGTTATTGGTTTTCTTCTACAGCTTCAAGATCAAAGGTGTTGGCGGTTTCTTGCATGAGCTTGTATCAGCTCCATTTGGCGCAAAGTGGTATTTGGCGCCATTCAACCTCGCATTGAACATTATTGAATATTTGGCGAAAGGCGTTTCTTTAGGAATGCGACTTTTCGGAAACATGTACGCTGGTGAGTTGGTGTTCTTATTGATCGCATTGCTCGGAAGCGTATGGACATTTAATTTAGATTTATCCCTGTTCGGATTGGTGGGCCACGTTATTGCAGGATCAGCTTGGGCCATCTTCCACATTTTGGTTATTTTGTTGCAAGCCTTTATTTTCATGATGTTGACTTTGGTCTACATCGGGCAAGCGCATAGCCATCACTAAGATTTTATTTTTAACCTACCTCTTTTAACTTCAGGAGTCAGCAACATGCAACAATTTCTCGCAAACATTCAAGGTTTCACAGCGATCTGTATCGGCATCATCATCGGCCTCGGCGCGATCGGTGCTTGCTTGGGTATTGCATTGATGGGCGGTAAGTACATCGAAGCTTGTGCACGTCAACCAGAATTGATGGAGCCATTGCAAACTAAGATGTTCCTCTTGGCTGGTTTGATCGACGCTGCGTTCTTGATCGGCGTTGGTGTGGCAATGTTGTTTGCTTTCGCAAACCCACTGCTCGCAGTTATTAAGTAATTGTTTTGGCATGGGTGACCAAAGGGTCACCCAACTGTTCTCACAATACTGAAAGGAATATCGTGAATCTGAACGCGACCCTATTCGCGCAAATGATCGTTTTCTTCGTCTTATGGTGGGTTGTTGCACGTTTCGTGTGGCCACCGCTAGTTAAGGCGTTAGATGAGCGTTCAAGCAAAATTGCCGATGGTTTAGCTGCTGCCGAACGCGGCAAGGCAGCCTTGGCATTAGCAAACAATGCGGCAGAAGAAGAATTAACTAAAGCTCGTCAAGAAGGCGTTCAACGCGTTGCCGAAGCTGAAAAACGTGCACAAATGTCTGCCGAAGAAATTCGTGCAAACGCACAAGCCGAAGCCGCTCGAATCATTTCTCAAGCAAAGCAAGATGCTGATCAACAAGTCACACGCGCACGCGAATTGTTGCGCGCTGAAGTTGCTGTTCTTGCTGTTAAAGGTGCTGAGCAAATTTTGCGTCGTGAAGTTGATGCAAAAGCGCATGGCCAATTGCTTGACCAACTAAAGGCAGAACTTTGATATGGCTGATTTAGCCACTATTGCACGTCCTTACGCTGAAGCGCTTTTTCAAAGCGCTAAGCCAGCAGAGCTTGCTGGTTGCTTGGAACAGTTAAACGAGTTGGCACAGCTTGCTGCTTTGCCTGAAGTTGCTGCTTTATCAAACAATCCAAAAGTTTCCGCTGATGATTTGAGCAAGTTACTTTCTGGCATGGTGAAAACCAAACTAGATCCTAAGGTTGCTAGCTTTTTAAATCTTGTGAATCAAAACCACCGCTTAGCAGCTGTTCCAGAAATTGCCCATCAGTTTGAGGCAATGAAGAACAAGAGCGAAGGTGCTGCAGAAGTAATGATTACCAGCGCATTCCCTTTAGAGGGTTCTGCGTTAAATGATTTGTTGTCAAGTTTGAAGAAGCGCCTTGGGGGTAAAGAATTGCGCCCAACTATTCAAGTTGATCCAGCATTGATTGGCGGTGTCCGCATTCAAGTTGGCGATGAAGTTATGGATAGTTCTGTTAAGGCACAGTTAGCTCAAATGCAAGCAAGTCTTGGCGCATAAGTTATCCCTATTAAGAACATACGAAATAAGACCCAGGAGTAAGTAATGCAACTCAATCCTTCCGAGATCAGCGAACTGATCAAAAGCCGAATTAGCGAATTGGGAGTTGACTCCCAAGTTCGCAACGAAGGCACTGTAATTTCAGTGACCGACGGTATTTGCCGTGTACATGGTTTGTCAGGCGTAATGCAAGGCGAAATGTTGGAGTTCCCTAACAACACAATCGGTCTCGCTTTGAACCTTGAGCGTGATTCTGTTGGTGCTGTGGTGCTGGGTGAGTACACCCACGTTAAAGAAGGCGACCCTGTTAAATGCACCGGCCGCATTTTGGAAGTTCCTGTTGGCCCAGAGTTGCTCGGTCGCGTAGTGAACGCGCTAGGACAGCCGATTGATGGCAAAGGCCCAATCAACACCAAATTAACTGACTTTATTGAAAAAGTTGCTCCTGGTGTTATCGCACGTCAATCTGTTAGCCAGCCAGTTCAAACTGGTTTGAAGGCGATTGATGCGATGGTTCCTATTGGTCGTGGTCAGCGTGAGTTGATCATTGGCGACCGTCAGACTGGTAAGACAGCAGTTGCGGTTGATGCGATCATTAACCAAAAAGGTAAAGGCGTTTACTGCGTTTACGTAGCGATTGGTCAAAAAGCTTCTACTATTGCAAACGTTGTTCGCAAGCTTACAGAAAACGGCGCAATGGATTACACCATTGTTGTTGCAGCTAGCGCATCTGAGTCTGCAGCGATGCAGTACCTTTCTGCATATGCTGGTTGCACAATGGGCGAATACTTCCGCGATCGCGGTGAAGATGCTTTGATTGTTTACGATGACTTAACCAAACAAGCGGTTGCTTATCGTCAAATCTCCTTGTTGCTCCGCCGCCCACCAGGCCGCGAAGCTTATCCTGGCGACGTGTTCTACCTCCACTCACGCTTGCTCGAGCGCGCTGCTCGTGTAAATGCTGATTACGTTGAGAAGTTCACCAACGGCGCTGTAAAAGGTAAGACTGGTTCTTTGACAGCATTGCCAATTATTGAAACTCAAGCAGGTGACGTTTCCGCATTCGTTCCAACTAACGTGATTTCGATTACCGACGGCCAGATCTTTTTGGAAACTGACTTGTTCAACGCCGGTGTGCGTCCTGCGATTAACGCGGGTATTTCTGTTTCTCGCGTTGGTGGTGCAGCACAAACTAAAGTTATTAAGAAATTGTCTGGCGGTATTCGTACTGACTTGGCGCAGTATCGTGAATTGGCAGCGTTTGCTCAGTTCGCATCTGACCTTGACGAAGCAACCCGCAAACAGCTCGAGCGTGGTCGCCGCGTTACTGAATTGTGTAAGCAAGCTCAGTACAAGCCACTCCAGGTTTGGGAAATGGCTGCTTCACTCTACGCAGTAAACAACGGCTATTTTGATGATCTCGAAGTGAAAGATGTATTGGCCTTCGAAAAAGGCTTGCAAGATCACTTGAAATCAAAATACGCTGACTTAGTTGCTCGCGTTGAAGAGACCAAAGATTTGAGCAAAGAAGACGAAGCTGCTTTACGCGCTGCGATTGAGGACTACAAGCGTTCTGCAGCCTTTTAAGGACGCGTAAATCATGGCCGGCACAAAAGAGATACGATCCAAGATCAAGAGCGTGCAAAACACGCGCAAGATCACGAAAGCGATGGAAATGGTCGCCGCATCAAAGATGCGTCGCGCCCAGGAGCGCATGCGTAATGCGCGCCCATACGCTGAAAAAATTCGTGAAATGGTGGCCAATCTTTCTAAAGCAAATCCCGAGTACCGCCCTGCTTATATGGCAACTCGCGAAGTGAAGAAAGTTGGCACGATTTTGGTTACAACAGACAAAGGCTTATGCGGTGGTTTAAATACCAACGTATTGCGTTTGATTGCTAACCAAGTGCGCGATTTGCAGGCAAAGAATGTTGAAATTGAGTACACAGCGATTGGTTCAAAAGGCCTTCAATTTTTGAATCGTTCAAAAGCAAAACTCATTTCTCAAACAATTCAGATTGGCGATACGCCACATTTGGATGTTTTGATTGGCGCGATTACTGCCCAATTGGAAGCGTTTGAGAAGGGCGAGATTGATGCAGTGTATTTGGCATACACGCGCTTTGTGAATGCTATGAAACAAGAGCCTGTTCTAGAGAAGCTTTTACCTTTGGAGCCAGCAGTTTTGAGTTCTGAAGATAAGTCAGGACCATCTTGGGACTACATTTATGAGCCCGATGCTGAGTCTATTTTGAATGGCTTATTAAAGCGTTACGTTGAAGCGATGATTTATCAAGCGGTTGCTGAAAACATGGCATCTGAGCAATCTGCTCGCATGGTTTCCATGAAGGCCGCATCTGACAACGCGAAGAACGTGATCGGCGAATTGCAATTGGATTACAACAAAACACGACAAGCTGCCATTACCAAGGAGTTGTCAGAAATTGTTGGTGGAGCGGCTGCGGTTTAAGCGGTCAGCATTTAGGAATACGAAAGAATTCAGGAATTAAAAGCGGAGAAAGCGATGAGTAACGGAAATATCGTGCAATGTATCGGTCCAGTGGTGGACATTCAGTTCCCACGCGACAAAATGCCAAACATTTATGATGCGTTGACATTAGTTGAAAGCGGCGAAAAATCATTTGCTGAAAAAGGTTTGACCTTTGAAGTTCAGCAACAAATTGGTGATGGCGTGGTTCGCGCGATTGCGATGGGTGCGAGCGATGGTTTGCGCCGCGGCATGGAAGTGAAATCTACTGGTAAGCCAATTTCTGTTCCTGTTGGCCCAGCAACACTCGGCCGCATTATGGACGTTTTAGGTCGCCCAATTGATGATGCGGGCCCGATTGCTACTGAAGAGCGTCGCGCTATTCACCAGCCAGCTCCAAAATTCGACGAGCTCTCCCCTTCTGTGGACCTCTTAGAAACCGGTATTAAGGTTATTGACTTAGTTTGCCCATTTGCTAAGGGCGGTAAGGTTGGTCTGTTCGGTGGTGCGG
The DNA here is from genome assembly GCA_044225315.1 of Polynucleobacter sp. Taxonomy (GTDB): domain Bacteria; phylum Pseudomonadota; class Gammaproteobacteria; order Burkholderiales; family Burkholderiaceae; genus Polynucleobacter. The sequence goes on from JBGAIU010000029.1 coordinate 9,171, forward strand.
GTGTTGGTAAGACCGTGAACATGATGGAATTGATTAACAACATCGCTAAGCAACACTCTGGTTTGTCAGTGTTTGCTGGTGTGGGTGAGCGTACTCGTGAGGGTAATGACTTCTACCATGAGATGAAAGAATCTAACGTTATCGACAAAGTGGCGATGGTGTTTGGTCAGATGAATGAGCCGCCTGGCAACCGTTTGCGCGTTGCGTTGACTGGTTTGACAATGGCTGAAGCGTTCCGTGACGAAGGTCGTGACATTTTGTTCTTCGTTGACAATATTTACCGTTACACCTTGGCCGGTACCGAAGTTTCTGCGTTGCTAGGTCGTATGCCTTCTGCTGTGGGTTACCAACCTACATTGGCTGAAGAAATGGGTAAATTGCAAGAGCGTATTACTTCTACTAAGACTGGTTCTGTTACATCTATTCAGGCCGTCTACGTTCCTGCGGATGACTTGACCGATCCATCACCTGCTACAACCTTCTTGCACTTAGACTCCACCGTTGTGTTGTCACGTGATATTGCTGCTTTGGGTATTTACCCAGCGGTTGATCCATTGGAT
>JBGAIU010000029.1:9756-19960 GCA_044225315.1 Polynucleobacter sp.
AGCTTGATCCACAAGTGGTTGGTCAAGAGCACTATGAAGTGGCTCGTTCAGTACAGATGACTTTGCAGCGCTACAAAGAATTGCGCGACATTATTGCGATTTTGGGTATGGACGAATTGTCTCCAGAAGACAAATTGGCCGTGGCTCGTGCTCGTAAAATTCAACGTTTCTTGTCCCAGCCTTTCCACGTTGCTGAGGTGTTCACTGGTTCACCAGGTAAATACGTTCCATTGAAAGAAACCATCCGTGGCTTCAAGATGATCGTTAGTGGTGAATTGGATCACTTGCCTGAGCAAGCGTTCTACATGGTGGGTTCAATTGATGAAGCCATCGAGAAAGCGAAGAAGCTTTAATCGAACTCATCTAGGGAAATTATGTCAAGCATACATGTCGACGTAGTAAGCGCTGAGCGCTCCATTTTCAGCGGGGAGGCCAAGTTTGTTGCGCTTCCCGGCGAGAGTGGCGAGCTCGGCATCTTGCCCGGCCACATTCCATTGATTACACGCATTCGTCCAGGATCAGTTCGCATTGAAAAGTCTGATGGTGATGAAGAGTTTGTATTCGTGGCGGGCGGTTATTTAGAAGTTCAGCCTGATCATGTCACCGTGTTAGCGGATACTGCAATTCGTGGCCATGCTCTGGATGAAGCGAAGGCAATTGAAGCTAAGAACCGCGCTGAAGAAGCAATGCAAAACCGTGGTACTGACTTTGATTTAGCATTGGCTCAATCTGAGTTCGCAATGGCTGCTGCACAGTTGGCGGCTATCGCACGTTTCCGTCGTAAAAAATAAAAACCGGTTATTCCTTGCTGTTAAACGATCGGTTTTTAAAGGCTTGCCTGGGCGAGGCGGTAGATCAAACACCGCTTTGGCTCATGCGCCAAGCTGGCCGATATCTTCCTGAGTACAACGCAACTCGCGCAAGAGCCGGAAGCTTTCTGGGTCTTGCAAAAAATCCCGCATATGCTACTGAAGTAACACTTCAGCCTTTGGATCGCTATCCATTAGATGCGGCCATTTTGTTCTCTGATATTTTGACCATTCCTGATGCAATGGGTTTAGGCTTGAAATTTACTGCTGGTGAAGGCCCAAGCTTCGATCACCCGCTTCGTGATGAGGCGGCTGTTAAAAAGCTCAGAGTAGCTGATATGAGCGAGCTGAAGTATGTATTTGATGCGGTATCGGAAATACGTCACGCGTTGATTCAAGATGGCAAGCAACGTGTGCCACTGATTGGCTTTTCGGGAAGCCCGTGGACATTGGCGTCTTACATGATTGATGGTTCTAGCTCTGATGATTTCCGTCATGCTAAAACAATGATGTTTAGTCGCCCTGATTTGCTGCAGCATATCTTGGATATCAATGCGCAGTCAGTCGCTAATTATTTAACAGAGCAAGTGAAAGCTGGCGCACAAGCGCTGATGATTTTTGATACTTGGGGCGGTATGTTGCCGGATGGTTGGTATCAAAAAATGTCTCTAGCGTCGATGCAAAAAGTGATTGATGCATTACCAAGAGAGCACGACGGCAGAAAAATTCCAGTCATTATGTTTACTAAAGGCGGCGCCATTTGGTTAAACGATATGGCACAGGTTGGTGCGGATGTGATTGCATTAGATTGGACCATCTCACTTGGTCGAGCGCGCAAACAGTTGCTCGCCTTAAATAAGCCATTAGCTTTGCAAGGCAATTTAGATCCGCTGATTTTGTTTTCAGAGCCAGAGCAAATTGCCAAACAAGCTTCTGCTATTTTGGATGATTTGGCTAGTGCCCCAACCCTTAAGTCTGGTCTGCATCCTTTGGATGGTCACGTATTTAACTTGGGCCATGGCATTTCTCAATTTACTCCGCCAGAGAGCGTGTCTGTTTTGGCAGAAACCGTGATTAAGCACTCAAGGGCTTTAAGGACAAAGCAATAATACTGAGTAATTGCTAACTTTCTTGGAGGGATATTCCATAAAAGTTATGCACAGCAACATCTAAAAATGAAAATTCAGTGAGATTGCGTTAAAAGATAAACAGAAGCTTTCGGAAAGCAATATAACTTACTGATTATTAAGGAAAATTTGCTAATTTAATCAAAAGTGAAGCATTCAAAGTTTGCTGGTAAATTAGCTTATAAATCAAAGTTTTTGGATGATATCCACAGACTTATCCACAAGCAAAATAGATAAAACGAAGTACCTAATGCCCTCACCTATTGTGGTCCAAGTAGTTGTAGACAAGCCCCTTGCGCAGGGGTTTGATTACTTATGGGACAAAACAAGCTTAGGCCTAGATCCAGAAATCGGTCACGTGGTTGAGGTGCCGTTCGGAAGATCTTCTTTAGTCGGGGTAGTAATAAAAGTAAGCACTCACTCAGACTATGAAAATGATAAATTAAAGGCGGTTACTCGGGTAGCACCATTACCGCCAATGGATCCATCAGCCTTGCGGCTTATGAATTTTGCAAGCCAGTATTACATCCATGGACTTGGAGAAACGATCATCCCGGCAATTCCGCAAATGTGGAAAAAGCCCTCCTCTTGGGAAAAGCTATCGAACTCACTCTTGGCCGATGAGAATAAAAAGCCAAAGAAAAAAGAGTCAGAGAAAAAACTTGCTGAAGGATATGTAGCGGAGTCTGAGTTAAATGAAGCCCAGAAATCTGCCTTGACTCAGCTGAAAGATTCTTGCGATCAAGAAAAATTTCATGCTGCCTTGTTACAGGGGCAAACAGGTAGCGGTAAGACGGCCGTCTTCTTGCATTGGTTGAGCGCACTCCTTGGGGGCAGTAAAGCGCAAGCATTGATATTGGTGCCAGAGATTAATTTAACTCCGCAATTAGAGCGGCGCGTGCGCGCATATTTTCCAGAAAAGAAAATGGCAGTGTTGCATAGTGGCGTTTCTGAAAAGAAACGCGGCATTGCTTGGCATGAAGCGATTACTGGTGAGGCACAAATTATTTTGGGCACTAGGTTGGCTGCATTGACGCCCATGCCCAACTTGCGCGCCATTGTGGTGGATGAAGAACATGACCCATCCTATAAGCAGCAAGATGGCATACGTTACTCCGCAAGAGATCTCGCTATATGGCGTGCTCATGATCTAAAGATTCCTATAGTGCTGTCGTCCGCCACGCCTTCTTTGGAGACTTGGATGGCCGCTAAGGTGGGGCGTTATCAGCACCTACGGCTTGATCAACGGGCACAAGGTGCTGCATTGCCAAATGTGCATTTGCTCAACTTACGGGATCCACAAAATCAACTAAGCCCCGGCGACAAGGTTAAAAAAGGATTAAATATTTCCTTAAGCAAGCCTGTACTTGCAGCAATACAAAAAAATCTAGATGAAAACAAACAAAGCCTCGTCTTAATTAATCGCAGAGGTTATGCGCCGGTCCTTAGCTGCACAGCCTGCTCATGGTTATCTAAATGTCATCAATGCAGCTCTTATATGGTGATGCATAAAGCAGGCGCTTTGGGCGGAAAACCAGTTTTAAGTTGCCATCATTGCGGCTTAGTTAAAGGCATACCTAGCCACTGCCCGGATTGCGGTAACGCTGATCTCAAAACACTGGGTCAAGGCACTCAAAAGCTGGAAGACGCAATTGAAGAATGGTGGCCTGATGCGCGAGTGTTGCGGGTGGATACAGACTCAAGTCGCAAAAGCAAAGGCGCCGAAGAATTGTTCCAAGAAATACACGAGGGCAATGTCGACATCGTGGTTGGCACTCAAATGATTGCTAAAGGACATGACTACCAACATGTTGGTTTAGTGGCTGTCTTAGATGCTGATGGTCGATTGTTCTCACAAGATTTTCGTGCGGCCGAGAGATTGTTTGCGCAACTTGTTCAGGTTGCGGGTCGCGCAGGAAGAGCAAATAAAGATGGCGAGCGCAGTGGCGATATTTATATCGAAACTCAGTTTCCTGAAGCAGCGGTCTATCAGTATTTATTGAGACATGACGTTGATGGATTTTTGGCCCATTTAGCTGCAGAAAGAGAAGAGGCAAAATTACCGCCCTTCTGTTATCAGGCTTTGGTTCATGCAGAAGCCAAGAGCCTTGATAAGGCAACACGCTTTTTAAGTAAGTTGAAGAGCCGATTGCAGGATCAGGGCCAGATAGGCTCTGGCTTAAAGGCTTATGACCCAGTTCCTAGAAGCATGATGCGGGTAGCTGGCGTTGAGCGCGCTCAACTACTGATTGAGTCTGCGGATCGCAAGCGATTGCAAACAGTTTTAGAGCTTATTGATGTTGATTTGCGATCCCGGTCTCAGGGTCGCATTAGCAAGGAAGATCGCATTCGGTGGCTAATTGAGCGCGATCCTGTATCTATTTAGGCTGAGGCTAAGCTCCAGCAGAAGAGTTGTATTGATCCAGACTCATGAGTTGCTTTAAGTCTAAGGATAAAGTGTCTTCAGAGCTTGGTTTGATTTTGAATAACCAAATGGCATATGGACTTTGGTTTACTAGTTCTGGGCTGGCATCTACAGCTTCATTCAGAGCAACAATTTCACCGCTAACTGGCGCATGAATGTCGCTCGCCGCTTTTACAGATTCAATAACAGCGATTGCTTCGCCCTGCTTTACTTGTTGGCCAAGCTTGGGCGCTTGAAAAAACATCACATCACCCAAAGCTTCTTGAGCGTGGTTGCTAATTCCGACCCATACTAAGCCATCATTTTCTAGATCGGCCCACTCATGAGTTTCAGCGAATTTAAATGTATGTTCGGTATTCATTGTTTATCCTTTAGATCCATTTTATTCTCAGTCCCATAAACTATGGGCTACCAAGTTATTCATTTATCTGCTTTTTATATATGCCAATTAAATTAGGAATAGTTCCCGTTACCCCTTTTGAGCAAAATTGCTCGATTTTGGTTTGCCAGGAAACTGGTGATGCTGCTGTAGTAGATCCCGGGGGCGATATTGAAAAGATCCTGGATGGCGTAAAACAAATGGGTGGTACGGTTAAAAAGATTTTGCTGACCCATGGCCATTTAGATCACTGCGCAGCCGCCAAAGACTTATCAGATCAGCTTAGGGTGCCTATCGAGGGGCCGCAAGAAGATGAGCGTTTTTGGATTGATCGGCTGCCAGAACAAACCGTTCGTTTTGGTTTCGGGCATGCGAAAGTATTTGAACCCAATCGTTGGCTTAACGATGGCGATCATGTGCAGGTCGGCAATGTAGACCTTGAGGTGTTTCATTGTCCTGGGCACACACCCGGACACGTGATTTTTTATGACAAAGAAGATCGGCTAGCAATTGTTGGTGATGTGTTGTTCGCAGGCTCGATTGGCAGAACAGATTTTCCGCGGGGCAACCATGCGGATTTAATTCATGCGATCAAAACAAAATTGTGGCCTCTGGGTGATGATGTTCAATTTGTGCCGAGACATGGGCCAATGTCTACATTTGGCAACGAGCGTAAAACAAATCCTTACGTGGGAGATAAAGCTTAGCAATCGTGATGATTGCATGTACCGCTGAGGCTAATTAGGTTTTTGCTGAGCCAGTGCGGTGCGTACGGTTGTATAAGCAGCTTGCACAAATCCAACGTTGCTTGCGATTGCTAGTAGGAATCCAAGTTCCACCTTCAAGACGTTTTTCGCGACTGCAAGAAGAGCAAAATTTCAGGCTCTGTGAAGAGTCTTGTGCGGCGGCTGGAGTCGATGTAGTCATGGGCAATCCGGGTAAGGCAAATCTTTATACAAAGTGCTATTTTACCCGTTTTGTCCTGCTGGTACTGGGGATAGGACTACTCGGACGGAGTCCGCCGTCTTGTTCCCATCAAAATCCAACCAAGCCTTGTTTTGGAAGTCGTAAAGTTTGCACTTGCGAGCAGTATCAAAATACCATGCCCAAGAGAACTTTTGGATAAAAATGCGCTCTGGGAGGATGGTTTCAAGAGTTTTTTGGGCTTCTGGGAGGCGGTATAGAGGCACACTCGATGTGGTGCATTAAAGAGCCCCAAATCCAGCTAAAAGTTAGATGAACAGTTGTTGAAACAAAAGGTTGTGCACGCAACCATTCTGATTTTTTGTCATACCAAGACACTGATGGATGAGTATGGTGAACATAGACCACAAATCCAATCATGCCATTCCAAAATAAAAATGGGATTGCAAAACCGGTAAGAAGCCCGACCCAAATTGATTGGTTAGTGGCGATAGCGCCGGCGATGAGACAGCCAATCCAAACAATTGCAAACGCAGTAACCAACAAATTATCTTTTAAGAAAATCGGGCGATCACCAGGCTTATTTTTTGCATTTGGGAAGTACTCACGTCTCCACCAAATTTCAATTAAGTAATAAAAAACAGGACCCCAGCCACTACGGTAAAGACGCTCTAGAGCCTTACGCCATGAGGGTAAGGCGTCATATTCTTCTTTTGACAGCGGGGCCCAAACAAAGTCAAAGCCCTTTAAATTGGTTTGTCCGTGATGCACAACATTGTGACCAACATCCCACAAGCTATAAGGGGTGAGTGAAGGCAAGAATGCAATACGTCCGAGCACTTTGTTGAGTTCGCGATTTGGGGTGAAGCTTTGATGACATGCATCATGACCCAAAATAAAAATGCGGCCAGTTACAAAACCAGCAATTAATCCAAAGATAACTTTAAGTAAGACATTTTCAACAAATACGGTGCCAGCAATACAGCCGAGCCATAAAAACGCATCAATCAATAGCAACATAATTGCGCGGGCTGTTTCACCCTAAATATATTGGGATAAGCCAGCTCCGAATAATTTTGCGGTGCGGTAAAGGTGCCTCTGGTGGTAACGGGTTAGTCAGGGAGGGCTCAGAAAGGGCTGAATTTAGATGTGTAGACACGATAAGAATCAATAAGTTAGGCGCTAATTTTAGCGGTTTTCACGATTTTACGCATGATATAAGTCAAAAACCCCTTGTGTTTTGGCGCGCCCGGCAGGAATCGAACCTGCGACCCTTGGCTTCGGAGGCCAATACTCTATCCACTGAGCTACGGGCGCCCATAAAAACTGGATACCCCGTTATTGTAAGTGCCTATACCCCTACTCTCTAGTTATAATCACCGCAAAACAACCCTAAAACCCGTCAAACGATAAATTCTTATGAGCAACGAGCACGGAAATCTGATTAAGTCCCCAAAACAACTCATCATCATGGTGTTTGCAAGCTTTTTTGTGCCATTGATCATTATTTTGTTGTTGATGGTGTTCGTAAACAATGGCAAGCGCGGTGAATCCACAGCGACGACCGAGCAATTAATTAAGCCAGTGGCTCAATTAAATTTCAAAGATGCTAGTGGCCCTAAAGAATTACAAACCGGCGAACAGGTTTACAAAGCAGTTTGTTCGTCATGCCATGCAACTGGCGCTGCTGGTGCTCCAAAAGTGGGTGATACTGGTGCCTGGGCTCCGCGCATTGCAAAGGGTTATGACTCTTTGTTGACTTCAGTTCTTGAAGGTAAAGGTGCAATGCCAGCGCGTGGTGGATCAAGCCCTGCTGACGTTAGTGATTACGAATTGGGTCGCGCAGTTGTTTATATGGCGAATGCGTCCGGTGGAAAATTGCCAGAACCTAAGGCACCTGCAGCGAAGTAATTCACGAACTAATTTTTTTAGATTCTGTATGTTTAAAAGCTGGCTATATGCCAGCATTTATTTTTCTTACTCTTCCGCTTTGACATCTAGAGCAACTTGATAAGCCTCTTTTTTGTTGAGACCTAAGGTTTGCGATAGCACTGTAGCAATTTCTTTGCTTCCCAGATATGGAGTTAATGCACGCGCCCAGCGATTGAGAGAATCAATGTCTGGCGCCGCATCAGCATTGCCTTTGCGGCCTGCAACGAGAATGACAAATTCACCTTTTAGATGTTCAGCATCCTCAAGCCATTCTGGAAGTTCTTGTGCTTGAATCGAAACAAGTTGCTCAAATTTTTTTGTGAGCTCTCGGCAAATCAGGAGAGGCCGATCATTTTCTAGGGAGCTTGCAAGCAAGAGTAGCGTCTCTCGAATGTGATGTGGTGATTCAAAAAAAATGCTCACCTTTTTGCTATTGATGATGTCTTGTAAGCATGCTTCACGATCTTTGGTCTTGTGTGGCCAAAAACCTAAGAATTGAAAGCGCCCTTCTGAATTGAGCATGACGGAGCCAGATGCTGATATTGCGCAAGACACTGAGCTTACGCCAGGGACTGGAATAACGCGGTAACCAGCATTCTGAACTTGCTCAACTAAGCGTGCGCCCGGATCGGAAATTCCTGGAGTGCCCGCATCAGAAATATAGGCCCAGCGTTCTTGATTCGAAAGATGTTGAATCACGGTTTGTGCACCACTAAGCTCATTATGGTCATGAAGCGCAATGCACTTTTTATGAATACCAAACTGTCGCAATAGAGCCGCGCTATGTCTCGTATCTTCGCAAGCAATCCCATCAACGGAATTAAGAATATGTAGGGCGCGCAAGGTGATATCACCCATGTTTCCTATGGGCGTTGCAACCATGTACAAAGCCCCAGATGGCAGATCTTGCTGTTTTAAAAAATCGAATGAGGCAAATTCCATGGGTTTATTGTCTGCTGAAGATGAATCAATAACAAGAGAATACGTTGGTTTTGAGTTAAGCTGATGACATCTAAATTAAGCGTTACCTTGGCGCATAATATTGTTGTGAATAAAGATACGATTAAACGTTTGCGTCAGCGCGCATCCCAACATTTTTTGGATAGCATTGCCGTAAAGCAAGAAGCGGAAAAAACACTTCCAGATGCAGTTGCTCAAGGTGTACTGGCCATGGTGCAATGTTTGCAGTCGGGCGGCAAGGTGATGGCTTGTGGCAACGGCGGGTCAGCTGCTGATGCCCAGCATTTCGCCGCAGAGCTAATTGGTCGATTTGAGCGTGAAAGACAAGAGTTAGCTGCTATCGCTTTAACAACTGACAGCTCAATTTTGACTGCAGTTGGCAATGACTACAGTTACGACGAAGTATTTAGCAAGCAAGTGCGAGGCCTTGGTAAAAAAGGCGATGTTTTGTTAGCTATTTCTACTTCAGGAAATTCTAAGAACGTTGTTAAAGCAATTGAAGCTGCAAAAAAGATTGGCATCAAAATTATTGCGCTTACCGGAAACGGTGGCGGAAAGATTGCAACCCTTTTGGATAAAGACGACATCCATTTATGTGCGCCTTCAACGCGTACTGCTCGCATTCAGGAGACCCATTTGGTTTTGCTGCACGGCTTATGTGATGGCGTTGATCACGTACTCTTAGATTAATTTTTTAATATCAACATAAAGTAGATTTATGCAAATCCAATTCATTAGCAAATCCTTGATTGCAGTTTTACTTGCCACACAATTATCTGCATGTGGAATTTTGGCAGTTGGTGGCGTTGCAGCGGGAGCCAGCATCATGGCGGATCGTCGTACGCCTAGCGTACAAGCAATTGATAATGGGATTGAGTTGGAAGCAAATGCTGCACTGTCGAAACGATTTGGAGATAACGCACACATTAACGTGACCTCGTTTAATCAAAAGGTATTGCTAACTGGCGAAGCGAAAGATGCCGACATCAAAGGTGAGGCAGGTGCTTATGTAAAGGCGATGAAAAATGCCCGTACGGTGTTTAACGAAATTGTGATCGGCCCGAATAGCACATACACTGCACGCGCTAACGATTCTTATCTCGAATCAAAAATTAAAACGCAAATGATCTTTACAGATAAGCTGCCATCAAACTCGATGTCTATAGTGGCGGAGGGAACAAGCGTTTATTTGATGGGGATCTTGACTCAAAACGAAGCAGACCTTGCGAAGAAAGTGGCTAGCAATACCAATGGCGTGAAAGATGTTTATGTTTACTTTGACATCATTTCTGATGCAGAAAAAAATCGTTTAGAGAAACAGGGTAAGGCTGAAGAATCACAACCAAATAGTCCACCAAAGTTTCAATAAATTTTTAGAAGTACTGTGATGTTGCAAAAGTATGCGCTAGTAAAAATAGTTTTTATTTTTGCGGCGCTTTTTTTCTTTGCAGCGAATGCACATAGCAATAGTGATGATCAAAAAGCATTTGCGCTAGCAAAACAAAATGCTTGCTTAGGTTGTCATGCCGTTGATAAAAAAATTGTTGGACCAAGTTTTCAATCTGTTGCACAAAAATACAAACACGATCAAAACGCGCCAATGTTTTTAAAAACAAAATTACTAAAGGCGGCTCAGGCTCATGGGGCG
>JBGAIU010000030.1:0-18771 GCA_044225315.1 Polynucleobacter sp.
ATGACGCTGACTATCCAAACGCGGGCTTTAAGCTGGAGTTTGATTTTGGCAACACGCAAGACGAAGAAACCGAAGCAATTGATTTCACGGGACGTCAAGCATTGGGCGTATGTCCAAAGTGCTCCGGCGCAGTATACGAAGACGGTATGCGCTATGTTTGCGAGAGTAATACTGGACCAAGCAAATCGTGTGACTTTAAGACTGGCAAAGTTGTTCTACAACAAGAAGTGTCTGCCGAGCAAATTCAAAAGCTTTTAAAAGAAGGCAAAACGGATTTATTAAGCAACTTCAAATCCAATCGCACCGGTCGCGGCTTCAAAGCCTTTTTGGCTCTGGGGTCTGACGGCAAAATTGGTTTTGAGTTTGAGGCCAAAGCACCTGGTGCCGCCAAGGCGTCAGCCAAAAAACGTGCCGGTGCAAGCGCTGCCACTAAATCGGCGGCAAAGCCTAAGCGAGCAAGCAAGGCGAAATCGTCTTCAAGCACTTGAGAAGTAATTAATTTAGCCGCCAAAGCAGACCACAATATTCCTCGCGATCCCAGTGCGGTAGCGAGGAATATTCCTGGTCGTTGGGAAAGGGCGCCAATGATTGGCAAACGGTCGCCAGCAACACATCTCACGCCAACAAAATGATCATGCTTCACTAGGCGGCTGGTGTCGCCTTCTAAAAAGTTCACTAAATTTTTTGCTTGTTCGCGATTAAAGTCATCACTCGCCTCTCTTGGGTCAAGATCATCCTCTCCCTCATCAAAACTAGAGCCAACAATCCATCGGTAACTGCCATCATCCATGCGCTCTGCGGGCAAACAATAGCCATCGCCGGACAACCCCACATTGGGCAGTTTTTGTACCCACGGATCATTTGGCCCAATAGAGAAAACACTCAACTGCCCACGCACCGGCTTCAATGGCAAGCGCATGCCAATACTGGAAAGTAATTTTTTACTCTCCATTGCCGCGGCAATCACAACCCTATCTGCGGAAACAATGGCTTGATCATGAACATCTAACAAAAACCATTTGCCATCTACTTGTTCAAGTTTTGCAACTTCCGTATTCCATAAACAGGTAAGGTCTTTGTGAGGCCGCAAAAGATCTTTGCTTGTCTTCGACAAATTCAAACATGCCCCCCGAGAAATCCAAACACCGCTTTGGGGTATTCCACAAACTTTTTTCGCTTCTTCGGCATCAAGGGGAACGGCAATATCCTCACCAAGATCCAATGAACGCAAATGCTCAAGCAGCTCAGCTCGATCGAATACTTTTTCTTTTTTGGTCGGCTGAAAAATTCCGTGAGTACACCACTCTTTACCCCACCTTGCTTCAGCCAATAAAAAAGCCAATCGCGTTAAACGCAATAAACGTGGGGAGCCTTTACCTATATGGGGGTGCGCTATAGCGTAAGCATGACTTGAGCAAGCGCTAGCGGGTTGGTTGGCTGCATCGACAACGCAAACCGACTGATTGCGCGCAAGCAATTCATTGGCAATCGTTGCGCCACAAATGCCAGCCCCAATCACCACGATGTCATGGTGTTGGGGGTTGGTCATCAACAAATTTTAGTAATACAGGATTTTTAATTGCTTGATGAATTAAGCATTCAAGCGTTGTTCGATCTTGGAGCGAGTTTCTTTCAACTCTTTTGGTAAGCGCTCGCCAAGGTGCTCGAATAAATCTGTATGGAGCTTCAACTCATTTTTCCACTCATCAACAGCAACAGTGATGGCTTTAGCAAACTTCTCTGGAGAATAGTCTAAGCCGCCCCAGTGCATATCGCTGTACTCAGGCGTAATACCAAATGGGGTTTCTTTGCCATTGGCTTTGCCTTCAGCGCGATTCAAAATCCAAGAGAGAACGCGCATGTTTTCGCCAAAACCTGGCCATACGAATTTGCCGTTTTCGTCTTTACGGAACCAGTTCACGCAATAGATTTTTGGCAAAACAGCGCCTTCGGCTTCCAACTTCTTGCCGATATTGAGCCAATGCTGGAAGTAGTCGCTCATGTTGTAGCCAGCAAATGCGATCATCGCAAATGGGTCGCGACGAACAACGCCGATTTGACCAGTGATAGCTGCGGTAGTTTCAGAACCCAAAGTAGCAGCCATGTAAACGCCCTCAACCCAATCACGTGCCTCGCTTACCAAAGGTACAGTGTTGGAGCGACGACCGCCGAACAAGAATGCGTCAATTGGAACGCCTTCAGGATCATCCCACTTCGGATCTACTGCTGGGTTATTGGTTGCAGCTACTGTGAAACGTGAATTTGGATGAGCGGCTTTGCGGCCTGCTGCGCCATCAGCCGGAGTCCAGTCTTTTCCTTGCCAATCAATTAAATGCGCAGGTGGAGTTTCTGTCAAACCCTCCCACCAAACATCACCATCATCTGTTAAACCAACGTTAGTAAAGATAACGTCTTGATTTAAAGAATCGATACAGTTTTGGTTGGTTTGACGATTGGTACCAGGAGCAACGCCGAAGTAACCAGACTCTGGATTAATCGCGAATAAACGTGTTTTACCTGTAACGGGATCTTTGCGAGGCTTGATCCATGCAATGTCATCACCAATGGTGGTTACTTTCCAACCATCAAATCCTTTTGGCGGGATCATCATAGAGAAATTGGTTTTGCCGCAAGCGGAGGGGAAGGCTGCAGCAACGTGGTATTTCTTACCTTCAGGTGATGTCACACCCAAAATCAACATGTGCTCTGCCAACCAACCTTGATCGCGGCCCATGTTAGATGCGATACGCAAAGCAAAACATTTTTTGCCTAGCAATGCATTGCCGCCATAGCCTGATCCGAAAGACCAAATCTCACGGGTTTCTGGATAGTGAACGATGTATTTGGTTTTGTTGTTAGGCCAAGCAACATCTTTTTCGCCAGCAGCCAATGGCTTGCCAACAGTATGAATACAAGGAACAAATTCACCATCGGCACCAAGTTGATCAATAACAGCCTTGCCCATACGGGTCATTAGACGCATATTGATTGCAACATATGGGCTATCAGATAGCTCAACACCAATGTGCGCGATTGGAGAGCCGATTGGGCCCATTGAAAATGGAACCACATACATTGTTCTGCCGCGCATGCAACCATCAAACAAAGGCTGCAATGTTGCGCGCATTTCGCTTGGCTCTACCCAGTTATTAGTAGGGCCGGCATCTTCTTTTTTAGCTGAGCAAATGAAGGTGCGATCTTCAACACGCGCCACATCCTCAGGATCTGACAGGGCTAAAAATGAATTTTTACGCTTAGCAGGATTTAGGCGCTTAAAAACTCCGGCGCTAACCAACAGCTCACAAAACTCATCGTATTCAGCTTGAGAGCCATCACACCAACGAATTGCATCTGGCTTAGTAAGAGCGGCAACTTCTGCAACCCACTTAATTAAACGCTCGTTTTTTACGTAAGCTGGCGCATTCACATTGATCTGGCTGCTAGCGGTTGAAGTCATATGTTTCCCTATGAAGATTGAATTTTTTAATCCAATGATTTTAACATTTTGGTCACATTTGCCGTATTGACCGCCTGCGCAAAAAAAGGGGGCCGGGGATTTATTTGCCTATGCAAAATTGGCTAAAAATCTTACCCAAAAGATCGTCTGGAAGAAGCTTTCCAGTAATTTGCCCCAGGTGATTTTGAGCTAAAGCAAGCTCTTCTGCTAGTAATTCCAGCGAATTGTTGCCATTTGCTGCGAATTGCTCCGATCTTGCAATATGTTCCGAAGCTCTCTCGATGCAGTCTAGATGACGCCTACGGCTCACAATAACGCCCTCTTGATTGCCACCCCACCCAACCCCCTTCAGAATTTCCTGCTTTAAAGCATCAACCCCTTGGCCAGTTTTGGCTGAAATGGCAATTACATCCTTCGGAGCAGAATTAGCACATTAGGGGCGCTTAAGAAAACAACCAGATCCGCGGAATGAATAGCCTCCCAAGTTCGCTCTATTCCTTTGGCCTCCACCTCATCTAAGGTCTGCCTTAATCCCGCAGTATCAATAACGTGCATAGGCACGCCTTCAATTTGAATGCTTTCTTTAATCCGGTCTCGGGTGGTTCCCGCAATTGCGGTCACGATCGCAACCTCTTCACCAGCCAAAGTATTTAATAAAGAGCTTTTGCCCACGTTTGGCGGGCCAACTAAAACTAGTTGTATGCCATCGCGCAGTATTTTTCCTTGCTTCGCTCCATTTTGAAGCGTTAGCAATTTCATTTTGACGGCACTCAAACGCTCGCGTGCAAGGGCGTTTTCCAAAAACTCGATTTCTTCCTCTGGGAAGTCCAGGGTAGACTCAACCAAAATTCGCAATTGCGTAATTTCTTCAACAAGGTCATTCACATCATCTGAAAAATTTCCCTGCAAAGATCTTGCTGCACCTCGAACGGCAGCCTCACTTTGTGCATCAATCAAATCCGCTATTGCCTCAGCTTGAGCTAAATCTATTTTGTTGTTTAGATAAGCACGCAGACTAAACTCGCCCGGCTCGGCAATCTCTAAGCCAATGTCTTTGCCCAGTTCAAGACATCGCTGCATAACCAGCCCAAGCAAATGTGGGCCGCCATGACACTGCAGCTCAAGAATGTCTTCACCTGTAAATGAAGCAGGGGCAACAAAATAGATCGCAAGCACTTGATCAATAAGCTGACCAAGCTTGTCGCGCAAAGCTAACAATGTTGCTTGTCTTGGTTGAAGATTTTTTTGAAACAAGGCTTGAATAAGCCCCGTTAAATTTTGTCCGCTGATGCGGATGATGCCAACGCCCGCTTTGCCCGGGGCGGTAGCGATAGCAATGATGGGAATCTTACGCGTTACCATTGCTATTCGCTTTCGATAAACCTATGACATTTTATTTGGCAGGTTTTTTGCCAAATAGTTTATTGATTTGCCACTGCTGCGCAATCGACAATAAATTATTCACCACCCAGTACAACACAAGGCCAGCAGGAAAGAAGAAGAACATGATCGAAAAAACGATCGGCATATACAGCATTACTTTTGCCTGTACCGGATCAGGTGGTGTTGGGTTGAGTTTTGTCTGAACAAACATCGACACAGCCATGATCACCGGCAATATGTAGTACGGGTCTGGAACTGATAAATCATGGATCCACAGAACCCATGGTGCGCCGCGCATTTCAACAGAAGACAGCAGCACCCAGTACAAAGAAATAAACACTGGGATTTGAATCAATACCGGCAAACAACCGCCAAGTGGATTGATCTTTTCCTTGCGATACATTTCCATCATTGCTTGATTCAACTTTTGTGGCTCGCCTTTGTACTGCTCTTTCATAGCCATTAGACGTGGCTGCACCTCTTTCATGCGGGCCATAGACTTATAGCTAGCAGCGGAGAGCGGGAAGAAAATTAACTTAATCAAAATGGTCAGGAGAATAATTGACCAGCCCCAGTTACCAACAATGTTGTGGATATGCTCAAGCAACCAGAAAATTGGCTTAGCCAAAATGGTCAAGTAGCCATAGTCTTTTAACAACTCAATACCTGGAGCAATTTTTTCCAACATGCGCTCTTCTTGTGGGCCAACAAATAATTGCGCATTTGCCGTAATAGTGGTGCCAGTAGCAATTATTCCCAATTGGCTTTGCATGCCCACTCGATAAAGGCCGTTATCCAATCTTCCAGAATAAATGTCGCGCACCAATTTTGTATCTGGAATCCAAGCGCTTGCAAAGTAGTGTTGAACCATTGCTACCCAACCTGGTTGGCCTGCAGCAATTTGCGCTGGTGGTACAAATTTATTTTTCTCTAAATCAGTGAAAGCAACTTTTTTAAATTTATCGCCATCGGTATAAATGGCCGGCCCTGTAAAGGTGCTTGCGGAGAATGCGCCGCCAAACGGGCCTACTTTTGCCTCTTCTGAGCCATCACGAACAATCTCTGTATACAAATTCAAGGGCACAGCATTCGCTGATAGTTGAGTTACTCGATGTCCGACATACACATCGTAGCTGCCAGGATTTAGAATGAAGGTTTTTTCTAACTTAACACCACTACGCTCGCTGGATAAAACTAAAAATGGTCTTCCAGATCCGTCCTTACCAGAGCGGTCGAGCTTAAATACGCTATTGTGATTTGGTAAATCGACATTGCCCACAGCCACCAAACCTGAACGAGCTACATAAGTATGTGTCGCTGTGTGCTTAAAAATCTCTACCGGCTTTTCATCAGCTGTTAATTCTTTTAATAACTTCGCATCAACAACGTTTGCTCCAGCAGAGCTGATTTGCAAAGATAGCAGCTCGTTTTCGAGTGTAAAAATTTGCGCATTTTCAGTGGGGGCTGCTTTTGTAGTCGGCGCTTGGGGCGCTACAGCACCAGAGATTGCAATTGGGGCATCCGCTTTTGATCCAGCAGATTTGTCAGTCGCGGCAGAAGTCGCGTTTTGTTGGGGGCCAGCAAACAAAGAGGGTTTGCCTTCATGAACCTGCCAATTATTGTAAAGCATGAGCCCAGATAGAGAAAACACAGCCCAAAGAATTATTTTTTTGAAGTCCATTTAGTTCGCTTTACTAATGTTTACTCGTTTACCGGTTTACTGGTGTGATGAATGTTTTACAGCAGGATCATAACCGCCGTGTGACCATGGGTTACAGCGCAATACTCTCCAGCCTATCAGCCCAACGCTTTTAATAAATCCATAATGATTGAGACAATCGCAAGCATATTGAGAACATGAGGGTTCATATTTACAGCGCATTCCCAAATATGGGCTCAATGCTAGCTGGTAGAGCTTAATTAATTTTGTAGCGGCACTATTTAGGATGCGCACTTAAATCAGCTCCGCCACCTGCGATCGAAGGAGATCTCTCTCTTTTTTTCTGAGTCTGCCGCGTGTATGTTTTCCAATTGGTTTTTTAAGTTTGACAACAACATCCTTTTTGAGGTCTGTTGATTGTGCAGCCCAAACCAAGTTACGAATCATTCTTTTAATGCGGTTTCTATCTACTGCGCGTTTTGCCAATTTCTTGGCAACCGCAATTTCTAAATCAGGATTGGCGCCATTTATAGCGCCCGCAGAATACATGCCCCAATACAAGTTTGTTTTGGGGCGCGTTTTAAGTAATTCAGAAATCCTTGCGCTATTCAACCGCTACTTAAACAGCTAAGCGTTTGCGACCCTTGGCGCGACGTGCGTTTAATACAGCGCGGCCACTTTTGGTTTTCATGCGAACACGAAATCCATGTGTGCGTTTGCGACGAGTTACTGATGGTTGATACGTTCTTTTCATGATAGATCCCTGCAAAACTCAATATTTTCCTTGTTGCAGAGCAAAAGGTCAATCTATCTCAATAAATATGTAGGTGTTTTTCTCTATTTTTATGTCGTTTTTATATAAATCATTGATTTATATGCAATTTTTTAATTTATTCACAAGTTATCCACAGGATTTCCACGACTTTTTGCCTTGTGGATAACTTTGCGAGATCGCTACAATGGATCCTCCAAAAATATGAGCAACTTACAAAATCCTCCCGCCTTGAATTCAATTAGTCCTTTTGGTTTTTGGGACGGCGCCGTTGGCGCCCTCTCGCGCGAACTATCGCCACAACAGTTTAAAGCCTGGATACAGCCATTAGTATTGCTATCTTTCGATGAGAGTGACCGCTTACTAACAATCGGTGCGCCAAACCGCTTTAAGCTGGATTGGATCAAAAAAACTTTTGCGGAACGCTTTCAAGAAATGGCGGCGGACTACTTTGGTGGGCCAATTAATGTTCATTTTGCGTTGGCGGTTGAGGGTGCTGCGCCCACAAAACCAACTGGCGCCAATGAAGTTTCCGAGCCACCCGTAAGCGTCGAAGCACAAACAAATACTTCACCAAGTATTTCGGTTGAAGAACAGTCTTTTGAAATTGAGGATCATTCAAAGCTCAACCCAAACCTCACTTTTGAAACTTTTGTAACCGGAAAAGCAAATCAACTGGCGAGGGCGGCCTCAATTCAAGTTGCCTATAACCCAGGAACTTCATATAACCCCATGTTCTTATATGGCGGCGTTGGTCTTGGAAAAACACACTTAATTCATGCGATTGGTAACCACCTTCTTAAAGAGAAGCCAAATGCGCGAATTCGTTACATACACGCCGAACAATATGTATCTGATGTCGTGCGTGCTTATCAACAAAAGGCTTTTGATCGCTTTAAGCGCTATTACCACTCGCTTGATTTGTTGCTGATTGACGATATTCAGTTCTTCAGTGGTAAGTCACGCACCCAAGAAGAGTTCTTTTACGCCTTCGAGGCGCTCTTAAGCAACAAATCTCAGGTCATTATTACAAGCGATACCTACCCAAAAGAAATGGCCGGTATTGATGATCGACTTATTTCTCGCTTTGATTCTGGCTTGACTGTGGCGATCGAGCCGCCTGAGCTAGAAATGCGCGTAGCCATCCTAATGAAGAAGGCCGCCAACGAGGGCATCCCTATGAGCGAGGATGTGGCGTTTTTTGTAGCCAAACACCTGCGCTCTAATGTGCGCGAGCTTGAAGGGGCCCTAAGGAAGATCCTGGCTTTTGTTCGCTTTCATGGTCGCGAGGTCACGATTGAGGTGGCCAGAACCGCTCTGAAAGACTTGCTATCAATTCAAAATCGGCAAATTTCGGTTGAAAACATTCAAAAAGCGGTGGCTGATTTCTACAGTATTAAGGTTGCTGATATGTATTCAAAGAAGCGGCCCGCGAACATTGCTCGACCAAGACAAATTGCCATGTTTATGGCCAAAGAATTAACCCAAAAAAGCCTTCCGGAGATAGGGGAGTTATTTGGCGGCCGTGATCACACCACTGTTTTGCACGCTGTTCGCAAGATCGCGGATGAACGCGCTCACGACAGTCAGCTTAACCATGAGATCCACGTTATTGAGCAAACCCTGAAGTCATAATTTTTGCTTGTGGATAAGGGTGTGAATAACCCAAGGGATAAGTTTGGGGATTGCTTGTGGATAAATTGTGGAAAGATCCCGCTTCATGCAAAAATAGGGTGTTGAAGAAAAGTTATCCCGTTTTTATGCAGTGCTTATACAGAAGTTTTCCACGGGTTTTTAAGCGTTTAATGTGTTGTTTTGTTTGAGATTTTTGACTTATCCACGGAAAAGACGACCCTTATTACTATTACTATTTAGATATATACAAGGATTTAAAAGCAATGCAACTTGTCAATACCTCGCGCGATAGTTTATTAAAGCCACTACAGGTGGTGAGTGGAATTGTTGAGCGCAGACACACTTTGCCAATTTTGGCGAATCTCTTATTCAAAAAGAGTGGTGAGAGAGTGTCTTTTGTTTCAACGGATATTGAGATACAAATTACAACCAATGCTAATTTTGGTGTCGGTTCTGAGGATGTCACCACAACAGTTGCTGCAAGAAAGTTACTGGATATTTTGCGTGCCTTGCCTGAGGGTCCAGTGTCTTTAAATCTCAAAGACAACCGTATGGTGGTTCAGAGTGGCAAGAGCCGTTTTTCTTTGCAAACATTGTCCGCCACTGAGTTTCCAATCATGCAAAGTGTGGGTGAGGTTACAGCCGCTTGGAAGATGTCTCAGAAAAGTTTCCGTCAGCTAATTAGCCAAGTGCACTTTTCTATGGCTCAACAAGATATTCGTTATTACTTAAATGGAATGTTGTTGGTGGTAGAAGGTAAAGAGGTTGTTGCTGTTGCAACTGATGGACATCGCCTGGCATTTTCTCAAGTTCAACTTGCTGAAGCTCCATCGGGCTCTGGTCAACGCCAGGAAATTATTATTCCTCGCAAAACCATACTTGAGTGCCAACACTTGCTTGAAGATTCGGATGAGTCATTAGAGATTAGCTTGACTGCTAATCAAGTTAAATTTACTTTCGGTGACATTGAACTTATTTCTAAATTGGTTGAGGGTAAGTTCCCAGACTTCCAAAGAGTAATCCCTAAAGGGCATAAAAACTCTTTAGTGGTTGGTCGTGATTTGTTGCAAGCAGCCTTGCAGCGCGCCGCCATTTTGACTATAGATAAATTCAAAGGCGTTCGCTTTTCTTTATCACCAAACAAAATTACCGTTCAATCTACCAATGCTGAGCAAGAAGAAGCGCAAGAAGAAATTGAAACTGAGTACACCGGCGATGCTGTGGAAATTGGTTTTAATGTGAGTTACTTGCTGGATGTATTGGCAAACCTAAAGAATGAAAAAATTCAAATTAGTTTGGGCGATGCCAACAGTAGTGCGGTAATCACATTACCAGGATCTGAAGACTTTAAGTATGTAGTAATGCCAATGCGCATTTAATGTAGAAAAAAATGACTGAAGAAAAAAAAGCAGTAGAGCAGTATGGTGCAGCATCGATTCAAATCTTAGAAGGTCTTGAAGCTGTTCGTAAACGTCCTGGCATGTACATCGGAGATACGTCCGATGGAACAGGTTTGCACCATCTCGTCTTTGAGGTTTTAGATAACTCTATTGATGAAGCATTAGCAGGCTACTGTTCGGAAATTACAGTTGTTATCCAAACCGATAACTCTATTTCGATTGTTGATAACGGCCGTGGTGTTCCAACAGGCATTAAGTACGACGATAAACACGAGCCCAAAAGAAGTGCTGCTGAAATTGTGATGACTGAGCTGCATGCTGGTGGCAAGTTTGATCAAAACAGTTATAAGGTTTCTGGTGGTTTGCATGGTGTGGGTGTTAGTTGTGTAAACGCGCTCTCAAAGTGGTTGAAATTAACTATTCGTCGCGATGGCAAAACCCACTATATGGAGTTTGCGCGTGGCGTAATACAGAACCGCAATATTCAAGAAGAGAATGGCGTAGCCATTTCTCCAATTACAGTAACTGGTGATACTGAGTTATCGGGTACCGAAGTACATTTTCTAGCCGACGAAGAAATTTTTGGAAACATTGAGTTCCATTACGAGGTGTTGGTAAAACGCATTCGTGAGTTGTCATTCTTAAATAACGGCGTTCACATCAAATTGATTGATCAACGCACTGGTCAAGAAGAAGATTTTGCGTTTTTAGGTGGTGTGCGTGGCTTTGTTGAGTACATTAATCAAACCAAAAACGTGTTGCATCCAAATATTTTCTATGCGGAAGGTGTTCGTCCCTCCGATTTGGGTGGTCAAATTACCGCTGAAGTATCGATGCAGTGGAATGATAGTTTTAGTGAACAGGTTCTGTGTTTTACCAACAACATTCCTCAGCGTGATGGCGGTACTCACTTAACTGGTTTGCGTGCCGCTATGACACGTGTCATCAACAAATATATTGATGAAAACGAGATCGCGAAAAAAGCAAAAGTAGAAATTTCCGGCGACGATATGCGCGAAGGTTTAGCCTGCGTACTTTCGGTAAAGGTGCCAGAGCCAAAATTCTCAAGCCAAACAAAAGATAAATTGGTATCAAGCGAGGTTCGCGGACCAGTTGAAGAAATTGTTGCTGAAGCTTTAAGTGCTTATTTGCAAGAGCGTCCCGCAGACGCAAAAATTCTTTGTGGAAAGATTGTTGATGCTGCCCGCGCTCGCGAGGCTGCGCGTAAAGCTCGAGACATGACTCGCCGCAAAGGCGCTCTAGATGGGCTTGGTTTGCCAGGCAAGCTCGCAGATTGCCAAGAAAAAGATCCTGCGAAGTCTGAATTATTTATTGTCGAGGGTGATTCCGCGGGGGGGTCTGCCAAGCAGGGCCGCGATCGTCGTTTTCAAGCAATTCTTCCCTTAAAAGGAAAAATTCTGAACGTTGAGAAAGCGCGCTTTGACAAAATACTCACCAGCCAAGAGGTGGTGACACTCATTACGGTTTTGGGTACAGGGATTGGTGTTGAGGAATATAAAGCTGATAAGTTGCGTTATCACCGCATCATCATCATGACCGACGCGGACGTTGATGGAGGCCACATCCGCACATTGCTTTTAACTTTCTTCTATAGACAGATGCCAGAGTTAATTGAGCGTGGCCACATTTATATTGCTCAACCACCGCTTTATAAGGTGAAGTTTGGCAAGAGCGAACAATACATCAAAGACGATACCGAGCTTAACCAGCTTTTATTGAAAATCGCGATGGAAACCGCCTCTTTGCAAACTCCAAAGGGCGAGGTGATAGAGGGTGAGGCACTAAACGAGCTGGCCAAACACTATCAAGCTATCCAGTCTATTGTTGATCGTCTATCACGCACGATTGATGAAGATGCTTTGCGTGCAATTGCCTCTGGAACACAATTAAACCTGGACACTGAAAAGGCCGCGAATGAGTCCGCCGATCGCCTAAGGCTTGCGCTTGCAGACCCTTCTAATCCATTGGCGCTGCCACCAGAAATTATTGTGCAAAAGACCGCACAGAACGGTTCCGCTTATTGTTATCGCGCCGCATTCACGGCAACCTAAAGCTTTCAACCATTAACTCCGATTTTGTTCATGGCGACGACTATCAAGCGCTTTCCAATGCGGCAGCGGTATTGTCCGGAAAGGTTTTGGCTGGCACCAAGGTGCGACGCGGGGATCCTGAAAAGAATCTTAAAGAGCAAACCATCCATGATTTCAGGGGTGCGTTCTCTTGGTTGTTGTCTGAGGCTGAGCGTGTATTAAGTCGTCAGCGCTACAAGGGTCTTGGTGAAATGAATCCATCGCAACTATGGGAAACAACCATGGATGCGGACTCAAGAACCTTGCTCCAAGTAAAAATTGAAGATGCAATTGCGGCCGACCAAGTGTTTACAACTCTTATGGGTGATGAGGTTGAACCGCGTCGCGCATTCATTGAAAAAAATGCGCTAATCGCACGTAACCTAGACGTATAAACATGGCATCAAGAAATTAAAACCACCAAAGGTGGATCGGTCTTCCATCGTTGTTAAATCTTCACCCATTCATGGCAAGGGTGTCTTTGTGGCTAAGCCCATCAAAAATGTTCAGTCGATTATTGAGTACAATGGAGAACGCATTAGTTGGAAGCTTGCTGAAAAGCGACACCCACACGACCCTAACGACCCAAACCACACCTTTTACTTTTCTTTGGAAGATGGTCGCGTTATCGATGCAAAGTACGGCGGCAATGCTGCGCGATGGATTAATCACTCCTGCAAGCCTAGTTGTGAAACCTGTGAAAATGAATTCAACGGTAAAGCGCGAGTGTTTGTTTATGCCAAACGAGCCCTGAAGGTTGGTGAAGAGTTGTTTTATGACTACTCCCTAGATATCGAGGGGCCAATCACCAAGAAAATGAGAAAAGAGTATGAATGTCGCTGTGGTGCTAAAAAGTGCCGCGGAACAATGCTCTCTCTTGACGGCAAATAAACCAAACAATTTGCATGTTGTACATCTCCATTCAAGAGCTTGAGAGCGCTATCAATTACTGGCGAAATCTCTCGCCCGCAAGGGGTGATGAATTAAGTTTATGTGCTGAAGGTTCTGCGCTTGCAAAGGCATATGCACTCATGATTATTCAGGGTGCACAACGGGTGCCAATTGATGTCTTGGACGAGGCGGCAAGAAGCGCGATCCAAAAATTTATTAAAGACACACAAAAGTTATAACCCTTTTCTTTTAGGGTAATTGCTATATATGGCTAGGCTGTTCTAGGTTATCCTCAAAGTCTTGTCCCAGCGAGGGGTAGAGGGCATGAACTTGCAAGAAACAATCTTAAAAACAATTGGTCTAGGAAAATCCTTCAAAGGGTTTTCAGCGGTAAGCGACGTTAATTTGGATGTGAACAGAGGAACCATTCATGCCTTAATTGGGCCAAATGGAGCTGGAAAAACTACCTGCTTTAATTTGCTGACAAAATTCTTGGAGCCGACTAGTGGCCAAATCCTATTTAATGGTTTTGACATCACCAACGAGGCACCATCTCAAATTGCGCGTCGAGGCGTGATTCGATCATTTCAAATTTCCGCAGTTTTTCCTCATTTAACAGTCTTGGAAAACGTTCGTGTTGCACTGCAGCGAGGATTGGGCACCGAATTCCACTTTTGGAAACCTGGAAGCTCGCTGGATGTATTAAATGAGAGGGCTTTAGAGCTTTTGCACGAAGTCGGCCTAGAGAAATTTGCCGATGAAGAAACCATGAATTTGGCGTATGGCCGCAAGAGGGCGCTAGAAATTGCCACCACATTGGCCATGGAACCTGAACTAATGTTGTTAGATGAGCCCACCCAAGGCATGGGTCACGAGGATGTCGAGCGAGTTACCGAGCTCATTGATCGTGTGTCCAAAGGGCGAACCATTTTGATGGTTGAGCACAACATGAAGGTGGTTTCTTCCATCGTCGATCGTATTACCGTATTGCAACGCGGCTCTGTATTGGCTGAAGGCTCTTATCACGAAGTCTCTAATAATCCTTTGGTGGTTGAGGCTTACATGGGTAGTCATGGGGGAGATGCTTTATGACCATGGCGCTTGAGGTTAAAAATTTAGAGTCTTGGTACGGCGAGTCGCATATTTTGCATGGCGTGAATTTTGCCGTTCGAGATGGTGAAGTTGTTACTTTGTTAGGTAGAAATGGCGCAGGTCGAAGCACCATTCTGAAATCCATTTTGGGCTTAACTAGTAAAAGAACTGGCTCTGTTCGGGTTTACGGCGCAGAAACTATTTCTATGCCGACATACAAAATTGCACGGCTCGGGGTTGGTTTTTGCCCTGAAGAGCGAGGCATCTTCGCTAGCCTAAGCACCGAAGAAAATCTACTTTTGTTACCAGAGGTTGCACCGGGCGGAATGGGTTTGGATGAAATCTATGAGATGTTCCCAAATCCATATGAGCGTCGCAATAGTCCGGGAACACGTCTCTCCGGTGGTGAGCAGCAGATGTTGGCTATGGCGCGTATTTTGAGAACTGGCGCCAAACTACTTTTGCTCGATGAGATTACTGAGGGCTTGGCTCCGGTGATTGTGCAAAAGCTGGGCGAGGTTGTAACCAGTTTGCGCAATAAAGGTTTCACCATTGTGTTGGTTGAGCAAAACTTCCGTTTTGCCGCGCCTCTGGCAGATCGACACTATGTTGTTGAGCATGGAAATGTTGTTGAAGTTGTGCAGCAAAATGAGTTGGCTGAAAAAGCGACCTTATTAAATGAGTATCTTGGTGTTTAGCGGTTTCTATAGGAGATAGGTATGAAGTTAAAGCAAATTACCGCAAGTCTGGTTGCAGCGACGATGTTCGCTTCAAACCCAGTTTTTGCGCAAAGTGGGTCTAAGGTTAGTGGTGACGTTGTCAAGATCGGCGTGTTAACCGACCTTTCTTCAACATATTCCGATTTGGCTGGTCCAGGCGCAGTGATTGCTGCCAAAATGGCCATCGCCGATTTTTCTAAAGACGGCACTGTTATTGGTAAAAAGATTGAGCTAGTTAGCGCGGATCACCAAAACAAAGCAGACATTGCAGCCAATAAGGCTCGCGAATGGTATGACAAAGATGGCGTTGACGTGATTGTGGAGTTGGTTTCAACCAACGTTGCTTTGGCTGTGATGGAAGTGGCTGAACAAAAGAACAAAATCACTTTGGTTTCAGGCGCAGCATCTTTGCCGATTACCAATGAAAAATGTACAGCCAATAACGTTCATTGGACTTATGACACTTACGCGCTTTCCAACGGAACAGGTAAGGCAGTTGTAAAGCAGGGTAAAAAGAATTGGTACTTCATTACTGCTGACTATGCGTTCGGTGCTGCGTTGGAAAAAGATGCTACCGGCGTTGTAACTGCTAACGGCGGAAAAGTATTGGGCACCAGCAAGCATCCTTTCCCAAATAGCGATTTCTCTTCTTACCTCTTAAAGGCTCAAGCTAGCGGTGCTGACGTTGTGGCTTTGGCAAACGCAGGTCAAGACACTATTAATACCGTAAAGCAAGCATCTGAGTTTGGTATTAATAAGAAGCAAACGGTTGTTCCTTTGTTGATGTTTATTACAGACGTCCATTCTTTGGGCTTGAATGCTGCTCAAGGCATGTACCTCACAGAGGGCTTCTACTGGGATAAAGATGACAAGACCCGCGCTTTCTCTAAGCGCTTTATCTTGCAACATAAGCGTATGCCTAGCATGGTTCAGGCTGGTGTTTATTCCTCAGTATTGGCTTATTTGAATGCGGTTCAAAAGGCTGGCACTGACGATACACAGGCGGTAATGAAAGCCCTCAAATCAACCAACATTGATGATGGCCTCTTTAAAGGCAAGATTCGTGCAGACGGTAAGTTTGAGCATGACATGTACCTTTTGGAAGTGAAGAAGCCATCTGAATCTAAGAGCCCATGGGATTACTACCATGTTCGTGCAGTGATTCCTGCTGCCGAAGCAACCCAACCGCTTTCATTGTCACGATGCAAGTTGGTTACCAATAAGTAATTACAAAAATAAGCATGTTTGAACTTCTCGGAATTACCCCACAAGGGCTGGTTGCCCAGCTCTTAGTAAGTTTGATTAATGGCTCTTTTTATGTCATTTTGAGTTTGGGGTTGGCCATTATTTTTGGCCTCCTGAACATTATTAATTTCGCCCATGGTGCGCAGTACACCATGGGCGCATTTATTGCTTGGATTGGCTTGACTTAAATTAGCCAATGGCTTGGTTTTCCTGAGTTATCCATCAATTATTGGTTTGCTTTAATTTTTGTGCCGCTTGTATTGGCGGGCTTTGGTTTGATCCTTGAGCGGACCATGTTGCGTCGGCTTTATCACCTAGACCATTTGTATGGTTTGTTGCTTACTTTTGGATTGGCTTTAATCATTGAGGGAATGTTCCGTCATTGGTATGGAATTTCTGGCGAAAGTTATCCTGCTCCAGAGCTCTTGCAGGGCGCGATCCCACTGGAGTCCATTGGAATTATTTTGCCTAAGTATCGCTTGTGGGTCGTGGTGATTTCTTTGGCGGTTTGTTTCTCTACTTGGTATGTGATAGAAAGAACAAAGTTGGGCGCATATCTACGTGCGGGTACTGAAAATCCAAAATTGCTTCAAGCGTTTGGCATTAATGTGCCATTGATGATTTCCTTGGCCTACGCCTATGGCGTTGGTTTGGCTGGCTTTGCCGGTGTATTAGCCGCCCCAATCTTCCAAGTAAATCCACTGATGGGATCAAATCTGATCATCGTTGTTTTTGCGGTGGTGGTGATTGGCGGTATGGGTTCAATCATGGGCGCGATTTTGACGGGCCTAGGATTGGGCTTAGTAGAAGGTCTTACTAAGGTCTTTTATCCTGAAGCTTCCGGAGTTGTCATTTTTGTGATCATGGCAATTGTTCTCTTGATTCGTCCTGCTGGACTTTTTGGGCGGGAGAAATAATCGTGAACTCCAAAACAAAATTGCTTTACGCCATTCTGGTTTTAATTGCTTTGCTGTTGCCGTTTCAAGATTTCATCTATCTTGTTTTTGCAATGAAGGTTTTGTGCTTTGCTCTTTTTGCTTGCGCATTTAACTTGTTACTTGGCTTTACTGGCCTTTTGTCCTTTGGGCACGCAGCATTTTTTGGAACCGCTGCATACATTACGGCTTATTTCTGTAAAGAGGCTGGTTTTTCCCCAGAGCTCGGCATTCTCTTAGGTGTTGTTGGCTCAGGTGTGCTTGGCTTCTTGATTGGGTCTCTCGCAATTCGTCGTCAAGGCATTTATTTTGCGATGGTGACATTGGCGCTTTCGCAGATGGTCTATTTCTTGGCCGTACAACTTCCTTATACGGGTGGTGAAGATGGTATTCAGGGTGTGCCCCGTGGAACGCTGTTTGGCCTAATTGACCTCAAAGACGACGTAGCCATGTATTACTTTGTTTTGGCCGTTTTCTTGTTTGGATTTGCACTCATCATGAGAGCGGTTCACTCCCCTTTCGGCCAAGTATTAAAAGCGATTCGCGAAAATGAGCCACGCGCCATTTCTTTGGGCTACGACGTTGATCGATTCAAGCTAATGTCTTTTGTCATTTCTGCAGCGCTTGCAGGTTTGGCTGGCTCAATGAAATCTTTGGTTTTCCAGCTGGCAACTTTGACTGATGTTCATTGGCATATGTCCGGCGAAGTGGTGTTGATGACTTTACTAGGTGGCATGGGAACCATTTTGGGTCCAGTAGTTGGCGCGGGTATTGTGGTTGGTTTGCAAAACTATCTCGCGAATATTGGATCTTGGAGCACGATCGCAACCGGATTTATTTTTGTCATTTGTGTGTTGGCATTTCGTCGCGGCGTTGTTGGCGAAATTGTTGCGCACCTTAAAAATAAACGCTAAGACAAAAACTAAGCAGTCTAGGTTTTTGGTTTTTCGTTAATTCCCTTATTCTTTTATTATTAGTTTTTAGTGTGGCGCTAAGTTTTTGGCGCCACACTCAATTTAATTTTTAATAAAAGAGACTCCCATCGAATTTTCAATTTACATTTGGCCTTTGCTATTGGCGATGGCCTTTTTTGCTGGCCTAGTGGATGCGGTTGCTGGTGGTGGCGGTTTGATACAAGTGCCAGCGCTTTTTACCGCATATCCAGATGCCCCTCCAGCCACCCTGCTTTCTACCAATAAGGTTTCCGCGGTGGGGGGAACGCTAAATGCTGCCCGCAGATATTTACGTCACGTATCACTTCCATGGGCAGTGGTTGGTCCTGCAATTGTTGCCGGTTTTGTTGGTTCACTGTTGGGTGCAAATGCGGTAAGCAACTTTCCAGCAGAGCCATTGCGCAAAGCTTTACCTTTTGTTTTGTTGCTTTTGTTGTTGTACACCTGGTTTCAACCTTCGCTTGGAGAAATTCATGCGCCAAAAGATGCAAACCGATTCCAACAATTAAAGGGTGTTTTGCTGGGTCTAACTATTGGTT
>JBGAIU010000003.1:0-158410 GCA_044225315.1 Polynucleobacter sp.
GTTACGCCCAAAATCAATTGACCATGTTATTGGGCAGACCCATTTACTAGCACCCAAAAAACCATTAAACCTAGCGTTTGCATCAGGCAAGCCTCACTCCATGATTTTATGGGGGCCACCAGGCGTAGGAAAAACAACCTTAGCCCGCCTATCCGCCAAAGCATTTGATCGAGAGTTCATCGCCATTTCCGCTGTATTGGCGGGCGTTAAAGAAATTCGGGAGGCGATTCAACAGGCAGAGCAAACCTTAGCGCAATCTGGCAAACAAACCATTCTGTTTGTCGATGAGATTCATCGCTTTAACAAAAGCCAGCAAGATGCGCTCTTACCTCATGTGGAATCGGGTCTATTTACCTTCATTGGCGCGACTACCGAGAACCCCTCTTTTGAGGTGAACTCAGCATTACTCTCACGTGCGCAGGTCTATGTTCTAAAGTCTTTAAATAAAGCCGAGCTTCAACAGTTATTTGAGCGCGCACACCAATTTGCAATGCCTGAAGTTCAGTTCGAGACGGCAGCCATTGACACTCTCATTCACCATGCTGATGGTGATGCTAGAAGATTGCTGAATTTAGTTGAGCAGGTGCGCAACGCAGTGCTTGCCCCAGACTCTGCAACCAAGATTGTTGATCAAGCCTTTATTGAAAATGCGCTTTCTACTCAAGCAAGGCGATTTGATAAAGGTGGCGACCAGTTTTACGATCAAATATCCGCACTACATAAATCCGTTAGAGGTTCAGACCCGGATGCTTCTCTGTATTGGTTATGCCGAATGTTGGATGGCGGAGTAGACCCTCGTTACTTGGCTCGTCGCATTATTCGCATGGCATGGGAAGATATAGGACTTGCGGATCCTCGTGCCATACAACTAGCAAACGATGCCGCCCTTACCTATGAGCGCCTTGGCTCACCTGAAGGAGAGTTAGCGCTTGGTCAAGCCGTTGTCTATCTTGCTGTAGCAGCTAAAAGTAATGCGAGCTATAAAGCCTTCAATGCGGCTCGTGCCTTTGTGGCAAATGAACAATCCAAACCTGTACCTAATCATTTGCGCAATGCGCCGACCAAGCTCATGAAAGAGTTAGGTCACGGTAAAGAATATCGCTATGCTCATGATGAGCCCCATGCTTATGCTGCTGGTGAATCCTACTTACCCGAAGGAATGGCTGCGCCCCATTGGTATGAACCAGTTGAACATGGTCTAGAAAGTCAGATTAAAGAAAAGATGGCGTTCTTAAGAAAGCTTGACGACGAGCATCAGAAAAAATAATGGGACGAGATTGGAAAATGTCTTCTAAGTTACCAGCACGTTTGTATTACGACATTATTTCTCCGTTTGCATATTTATATATCAAGCAACGCAAGCGCCCAGAAGAAAAACTTGAATTACGCCTGTGCCGATCTTGTTGGGTGGCCTTTTTAGGGCAACTGAGAACAAAGGGCCTGGTGAAATTGCCGCTAAGCGCCCTCATACCTATCAATTTTGCGTTTGGCAAGCCGAGAGGCTAGGCATTCCCTTTCGCTTTCCGGAGCACCATCCATTTATGACCGTTGCACCCCAACGTCTTTTGGTTCAAGAAAAAGCAGATTGGGCGATGGTAGAAAAAGCTTTTGACTGTGTCTGGCTTGAAGGCAAAGATCCAAATCTTTCTTGGCCTGACTTTTGCGCTTACCTAGGTTTATCTCGGGACACGCCGAAACCAGATGACGCTGCGATCAAATCTCAACTAATTGCCAATACCGAACAGGCGAAAGCGGATGGCGCCTTTGGAGTGCCTGCCTTGATCGTCAATCAACGCTGTTTTTGGGGTGTTGATACGATGGACTTGGTACTTGATTACCTCTCTCGCCCAGGAA
This sequence comes from Polynucleobacter sp., assembly GCA_044225315.1. Classification (GTDB taxonomy): domain Bacteria; phylum Pseudomonadota; class Gammaproteobacteria; order Burkholderiales; family Burkholderiaceae; genus Polynucleobacter. The sequence continues at coordinate 1,855 of JBGAIU010000003.1, forward strand.
TGTTTGATGAAGCCCCCTATGCAAGAGCGGGCAATCTTCCTAATGGCCTAAGCCAATAGCACAATACAATAGGCTATTGCTGTTAATTCAATTGATGTCTCGGTTTAGGAGTCTTTATGCGTAAGTTTTTTACCCTATTCGTTTTTGCTTTTACTTGCTTTGCGACTCAAGCGGCAATTGCCGGTCCAAAGGTGGAATTTAAAACCACGATGGGTAACTTTGTTGTGGAATTAGATGATGTTAAAGCGCCTAAAACTACAGCCAACTTTCTTAACTACGTAAAGAGCGGTTTTTATAACGGCACCATTTTTCACCGCGTTACTGATGGCTTCATGATTCAAGGTGGTGGCTTTACACCTGACCTTGTGCAAAAGCCTACTGATGCGCCAGTTGCGTCTGAAGCAAATAATGGACTCAAAAACAATACTTACACTATTGCAATGGCCCGCACTTCGGATCCTGATTCCGCAACAGCCCAATTTTTCATTAACGTTAAAGATAATGAAGGCCTGAACTACCCAAACGCTATGGGTAATGGCTATACCGTATTTGGAAAGGTAATCTCCGGCACCCAAACTATTGATGCTATTCGCAAGGTGCCCACCATAGTTGCCCCAGCGCCACGCATGGGCAGAATGGCTGATGTACCAACTAAGCCAGTTGTCATTGAATCGGCCACCATTCTCAAATAATTGATAGAGTAAGCGTCATGATTTTGCTGGATGACGCTCAAAGCACGGCGGCCAATCCGTCGAGTCGAGTCTATAACGCGCCTCTGCAATATTGGCGCGTTCTTCCTAGCGGCAACTCCGAAACCGATCGTCGAGCAGTTAAGGACTGCTTAGAGGAAATAACTCTTGCATTAGATAAAGGCCAATATTTGGTTGCCGCTTTTGCCTATGAACTAGGTCGGTTAATTCATCATCTACCCCAACCTGATCATGAATTAAATACAGACTCGAATCCTCATCCACTCATTGAGGTGTGGGCTTTTCAGAAATACCAAAAGCTCTCAAAAGAGCAAATGGATTACTACATTGCGGCTGAATTAAAAACGCTATCGAATGTAGAGCAACTTGCAGGGGTTATGAATCTTCAAGCTTCAATAAGCAAGGATCATTTTTGTGACGATATCGAGAAGATCCAAGAATACATTCGTAGTGGTGACACCTATCAAATTAACCACACCTATCGCATCACTGGTGATGTCTATGGCGCACCGCTAGCCCTTTACAGTAGATTGCGTGAGCGTCAGCCCGGTAGGTTTGGCGCCTATATCGCACAAGATCATCACTATTTACTCTCTCAATCACCAGAGCTATTCATTGAGCGACAGGGAGATACATTAAAAGCAATGCCGATGAAAGGTACTGCTAGCGCCTTATCAGATACAGCGAACTCCTTATCTGACGATCCCAAAAACCAAGCAGAGAATGTCATGATTGTGGATCTATTGCGTAATGACTTAAGTCGCATCTGTTTACCCAATACGGCAAAAGTACCTCACTTATTTCAGGTGGCGAGACATGGCGATGTTTTGCAGATGACTTCCACTGTACAAGGGCAAATCAAGCCAGAAGTAAAACTGTATGACATTTTGAATGCTGTTTTCCCTTGCGGCTCGGTTACGGGCGCCCCCAAAAAACGTAGTATGGAAATTATTCAAGAACTTGAGCAATCCGATCGAGGCTATTACTGCGGCGCCCTGGGATGGCTTGATCCAAATGGTGACTTTGCTTTTAGCGTTCCTATTAGAACTATTGAAGTTGAAAAGGATTCGTCATCTCAATCGGTCAACTTCACTCTTGGCGTTGGTGCTGGCATCACGATTGATTCTGATGCAGAACAAGAGTGGCATGAGTGCCAGATTAAATCCGCATTTCTAACAGAACTTCCAAGCAACACTGGATTATTCGAAACAATTGCAGTTTTAAATAAGCAACCCCAAAAACTTGAATCTCACTTAGATCGCATTCAAAGCTCGGCAAGCGCCCTGCGCATCCCTTTTGATGTAGAAAAGGCTCGCGTAGTCATTTTGAATACATGCGCCCGCTTGGATCAAGATCTTCCCACACGCCTAAGACTTGATCTTGCCGCCAATGGAGATTTAAGTGCTCAATGCGGAACTCTTAATCAGATCAATGAACCGGTCAAGATTTTTTGGGCAAAGGATATTCTGCCGATGAACTGCGAAATGAGTTCCAGCAATCGATTGCTGACTCACAAGGTAAACGCCCGTGATTTATGCGACCTTGCTTGGCAAGAGGCTGTAAAGCTGGGGGGCTTTGATGCACTATTTGTAAATGAACATGGCTTTGTCACGGAGGGTGGCAGAAGTAGCCTTTTTATTAAACCTGCCAGTAGTATTGAATGGCTTACCCCACCCCTTTCTGCGGGGGTGTTGCCTGGAGTCATGCGCAAGGCGCTCCTTGCTGATCCCGCCATAAATGCCCGCGAAGCCAACCTGACTATTCAGGATGTCTTAATGGCGAAAGAGATTATGCTTAGCAATGCCCTACGAGGCGCCATTAAAGCTCATTTCTAGAAAGCATTCATGAAGTACTGTCCCAACTGCGCAGCCACAATCACGGTAAAAATACCAGCCGACAATTCGCGTGAGCGACATGTGTGTGAAGCATGCGGAAGTATTCATTATCAGAATCCTAGAAACGTCGTTGGCAGCATCCCTGTTTATGGTGACAAGGTATTACTCTGCCGCCGTGCTATTGAACCTTGTCACGGTTATTGGACTCTTCCCGCGGGCTTTATGGAGTTAGGCGAAAGTACCAGTGATGGTGCCGCTCGCGAAACATTTGAAGAAGCCGGCGCAGTTGTTGATATTGGTCCACTGTATTCATTGCTGAATGTTCCTCATGCAGAGCAAGTGCATTTGTTTTATCTTGCGACGATGAAGACACCCGATTTTTCAGCTGGCGAAGAAAGCTTAGAAGTGGCTCTATTTGATGAGCGAGATATTCCCTGGAAAGATCTTGCCTTTCCAACCGTGAAGCAGACTCTAGAGTGGTTCTTTGCTGATCGGGCTTCTGGGGCTTTGAATAGCGAATTTCATGTGCGCAGTCGTGATGTCTTGCGTTCCGAGAAAATCTGAACCGGTTGGATTGGTTAGCGGATGAGTCAAATTTGTTGGCTTGGGCCCCAAGATTCTTTTCCCAACCCCATGCTAAGCCCAGATCCCGACCAAAGCGTGCCTGGTCTGATTGCAGTCAGTGAGCGTATTTACCCAAACCAATTACTGCAGGCGTATCAGCTAGGCATTTTTCCTTGGTATTCAGATGAACAACCAGTGTTGTGGTGGTCACCAGATCCACGCATGGTTTTAAAGCCCAGTGATTTTCACTGCAGCGAATCTCTTCAGAAAAGTATTCGTCATTTTTACCAAGATAGCCAGTCTGAGCTTTTAGTAGATGCTGACTTTGGAGCAGTCATCCGCGCATGCGCAACAAGCGCTCGCAAAGATCAAGATGGCACCTGGATCACCCATGAAATCATGGATGCCTATTCCACTATTCATGAGCAAGGCTATGCTCACTCGATTGCAGTTACGGAAAACGGCGCATTGATTGGGGGTTTATATTGCGCTGCAATCGGCTCCATGGTTTATGGAGAGTCGATGTTTAGTCGCAAGCCTAATGCGTCAAAGATAGCCCTGGCCGCCTTAAGCGCCTGGTGCATTCAGAAGCAAGTGGCAATGATTGACTGTCAGCAAGAAACAAGTCACTTACGATCAATGGGCGCTAAACCCATACCCCGCTTAGACTTTTTGCAACAACTGCAAGCTTCTGTAAATCAATCTAATATTGTTAAATCCTGGAAATTTGATAAGCAAATATTGACGCACTGGTTATGACACGCTTAAAAGAGCTACCTATCACGACCCTACAGTTTTATGCAACTGCGCCCTACCCATGTAGCTACTTGCCCAATAAAACTGCGCGTTCGCAAGTTGCCACTCCGTCTCATTTAATTCATGCGGATATGTATAACGAACTCATTCATGCGGGTTTTCGTCGTAGCGGCTTATATACATACCGCCCCTACTGCGATTCATGCAAGGCATGCATTGCTACTCGCGTGCTAGTAAACCAATTCACTCCCAACCGCAGTCAACGGCGTGCTTGGAAAAAACACTCTGGTCTTCAAGCCTCAGTTTTAAATCTGGGGTATCAAGAAGAGCACTATCAACTATATCAACGCTATCAAAATGAGCGTCACGCTGGCGGCGACATGGATAGCGACGATCAAGATCAGTACATGCAGTTCTTGCTTCAAAGCAGAGTGAATTCACGCATTGTTGAATTCAGAGACGGCCCGAATGACCCCCATCCTGGCCGATTGCGAATGGTCAGCATGATTGACATTTTGGAACATGGCATCTCTTCGGTATACACCTTCTACGATGCTGCAGATAATGCGGCTAGCTTTGGCAGTTACAGCATCTTGTGGCAAATTGAGCAAGCTCGAATACTACATCTACCCTATCTCTACTTAGGCTACTACATTAAAGAAAGTGAGAAGATGTCCTACAAGGTAAAGTTTCAGCCAATGGAAGGGATCATAGAGGATCATTGGCAAAAGCTGACTAGTTCATAATATCTGCCATGATCGATCGCTACTCACTTTTACGTCCATGGCTCTTTTGTTTAGATCCAGAGCAAGCCCATAATCTCACGCTTACCAATTTAGATTGCGTGCAACGTTGGGGATTGCTAGATAAGTTAGTCAGCAAACCAGTTGCCGATCCTCAATGCGTGTGTGGAATTGAATTTCCGAATCCAGTTGGCTTGGCTGCAGGCTTAGATAAAGATGGTAAGCACATCGACGCATTAGCTAAGCTTGGTTTTGGCTTCTTGGAAATTGGCACGGTTACGCCCCGCCCTCAACCCGGCAATCCCAAGCCACGCATGTTTCGTCTGCCTGAAGCTCAGGCCATTATTAACCGTATGGGCTTTAACAATGATGGTGTTGAGGCTTGCGTTGCCAGAGTGCGTAAATCTCGTTACTGGCAAAGTGGTGGCGTCCTAGGGCTCAATATTGGTAAGAACGCTAGCACCCCTATAGAAGAGGCTGCCAGCGATTACGTGCTGGGCATGGAAGCGGTCTACGATATCGCGACCTACATCACCGTCAACATCTCATCACCCAACACTAAAAATCTTCGCGCGCTTCAGGGCGAAGATATGTTGCGCGATCTTCTTCGCAGTCTTGATGATGCAAGAAAGCGTTTAAGCGATCGCACCGGAATTCGTAAACCGGTGTTTCTAAAAATCGCCCCAGATCTTGATCAAGATGACATTCATTTAATTGCCGATTTATTGGTTGAGTTTGGCATGGATGCCGTTATTGCTACAAACACAACGATTGCTCGCGATGCAGTGCAAGGTCTCGAACATGGCGAAGAGACTGGTGGCTTATCGGGAGCGCCTGTTCGAGCTGCATCTAACGCCGTTATCAAAGCACTTAAAGCGCGACTCGGAGATCGTCTGCCAATCATAGGTGTTGGCGGCATCCTATCGGGCGCCGATGCCAGGGAAAAAATCAGAGCTGGCGCCAGTCTAGTTCAGCTTTATAGCGGCCTCATCTATAGAGGACCCGACCTTGTCAACGAGTGCGCCAAGGCTCTAAGAAGCGCCTAAATTTGGTTTTTGGGATACTCTCCCGCCCCAAGTCAGCTTGTTTGAGGCGGTAAATCAGTAAAAACTAATTTCACAATATGCAATATGGCCTGAAATCGCTACAATAAGTCCTATGAATACCAGCAAATCTGTCAAAGACTCTAAAAATACCGGGGAAGTTGCTAAAACTGCCATCCAGGTAGTTGAGCGAATGATGAATTTGCTCGACGCTTTGGCGGAGCATGAAGAATCCTGCAGCCTTAAAAGCTTGGCGGAACAAACGGGTCTTCATCCCTCTACTGCTCACCGCATTCTGAATGACATGGTTGCATGCCGCTTAGTTGAGCGTGGTGATGGTGACACCTATCGCCTAGGACTCAAATTGTTGGAACTAGGAAATCTTGTCAAAGCCAGACTTTCTGTTCGCGAAGCGGCACAGGGACCGATGCGCACCCTTCACAAACTTACTGGTGAGACAGTAAATCTCTCCGTACGCCAGGGTGATGAAATCGTTTATGTAGATCGTGCATACAGTGAGCGTTCAGGCATGCAGGTTGTGCGAGCAATTGGTGGACGCGCTCCTCTTCACCTCACTTCGGTCGGAAAACTCTTTTTAGCAAGCGATGATGCCAATCAGGTTCGAGCCTACGTCACCCGAACTGGACTATCAGGTCACACTCGCAACAGCATTACTGATTTAGCCAAACTAGAAACTGAACTCAATCATGTTCGCAGAGTTGGTAGCGCGCGCGATGATGAGGAATTGGAGCTTGGGGTTAGCTGCCTTGCGGCGGCCATATTGGACGATACCGGCAAATTGGTGGCGGGATTATCGCTAAGCGCCCCTACAGACCGTATTCAAGCTGATTGGTTGAGATCACTACAGGATATCGCCCTGCAAATCTCCAAAGGCATGGGCTACAAACCCAAATCAACCGAGCCAGGCGGCTCGGCTTAATCCATCCACTTTTACATTAAACGACGTATTGGCTGAGCGCTTGATGGCATGCGCTCATACCAATCGCGCACACGAACCGCATCTGCAAAGCGTGATTGTGTTCCTACTGAATCCAAGAAGACTAACAACAGAGGCGTGTTGTTCACTCTAGCTTGCATCACTAAACATTTGCCAGCGGCATTAATAAAACCTGTCTTTTGCAAACCAATATCCATATCACCAGAACGAACGAGGCGATTCGTGTTCAAAAACTTTTGAGGACGCTTTGCAATCACCATTGTTAAGTCTGGCCAAGTGGAATACTCACGTATCAACTTATATTGATATGCAGCATTAACCATACGGGTTAAGTCTTCTGCTGTAGCCACATTTTCACTAAGCAATCCAGTTGGATCTGCAAAGTGAGAATGATCCATTCCCAATTCTTTAGCCTTGCGATTCATAGCATCAACAAAGGCAGGTACGCCGCCTGGATAGTTGCGCCCCAAGGTATATGCCGCACGGTTCTCAGAGGACATGAGAGCCAAATGCAATGCATCTTCACGTGACATTGCCGTGCCTTCAGCTAAACGAGAGCGACGATAAATATGCGCATCTTCAGCGTTAATTACGATCGTTTTATCTAGAGGCATTTTTGAATCTAACACCACCATGGCCGTCATCAATTTTGTGATCGATGCAATTGGTAAGCTTACCTTTGGGTTTTTTTCAAAGTACACCTCTTTGGTGTCTTGGTTGACCACCATTGCAACGCTTGATTTCAAACTGAGGTCATCATGCTGTCCACGCAATCCAAGCGCTGTTGCAAATGAGGGTGGCGCGGCAACTTCTGGCGCATTTGCGCGCGTTACTGTGACGCGAACTGTTTTGGGTTTCTTGGCTGACTTAACTACAACTTTGCTGGTCTTGGTTTGCTTGTCCTTATCTTTGCTGGCGGCATATGCTGGCGCAATAGACGCGCCACAAGTAACAGCAAAAATCACAGAAAACAGCCAAATTCGTTTCAAACGCATCCCCAAAAGACCTTCCAAAACTTTCAACATACGGAATGATAAATACTTTCTAAACCAATAAGGAAATTACCCCCCCCTAATTTCAACCCCTATTCGGCAATCGTAGCGACTGTATTGGCTTGACGGGCATTAACGAGCACCACACCGGTCATCGTCAAGCACAATCCTAGGGCCATCATGAGCGTAAATGGCTCATCAAATAAGAACCATGCCATCAGAGCCGTAGTTGGGGGGGTCAAGTACAAGAGGCTTGTTACCTTGATTGCCGCACCCTTGCGAATCATCATAAAGAGCAGACTAATTGAACCAATCGATAAGGGAAAAACCGCCCATAAAAGAGCTGTAATAACCGAGGCATTCCAGACCATCACCCCGCTCTCAAAGAAATACATACAAAAGAAGCACAAGACAGTTGAGATACCAAACTGAATTGAGGAGCCAGCACGCAAATCAAAAACTGGGCAATATTTCTTTTGATAAAGCGTGCCGAAAGTGATCGATAGCAGCGCAATGAAAGCCAATACATAACTTGCAAAAGGAATATGCGCAAAACCAATCTTTTCTGCCACTACTAAAGCAACGCCGGCAAATCCGAAACATAAACCGATCCATTGGCGCGGTGTAACTTTCTCTGAAATCCATGCGGCAAACCACGCAGTCAATATCGGCTGCAATCCAACAATAATTGCTACCAACCCTGCTGTCATGCCAAGCCTGACGGCAAACCATACGCCAAGCAAATAACCGAACTGCAACAATATGCCCGCAATCGCAATGTGCTTGATTTGAGACCAACCAGGCCAAGTAATGCGCCATATCAGACTTAATGCAGCCATCGCCGCAAGTACACCACTAAAGCGCCAAAAGAGAAAAGTCGAAGGCTCAACGTACGGCATAGCTAGACGCGCAATCACAAACCCTGTACTCCAAATCAACACAAAAATGGGTGCAATAAAACTGTCTAAGCCTGGCTTCATGAATAACTTACTGAAAATATTGAATTTTTTAACTTAATTTCTCATTTTAGGCTTTTTCGACGCAGCCTCGCTAATAGCAAATCATTATCCAAAGTCCGCCACGAATGATGCGTCGCAATATACAGCCTTATAATTATCCGTATAAGTTAGTTGATCCAATTTGTTCAAAGGGTCATACTGAACAAAGTAACCTAACCCAATGAAAGGGTCCGCAATGAACTTAACTCCTGAACAAATCGCAGCAGCGCAAAAGGCTAATTTAGAAACCCTGAGCGGCCTAACCAATCAAGCCTTGCAAAGTATCGAGAGATTAGTAGAACTCAACTTAGCAATTGCTAAACAAAGTCTGAGCGATAGCGTTAACAATGCCAAGAAAGCATTAGAAGTAAAAGATATTCAACAGCTTCTTGCCCATCAGGCGGAAACTGTTCAGCCGATTGCTGAGAAAATTATTTCTTATAGCCGTCATCTCTATGAGTTAGCTCACGAGACGCAAAATAGCTTTACCAAGTCTGCAGAAAAAGAATTTGCTGCCAATCAAAAGAAAATGAATTCATTAGTTGAAGAGTGGACTAAGAATGCGCCTGCTGGTTCTGACGCAGCTATTCAAGCACTCAAGCAAGCAATTGCCTCAGCAAACAATGTTTTTGAAACTAGCCAAAAAGCAGTGAAGCATGCGGTTGAAGTTGCGCAAACTAATATCAATACTGCGGCCGATGCAGTAACAAAGACTAGCAAGAAGAAGTAAAAATCATTCGCATAGATCATCTATAAGCATCTCTGAAATAAAAGCCCCGATTAGTCGGGGCTTTTATTTTGTTTGAAAGCATTTTCACTATGCTCCAACTGGGATTCGTTGGTTAATACGAGAAAATAATTCTCGGGCATTGCCCTCGAAAATCATATGCCTATCTTGAGCGCTTAGTGAATCAACCGCTTCAACATAGCGACGTGTGTCATCGAAATAATGCCCTGTATCAGGATCTATATCTTTTACCGCGCCAAATGTTTCCGAGGCAAACAGAATATTTTTAACCGGGATCACCTTGGTTAACAAATCAATCCCGGGCTGATGGTAGACACAAGTATCAAAGTAGACATTGTTCAAAAGCTTGTGATTAATATCCGGGATCTTCATATCTTTCGCTAACCCCCTAAAGCGCCCCCAGTGATATGGCACTGCTCCACCGCCATGGGAGATTAAGAATTTCAATTCAGGGAACTGCTCAAATAGATCTGAGGTCAGGCATTGCATGAAAGCTGTTGTATCGGCGTTGAGATAATGGGCGCCTGTGGTATGAAAGCAGTCATTACAGCTCGTACTGACATGGATCATTGCCGGAACACCCAATGAAACCATCTCACGATATATGGGATGCCAATAAGCATGACTTAAGGGCGGATCACGCCAATGCCCACCAGAAGGATCGGGATTGAGATTGATGCCAACAAATTGATACTCGTTAATACATTTACGCATCTCGGGCAAGCAGGTGCTGATATCCACCCCCGGTGACTGTGGGAGCATCGCTGCTCCAACAAAATGCTGAGGAAATAATTGAGTAACCCGATAACAAAGCTCATTACAGATTGCAGCCCAAGTAGCCGAGGTATTGAAATCGCCAATGTGATGAGTCATAAAGCTAGCCTGGGAAGAGAAAATAGTTACATCGATACCCCGCTCTCGCATTCTGGCCAATTGATTATTTTCTATTGACTCCCGAATTTCATCATCACTGATCTTTAAATCCAAAACCTTAAGGCCAAGCTCTGGTGTATTTAAATTAGCAACTTGAGCATCTCGCCACTCCCTTAAGGCCTTCGGTGCCGTAGTGTAGTGACCATGACAATCTATAATCATGACTTCGCTTTCTGGATGTTTAATCTGAATTAGTTGGGCGCAAGACCTTGGATGCCTGATCGTTGAATTATTTCTTTAAGCTTGCCCGTGGATTCCATGCGATCTACAAAATCATTTAACAAGGAATCTGGGATTGCGCGTGACTGAGGCGTGCCGAGGGCCAAATACTCATATCCAATAACGGCAGGCAAAACCCGAGACTTGGGAATGGAAGCAGCCATTTCATAAAGAATTGCTTTATTAGTGGAGAATCCATCAAGTTCGCCAGACTTCAAGAGTGCAATCGCATGTTTTGTAGACTGGGTTGGTATCAAGCTCGCATTCGGAATTAAGCTTGGTAACTCAGTCTGGGAATTACTTCCCACACTGTAACCAATCTTAACGTTTCGACGATTGATTTCCGAAAGAGATCCAATCTTGCTATGCGGACTCATTAAGAATCCTTTTTCAATTTTGATCACCGTCTTAGAAAACTGAATATACTTTGCTCGATCAGCGCTTGCATTAGTAAACACTAGATCGACCGAACCACTCTTTATCGCAGCTAATACATCCGCATTTTTCTCAAATACAACAGGGTCATATCCCACCTCCAATTGGGTGGCGAGATTTTTTCCTAACTCATAGCCTATACCGCGAGCTTCTCCAGGACCATCAAAATCCAGAACCGAGGTCGGAGTACCTTTATATAGCCCCATCCGCAACGCCCCCTTTGGAGTCAATAAATCTGAGGGTGAACTAGCACATCCCCATAAGGCAAGGCTAAGGACAAATAAACAAAGAAATCTTAGTTTGTATATTGCTCGCATCATAGTAATGATCCATTAATCAGGCTGAATATTGGCTTCACGCACTAATTTTTCATAGCGCTTACGCTCTGAATTTAAATAGGCCGTGAATTGTGCTGTTGTGCCCGGACTCACGTCGCCTCCTACCGAACTTAAACGCTCCACCATTTCTTTTGATTGCAAGGCTTTTTCCACATGAGCGTGCAAAATCTTTACAATTGAAGTTGGTGTCTTTGCCGGTGCGATCAAGCTGTACCAAACGGATGCCTCAAAACCAGGAAATCCAGATTCAGCAATAGTTGGCACCTCTGGAAATAAGGGCGAACGTTTTGCGCTCATTACAGCAATAATTTTTAGCTTGCCACTTTTAACTTGAGGGGCAACCTCTAACATATTGACTACGACCAAGTCGAGTTGACCGCCAATCACATCGGTAATTGCGGGTGACCCACCTTTATAGGGCACATGCTTTAATGAAATTCCAGCCGCTTGCTCAAAAAACTTCATGGCCATGTGCGGCGTGGCACCATTGCCTGGCGTGCCGTAAGTGATGTAATCAGGATTGGCCTTTGCGGCCTTGATAAGGTCTGCCAGTTTTTGATATTTGCTATCAGCAGGAGCCGCAATCACGACTGGCACTCGCCCGATCATCGCAATCGGTGTGATGTCTTTATCAATATAAAAGGTTGTGGCTTATATAGGGACATATTCGCTGCCAAGGCATTTGCCGCGACCATCAGTGTGTAGCCATCTGGCGGACTATCTATTAATTGTTTAACCGCGATATTTGTGCCAGCACCCGGCTTGTTCTCAACGACAAATGGCTGACCCAATGAACTAGAGAGGCTTTGCCCCAAAGTTCTAGCAACCAAATCGACAGCCCCTCTGGGTGCATAACCAACCAATACCTTAATTGGCTTATTAGGGTAGTCCTGGGCGTTTACGTTTGATAGAAAAACAGCGGCAAATATAAAGGCCGCGATATCAATGAATCTTTTCATTATTTATTACTCCTTAGGGGCGCCAGACATTTTCACGATGCCTTCGTAACGCTTGATCTCTGATTGTGAAAACTTGGTAAAGTCAGCTACAGAGCCGCCATCTACCTGAGCACCAATACTCTGCAAATTCTTTCGCACCTCAGGATCTTTTAAGACCTTATTAAAAGCAGCGTTTAATTTATCTGTAACGTCTTTTGGTGCGCCAGCAGGCAACATAACCCCATACCACGCATTTGCCACCATCGGTGCGCCAGCCTCTTTCATTGTTGGAACATTGGGTAACTCGGGGATACGCTTCTCAGATGCCACACCTAAGGCCTTGAGTTTTCCACCCTTAATATTAGCCATTGAACCAGTGTCTAGCATCATATCGATATGGCCAGCCATTAAATCTACTGCAGCAGGGCCACTACCTTTATAAGGCACATGTCGAATATCTAAACCGGTTACTGTTTTAAATTGTGCGCCAGCTAGATGTTGTGAAGCACCAATTCCCGCGGATCCATAGGTAAACTTGCCAGGATTTTGTTTTGCATCAACCATTAAATCTTTTAAGCTATTCCATGGTGATGACGCTGGCACGACCATGATGTTTGGAATCGTGCAAACCAGTACTACTGGCGTGAAATCTTTCGCAGCATCAAAACCTTGATTGGCAAATAAATGAGGGCCTGCAGCATTCGTTGAGCTTGTAGCCATCAAAATAGAATATCCATCAGGCTTATCTTGCAAGAATGCTTGAGTGCCAATGTTGCCCCCAGCACCACCCTTATTCTCGACAAATACAGAAACGCCAAGCTCTTTTGTGAGAGGTTGAACCAAGATACGAGCAACCTGATCTGTTGCCCCGCCTGGGGGCCATGGAACCAGGAACTTAATTGATTTGTCGGGATAAGCAGCTACTACGCTTAAAGAAAGAGTGGCAAATAATGCCGCTAGAAAAAAGCGCATTTTCATAGAGCGCCTTTTTGTTTTAAAGTAGCATCAACCCAAGCATCGTCATACTTGCCATTCAAGATCGATTGAATGGTTTTGCGCTCTGTTAATTCTTTCTCTTTACCGAGTCTTGCGCCCTCTAGCGCAATTTCAGGGGATAAAGCAATGATGCCATCGCCATCTCCCAAAATAATATCGCCTGGATTGACTGTCATTCCACCAATACAAATTGGTACATTGATTGATCCAGGTCCATCTTTATAAGGACCGCGCATATTCACTCCACGCGCCCAGCATGGGAATTGATGACGTTCAAAAGCCTCAACATCACGTATGGCAGCATCGAATACCGCACCTACTGCTCCGCGCGATTTCGCAACCGTCATCATAATTTCACCGAATAATGCGCGGGAGATATCGCCACCCACATCAACCACTAAAACATCACCTGGTTGCAAAATTTGTAAGGCTTTATGAATCATTAAATTATCGCCAGAGCGAACACTTACGGTAACCGCATTTCCACAGACAGAAACAGGTGATTTATTGACAGGCAGAATACCTACCGCTCCGATGGTTTGACCAAGCACGTCACTGACAACTGAAGTGGCTAAGCCAGTTAATGCTGAGATTCCTTCTTTATAAGAATCTTTTCGGGAGTTAATAGCGTAACCATGAGTCATTTTGTCTTCCTTATTGTTGATTTACTCAACTGTTTTTGGCAGTCTGAGCTAAGATCTATTCTTTTGTAAAAATATACCCTACTCAGAAGCCTTTCATCCAAAAAGTTTCAAATGACAAAACTCATTAATCGAGATGAATTGCTGTCCCTGGCGACATCAAGCCATAAGGAAGCATGTACAGATTGCCAGTCCCTGACGTGCGATGGATGGGAAAGCATTCCCGGTGGTTTTGAAACCAAAACACTGGAATGTATTGGCACGCTTCGGGCTGAGGATAGTCCAGAATGCTGGGAGGAATATCACCCCGACGGAACAGATCTCTGGTCAAAAAATACTCCAATCGCGATTGCGTTCCACCCCTATAACAAGTCGGATGTCTATCAGTGCAAGAAATGCGGCTCTAAATATCTCCGCTATTTAGAAGCTGGTGGGTATTACGTAGATGAGCGCATTCGAAAACTGGATGCAAAACTCATTATTTAAAACTTGTATCACTACCGATAATTTCCCAAAAAAAGCCCCGATTACTCGAGGCTTTTATTACAACTACCGCGCTATCAATGATGCTGGATTAAGCAGGCTTCTTTTTCACCGGCGGTAGGTCTGTGCAGTGACCATGTGCCGCTTCTGCAGCTAAGCCAACTGACTCGCCAAGAGTTGGGTGTGGATGAATGGTCTTTCCAATATCAACGGCATCTGCACCCATTTCAATCGCGAGACATACCTCGCCGATCAAGTCGCCGGCATGGGTACCAACGATACCGCCACCAATGATGCGATGAGTATTAGCATCAAAAATCAGCTTCGTGAAACCTTCATCGCGACCATTTGCGATAGCACGCCCACTAGCTGCCCATGGGAATAAGCCTTTTTCATAAGCAATACCTTGGGCCTTGCATTGCTCCTCAGTAAGCCCTGCCCAAGCAACCTCTGGATCTGTATACGCAACAGATGGAATTTGCTTGGCATCAAAATAAGACTTTTCACCAGCGGCAGCTTCTGCAGCAACATGACCTTCATGCACCGCTTTATGCGCCAACATCGGTTGACCAACCAAGTCGCCAATTGCGAAGATGTTCGGAACATTGGTGCGCATCTGTTTATCAACCGGAATAAACCCACGCTCGTCTACTTGAACGCCCGCTTTATCTGCAGCAATTTTTTTGCCGTTTGGAGTTCGGCCTACTGCAACCAATACCAAGTCATAGGCCTGGGGTTGAGCAGGTGCGTTCTCGCCTTCAAATGTCACCTGAATACCATCAGGCTTCACTTCTGCTTTTGCTGCTCGAGTCTTGAGCATGATGTTTTCAAAACGACCGGCGTTGAACTTCTCCCAAACCTTCTCAAGGTCACGATCAGCGCCCGCCATCAAACCATCCATCATCTCGGCAATATCAATACGTGAGCCGAGTGTGCTGTAAACCGTAGCCATTTCTAAACCAATAATGCCGCCACCAATTACCAGCATTCTTTTTGGAATACTCTTGAGTAATAAGGCACCCGTACTATCAACAATACGAGGATCCTCAGGCAAGAAAGGTAGTTTTACGGGCTGACTTCCAGCGGCAATAATCGCCTTCTGGAAACGGACCACTTCCTTATGTCCAGTTAAGTCTTGACCTGAGCCATTAGTCAATTCGACTTCCACATGATTTGCATCTAGAAACTTGCCGAGACCACGCACTACTTTCACTTTGCGCGCCTTAGCCATGCCAGCCAATCCGCCAGTTAATTTCGCTATCACTGACTCTTTGTAGCCGCGCAATTGATCAATCTCAATCTTTGGCGCACCAAATGTGATGCCATGCTTAGCCATTGTCTTCACTTCATCCATAACGGCAGTGGTATGAAGTAATGCCTTTGACGGAATACATCCCACGTTTAAGCAAACGCCACCTAGAGTTGCATAACGCTCTACTAAAACGGTATTCATGCCCAAGTCAGCACTACGGAATGCAGCACTGTATCCACCAGGGCCAGCACCAAGAACCAACATCTCACATTCATGATCCACCTTGCCGTTGTACTGCCCTGCTTTTGGTGCAGGAGCAATTGCAGCCGGAGCTGGCGCTGTGGTTGCAGGATTGGGTGCGGCTGGTGCTGGTGCAGCACTAGCACTTGCCTCTATTTCAGCGATCACAGACCCCTTGCTGACCTTATCGCCTAACTTCACAGAAATGCTAGTAATGGTACCTGCGGCATCCGCAGGAACTTCCATCGTTGCCTTGTCAGACTCAAGGACGAGTAATGGCTGTTCTTTTTGAACTACATCACCCACCTTCACCAATACTTCAATGACAGGAACATCTGAGTAATCACCAATATCTGGAACTAGAATATTTTGCTTAGCCATAAGTTCTCCTTATAGCGAAGCACGACGGAAGTCGGCCAAGAGTTGGGCAATATACACATTAAAGCGAGTCGCGAGTGCACCATCAATCACGCGGTGATCCGCTGAGAGGGATAGAGGGCAAATCAAGCGCGGTACAAATTGCTTACCATCCCAAACTAGTTTCATGGCGGCTTTGCTCACACCCAAAATTGCCACTTCAGGCGCATTTACGATTGGTGAGAAGTAAGTTCCGCCAATACCACCCAAAGAAGAAATGGTAAAGCTTGCACCTTGCATCTGATCTGGCTTCAATTTGCCATCGCGAGCCAACGCAGCTAACTCAGAAGTTTCCTTGGCTAACTCAAAGATACCTTTCTTGTCTGCGTCTTTGATTACCGGCACTACAAGGCCAGTTGGCGTATCAGCAGCAAAACCGATGTTGAAATACTTCTTGAGAATTAAATCATCGCCATCTAAAGAGCTATTGAACTCTGGGTATTTCTTCAACGCAGCAACAGCGGCTTTCATCAAGAAAGCGAGCATCGTAATCTTGATGCCCTTCTTCTCATTCTCTTTATTAGTGAGAACTCGGAAAGCTTCTAAATCAGTAATATCGGCATCTTCGTGGTACGTTACCGCAGGAATCATTACCCAGTTGCGACCCAAATTTGCCGCTGTGAGTTTCTTAATGCGATTTAATGGTTGACGCTCGATCTCACCAAACTTTGTGAAATCCACTTTTGGCCATGGAATTAAATTCAAGCCACCCAAACTTCCGCCACTAGAGGCCGCAGCTGCACTACCTGCTCCGCCACTCATTGCAGCTTTCACAAACGCTTGCACGTCTTCTTGAGTAATTCGTCCTTTTGGACCAGAGCCCTTAACTTGAGCAATGGTTACACCAAGCTCACGTGCAAATTTTCTGACTGAAGGGCTTGCGTGACTTACGGTGGCATCTACTGGTGGAGGCATGTTACTTATTGGTGGAGGCGCCGGTGCTCTAGCAATGGGAGGCTCAACCGCTCTGGCCACAGGAGCTGCAGGTGCAGCTGGGGCTGGTGCCGCAGGTGCGGAAACCCCACTGGAAGCGCCATCCAAAATAACTACTACCGAGCCTTCAGACAAGTTGTCACCAACTTTAACCTTAACTTCTTTGACGACTCCAGCGTGAGAGGATGGAACATCCATCGTGGCTTTATCAGATTCCAAAACGACGATCGATTGTTCTTTTTCAATCTTGTCGCCTGCTTTTACAAGAACTTCGATGACAGGCACATCCTTATAGTCACCAATGTCCGGTACTTTGATTTCGCTTATTTGACTCATGAATGATCTCGCCTTAAACCGTCATTGGGTTTGGTTTGTTAGTGTCAATGCCGTACTTCTTAATAGCATCAGCCAATTTTTGACGATCAAGCTGACCTGCATCAACCAAAGACCTCAACGCGGTAATAACAACCCAACGACGATCTACTTCAAAAAAATCACGAAGCTTCTCGCGAGTATCTGAACGACCAAAGCCATCGGTACCCAGGACCTCATAACGACGACCCATATGCTGAATTGCTGGACGAATTTGCTCAGCAAACAAGCGAACATAGTCAGTAGAAGCGATGATTGGGCCGGTAGTGTCTTTTAAGCACTTCTCTACATGTGAGAGCGCTGGTGTTGCTGTTGGGTTTAATAAATTGGATCGATGTACGGCATTCCAATCACGACCTAACTCTGTAAAGCTTGGGCAACCCCATAAATCAGAAGCAACACCCCAATCTTTATGCAACATCTCTGCCGCTTCAATCACTTCACGGAAGATCGTGCCTGAACCCAAAAGTTGCACACGAAGTTTGGCATTGTTATCGCCAACAGACTTCAGCTTGTACATCCCTTTAATGATGTCTTGCTCCGCGCCTTTAGGCATCGCTGGATGAGCGTAGTTCTCATTCATGAGGGTTACGTAGTAGTACACATCCTCCTGAACTTCCAACATACGACGCATACCATCTTGAATGACTGCTGCCAGTTCAAAGGCAAATGTTGGGTCATAACTAATGCAGTTTGGTACGGCCGCGCTCCAGAGATGGCTATGACCATCTTCGTGTTGTAGACCTTCACCATTCAAAGTAGTTCTACCGGCAGTACCGCCCAACAAGAAACCACGGCTACGCATATCGCCCGCAGCCCAAGCTAAGTCACCAATACGCTGGAAGCCAAACATGGAATAGAAAATATAAAAAGGCAACATTGGCACACCGTGTGTTGAATACGATGTAGCGGCTGCAATCCAATCACACATGCCGCCTGCCTCATTAATACCTTCCTGCAAAATTTGGCCAGACTTGTCCTCTTTATAGAACATCAACTGATCATGATCTTCAGGGGTATAGAGCTGACCCAATTGGTTCCAGATGCCTAATTGACGGAACATGCCTTCCATACCAAAAGTACGTGACTCGTCCGGAACAATCGGGACCACACGCTTACCAATAGTTTGATCACGCACAATGGTATTGAGCATGCGCACAAAAGCCATCGTGGTTGAGATCTCGCGCCCTTCTGTTGTTGCCTCAAGCAATGGAGCAAATGCACTCAGAGCTGGAACTGGTAAACTCTCGGCCTTTGCGCGACGCTGTGGCAAGTAACCGCCTAACTCTTGGCGGCGCGCCTTCATATATTCAAGCTCTGGGCTTCCCTCGGCAAACTTCACCAAAGGCATTTCTGCCAAATCTTCATCCTTAACAGGAATTTTAAAGCGATCCCTAAAGCGACGCACATCGTCGTCATTCATCTTCTTCGCTTGGTGGGCAATGTTCATCGCCTCACCAGAACCACCCATGCCGTAACCTTTAATGGTGTGGGCCAAGATAACTGTTGGTTGATCCTTGTGATTTACCGCTGCATGAAATGCGGCATAAACTTTATGCGGGTCATGACCACCACAATTAAGCTGCCAAATCTCATCATCACTCCAATCGCTTACTAGCGCTTTTAATTCAGGAGTGTTGAAAACTATCTCGCGAACGTAAGCACCATTTTTTGCTTTCATGGTTTGGTATTGACCATCAACTATCTCACCGAGACGTTGCATCAAGATACCCTTCTTATCGCGAGCAAAGAGCGCATCCCACTGACCGCCCCAAACTACCTTAATAACGTTCCAACCTGCACCACGGAACTCGCTCTCCAACTCTTGAATAATCTTGCCGTTACCACGCACCGGACCATCTAAGCGCTGTAAGTTGCAATTAATAACAAAAATCAGATTGTCTAATTTTTCACGACCGGCCATGCCGATTGCACCCAAAGACTCAGGCTCGTCTGTTTCACCATCACCAAGGAAGGCCCATACTTTGCGACCTTGCTCTTGAATAAATCCACGATCTCTCAAGTACTTCATAAAACGCGCTTGATAAATCGCCATGATAGGGCCAAGGCCCATAGAAACAGTTGGGAACTGCCAGAAGTCAGGCATCAACCAAGGATGTGGGTAACTTGAAATACCTTTACCACCCACCTCTTGGCGGAAGTTATTCAACTGGTCATCTGTTAAGCGACCCAACATATATGCGCGTGCATAAACGCCTGGTGCTGAGTGGCCTTGAACAAATATCAGATCCCCGCCATGCTCTGCTGACGGCGCATGCCAAAAATGGTTGTAACCAACGTCGTATAAAGTTGCTGCAGACTGAAAAGAGGAAATGTGTCCACCGACGTTGGTATCTTTATTGGCACGCAACACCATTGCCATGGCATTCCAACGTGTATATGAACGTATCCGATGTTCAACATTCTGATCGCCGGGTAGACGCGCTTGATTCTCTACTGGAATCGTATTGATATAAGGCGTCTCCGCATGGAACGGCTGATCAACTCCGTTCACACGTGCATGCGAGATTTGTTGGTCAATTAAATAGGCTGCGCGTTGCGGACCCTCGTTATGAATGACACCATCGAGCGCTTGCAGCCATTCTTGTGTCTCACCTGGATCAGCATCCTGTGGGTTTTGCTTACCTAAAACTTGATCTGGAACTGCAGCCATAACTTGTCTCCATTAGTTACTTGATTTACTTCAGTTACTTCGTCGTTAGTCATTCACTCTATAGGTAACATTCTAGGAAGGTATATGGGTGTTAACAAGCAATTTTCCACATAATGATAATATTTCTCATAATGTGGTATTTTGTTGCACCGCACAAGAATAAGGCTCAGAGAGTCAAAATTCAAGATTTGAGGCCTCAATCAGGCAAAATGGGCTTATATCTATGAAATCAACGGCCTTAGTCAGCTTAATCACCAAGCCCTTTAATTGGCTCCGAAAAATACGGGGCTTTAAGCTGGTTTACACCCCATTACTAGCCATTGTGTTGTTTACGATGGTGATGAGTGTCATTTTAGGCACCCTGCACTTACAAGAAAAAAATCAGCAAGAGGCTGCCCTATTCAGAGAACTGTCTTTTGCAAAGCAACGCATTCAATTGCGTTTTGCAAATAATGACGACTCATTAAATTCTATTAACCGCGAAATAGCTGCAAGCACAGAAGATCCTAAGCTTAGACAGCTTGTGCGCGAACAAGCGGATGATCTAATACTCAATAATCATGAGATTGTCAAAATCATTTGGATTAATTCGGAAAACAAACCCATATGGACTGTACCGGTCAACAACAATAAAACAGACTGGATTAGTAAAACTCAAAATGACCAAACTGCAAGTGAGAGTCTTGCAAGCACTATTGAACTAAGCAAAGTTACCAGCAGAACAGCATTTAGCCCATTCATCACTCTCAGCCTGCCGAATGAAGAACCAATAGCTAAAGAAAGACGGACTGTATTTTGGCAAGTAGCCCCTAATATCGTAGGCGGCCAAACCATTGGCTATCTAGCTGCTCTCTATACAACACAAGGCTTACTTGAAATCATTCCGGGAGAACTCAAGGCCCACTACCGTTTCACTTTGCTGACTGATAACGAAAAAGTTCTCGCAATCTCGTCTGACCGCGATACACCTAAACGAGCTTTTAGCAATCAAACCACCTTAGACATTGGCGTGCTCAGCCCCAATCTCGTTTTACGAATTGACACTTACCCACCCCCCCACCAATTTGACATTCAGAATGCTCATTGGCGTGGTGATTGGTCTCTCCGCATTCGTGATTTGGAGTCTCTGGTCTGTATTAAAGCAAATGCAAGTGAGGCAAGAGGCTGAAGCGAATTTACGAACAGAAACCAACTTTCGTAGTGCCATGGAAAATTTCACACCAGTGGGAATTCGTGCGCACGATATGCAAAAAAGAATTACCTATGTCAATAGAGCATTTTGCGAAATGACGGGGTGGAGTGCCAAGGAACTAATTGGGCTTGAACCGCCCTTCCCATTTTGGCCAGACACCCGTAGAGATGAGCTCGTTGAAAAGATGAATCGAGCTTTAAAGTCCGATATCAATAACAGCCTGAAAAAAGGTATTGAGGGAGCCATTCTCAGAAAAGATGGCTCCCTGATTCAGACGCGAACTTTTATCGCCCCTTTAATTAATGAACGTGGCCAACAAGCAGGTTGGGTTACCTCCTTAATTGATATTTCTGAACCCAAAAAGATTCGAGAAGAGCTGGCGGCATCTCAGGAACGTTTCACTACCGTTCTAGAGGGTCTTGATGCGGCGGTTTCTGTTGTATCACTGGAAACAGATGAACTCCTCTTTGCCAATCGCTTTTACCGTGAAAACTTTGGGAATAATTCCAAGGGGCACTTCCAACTGGCTCATCAAGAAAATCGCATTGATACTTTGCACAATATTGCACAAGATCTTCAAGATTACATCCGTGATGGCATTCCTACCTCTTTCTTATATCAAGAATCCGAATCCGAAGAGGTTCAACTCAGTGATGGCAGTAATAAATGGTATGAAGTACGTCGCCGCTTTATTCCATGGGTTGATGGGCATCTTGCGCAATTACTGATTGCTACCGACATTACCCTTCGTAAAGAGGCTGAGGATTTGGCGCGCCAACAAGAAGAGCGCATGCAATTTACAAGTCGCTTAACTACCATGGGTGAAATGGCATCCTCTTTGGCACATGAGCTTAATCAACCGCTGTCTGCCATCTCGAACTATTGCATGGGGGTTGCCAAACGACTAAAGGCAAGTCTTGATCCAACACTCAGTAAAGAAATTTTGCCTGCGCTAGAAAAAGCATCCGAACAGGCGCATCGTGCTGGAACGATCATTCAGCGCATTCGTGGATTTGTAAAACGCAGTGAACCACAGCGAAAACCAGTCGCGATCAATGAAATCATTAATGACGCCGTTGGACTAGTCGAGATCGAGGCACATCGCCACCGCCTCACGATTAACTCAAGCATTGCTGAAAATCTTCCTGAGGTAAATGTTGACCCCGTTCTTATCTTGCAGGTTTTGGTCAATCTATTGAAAAATGGCTTAGATAGCACTAGGGAGGCCTACCCCCTCTCCTCTCGTTGGTCAGCCCCACCAGTCTCGATTAGCGCCGACTTAGACACCAGCATTTTTCCAGCCATGCTCCGCATTCAGGTTAAGGATGGCGGTGCTGGAATCGCGGAATCGGTCTCGGAACGCATGTTTGAGCCCTTTTTCAGCACAAAATCCGATGGAATGGGCATGGAACTCAATATTTGTCGCTCCATTATCGAATCCCACCACGGCCGCCTGTGGGCTGTCAATTCCATGGATGCCGAACATACTAAGCTTGTCGGCTGCACCTTTACAATATTGCTACCCCTAGGATCTCCCGAAACTAACGGGAACGTATAACTGCCGTACTGATGATTGACTTGTGAGAACCGTTATGAACTTAAGCGCCAGCACCAAACCTAACCAAGCCGAAGTTGTTTATGTCGTCGATGACGATGAAGCAGTTCGAGATTCTTTAACTTGGCTTTTGGAAAGCAATGGCTATGTAGTTCGCTGCCATGCAAGCGCGGAACGTTTCTTGCAGTCTTTACAAAGCACTGATAAGTCAACTATCTCCTGCGCCATTCTGGATGTGCGCATGCCTGGCATGTCTGGTCTTGAATTACAAGAGCGCCTGATTAGCGAAAATCTTCCAATGCCTGTCGCTTTTATTACGGGTCATAGTGATGTGTCGATGGCAGTATCAACCATGAAACGCGGTGCGGTTGATTTCATTGAGAAGCCATTTAAAGAGAATGATCTCTGCGGGCTTGTTGATCGCATGTTGGCAAAAGCACGCGTGGACTACTCACAAGCAAGTCAACGCAAAATTACACAGAGCTTGCTTAGCAAGCTTACCGGTCGCGAGCGTCAAGTGCTCGAACGCATTGTTGCTGGTCGCCTGAATAAACAAATTGCTGATGATCTTGGCATCTCCATCAAAACTGTTGAAGCACACCGCGCCAACATTATGGAAAAGCTCAACGTCAACACCGTAGCGGATTTATTGCGCCTAGCGCTCTCTGACCCACAACCTAATTAATTTTTACCCTATTCGTAATGCCGGCTCAATTACTCGACGGAAACGCGCTCTCCAAGAAACTTCGTACTGAAATCGCCGCTCGCGGCGCCATTGTGACTGCTAAGGGCGTTCGTCCTGGTCTAGCCGTAATTGTTGTTGGGGACAATCCAGCCAGCCAAGTTTATGTACGCAATAAAGTAAAGGCCTGTGAAGATGTGGGCTTTCATTCAGTACTGGAACGTTACTCAGCCGACCTTGGTGAAGAAGAGTTATTAGCACGCATTGCAACGCTAAATGCTGATCCTTCCATTCATGGAATCTTGGTACAACTCCCGTTGCCAGAGCATATTGCCGCTGAGCGTGTACTCGAAGCAATCGCACCTGAAAAAGATGTAGATGGCTTTCACGTTGCTAACGCAGGCGCACTGATGGTGGGTCAACCAGAATTCAAACCTTGTACACCATACGGTTGCATGAAAATTTTAGAGAGCATCGACTATCCTATTCGCGGTGCTCGCGCAGTGATTGTTGGAGCCTCTAACATTGTCGGCAAACCAATGGCCATGCTACTTTTACAAGCAGGTGCCACGGTAACTATTTGCAATAGCAAAACACGTGATCTTGCGCATCACACTAAAGACGCC
The DNA here is from genome assembly GCA_044225315.1 of Polynucleobacter sp. Classification (GTDB taxonomy): domain Bacteria; phylum Pseudomonadota; class Gammaproteobacteria; order Burkholderiales; family Burkholderiaceae; genus Polynucleobacter. Next base: position 26,128 of record JBGAIU010000003.1, read on the forward strand.
GATATTCTTGTTATTGCCACTGGAAAGCCAAAAATGATTTCTGGCGACATGGTTAAAAATGGCGCCGTGGTTATTGATGTGGGCATTAACCGCCTTCCCGACGGCAAGCTTTGTGGCGATGTCGATTTTGATGCAGCTAAATATGTAGCAGGCTGGATTACCCCTGTTCCTGGTGGTGTTGGCCCTATGACCATCACCATGCTGTTAATGAATACTTTGGAAGCTGCGGAAAAAGCAGCCAAGCCCTAGATCCATTAAGCTAGAGGGATGAATACATCCCTTCTCGCCACCCTTTCCCCAGAATTACAAAAAAATCCTTTACTCAATTTTGGTCGAGGAATTGCTTCCTATTCAGAAGTAAAGCCTGAACATATTACGCCGGCGATTGGGTGGCTATTAAAGCGCGCTCAGAACGCTGTAGATCTTGCCACTAATCCAAGCACTCCTGCCACTTGGGATAAATTGGCAGAGCCGTTAGAAGATGCTACAGAAGCTTTGGGTAGATCTTGGGGGGTTATTTCTCATCTGAACAGCGTTGCGGATACGCCTGAACTTCGAACAGCCTACGGTGCAATGCTGCCTGAGGTAACCGCATTTTTCTCCAGCCTTGGACAAAATTTAGCCTTGTATCAAAAATTTAAAGAGCTCAGCAAGAGCCCTGAGTTTGCAAAACTGAATCGTGCACAGAAAAAAGTGATTGAAAACTCTCTAAGAGACTTTCGACTTGGTGGCGCAGAATTAAGTGATGCAGACAAGCCTCGCTTTGCCCAAATTCAGGATGAGCAAGCGGTACTAGGAAAAACATTCTCTGACCATGTTTTAGATGCCACCGATCATTTTGTTCATCATGTCACTGATGAATCTGAGCTGGCTGGCCTGCCAGACGATGTAAAAGCGGCAGCAGCCGACGTCGCTCAGCAAAAAGGATCGCAAGGTTGGGCGTTTACCCTGCACTTCCCCTCTTACTACCCAGTCATGCAGTATTCAGAAAACCGGGCCTTACGTCGCCTTATGTATGAGGCTTATATCACTCGCTCCTCTGAGCTAGGAACTCAATTCGGTGAAGGTAAAGCCGATTGGGATAACACCCAAAACATGCTAGACCAATTGCGTCTGCGTGATGAAGAAGCGCGGATGCTCGGTTTTGCTAATTTTGCAGCCTTGAGTCTTGCGCCAAAAATGGCTAATACCGTTGACGAAGTGGATCGATTCTTAACCGATTTCGCCATTAAATCTAAGCCTTATGCAAAACGCGATTGGGATGAGCTTTGTGCTTTTGCTAAGAGCGAACTTGGTTTAATCGATGGTGTTGAACCTTGGGATATGGCTTTTGCCTCGGAACGTTTAAAACAATCTCGTTATGCATTCTCTGAAAATGAATTAAAACAATTCTTTCCTTTGCCAAAGGTATTGGAAGGATTATTTGGTGTCATTCAAACACTGTTTAACGTCAAAATTGAAGCAGCCAACCTACCTACTTGGCACGAAGATGTGCAATCGTTTGCAGTGAAGGATCTCTCAGGTAAGTTGCGCGCGTATTTTTATTTAGATCCTTATGCTCGCCCAGGTAAGCGGGATGGCGCCTGGATGGATGATGCACGTGGTCGCAGAGAATTGCCTAATGGTGAAATTCAGATACCAGTAGCGTATTTAGTGTGCAATTTTGCGCCACCAGTGAAGGTGGATGGCGTATTACGCCAACCCACTATCACTCATGATGATGTCATCACCCTCTTCCATGAAAGTGGCCATGGCTTACATTACCTTCTAACCCAAGTTAGCGCTTTAGGTGTTTCAGGCATCAATGGTGTGGAATGGGATGCCGTGGAGTTACCAAGCCAGTTTATGGAGAACTTCTGCTGGGAGTGGGAAGTTTTAGAAAAGATGACTTCTCATGTGGAAACTGGCGAATCATTGCCACGAGAGTTATTTGAAAAAATGTTGGCTGCCAAAAATTTCCAAAATGGTTGGATGACTTTGCGCCAAATTGTCATGTCGTTAACCGACTGGAGATTGCATTCGCGCTTTGATGTGAAGTCTGCACAAGGGCAAGCAATTTTGGATCTATCCCGAGCAATCGCGGATGAATATAATGTCATTCCACAGCCTGAGATTTCTCGATGGATTAACACCTTTAGTCATATCTTTGCTGGAGGCTATGCGGCCGGTTATTACAGCTATAAATGGGCTGAGGTTTTATCCGCTGACGCCTACTCCGCATTTGAAGAGGCTGCAAAACTAACGGGATCCGTGCTGGATCCTGTTACTGGTGCGCGTTATCGCGAAGAAATCCTAGAAGTGGGTGGTAGTCGCCCCGCCGCTGAGTCCTTCAAAGCCTTTCGGTGGCGTGAACCAAGCATTGATGCCCTATTGCGGCATGGTGGCCTTGCTTAATATTGATGGGCTATTCAATCCAGGTCGGATATTTTTCCATCACCGATTGAAATAGCTTTGATTCCAGTCGATCAGCAAGCCAAAGCTTTAGCCTTGGCAATGGCAGCCCTTCAAATTGCTGTGGATTGACCATGGAAAACTGACGCATGAAGGGAAAAATCGCAATGTCTACCCAACTTAGCTTTTCGCCAATTAAATATGGATGTGATTCAAGAGCATTTTCCATGGGTTGGAGCATCACTTCGATTGCATCACTCAAAACTTGATCAGGCATTAAATCAGGATAACGATTGGAGTACTTGTATTGATCCAGTAACTTCTTGAACAGGTCGTCATTTTTAGCAATCCAGTCTTGCGCTAAATTCTGATCTACTGACAGCCATGCATCTGGGTCAGACTGTTCAAGCGCCCAACGCATAATATCGATACTTTGCTCCAGGACAAGACTCTTAACCTGTAAAACTGGCACCGTTCCTTTGGGGGAAATTTTTAACATAGAAGCGGGCTTGTCTCTGAGAGAGATTTCGCGAATCTGGACGTTGATGCCAGCATACCCGAGAGCCATCCGCGCTCTCATGGCATATGGACAACGACAGTAAGAATACAAAATTGCAGTCATCGTTCAGCCGCTTACTGAATATAACTTAAGATTTTTTGATTTGCGCAATCACAGGGGCATGATCCGATGGCTGCTCCCAGGTTCTTGGTTCTTTATCAACGATACTAGCACTGCATTTTTCTTTGAGAGCATTGCTTAATAAAATATGATCGATTCGTAAGCCTGCATTGCGACGAAATCCCATCATGCGGTAATCCCACCAGCTGTATGTTTTAGGCGCTTGCTCAAACATTCTGAAGGAATCATGTAAACCAAGGCCAACCAAGGATTGAAATGCATCTCGCTCTGGTGGCGAAACCAAGTTCTGCCCTTCCCAAGCCTTTAGATCATGCACATCTTCATCAGCCGGCGCAATATTGAAGTCGCCCAATAAGGCTAAGCGTGGATTTTGTTCCAGCTCGCTCGCCAACCAGGTTTGCAAAGAAGATAACCAATTCAGTTTGTAAGCAAATTTCTCGCTATCAGGCGATTGTCCATTCGGAAAATAGGCAGACACCAAACGAATCGGCTGTGTGCCTGCAAATGGAATAGTTGCAGCCAGGATGCGCTGTTGCTCATCTTCAAAATTCGGCATATTACGTACGGGCTTCAAAAAAGTCGTATTTACATCGGTTGCGATAGGAGCTAATGCAGCCTTGCGCACTATGATAGCCACACCGTTATAAGTCTTCTGACCTGCAGCTAGGCTAAGATAACCCGCAGCCTCTAACTCTTGATGCGGATACTTATCATCGGTCAGCTTGAGTTCTTGCAAACATACCGCATCAATAGCTTGTTGCTTTTTTTCCTGATCCTGCAACCAACGTAGCACATGTGGAAGGCGAACTTTTAGAGAGTTCACGTTCCAAGCTGCGATTCGAATCGAATCAGTCATCGATACCGAGTTCCTGCAACTTACGAGTAATGGTGTTGCGACCAATGCCTAATCGCTGCGCTGCCTCGACTCGACGGCCACGCGTAACTTCTAGGGCCGCTTGCAACACTGCTTTTTCAAAACGGGAACTTAGCGCATCAAATACCGCTGTGCCGCCATCCTGCAGCATCTTCACGGCTAAGCGTGACAAACCATTCTCCCAATCAGCGGAACCCCCCTTAATTGGGACAGCGCTATTGGTAGATGTTGACTCGCCTTGAATGAGAATTGATTGTTCACTTGCTTGTAAAACGATATCAGCAGGTAAATCACCAACCCCAACCACATTTGCTGGCGTCATTACCGTTAACCAATGGCAAAGATTCTCAAGCTGACGCACATTACCTGGAAATGGCATTGAGGTCATTTCTTTAAGAACCTCATCTGAAAGTTTCTTAGGTTCTACACCTAAAGATTTCGCGCAAATCATCATGAAATGCTTCGCAAGTACTGGAATATCCTCAGAGCGCTCACGTAAAGCAGGCATCCGCAAGCGAATTACATTAAGGCGATGCATCAAGTCTTCACGGAATAATCCAGCGGCAACTCTCTGCTCTAGATTTTGATGAGTAGAGGCAATAATGCGCACATTAGCTTTGATTGGGTCTTGACCACCTAGGCGATAAAAATGCCCGTCAGTTAATACTCTCAATAAGCGAGTTTGGAGATCAAACGGTAAGTCACCGATCTCACCCAAAAATAATGTCCCGCCATCAGCTTGCTCTAATCGACCACGACGTAAGGTCTGTGCTCCTGGAAAAGCGCCACGCTCATGGCCAAACAACTCTGATTCCAATAAATCTTTTGGAACGGCTGAGGTGCTTAGGGATACAAATGGTCCCTTAGCGCGCGGACTATGTCGATGCAAGGCCTGGGCCACCAACTCTTTTCCCAAACCTGACTCGCCAGTAATTAATACGGTTGCATGTGATTGAGCTAAACGGCCAATCGCACGAAACAACTCTTGCATCGCAGGCGCTTGCCCGATAATTTCAGTGGAATCTTGCCTCCAACCTGCAGCCTCTTTCGCGCTGGCATCACCTCTCACGCCCTGCTCTACTGCGCGATGAATGAGCTCTACCGCCTTCTCAACATCAAATGGCTTTGTTAAATACTCAAATGCGCCACCCTGAAAGGAAGAAACTGCAGAATCCAGATCAGAATACGCTGTCATGATGATCACTAGCAAATGCGGGTACGTGACTTTGACATGTTGAAGCAAATCCAAACCATTGCCACGAGGCATCCGAATATCGGAAATTAATACCTGTGGAGCTTCTTTCTCAAGCGCGTTGAGCACATCATTTGGATTAGAAAAGCTCTTGAATGGAACATTCTCTCGCGCCAATGCTTTTTCTAATACTCAACGAATAGATTGATCGTCGTCGACAATCCAGACTGGTTTCATGATGCCCTCTCCCGCTTACGGTATGGAATTTGAATATGAAAATCGGTTCGTCCAGGACGACTATCGCAGGCAATGTAGCCTTGATGTTGCTGAACAAATGTTTGTGCCAAAGTAAGACCTAAGCCGCTACCTCCCTCGCGCCCTGAGACTAAGGGGAAGAAGATGCGATCAATAATTTCTTTTGGAATACCAGGACCATTATCGATGACATGCAAGTCCATCGCTAACTTATAACGTTGCTTTGAGATCGTTACTGAACGAGCTACTCGGGTTTTTAATTCAATTTGCGCAGTACCCTGACTAATTTCTTCAGACAGGGCTTGAGCTGCGTTATGCACGATATTGAGAACGGCTTAAATTAACTGCTCGCGGTCACCCATCACCTCTGGCAAGCTGGTGTCATAGTTACGAATAATTCGTAAACCCTTGGGAAATTCAGCTAAAACCAAGCTGCACACACGCTCCAATGCCTCGTGCACATTAAACGACTCAATCACGTGCGCTTTACGGTGCGGCGCCAATAAACGATCAACCAAGGTCTGAAGTCGATCAGACTCTTTAATAATGACTTGGGTGTATTCGCGCAAGCCTTTTTCTGGTAACTCAAACTCCAAGAGTTGAGCCGCCCCACGAATACCACTTAATGGGATTTTAATCTCATGCGCTAAGTTGCGCATCAATTGCTTATTTGCTTCTACTTGCTGCGTCACGCGCTCATCACGCTCGCTACGCAACTGCTGATCTATCGGAAACCACTCCATCATGATCAAGCCAGGATCCTCGAACGCCGCGACCACTACATGCGCGGGGATGGAGTCCTGATGAATACTGCCAGGCAATGAATGCAACACCATCTCTTGGCGCTGCGCCATTACACGGCCATCTCTGATGTCATTAATCATCCCATTTAGCGCTTGGTTATCGCCAAATAAGTCATACACAGATTGACCCTCAAGTGACTTACGTGAAAGATCCAATGCGGACTCCGCAGCGGGATTCACATAAACCAATTGTTGGTTCTCAGCCTCAAATACCACGATGGCATTAGGCATCTGATCGAGCAATGTCGGAAAAAAGGAGCAGCCGAAGCTGCTCCCTTGAACGAATTGCGCAACAAACCTGCGCTCAAGTTCTCTCCTTCGCTTACAGGGAGTAGTACATATCAAATTCAACTGGATGAGTAGTCATACGGAAACGTGTGACATCCTCATTCTTCAACGCGATGTAAGCGTCGAGCATTGAATTTGTAAATACACCGCCACGAGTCAAGAACTCACGATCTTTGTCCAAGGCTTCCAAAGCTTGATCCAAGCTGTGGCAAACGGTTGGGATCTTTGTATCTTCTTCTGGTGGCAAGTCATACAAGTTCTTATCAGCAGCTTCGCCTGGATGAATCTTGTTCTGCACACCATCCAAACCAGCCATTAACAAGGCAGAGAATGCCAAGTATGGGTTAGCCAATGGATCTGGGAAGCGAGTCTCAATACGACGGCCCTTAGGATTTGAAACGTGTGGAATACGAATTGAAGCAGAACGATTACGTGCAGAGTAAGCCAACTTCACTGGAGCCTCAAAGCCTGGAACCAAACGCTTGTATGAGTTTGTACCTGGGTTAGTAATCGCGTTCAATGCACGAGCGTGCTTGATGATGCCGCCGATATAGTAGAGAGCGAACTCTGACAAACCAGCATAGCCGTTACCAGCAAACAAGTTCTCACCATTCTTCCAAACAGATTGGTGAACGTGCATACCAGAACCGTTATCGCCAACTACTGGCTTAGGCATGAATGTTGCTGTCTTGCCATAAGCGTGAGCAACGTTCTGAATCACATATTTTTGCCAGATAGTCCAGTCAGCACGCTGAACCAATGTGCTGAACTTAGTACCCAATTCGTTCTGACCTTGGCCAGCAACTTCATGGTGATGCACTTCAACTGGAATACCTAAAGATTCAAGAATCAAACACATTTCAGAACGCATATCCTGGAATGTATCCACAGGAGCAACTGGGAAGTAACCGCCTTTTTTACCTGGACGGTGGCCAGTATTGCCGCCTTCGATTTCAGCACCAGATGACCATGGAGCCTCTTCGGAATCAATCTTCACGAAGCAACCCTGCATGTCGGCACCCCAACGAACGCCATCAAAAATAAAGAACTCTGGCTCTGGACCAAAGTAAGCAGCGTCACCTAAACCAGAGCTCTTCAAATACGCTTCAGCGCGTTTTGCAATAGAGCGTGGATCGCGATCGTAACCCTTGCCATCAGATGGCTCGATAACATCACAAGTAAGAACCAAGGTTGGCTCTTCATAGAATGGGTCAATGTAAGCAGCTGTTGGATCTGGCATCAACAACATGTCAGAAGCTTCAATACCCTTCCAACCAGCAATAGATGAACCGTCAAATGCATGACCGCTCTCAAATTTGTCTTCGTCAAAAGCAGAAATAGGTACGGTTGTATGTTGCTCTTTACCCTTTGTATCAACAAAGCGGAAATCAACGAAAGTACATTCTTTCTCTTTAACTAACTTCATCACATCAGCGACGGTTTTCGTCATGCAACTCTCCTCTATTAACTAAACTTGGAATTCAAAACTAAGGCATACACCCTTGTTTATTCCAGGCATGCAACATGCCTTGCGGATGTATGTAATTTACTGAAGCAAACAACGGGGAACTTTCATTATTGCACTATTTGAGTGCTCGAATACCCACATAAACCTGTGAAAATAGCTATTTTGCACCTTTTTAGGGCATGAATAACTTAGGCAATATCGTGGATCTCGTAACCCAACTCTTGGGTGCCAGTTCTGATGGCAATCCAAGCGCCTTCTAGCAAATTGGCATTACCTTTGATGCCCAGCTCAATATGTCTCTGGGCGTACACACCACCCTTGCTGGCATCACCAACGGAAGGCAGGCTGAAGACCTTTACGCCTGGGAAATTCGCTTCAATACGCTCCATTAGAGGGGTCAAAGTCGATTCAATTCCTTTGGGCACAATAAAGCTCTGCTCGGCCCAATTCTCTTGATGAAACAAATCTTTGTAATGAGTATCTAAGCACCACGCCATCATCGGCGCAGCCATCACTGGAAATCCAGGAAGAAAGTGATGCTCTTTAATCCTAAATCCCGGAATTTGGTTGTAAGGGTTGGGAATAATTTCACTACCAATCGGGAACTCGCCCATCTTGAAGCGATGTTGATTCTCAGGAGTACTGAGATCCGCTTTGATGGGATCTCCTTCTGCCATTGATTGAATGCGGCCAGCAATCAACTCACGCGCAGTTGGATGTAATTCAGTTTTAGTTCCTAGCGCTAGAGCTGCGCATTGTCGCGTGTGATCATCCGGCGTTGCGCCGATACCGCCTGTACTAAAGACCACATCACCACCAGCAAAACTATCTTTGAGCGTCGCGGTAATTTGCTCGGGGTCATCCGCCACATATCTCGCCCAACTCAAACTTAATCCGCGTTCTGTCAGCAACTCAATCAGCTTGCTCATATGCTTGTCTTGACGGCGGCCTGACAAAATCTCATCACCAATCACGATCAAACCAAAGCGTCTCGCAGCTTTTGCTTCACCAGCCGGAATATCAACTTCCACTTTTTTTATCGCATCAGCCATGGTAAGGCAGCTCCGTTTCAATTACGCGTGTTGGCACTGTTAATGCCTTATCTAATTCTTCTTGTCTAAGTGTTTTTAAAGCATCTAATAAGAAATGGCTAAACCAAAGTGCAGCAAAGACAAAGATCAATGAGTAAATCCATAGAGCAACAAAACTGACAATTGGAAAAAGCACCAGCGCTAAAGCTGAAGTTGCCCAAAAGAATGTGGGCACTGCACCCAGCATTCCTGAGGCGATACCCATTACCAATAATGGCCAGCGATATTTCGTAATTAAGATATCTCTTTCTTCTGTGCTCGCATGTTTTGCTAAGACGTCATATGACATTAAGCGCATGGTTAACCAACCCCAAAGCAATGGCGGCAAAATTGCCACAAGAGGTGGCACCCACCACACTGGTAAGGTCAACAGAACAAGCGCTAAACAAATTAGTGCGGACCAAAGCGTATAAACCAAGCTACCAAAGAAGCCACCGCCCTGTCTGCGCTCCAAGCCATGGTACTGGGCTTGTCTTGCAACAATATTGACAATCGATGGAACAGTAGAAAAAGCAATCAAGACTAGCAAGCTAATCGTGATCAGTGGAATGATGAGCATCACAAAGAACAATGGGGCAATCCATGCTCTTGCATTATCGAAGCCAGCCCATACGAGGCCATCTTGTATCCAACTGGTAAATATGGAGTTGGTGAGAAAAATACTAAGGGCTTCTAATGCAGGGGTCCAGGTTAGCCATATCAAGCACCCCCAGAGTACTGACACAATCAAAAATGAACGCAAACTTAGCCACAACATCCGCGGATGCATCGTCCCTACCAATGCAAGTCCAAATGATTTAAACACTTGCTGAATGCCGACCATATAACCCATAAATTACTAGCGTCTTTCGTTATTTAACAAACAACTCACGCGCCGCGTGTACCAACCCCTGCCATTGCTGCGTAATGATGTTTTGCGAGACGCTTAAGTTTCGCACGCCTGTTGGGTAAACCGTTTTCGGGAAGATAGCAGTCCTAAAGACCATATCCCACCAAGGGAACAACACTCCAAAATTACAGCCGCCTAGCACACCAGGCTTACCTTGTGCCTCATGCCCATATCCAACTGCATGGTGCATACGGTGATACATCGGGGAAATCAGTAAATAGCGCGCAAGACCTAAATCGCTTTTGATATTGGCATGTTGCCAACTTTGAATAAATTGACTGACTGCCACTAGAGCAACAAATTGCCCAGGCGAGACACCAAATAACAATGCAAAAAATGCCATCACCGTTGCACGCATGATGTCGTCTAAGAAATGGTTGCGATTATCTGACCAGGCGGTCATCACTGTTTGGCTGTAGTGCAAAGCATGTAATTGCCACCACCAATTAAAAGCGTGTGAGGCGCAATGATAGAGGTAATCAACAAAATCTAGCAGAACTAGATAAATCAAAAAACTTACCACTGGTATAGAAGTAATGCCAGGCCACCAATTTTCGACATTGAGGCGATCAAAACGGAAGTCATGCAATACCGAGTCAATTTCAAAAAAGAATCCCGATAAGGCGATAAACATCTGGCCATGAAAAATACCTAAGCGATGAAAGAGCGTATAAAACACATCGGCCCTGGAAGATGAAGCAAATCGCTCTTGCGCTTCCGCTGGTTGCACTCGCTCCCATGTGCGGAGCACTAGCAAGATCAGGATAATTTGAATGCAGCCAAATAGAAACCAGTCAAGACCATCAAAGGCATCCTCAGCCCATGACATCAAATCGAATTGATAAAGCAGTGGGCCAACGATATTCGTGAATAGCCATTCCTGCATGCTGCCGTAAGCACCTGAAATCGCAGAGGTAATGTCAGTCCAAGCCATGCTTTATTTTGACTGATTCTCCGAATTTTTGGGTAAGAGGCCAAAACAAAAGCCGCGTTGCTTCAGATTGACAATCAACTGCTCTAGAACCGCTGGAGCCCAGGGATCCTTTCTGGACCATATGCCTAGGTGAGCCATAGTGATATCACCATCCTGAATGCCCTTGCTGGCTTTCTCCAGAAGAGTCTGATTCGGATACTTATCAGAGTTGAGTTCGTCACCCAAAAATCCTACAGGCGCCCAACCAATGTGCTGATATCCGCACATATCCCCCATACGAATTAAGGTGGGCGATGTCTTGCCACCAGGGGCACGCCAGATTTTTTGGAGGTGTTGGTTAGTTAGCTCTTGAAAGCGCTGATCTACGCGACGGATTTCTTTACACATCGCTGCTTCGTTATACATGACAGTCATGCCTGCTTTGGGTCCAAACTGGGGCCTTTCAAAAACTTCACCCTTTGGGCCATCTTTCACAAAATAAGTATGGTCATAAGTATGACTACCAAAGCGATGTCCTTCTTTAGCAAGTTCCTGCCAATAAGGTTTCCATGAATCATCTAAAGCGTAGTCGCCACGAAAGGATTTTTCATTGGCAAGGAAAAAAGTGGCTTTGACATTCTGTCGCTTTAATATCTCGGCAACTTTTTGGGCTACTGACATATTGCCGGTATCAAACGTAAGGTATACCGTCTTGTTGCATGCTGGTGTCTGCGCCTGGGCAACAGCGCTTAATGAAAAACAGCCGAGCATGAGCGCGGCTGCGAAATAAATCAGGCTATTGCGCTTCATCACTAACTTCATTTACTCCCATGAAGCCCGGGGATAAAAGAAGACTCCATGAGGAGATTTGCCCACAGGAATCACCCCAACTAATTTCATGGATGGAATATCAATTACCCCAACCTTCTTCGCAAAACGAAAGGTCACCCACATTGTCTTTCCATCAGGGGTAATTTCCATATCATCTGGACTGGATGGAAGACCGGTAATATCTCCAACCTTTTCCAAGGTTTGCATATTGATCAAGCTGATGGTGGAAGCAATACGGTTACTCACGAAAACATGCTTCTTATCGCCTAGCGGACGGAAATTATGCGCGCCTTTGCCAGTAAAGATTCGTTTCACTTCCTTACGGTTTTTCCAATCAATGACTTGTACATTGTCTTCGCCAGTGATGCCCACTAACAAATATTGATCTCCTGGTGTCATCCACAATCCAGCTGGCACCTTGCCTGTTGGCATTACCCAAAGAACATTTTGCGTTTCTAAATCGATTGCGGCTAGTTCACTGGAGTCTTGCAAGATAATGAATGCAATCTTGCTATCAGAAGTAAAGGCAATATGACTTGGCGTCTTTGCCAATTTGACCGTCTTTGCTAATTTGAGGTCTGCCCCATTTGCAGCGTAAATATCCACGCGATCCAAACGATTGCCATTCGCTACAAACCATTTGTGATTTGGTGAATAGCCAATTTGGTATGGGTCAATGATATTTGGCAAGCGCCCTGTGATTTCTCCACTGACTGGATTCATCAAGACCACATCATTACCAGCGGCATTGGCAATCAATAAAGTTTTTTGGTCTGGCGTCATCATCAAGTGATGAGGCTCTTTGCCCACGGGGATCGTTTTAATTACTTCGCGGCTTTGCATGTCAATCAAGCTGACTGAAGCTGATCCTGAATTCAGAATGACTGCTAACTTGGGCTGAGCTGATTGATTGCTGGCGGCATTGGATTGCGCATACGCAGTAAATTGCTGAGAGGCGAGGGCTAAGCCAAGCGAAAAGACAATGGCGCTAAAAGCTCTAATCTTGATAAATATGTGCATTCCGACATTGTAAGCAAAGCAGAATGCCTAAAAACCCTTAAAGGAGCTCGAATTTGACCTAGCGCAAGCTGGCCAAAACTTTTTCTAAGCGCTTTAGGGACATTGGCGTTGGGGTTTTTAGCTCTTGAGCATACAAAGCTACTCTTAACTCCTCCAATTGCCAGCGGAAATCCATGAGGGCTTGATCGCCCTCCATTGCACAGGAAGCAGATCCCCTGCTGCCCTGCATGAGTTTTTGCCATGGTCTAGCTACCGACTCCCAATCTTTTTGACACTGCACATCTCGAGCTGGGTTTGAACGCATCTTGTCGATTCGTAAAGCAATCGCTTTTAGGTAACGAGGCAAATGGACTAATTGCGCATAGGGAATATCGGCAACAAACTTCGGGAAAATTAAACCCTGCACCTGTGTCTGAATATCTGTATATGCGGTTGGAGAGGCGGCTTTCGCTTGTGCCATCTTTTTCTGTAGATCAGCATAGGCCTGCAAAGCGGCTAAAGCGTGACGCGCTATTTCTTGGGCAATTAAAGCCAATCTAGGCTTACCCTCTTGCAGGCGCTGTGCGAAAAGCTCTGCGGTATTAGGTAGCGGCTCTGCCATGAAGGCTCTTTCTACCGAGAGATTGAGAATCTGCTCAAGCAAACCATCTACTGAACCGACATTAATAAAGAGCAAACCAATCTCTCTAACACCGGGCAATTGTTTTTGTAATGCTTTCAGTGTGTCTTTATTGTTTAAGGCAAAAAGGCGACGCAATCCTTGAGTGTGTTGCTTACGTGCCTCTAGCAAATCATCAAATACCTCTAAATCACAATAATCACCACGATCAATCAGCGCAGGATAACCAAATAAGGTCTTATTACCTTTAGCAATCTCCAAAGTTTCAGGTAGCTCGCCAAAATCCCACTGCTCCACCTTACGAGCCTGTTCTTGAGCTTTGCCATTAGAGGCAACGAGCTTATTTTGGCCCTTAGTTTGATCCTTAGTTAAATCAATACCTAGCTCCGCATGCACTGCTTCTTGTGTTACCGCCTGGAATGCCTCGCGTGCTATTTGTCCATACTCTGAACGTAGGCGTGTCAGGTTTCGCTCAAGTTCTAATTGCCGACTATGTTCGTCAATCAAACGGAAGTTCATAGAACAATGTAATGGCAATGCCTCTGGTCGGAAATCCGTTCGCTTAATTTCGAGACCACGCTCTTGGCGAATGTCATCAATCAAACTATCTAAAAAATCACCTACCCCATATTGATTGCTATCAAGCTTGCGCTCAAGATATGACTTGGCATAATCAGGCAGAGGTACACAATGGCGTCGTAATTTTTGAGGCAGAGTCTTTAGCAACAACAGAATCTTTTCTTCACACATCCCTGGCACTAGCCAATCACAACGACGCCCATCAATTTGGTTAAGCTGAGCCAAAGGCACCACTAGAGTTACTCCGTCTTTATGGCTACCTGGCTCAAAGTGATAAGTTAAGCTGAGTTGCGCACCCCCTACTTTCATGGTCTTGGGGTAGCGATCAACGGTAATACCTGCTGCCTCATGGCGCATCAGGTCAGCTTTTTCTAGGCACAGCTGTCCATCTAGATTGGGATGTTTATTTAAATAGCTTTTGAGACCTTCTCGATTGCATATGTCTTTCGGAATACGAGAGTCATAAAAAGCAAATAGCAGATCATCGTCCACTAAAACATCAGGGCGACGTGAGCGATGTTCTAAAGCCTCAATCTCTTTAACTAGTCGATGGTTATGCCAGAAGAAACCAAATACGTTCGAATACTTACGCTTAGCATCTGCTTCTGCTTCACGCTGAAGCGCAGGCGTATCCATGCGTCCAAATAATTCTTCTTCCACTAAAGCATGGCGAATAAATAATTCGCGTGCTTCTTGAGCATCATGTGGTTCATACCGAACACGACGTCCGTGATAAATCGGAAGTCCATATAAAGTGCCCCGCTCAAATGCCAACACCTCACCCTGGCGGTTATCCCAACAAGGATCACTCAAGGATTTAATTAAGCGATGCGCGGCAACCTTCTCGACCCACTGCGGTTCAATTTTGGCAATGGTACGTGCATACATGCGGTTGGTTTCTTGCAGCTCTCCCGCCAGAATCCACGCACCTGCCTTTTTACCAATAGTAGAACCAGGCCAAATAAAGGGGCGAATACCGCGAGCGCCTACGTAGCCACCTGTTTTGCTATTGCGATCTTGAGACTTTTCATCCTCTTCTTTTTTAGCCACAAAACCAAGCAAGCCAGTTAGCAGTGATAAGTGAACTTGCTCATAGGTGGCAGCAAGACCATTTTTCTTTCCAACCCTTCTCACCCAGCATCGTGTGCAACTGACCAATGTACATCGCGCCATTCACGCATGCGACGCGGAGATAAGAATTTACTACGGCAAATATTCTCGAGCTGACGATTGCTGTGTTTGTGTTGCAAGGCATCTTGATACCAATTCCATAGCTTCACAAAACTCAAAAACTCAGAACGCTCATCGGCAAACTGCAAATGTGTCTGATCTGCGGCTCCGGCCTGATCCATAGGGCGCTCACGCGGATCCTGCGTTGCCAAAGCTGACGCAATGATTGTTACTTCCTTTAAAGCATTCTGCTCTTTAGCAGCTAATAGCATGCGACCTATACGAGGATCTAGCGGCAAGTCTGCCAACTGCTTTCCAATCTGCGTTAACTTGAAGTTGTTTTGTAACTCTTTACCGTCTCTGTTATCGCTAGCTTGCACCTCATCAAATTCAATAGCACCTAACTCATCCAAAAGTTGCACACCATCTGCAATTGCCCTTCCCAAGGGTTTGTCTATAAATGGAAAATGCGCAATCTTCGGTAAGCGCAAAGCGCTCATACGCAATAAGACAGCAGCTAAGGAACTACGAAGAATTTCAGGATCGGTAAATTTTGGTCGATTTAGAAAGTCTTGCTCACTGTAGAGGCGAACACAAATGCCATCTGATACACGTCCGCAACGCCCTGCGCGTTGATTAGCAGCAGCCTGCGAGATAGGCTCGATTTGCAGTTGCTCTACTTTGTTGCGATAGGAATAACGTTTGACCCTGGCCAAGCCACTATCAATTACATAGCGAATATTGGGAACGGTTAAGGAAGTCTCAGCAACGTTAGTTGTCAAAATGATGCGACGACCATTGCCGGGAGAAAACACCCTCTCTTGTTCCGCAACCGATTGACGCGCAAACAAACTCAATACTTCTGGATGAAAGCGTTGTTGCAAGATATGGTCTTTACGTAGTGCCTCGGCGCAATCTCGAATCTCCCGCTCGCCTGGTAGAAAGACAAGAACATCACCTGCTCCCGCTGCACCCTCTCGCCATAACTTCGCAATCTCTTCAGCTACCGCCTCTGGAATCTCCTTAGCCGCCTTGGATTCTTTTTTGTTGTCTTGCTTGCTATCTGACTTAGCATCGGGCTCAAGTGGTGAGTAGCGCTGCTCCACCGGATATAGCCTGCCACTCACCTCAATCACTAGAGCAACCTTGCCGTTGATAGCAAAGTGTTCAGCAAAGCGCAGCGCATCAATCGTGGCTGACGTAATGATCAGCTTGAGATCTGGTCTCTTAGGTAGTAGCTGCCGCAGATAGCCCAATAAGAAATCAATATTCAGACTGCGTTCATGCGCTTCGTCGATGATGAGGGTGTCATAGGCGCGCAATTGGGGATCGCGCTGAGTCTCCGCCAGCAAGATGCCATCAGTCATCAACTTTATAGAGGCGGTATGGCTAGTCTTATCGGCAAAGCGCACTTGATAGCCAACATCTTGTCCAATAGGCGACCCAAGCTCTTGGGCAATGCGTTTGGCCGTGGCAGTCGCAGCGATTCTGCGGGGCTGGGTATGACCAATCAATTTGCCGCCGTTGATTGTGCCTCGGCCAAGATCCAAACAGATCTTAGGTAACTGTGTCGTCTTACCTGAGCCCGTCTCGCCACAAACAATAACCACCTGATGGCTCTGCAAGGCATCTTTGATCAGCTGGCGCTGACCAGATACCGGCAATTCTTCCGGAAAGCCGATCTCGAGCCTTCGTCCAGTGTTGGAAGCAGGCACAGGCTTTGGAATTGGCTTGGGTTTTTGTTGGTTTATGGGCTCTTGCACCCTATAATTTTCTCACTATGCCGACAAATGCACCAAACCAGGCGTCCAACGCCGAAGAATCTACCTCTAACTTCCCCTTCGTAGGGTGGTTGCGCGATGTCGCGCCCTACATTCATAGCTTCCGTGAGAAAACCTTTGTAATTGCTTTCGCGGGTGAGCTTGTCCAAGAAGCAGGTCTTGAGAACCTGATTGAGGATATTGCGATGTTGCATGCCATGGGCATGCGGATCGTCCTTGTTCATGGCATTCGGCCACAAATTGAAGAGCAGCTGAAGTTACGCAAGATTAAGAGCAAATTTGGCAAAAGTGCGATGCACAGTTATCGGATTACTGATGCTGCCGCTCTTGAGTGTGTCAAAGAAGCTGCTGGTGAGTTACGTCTTGATATTGAAGCGGCATTTAGTCGTGGCCTACCCAATACGCCAATGGCTGGCTCACGCATCTCCGTGATTTCTGGAAACTTCATTACTGCAATGCCAGTTGGTGTCGTAGATGGGGTTGATTACATTCATACCGGTTTAGTACGCAAGGTAGATTCCACATCAATCAAACTTTCATTAGATAGCAATAAGATTGTGTTGTTATCTCCTTTGGGCTTCTCCCCTACAGGTCAAGCATTTAACTTAGCCTATGAAGATGTTGCCGCCTCTACTGCTGCAGCCCTTAAGGCTGACAAACTCATTTTCTTAAGCCCTTATGAAGGCCTCAAAGATGCTAAGGGTGATTTCATTACCGAACTCTCTATGCCGCAAATGCAAGACTATGTCATGCAACATAAGGATTTAGATCCAGGTATGAAAGGTATGCTCAATATCGCCGGTAGAGCGATTCGTGCGGGCGTTAGCCGCGTGCACTTCTTGCCCTGCAATCAAGATGGCGCCCTGCTAGAGGAACTCTTTACCCACGATGGTATTGGCATGATGTTGGCATCTTCAGATATCGAGAACTTGCGTGAGGCCAACCAAGATGACGTGGGCGGTATTTTGCAGCTCACTATGCCTCTCGAAGAAGAAGGTATTTTGGCTGCCCGTGGTCAAGATGTGATTGAGCGTGATATTCAGCGTTTCTCCGTCATTGAGCATGATCGCGTTCTTTTCGGCTGCGCCGCACTCTTCCCCTTCCCAAATGGTGTTGGTGAACTCGCCTGCTTAGCGGTAGATCCAGATGTTCAGGGCTCTGGTGACGGTGAACGCCTCCTTAAGCGTATTGAAATGCGCGCCAAGCAAGAAGGCATTAAAAAATTATTTGTTTTGACCACAAGAACAGAACATTGGTTCTTGAAGCGTGGCTTTAAACGGGCAACTGTCGATGACCTGCCCGAAGAAAGAAAACAAATTTACAACTGGGACCGCAAGTCCATGGTTTTAACTAAAGACTTATAAGAGAAGTTTAGAAAGGTATTACAGATGGTACGGATGGTTCAATGCATCAAACTCAATAAAGAAGCCGAGGGCTTGGACTTCGCCCCGCTTCCTGGCGAGCTAGGCAAAAGAATTTGGAATCTAGTCTCTAAAGAGGCATGGGCTGGTTGGTTAAAACAGCAAACTATGTTGATTAACGAGAATCGCCTCAACATGGCTGACCCGCGCGCTCGTCAATACCTATTGAAGCAAGTTGAAAAGCACTTCTTTGAAGGCGGTGCCGACACTGCACAAGGTTACGTTCCTCCAGCGGAATAAGGAATTTCATTTGTGTTGCGCCACAGCACAACTATTTTGAACTTATTTATTCAAAATCCGATTTTTGCTGTTGACTTGGGATTTACACAGGCATAGGATAAAATCGTAGCGAGGCAGTTGTTGTGCCCTGTTACATTGGTGAAAGCCATTAAAAATAAGCGCATCTATGTGCTTATAGGCTAAGGAACTAAATACCTTCCGAGAGCCTGCGCCATGCATATCATGGCAAATAACCCGATGGGCATACCCCGTCGGGTTTTTTAATTTCTGACGGGGTGAAACTTAGTAAGTAATCCGACTAACGCCAGTAGCATTGCTCACTAAAAGCACATTGGCTTTTTCTTTGGCAAACAAGCCAACAGTGATCACGCCAGCAATTTGATTCATCTGCGATTCCATTTGCGCTGGATTAGCAATTTGCAAACCAGCTACATCTAATATCCAACCACCGTTATCCGTAACAAATGGTTCGCTTGGCGTTTGATTTAAATCAGCGCGCGTAGCCTTAGCTAAACGCAAGCTGACTTTGCCGCCTAACTTTTCTAATTCACGAGCCACAGCGCCCTTTGCTAGAGGAATGATTTCCACAGGCAATGCGAAGTTGCCCAGCACAGGCACCTGCTTTGATGAATCACAAATACAAATAAATTGCTGAGCCATTGAGGCGATGATTTTTTCACGAGTAAGCGCCCCACCACCGCCCTTGATCATATTGCCTTTAGGATCAATTTCATCTGCACCATCAACGTAGGCAGGCAGACCCTGAACATCATTTGGATCTAGCACCTTAAATCCATGCTTGAGCAAACGTTCAGTGGTTGCGTTTGAACTGGATACGGTGCCAGCAAAATGATCTTTATGTGGCGCCAAGGCATCAATAAAACAATTAGCGGTAGATCCTGTGCCCACCCCCAATATTTGACCAGCCGGTAGCTTGAGCACTTCATCACGGGCAGCCTCGCCCACTATTTGCTTGAGTTGATCCTGATTCATATATCCGCCATTTACTGGAACATCGTAATTAATACATCTATCATATGATATTCAAGATATTGACCCTATAGACTCCTCATAGACCCCTTTATGAACAGCACCCCAGCCTTAAGCCAACTAGAGCAACTGAAAAAATTCACTACTGTGGTGGCTGATACCGGGGACTTTGAACGCATGCAGGCATTTCAGCCACAGGATGCGACTACCAACCCATCCCTTATCCTCAAAGCAGCCCAACAAAGCAACTATCAATCTTTAGTTCATTCGGTAAAGGCGGCACATCCTGGGTTAAGCGCAACCGATTTAGTCGATTACATCTTGGTTGCCTTTGGTTTAGAGATTCTGAAGATTGTTCCTGGTCGTGTATCTACTGAGGTTGATGCACGACTATCTTTTGACACTAAGGCCACTGTTGCTAAGGCAAAACATCTCATTAGCCTTTATGAATCCCATGGCATTGATCGCAAGCGCATCCTAATTAAGCTTGCTGGCACTTGGGAAGGAATTGCTGCCGCAAAAGAACTAGAAGCATCAGGCATTCATTGCAATATGACCTTGCTTTTTTCTTTAGTACAAGCTGCTGCATGCGGAGCTGCTAATGCGAAACTCATCTCCCCTTTCGTTGGCCGTATCACCGATTGGTATAAAGCGAAATTGGGAAGCAATTGGAGTGATGCTAATAATGGTGGGGCCAATGATCCTGGTGTCACTTCAGTCAAGCGAATCTTTCATTATTACAAGCACTTCGGCATACCTACAGAGATCATGGGTGCCAGCTTTCGCAATACCAGTCAGATCCTGGAGTTAGCAGGCTGCGATCTCCTGACCATCAGCCCTGAGTTGTTAGCCGAACTCAACGGAAATACTGGTGCAATAGCCAAGAAATTAGATGCGACCAATGCGCAAAGCGCCTTAAGCGCTGAAAATATCACCCCACTGAAGTTAGTTGAATCCAACTTTTGCTTGCAATTGAATAATGATGCAATGGCGACTGAAAAGTTGGCTGAAGGTATCCGCAATTTCTGCGTGGATACCGAAAAACTGGAAGCCTTGCTAGCAAAATAGTTTGCTAGAGATTGGCTTATCTCTTGGCAGTATTAATACCCAGCAAAGTGTAAGCTGGGCAGTTACCAATCATTCCAGTTAAAAGCGGAACAACACCAATCCAAGCCCATGGGCCTGTGATGCCGAAGCCTGCTAAACCCATTAGAGTAACGCCAACAGTCATACGAAGAACGCGATCTGTGTGACCAATATTGCATTTCATATAAAGACCCCTTGTTGGTGAGTTGTTTAATTACTTCGCTACCTTAGCTTGGCGTTGACGAAGCGCCTCATATAAGCATACGCCACTTGCCACCGAGACGTTCAAACTTGATACAACTCCTTGCATTGGAATACGTACCAGCTCATCGCAAGTCTCTCGCGTTAGGCGACGCATACCCTCGCCTTCGGCGCCCATGACTATAGCAATTGATCCAGTGAGATCAATGTCATAAATCGATTTTTCGGCTTCATCATCAGTTCCGATTAGCCAAACACCTGCTTCTTGCATCTCTTTCATACTGCGAACAAGGTTCGTAACGGTAATCACCGGCATGACTTCAGACGCACCACTGGAGACTTTGCTCACAGTGGCATTAATTGAGGCAGAACGATCCTTTGGAACAACAACTGCATTGACACCAGCACCATCAGCAACACGCAAACACGCACCAAAGTTATGTGGATCAGTGATGCCATCCAATACTAGGAATAAAGGTTTTTCTTTAGACTCTTCGACATCTTCAACGACCTCAGTGATCGTACGAGCCATGATCATTTTTTCAGCAAGAGCAACAACGCCCTGATGACGATCATGACCAGTCAATTTATGAAGTCGCTCAGCATCTGCCGCATGCAGACGCTCACCCAAGATTTCTTCAGCCTGTTTTAAAAAATCCCCCATGCGTCGATCACGACGACCGGAATCAAAATACACTGACTTCAAACTAACGGGATCAACGCGCAATCTCGCTTGTACCGCATGAAATCCCACCAATATTTGTTTCATATTTATTTCGTCTTAAATTGCTTTATTTACGTCTAGCTCTGGTATTGCGTACTGGCGGCTTAGAGCCAGCAGCTTTACCCGCAGACCTGCCCGGCTTACCGCCCTTAGCATTCTTACGGCTAGCCTTACTTTTTGATTGTGTCGCACTCAATGCGCCTGCAGATTTAGCTGCGTTTACATTGACACCGCCCGACTTTTGCGGTGTTTTATGCGATGGTCTGCTCTTGGTAGAAGCAGCTTTTTTGCTTGGTCTACCGGTATCAGTGGCTAGCATCGTGGCGTCGACCAGATACCCCACCAGAATCAGCTCCAGACGCCTTTACTAAGCTAAATTCAATCTTGCGGGCATCTAAATCCACTCTACTTACCAACACATGCACTCGATCGCCTAAGCGATAACGAATGCCGGTGCGTTCACCACGTAGTTCTTGGCGAGCTTCATCGTATTGGAAATAATCACCGCCCAATTCGGTTGCATGCACCATGCCTTCAACAAATAGATTTTCTAGCTGAACAAATAAACCAAAGTTAGCAACACTGGTAACAGTGCCGGCATATTCTTGGCCTAAATGATCACGCATGTAGTAACACTTGAGCCATGCTTCTACGTCTCGAGAAGCCTCATCAGCACGACGTTCATTGGATGAGCAGTGAACCCCTAACTGACCCCATATCGGTAAAGCCGCATTTGCGCCCTTTGGTACTTTTGCGTCTTTTGCTGGACCTGCTTTGGCATCGCTTTGGGATTTTTTAGCGTTTACTGCGTTTTCCCTGCCCTTGCCTTTGCGCGGCAAGGTTAAGTTCAGCGGCACCTTAGGTGGCAAGACTGGAACATAAGGCTTCTTCTGCAGGATCGACTTAATTACACGATGGGTCAGCAAATCAGGATAGCGGCGAATCGGACTTGTGAAATGAGAGTACGCTGGGTATGCCAAGCCAAAGTGCCCTTCATTGTCTGGCTGATACATCGCCTGCTGCATAGATCTCAATACTACAGACTGTAACATGTTGGCATCAGGACGATCTTTAATCTCTCGCATTAACTTCGCAAAATCTTTTGGCTTGGGTTTTTCACCACCACCCAATGACAAGCCTGATGTTCTGAGCACTTGTCGCAATGTCACCAATTTCTCTTCAGAAGGCTCACCGTGAACACGGTACAAACTCAAATGCTTATTCTTCTCAATGAAATCAGCCGCACAGACGTTCGCCGTCAGCATGCACTCTTCAATCAAGCGGTGAGCATCATTCCGAATACGTGGCTCGATCCGCAAAATTTTCCCAAGCTCATTGCTAATGATTTGGGTTTCAGTTGTTTCAAACTCAATGGCACCCCGCTTCTCACGGGCAGCGAGGAGAATCTTGAACAATGAATACAGGTTGGTTAATAGCGGACGGAATTGCGCAAACCGCGCTGCCTCAGGACCCTTACTGTTAGAAAGAACTTCCCAGACAGTGTCATAGGTGAACCGTTGTGCAGAATGCATGACTGCTGGATAGAACTGGTAAGCCAAAACTACGCCGTTGTTATCCACTACTGAGTCACAAACCATACATAGACGATCTACACCTGGGTTGAGCGAACACAAACCATTAGATATCTTCTCGGGCAGCATCGGAATGACACGTCTTAGAAAATATACTGAGGTAGCACGTAATAGGCCTTCATCATCCAAAGGTTGGCCAGGTTTAACGTAATGAGATACATCGGCAATCGCGACAATAAGACGCCAAGCCTTAGTTATGCCGTACATCACTGGCTCGCAATAGACCGCATCATCAAAGTCTCTTGCATCGGCGCCATCGATTGTGACCAATGGCACATCGCGCAGGTCAACACGACCCTCAAGATCCTCCTGGCGAACGCTATCAGGCAAGGCTGCAGCCTCTTTCATGGCTGCTGAAGAGAACTCATGAGGAACACCGTACTTACGCACCGCGATCTCAATCTCCATGCCAGGATCATCAATTTCTCCCAAGACTTCAACGACACGTCCTACTGCTTGGCGATAGCTATCCTGGTAATCAATAATCTCAACGCTAACAACTTGACCTAACTTAGCTTGACCCTGACCTTTGGGCGGAATCAAGATATCGTGACCAATACGTTTATCCTCGGGCGCAACAATGAGCACACCGTTTTCATTTAAGAGTCGTCCAATCACTACCTTATTAACGTGTTGAATTACTTCAACGATCTGTCCCTCTGGGCGACCACGTCGATCCGTTCCTATAACTCTGACATTGACCCTATCTCCATGCATGACACGAGACATTTCTTTCTCGGAGAGAAAAATATCTTCACCACCATCATCAGGGATTACAAATCCAAACCCATCTCGGTGCCCTTGCATCGTTCCTAAACGATCCGCCTGTCGAGGCATCAAGTCTTTTGCTTTACGCATCTAATTCCTTTGGCAATAACTGCCTTATTTATATCTAGCGATATGTATTATTGTTATCAATAAGCCTACTGTATCAAACCGCTGAGTCAGAAGGGGAAAAGCCAAAATATTCCCAGTGGAGGCCTAAAAAGACTACCCCTCTATAATAGAAGAATGCCCAGGTGGCGAAATTGGTAGACGCACCAGCTTCAGGTGCTGGCGATCGAAAGGTTGTGGGGGTTCGAGTCCCTTCCTGGGCACCATCTTAAGCAATAACCCATTTTAAGATCGCCGTTTCTCTTGGAGCTTATCCCAGATAAGCCCCGCCATTCGCGTGCATTGTTTGCCCAGTGATATAGCGCGCTTTGGGGCTGCACAAAAATGCGACAAGATAAGCCACCTCCCTTGAATCGCCTTTTCTACCGATTAAAGTTTTATTTTTTGAATGGTGTTCTGGCTTACCAACGCCAGCGCTTTCTCCTCGCAGAGTATCAATCAAACCAGGGACAACACAATTGACTGTAATCCTATCTTCGCCAAGCTCATGAGCCAACCCTTTGGTCAAGCCACTTAATCCCGCTTTAGCGGCAATCACATGTGCACGCTCCTTTGATCCTGTGTGCGCTGACATACCACCGATGTTGATGATGCTAGCTAAATCTGATTTACGCAAATAAGGCAATGCTGAGCGAGAACATAAATACGCCGCATCTAGAATGCTGCCCATCACCTCGCGCCACTCAATGAGCTCCAAGCTTTCTAATGAAGAATGTCGACGAACTGCGGCATTGTTTACTAAAATATCTAATCGCCCAAACCGTTCAATTGCGCAAGCAACTAAAGAGGCTGCTCCATCTGGCTCGCTTACATCAGCCATATGGATGTGAGCCCTGCCGCCGATTGCCTCAATCTCACGAACGACTCCATTGGCTTCCTCCAAAGAGGTTCTGGCATTCACCACTACTGTTGCGCCCTCTCTAGCCAATTCCAAAGCTATTTCCTTGCCAATATTTTTTGCGGAGCCACTAACAATGGCTACACGATCTCTTAGTAACTGATTGATCATTTGGTGAATTTATATAAAATTATTTAGCTAATACGCTTAAGTTTATTTGTTGAGCCGCTTGTATGCCTCTAAGGGTATGTAGAGCAGTCGTCGCCTCGGCTTGACTCCATCCTCCATATTCACAATTCGCGAGAAATTTTTCTTCCAAAGACTCAATCGACATGGGCTCTTCTTTTCCGCCCCGAAAATGACTCTGACTCACTTCAAGAACATTCCCGTTTTTAAGAGTCACGCGTAGATGCCCTGTAAATTGCTTGGGATATGGGTTGTTTGGGTCTACAACATACGAAATCTTAGATGCCAAACTCCTAACATTGGGATCACGAACAATGTGTTCTTCGTAATCATTCAGGCCGGCATTATTTTGTAGCATACCTACCGCAATCGCATAAGGAATACTAAATTTGGCGGCATACCCATTGGGTGGATTTTGCTTTAACGCAAGAGGCTCCCATAAGCGATGAACAATGCCCTCAGCGGTATTACAAACAATAGACTCCACATCGCCAGGATTCAAACCCTCCGCGACAAGCTTTCTCGCGCAATCGATAAAAGGATGAGCCATGGTTCCGCATGCATATGGCTTAAATGCCATTTCCGCAGATAACCAATTCTGTCCAACCCCGTCTAATAATTCAGAAAAATTTCCGTCATCAATATTCGCGAAAGCATGAAAGAAGCCATGATCACCCTCAAAGAGGGTACGAGGCCCAGTAAAGCCCTCCTGAGCCATGCGGGCAGCTCTATAACCAGATTGGGCCGCCCATCCAGGATGCATGCGCTTAGTCCAAGTACCCTCGGCAAGATACTCAATGATTCCCGATGCCATACTTCCGGCAATCCCAAGAGCATTAACCCACTGCGTCTCCTTAAGTCTTAAGGTGGATGCTACTCCAGCGGCAGCCCCTAACGCGCCGAATACCGCCGTCGGATGAAATCCCGCCTTATGAACAAGCTTAGGGGCAACAGTACATAAACGACACATCAATTCAGAGCCAACCGCAATCCCCCTTAAAACATCACCACCGCTAAGATGCTGCTGCTCGGCAGTTGCAGGTACTGCAGGGACAATAACCGCCCCCGCATGTATGGGCCCACCCTCATAGGTATCGTCGTAATCTTCACCGTGAGTTGCGGTGCCATTTACCAATGTAGCCGTGCCAACACTAAATCGTCCATGACGTCCAATAACGGTACAGCTACCCATCTCGTTAGTCGCCCTAAATACCGCATTAACGTAATCCGTATTCCTCGCGGCCACACAGAGACTTACTACGTCGATCAACAATGAATCGCACATCACTCGCATCGACAATGGAAGCTGTGCGGGCATCGCCGCAAATGACTTTGCTAATTTTTCTGAAACAGAAACTGCGGGCAAATGATTCATTAACTATTCCGCCTCAACTTTGCTTTCATTGGCAACTTTTGTCCAATGCTTAACTTCTTCAGTGATGTATTTCTCAAATCGATCAGGACTCATGGGCATTACGTAGATTGCTTGCTCAGATAATGATTTTTGCACTTCTGGTTTGGCTAAAATTTGCGCCAACGCACTATTCAATTTATTCCTGATTTGAGGAGGCAATCCTGGAGGGCCAACGATCCCATACCAAGTTAAGCGATTAAACCCATCATATCCAGATTCCTTGAATGTTGGCACATTAGGCAATATAGGGTTTCGCTTATCACCAGTGATCGCAAGCGGCTTAAAAGAGCCTTCGCGAATGTGGGGCAGAGCCGCCGATAAGCCTGGAAATATCACTGAAATCTGCCCGCCAATTGAATCGGTAAAAGCTTGGCCAATACTTCTGTATGGAACGGCCATACTGGGAACCCTCGACACCGCTTTAAACTCTTCCATCAACAAATGATTAAGCGTGCCAACACCAGAAGTTCCATAATCCACTTTAGAGGGGTTTGCCTTTGCGTAAGCAACAAACTTAGCAAGCGTTTTTACTGGTAGGTTTTTAGAAACCACCAAAATATTTGGGGTCCCGCCAATCATCCCAATCGCGGTGAAATCCTTAATGGGATCATAAATATTCTTTTTTACCGCTGGATTAGTACCATGAGTTGCAACATATCCAATCATTAGTGTGTAACCATCTGGCGCCGCTCTCGCAGTCATCTTTGCCGCAATAGCGCCTCCAGCTCCTGCCTGGTTATCTATTAAAAAGGGTTGCGTCAATACGATCCTCAATTGATCGGCAATGATTCTGCCAACGATATCTACCCCACCACCCGGAGCTTGAGGCGCGATAATTCTTACTGGCCTATCTGGATAGTTTTGGGCTTGAAGAGGCGTCATCACCCCAAACAAGAATAGGGAAATAAATGCTTGCTGCAGGAGTTTACGCATGCTCATCTGCTCAATTGTGCGCTAGCGCAGCTAGAACCTTATTAGGACTAAGCGGTAGATCAAAAACTCTCTGTCCAATCGCATTTGCCACCGCATTGGCGATAGCCGCGCAACCAGGACCTTGAGAGCCCTCACCAACACCCAGTGACTTTTCTGTCTGACGATTAATTAAATCAACATGAACATTTGGTACATCTTCGAATCGCATGATTGGGTATTCAGCCCAACCACTCACTTCAATCTCGTCACCATTAAAAGGAACCGACTCGTACAGAGTCCAGCTAGCTGTTTGGACCAAACCACCTTCAATTTGATTTTTAAAACCGTTCGGGTTAATTACCAAACCCCCATCAGCTGCGGCATATAGATCAAGCACCTGGATTTTTCCAGTTTTTGTATCTACCGTTACATCGGCAACGCAGGCAACATATACGGAGAGATTTTTATATTTAGCAAAAGCCACTCCTCGTCCATATAACTTGCCATTCTTTTTTTCCATTTAAGGGGCTCTTTTGCCAGTTGGACATCTTTGCCACATGTTGCAACACTTCTTTTGCACGCGAATCTCGCAGGTGCTTCAACCTAAATTGCACTGGATCAATCTTGGCTGAGCGCGCAAGATCATCCATCATCGACTCAATAGCAAATACATTAGCATATGCTCCCAAAGTGCGTAAAGCCGATACGCGCACTGGCATATCCTCAATGAGGTGATTCACAACCTTTTGATTGGGAAAAGCATATAAAGGAACAGCATTTCGATCGGAACCACCAGCAGGCTGAGGAATATTCTTTACAGGACTTGGAGGAAATGGCGGATCTAGATACCAACTGGCCAACAAATTATCACCCGTAGGTTCGCCCGGTCTTGTGCTGTGCGTATTGCTCCACAACTCATGTTTTCAGTCAACAATATTGCCTTCGCGATCCAATGAAGCATCAATATTAATTATCATTGCTGAGCCATAAGGCTCCCACTTAAACTCATCATCCCGCATCCACTGCAAGCGAATTGGTTTGTTAGGTACCGCCTTGGCAATCAACATAGCATCCAACGCGACATCATCGGCTCCATTATGACCATACATTCCGGAACTTTCTCTGTGGATACAGATAATCTTTTCGGCAGGTAGGCCAAGAGTTTTCACCAAATCTGTACGCAATGGATACATACCTTGGCTATGTGTCCAAACCTTCATCACACCACCCTCCATTTGCGCAACAGCGCAAGAAGGGCCAATAGAAGCATGCGCCACAAAGGGCTTGGTGAATTGAGAACTCAAGACAGTTACGGCAGGATTGGTGGTGGATTGCTTTACGCCAATCACCGTATCTGTTGATGGTTTTTGCTTCATACTTTTATACCAAGCGGACAATGAGCTAGGCAGATCTTTGGCGAGCTTCCACTGAATATCTTGCTTTAAGGCATCACGAGCGCGAATGGCTTGATCCTCACGCTGCGCTACTACCGCCACGAAATTTTTATTACGAATAACTGAAACCACTCCAGGCATCTTTTGCACAGCTTCCGAACTGAACTTGGAGATGGTTGCGCGAGGAGCTGGCGGCCTAACAACCCTAGCATGCAGCATTCCAGACATGCGCATATCTTGGACATAAGCATCACCACCAGAAACCTTGGCTGGAATATCAACCCGCTCAATTGATTTTCCGATCACCGCATGATTCGATTTAAGGGAAATGTTCGTGGAAACCGGCTTTTTGAAAAGAGATTGATTCGCCAATTCCCAGTAGCTAACCACCCTACCCGAATGAGTTTGAATATCGCCGTTACGTACCTGAAGCTCGGAAGCCGGAACACCCAGTTTATCTGCAGCTTGTTCCAACATGATTCTTCTTGCATCAGCCGCCGCATAACGCAATGCGATTCCACCATATTCGATTGACTGACTTCCCGAAGTCACACCTTCGTTTGGAGAAATTCCAGTTGTAGTGGGAATCATCACGATCCCAGAAAGATCAATTTCTAGCTCATCAGCAACAATTTGCATTAATGCGGTAGTAATTCCCTGTCCAAATTCTACCTTGCCCGCCAAAACGGTAACCTTTCCGTTTGGCTCGATATGAAGCCAGCTATCGAGCATTCGATTATTAGCCAAACTTCCTGGCGGAATATTATTTGCAGGAGTCTGTGATAAGAGCTCTGGCGCCCAGACAAATCCAACTGCTAGACCTAAGGTACTCTTTAAAAAGTGTCGGCGAACAATTCCTGATGGATGCATCATGCTGATAACTCCTGCGCCGCACGCTCAATTGCTTTAATAATTCTGGTGTGAGTACCGCAACGACACAGGTGCCCCTGAAGACCCTCTTTAATTTGCGCCACTTTTGGTGACTTATACTTTTCTAGTATCGTCTTGGCACGAATCATCACCCCAGAGATACAGTAGCCGCACTGAACAGCTTGCTCCGCGATAAAGGCTTTATTTAAAGCTTTTAAAATTTTGTCCTCTTTATATGACTCAAGAGTCTTAATTTCCCCATTTACGCTACCAACAGGATAGGAGCAAAATAAAACTACTTTGCCATCCAAAAGCACCGCACAGGCACCACACTGGCCGGCTCCACATCCATACTTAGCCGAAATTATTGCGGCATCGTTGCGCAAAACGTACAAGAGTGGTGTACTTGGGTCGACATCAACACTAACGGCGCGACCATTTACAGACAAATTAATAGCCATCCAAGTCTCCTGATTATTTTTATTGTTTACTACTTTTTTACAAGCTTAATGGGTTTTTGACAATCTTTCACATCTGCTGCGCCTTGGGGCTTATCTTCTCCCCAAGCAAGGTCTTATAAACCCATGGTTCTATGAAGAATCTTTGGCTTTATTTCCTCCCAAAGGGCTTCAAAATCCTCGATCTTTTCATCTGAGAGCCTGACTGAATCATAAAGGTGTCCAAAAACAATCGAATCCCATTTTACCAAGGTCTTTTCAAACTCACTTAAGCCAATCTGTTTATTTTCCATGTCGCGAGTTAGCTCAGCCGAACAGACGATTGCTTGCTCATCATCTTTATCAACTACGGCAAACTCAATAAATTGCTGGTTCTTCTCCACGATGACCAGAGTTCCTCTAGCATAGGTGACTGCATCATGCTCTTTGACGATGTAAGCCAAGAACTGATCCTCATCAGCTCGTTCCATCTGTAAATCATCAATAAAAAATAAATACTGATCTCCATCACTATTGACCATAGTAAACACTTTGGGCGTAGCTCCGTGACCTAAAACAAAATTGCGGTAATAGTTAGAAACTTCAACAGCGAGATTTTCAAAAAAGAGATGCATATAAAATTATCTACTGTACTTTTTAAGCCATATGTTTTTTAAGAATTCTATCGTGCGATCCCATGCCAACTTAGCCGCCTCCGCGTTGTACCGCAATGGTGGCAAACCTCGAGAATCCGATTTTGGGTTAGCAAAAGCATGCTTCGCGTCGTAACGATAAAACTCATGTGCAACACCCGCATCGTTGAGCTTTGCATCCAATTGATCAACGCCTGAAATCGCGAAGAAATCATCATGGGTTGCCCAGTGCGCCATCATTGGCTTCGTAATTGCCTTAGCGTCAACATACTCTAATGGAGGATAGCCATACCAAACCACTGTTCCATCTAGTTCAGGCACATTGCATGCGGATAACACGGTCAAAGCACCGCCCATACAAAACCCCGTAACCGCAACTTTTGAGCTACCAGTTGCCTTGAGGTACTGGACTGCCCCACAAATATCTTGTCCGGCAGCATCGCCAAAATTGAGATCACCCATGAGATGTTCAGCTTCCTTAGCCTCTAGTGCGAGCTTGCCACGATATAGATCAGGAACAAGCGCGCGATAGCCCGCTTTAGCCAAACGATCCGCCACAGACTTTACTTCATCATCCAGACCCCACCACTCCTGAATTACCACAACTCCAGGAGCATTCTGCGTTTGTGCAGGCTCAGCTAAGTATCCATTTACAGTTTTGCCATCAGGCCTTTTGTATTCAATCATGTAATTTTCTTTTGCTTACCTAAACTTCCTTGCTCATTCTTACGGCTTTTTAGTATCAGAATGAATATATCCTACCAGCCAGAACGTCAGTAAGCCACAGGCTACAGCACCATAGCCTACCAAGTTGTAGTGCTCCATCTTGCCATCCGGGGTGATTGTTACCACCAGACCCGCTAAGACGGATGCAATACCAGAGGCAAGCATCTGCGTAGAGCCCACGAGACTCATGAATGTTCCTCTGATTTTCGGCTCCACCAATTGACTGACGATAGCCATCGCGGGAATCATGCGCCCAGATATCAGGATAAAAAATGAGGTGGAGTTAATTAATACCACCCACAATGGAACTGGGACTAGATTAGTTGTAACCAATAAAGGAACAAGACTGACGATAGCTAGAATTCGGAACACCTTCACCTTGCCGTACTTATCAGCCATATGACCAATTAGCCTAGAGCTCATTAAGGTAGCGATTCCACCACATAAATAAATTAGAGAAATATAAGAATTGGCAACACCCACATTTGATGTGAGATAGAGGGCGATATACGGAATCACGGAGAAACCTGTAATCATGATCAAACCCATGAATAGAAAAGCGCGCGCGTGATGATGGGCTATCGCAATCTCGTAGATTTGTTTAAAACGATTGCCCTCATGAATGTGATGCAAGTGCCCAGCTATCTTAGGAATATTGCGATATCCAATCAGCAGAATCACTATAGAAATAAGGCCAATAAATAAAAACGGTGCGCGCCATCCTAAAAACGAAATATGGTTTGCCAGAAATAAACTCAGAGGCACTCCAGCTACGGTCGATACTGAGAATGCCGCCATCACCGTTCCAAGCGCCTTGCCTCTTCTCTCAAATGGAATAGAGTCAGCGACAATGGTCTGAACAAACGAACCTAAGATTCCCCCGAATGCGCCTGCACAAGCACGGGCAATAAATAGCATGTGATAATTCGGCGCAAATGCACAAGCAACCGTTGCAACAATAAAGCAGACATACAAACGCAGCAGTAATTGCCTTCTCTCAAAACGATCAATGTAATAAGTGGCAAATACCCCTGCTATCGCAGCAGCAAAAGTATATGAAGACAGTAGTAAGCCGAACTCATGGGTATTGATCGATAGTGCCGTAATGAACTGAGGCCCCAAGGGCATCATGATCATGAAATCCAGAATATGCGTGAACTGAATACCCGCTAGCGCTAGCAGGAAAAATCGCTCATGCTTACTGGATTGGAAGAGATTCTGACTTTGGCTACCGGCTTGACTCAAGGGCTTGCTTTACACGTTTAGGTTGATATGACATTATCGCCTTACCTACCATTCTTTGCATTGACTACTCGCCACCCTTTATGACCAATATTGTTGACATTGCGACCCAATCGACCGCATTTGGCATCCCGCTAATCCCCCTGCTTAAAGACAGCTTTTATGGGCTTATTGGGCTAACTGTCGTACTCTTTTTTCATGGCGCTATCATCAATCACATCTCGATGCGATTTGAAACTTTCACGGATGCCAACATACGAGCAAATCAATACAACCGCATCTTTTTTCACTTCTACCTTGCATTTATTTTTATTGCGGTCGCTCATGTCGCTGAAATTTTATTATGGGCAATCTACCTCATGAAGCTTGACCTTATTCATGATCCTATTGGTTCCCTGCTCTTTGCGGGTAGTTGCTACACCACCATCGGATTTGTGTCCGACGTTCTTCCTTTGGGCTGGAAAAGTCTTGCTTTCTTTATTGCACTCTCTGGCTTGTTTTCCATCGCATGGACCACTTCAATCATGGTGGGCATGACCAATACTTACAGAATTGCGTGGAAACTCAAATATAAATATCACGACCCTAAGAATTCTTAATGTAGTACCCATAGACGCAGCGACACCCTCGCCTTGAAGGGTCATGCGTATCGTGCAACACCCCATCTATGACGGTAGTGAGGTGTTTTGACACTTTCACAATTAGGGTTCCACTGGGTAACTCATCTGGCCTGAGATGTACCTGACAGCCAGCGCCCACCTTCATGGTGGGCACCCATTCAAATCCCTGCTTGAGGATGTACTCATGGAATACATTTCGGTGGTTGCCATTACGGGGCGAAGAGCCACGTTGTTTCAGCATTCTAGAAAGCTTGTTATCGCGCTCTAGTGCATAGCGCGCATTTGCCTCGCGTAAATCTTCATACACTTGCATGTAGGGCAATCCCGTTGCAATTGCGATTGACCTTACAACACAATCCCCCGCGCCGCCGATAAATCCGGCTGCAGCACGGCCCCCATCATTCACCTGCAAGGGGTATGTTGTATTGCTACGGGTTAGACGAGTGAAGAAGCTGAACATGCTAATTACGGATGATTCTGGCTTGGGAAAACAAAAATGGATTTGCCTTTCGACAATTCCATTCTGATTTCATGCAATCCAGATCTTATCTAGATTATTTTGCTGCCTTCTTTACTTCTAAACGCCATGCATGCAAGAGTGGCTCAGTGTAGCCATTTGGCTGCTCAAGGCCTTTGAAAATCAGATCACTAGCTGCTTTGTAAGCATAAGAATCTTTGTAATTCGGCATCATTGGCTTGTAGAGTGGGTCACCTGCGTTTTGGCCATCTACTACTTTAGCCATACGCTGCAACGTTTCATTTACTTGATCAGCAGTAACAATGCCATGCAATAACCAGTTAGCAATATGCTGACTAGAAATACGCAATGTTGCACGGTCTTCCATCAAGCCTACGTTATGAATATCTGGAACCTTGGAGCAACCAACACCTTGATCAATCCAACGAACCACATAACCCAAGATACCTTGGCAGTTGTTATCTAACTCTTGCTGAATTTCTTCCTTAGACCAATTTGCTTGTTCAGCCACAGGAATAGTTAGCAAGTCATTTAACAAAGCCTCTGCTTCAGCAGCAGTGTCGAGCTTTTCCACCTCCTTTTGGAGCTCAGCAACGTTTACTTGATGATAGTGAAGCGCATGCAAGGTAGCTGCGGTTGGAGATGGCACCCAAGCAGTGTTAGCACCTGCTTTTGGATGAACAATCTTCTGCTCAACCATAGCTTTCATCATGTCTGGCATTGCCCACATACCTTTACCGATCTGAGCGCGGCCACGCAAGCCGCAATCCAAACCAGCAAATACGTTACGACGCTCATAGGCAGATAACCACTTGCTGGTTTTCATATCGCCTTTACGAATCATTGGACCAGCGTACATAGAGGTGTGCATCTCGTCACCAGTACGATCCAAGAAGCCAGTATTAATGAAGGCTACACGCGCACCAGCATGCGACGCTCTTCGTCCATGATGCCTAGTTTTACAGTATCAGCTGGCAAGCCTAATAACTTCTCTACGCGACCGAAGAGTTCAGCAGCAAATGCCACTTCTTCTGGGCTATGCATTTTTGGCTTAACGATGTAAACAGAGCCTTTACGGGTGTTACCAATCGCCTGAGTTGCTGGGCGATTAATGTCGTATAGAGCAATCAATACTGTTACAACAGCATCCAAGATACCTTCGTAAATCTCTTTGCCTTCACCAGTCAAAATTGCTGGGTTGGTCATCAAGTGACCAACGTTACGGAGGAACAAGAGTGAACGGCCATGCAAGGTCACCACGCCATCTTTGGCACCCACTGCGCCAATACCCGCCTTGTACTTGCGATCTGGATTAAGCGTGCGGGTAAAGGTCTTACCACCCTTGCTTACTTCCTCAACCAAAGTACCTTTCAAAATACCGAGCCAGTTCTCATAAGCGAGCACTTTATCGTCACCATCGACTGCGGCAATCGAATCTTCCAAATCCAAAATGGTTGAAAGCGCCGCTTCAAGAACTACATCGTTGATACCCGCTGGATCGCCTGCACCAATAGTTTTGCTCTTATCGATCTTAATATCGATATGAACCCCGTTGTTACGCAAGAGTACAGAGCTTGGAGCTGCCGCATCCCCTTGATAACCTACAAATTGCTTCTCATCCGCAAGACCAGTTGTAGAGCCGTCCTTGAGTTTTACAGAAAGCTTGTTGCCGTCTACTGTGTAGGCCACTGAATCACGGTGTGATCCTTTTGCCAATGGAGCTGCTTGATCCAAGAAGTTACGTGCGTAAGCAACCACTTTTGCACCACGAATTGGGTTGTATGCGCCCGCCTTGGTTGCGCCATCATCTTCAGAGATTACATCTGTGCCATATAAAGCGTCATACAAAGAACCCCAACGGGCATTAGCAGCACTCAATGCATAACGGGCATTGAGTACAGGAACAACTAATTGAGGGCCTGCTTGGAGAGCCAATTCATCATCAACATTTTTTGTTGTAGCAACAACTTTGCCTGGAACTTCATCGAGGTAACCGATTTCTTTTAAGAATTTGCAATACGCAGCCATATCCTTGATCGAACCACGATTGGCTTGATGCCATTTATCCAAATCTAACTGAATGCGGTCACGTTTGGCCAACAATGCTTCGTTTTTAGGAGTTAAGTCTTTAACGATTTCATCAAAACCCTTCCAAAAGTCAGCACTCTTAATGCCAGTTCCAGGAAGTACTTCGTCTTCGATAAAACGATATAGAGGAGTTGCCACTTGAAGGCTGTTGCAGGTAGTACGCGCAGTCATGTTTAAACCTTAGTTCGAATGCAAAAAGTTGAGTAATTTAAATAATGTAAAAAATTTAAGGGTAATCGATTATTTTCCATCAATCCTGAAAAGGGTGTTGGAGTAGGATCGTTTCATCGCGCTCTGGGCCTGTAGAGACCATAGCGATTGGTTTTCCGGCTACTTCCTCGATGCGACGTAGGAAGTTTTGAGCCTCAACCGGTAACTTACCCCATTCACGTATGCCGAAAGTAGTACCTTTCCAACCCGGGAAATCTTCGTAAATTGGCTCGCAGCGAGCTACTGATTCCGCGCCACGTGGCAATACATCCAGCTTCTTACCATCTAAGGTATAGCCAACGCACAGACAAATAGTCTCTAAACCATCAAGCACATCTAATTTGGTAATACACAAGCCAGAAAGACCATTGATCTGAATAGAGCGCTTGAGCGCAGCAGCATCTAACCAGCCAGTACGACGTGGGCGACCCGTTACAGAGCCAAATTCCTTACCTCCTTCCGCGAGACGAACGCCGATAGGGTCTTGCCTTGCTGGATTGTCATGGTCATATAACTCACTTGGGAATGGGCCCGCACCAACACGAGTGCAATATGCCTTAGTAATGCCTAAAATGTATTGCAATGAATCTGGACCAACACCAGAACCCGCAGCGGCATTACCTGCAACGCAGTTACTAGATGTTACGTATGGATAGGTGCCGTGATCAATATCGAGCAATGTGCCTTGCGCACCTTCAAACAAGAGATTTTGACCTGCTTGCTCAGCAGCATACAGGGCGCTAGAAACATCTACCACCATTGGCTTGAGGCGCTCTGCGTAAGACATTGCTTCAGCCAATGTCTTCTCATAATTAACAGGCTCTGCACCATAGTAATTGGTGAGCATGAAGTTGTGATATTCCAAGTTTTCACGCAATTGCGCAGCAAACTTCTCTGGGTAAAACAAATCTTGAACTCGCAAAGCACGGCGAGCTACTTTATCTTCGTACGCTGGTCCAATGCCACGGCCAGTTGTACCAATCTTAGCCTCGCCACGCTTTTTCTCGCGCGCATGATCAATTGCAACGTGATACGGCAGAATCAAAGTGGTCGCTTCAGAAATCTTTAAACGTGATTGCACATCTAAACCAGCAGCTTCAAGCTCACCAATCTCCTTAAAGAGCGCTTCTGGTGAAAGCACAACGCCATTACCAATGTAGCAAATCACATTCTTGTGCATGATTCCAGATGGAATCAACCGCAAAATCGTTTTCTTGTCACCAATGATTAAGGTATGGCCTGCATTATGACCGCCCTGAAAGCGAACTACCGCTTGCGCATGATCGGTTAACCAATCCACTACCTTACCTTTGCCTTCATCACCCCATTGGGTACCAATGACAACGACATTACGACCTTGTGCTTGCTGCTTTGAAGACATATTCAATCCAAAAAGATAATTACAAAAATAGGTTAAGGGTAAAAATTCGGTTTATTTGATTCTTCTATATTTCTTGCTTATTTCTTCTTTACTTCCCAAGAGTTGCCCTGCTTCACTAACTCTCGATCGCATTCATATTCAGCCGCTTCAACAGATTCGCCAGCAAGCACTTGTATAACAACTTCACCGCGATTGCGTAAATCAGCAATAGCTTTTTCTAATCCCTCATCTTGTACCCAAGGGGCCAAGATCGCCAACTTTCGAACATCTAATGGTGACAAGCCTGCTAATGTCAGCAAATCTAATGAGAAACCAGTTGCGGGGCGTGAACGACCAAACGCCTGACCAACCTGGTCATAGCGACCACCTCTTGCAATCGGCTGAGGCAATCCGTCTACATAAGCCGCAAACATCACACCACTGTGATATTGATAACCACGCAGGTCAGCAAGATCAATACTCAGCTCAAGATTGTTATTCGCCTTGCTAGCAGAAACAATGCGCTCTAAATCCGCTAGCGCTTGATCTACCGCCTCATGTTTAGGCAAAACTTTCTTAGCATTTGCCAGCACTTCTGCGCATGGGCCATTGAGTTCGGTTAAAGCCAGCAAAGCATCAGCCACTTTCGCAGGCAAACAGGTCGCCCATTGACGCAAACGAGGACGATCTTTGCTTTGCAAAAGGCTATACAAAGATTCAATAGTGTCTTTATCCAGTTTTTGATCTGCCAAGATACCAGTCAAAATTCCGGCGTGGGATAAGTCAAAGTAGACTTTCTTCAGGGCAGCAACATTTAATGTTTTGAGAAGCAAGGTAATCGCTTCAAAGTCGGCTTCCCAACTAGCGCAACCATAAATCTCCGCGCCTAACTGCAGCTGTTCACGAGAAGAGCTACCCACTGGCGTACGGGCATGCGCCACAGAGCCTGCATAGCAAAGACGAGTTACGCCTGCGCGATTTAATAAATGCGCATCGATACGAGCAACCTGTGGAGTAATGTCAGCACGAAGACCTAAGGTACGTCCAGAGAGTTGATCCACCAACTTAAAGGTCTGCAAGTTTAGGTCAGAGCCTGTGCCAGTTAACAATGAATCCAGGAACTCCAAGATCGGAGGTGCTACAAGCTCATAACCATAGGACTGATACAGATCCAAAATCGAGCGGCGCAAAGATTCCACTTTGCGAGCTTGTGCTGGCAAAACATCTGCAATATCTTCAGGAAGTAACCAACGATTCATGATGTGAACTATTCGCTTTCTTATTTATTGCGCAGGTACTTCAGAAATTCATTATTGGTATCCAATACGACCACATCCCTCTTATCTTTGAAGGTAGCACGATAAGTCTGGAGGCTCTTATAGAATCCTGCAAATTCTGGATCCTTTGTATACGCTTCGTTAAGGATGCCAATTGCCTTTGCATCCCCTGCCTCTTTAATTTTTTGAGCATCACGATAAGCCTCGGCTAGAATCGTATCGCGTTGGCGCTCAGCATTCGCGCAAATCTTGTCTGATTCAGCGGCACCCATAGAGCGCAACTCGTTTGCTACGCGTTTACGCTCTGCTTCCATGCGGCGATATACGGAATCACTGATTTCAGCCAATAAATCCACGCGCTTTAGGCGTACATCCACGATCTCAACACCAATATCCGCAGCATCGTCAGCTACTTTCTTGCGAATACCTTGCATAACTTGCTCACACTGATCAGAAATCAATTCACGAACAGTGCGCTTGGTGAATTCTTCATTTAATGCGGAGCGCACTAGCTGAGTTAAACGATCTTGCGCTAAGCGCTCATCACCCTTGAAGCTGATAAAGAATTTACGTGGATCCACAATGCGCCATTTGACGTAAGAATCTACCAGCAGATTTTTCTTCTCAGCCGTAATAAAGCGCTCTGCTTCTGGATTATCGATTGTCAAAATACGACGATCAAAAAAACGCACACTTTCAAATGGTGCCGGAAACTTCACCTGAATGCCAGGCTTCTCAATCACACGAACGATTTGACCAAATGAAAAGACTACGGCGAACTTGCGTTGATCCACTACAAAAATACTCGATGAGAGCACGTAGATCAATGCGACAAAGCCAATAATGGCGGCAATCAAACGATTAGCATTCATTAGCGTAAATCCCGATCGCGACTACGCAAGCCATCACGCTTGTCTACTGATTTGTTGCCAGTGGCACTTGATTGGTTTGCAGAGCTGTTAACGCTTGTTGCGCTTGATGGCGCAGCTGTGGATGTTGCAGAGGTTGTTCCAGTATTTGTGCTTGTTGCACCACCAACAGTCACCGACCCTGTTGGAGTTGAAGTATTTGTAGCTGCTGGCACGCCAGTAGCTTGAGCAGTCTCTGCATTCACCTGCGACACCAGCTTATCAAGCGGTAAATACAACAAGTTATTGCTCTTATTGGTATCGACCAAGACCTTAGTGACGTTGCTATATATTTCACCCATCGTTTCAAAGTACATCTGATTACGGGTAACCTGCTTAGCCTTTGTATATTCCGGCAAGATTTGTTTGAAGCGCGCGGCATCACCCTCAGCAGTGGCCACTACTCGGGCTTTATAACCCTCAGCCTCTTGAATCAAGCGCGCAGCAGTTCCCTTAGCGCGCGGAATGATGTCATTCGCATATGCCTCGCCTTCGCTTTTCAGACGCTCTTGGTCTTGACCCACTTTAACTGCATCATCAAAAGCAGCCTGAACTTGTTCTGGTGGCTATACGTTTTGCACAGTAATGCTGGTGACATAAATGCCAGCCTTATAGCTATCCAGAATTTTCTGAATAGAACTAGCTAGATCAATACCAATCTTCTCACGCCCTTCATAGAGAACTGTATCCATCTTGCTGCGCGCCACAATCTCACGTACCGCAGTTTCCGCTGCTTGCACAACCGCTGCGTCAGGATCGCGATTATTAAACAAGTAATCGGTTGGATCTTTCAAACGATATTGCACGGCAAAGCGCACATCAATAATGTTTTCATCTTCCGTCAACATGGAAGAATCTTTTTGATTGGTTGCTTTGATTAATACTGGACGACCCACTTCGACAGAACGCACGCCAAATAAATTAACGGTTTCTTCTGTTTGAATCGGCCATGGCAGGTGCCAATTAATACCGGACTTTGCGGTGTAATCGTACTTACCAAAAGTCAGAACAACGCCTGCCTGCCCTTCTTGAATAATGAAGAAGCCACTGGATAACCAAACGGCAGCGGCAATTGCAATCGCCACCAAAAATCCTTTTTTTGGATTCAAATGGGTTTGCGAAATTAAAGTTTGGTGCTGAGAATCCATTATTGCCACCGCCAGAATTGCCACGTTGTGATGGCGGAGGAATATCGGTGCTATTGGGTCGATTGTTGCTTGGGTTTGGATTGGAATTATTGCTGCCATTCACACCCGGTTTTTTCTTGCCGCCAAAAATACCTGCAATGCGGTCATTGAAATCACGCCACAATTCATCTAAATCTGGCGGACCATCTGGCTTGGTTTGCTGACCAACTGGCTT
This sequence comes from Polynucleobacter sp., assembly GCA_044225315.1. GTDB lineage: Bacteria > Pseudomonadota > Gammaproteobacteria > Burkholderiales > Burkholderiaceae > Polynucleobacter. The sequence goes on from JBGAIU010000003.1 coordinate 67,055, forward strand.
ATCGGCTGGTGCATTTGTTTGCTCTGGATCTACTTTTGGAGCTTGATCACTTCCCTGCCCGTCTTTGGCATCTTTAGACCCCCCATTAGAGCTATTGCCCCAATTGGGATCATTGACCGAAAAAAGGCCCAAAAATTTACGCATCATTCGAAAAATAGCTTCGGTTAGGAATCGGATTAAATTCGGATGACTCTGGTCTCTCGGGTAAAGGAGCTAAAAACTCCTCTGGAGTCATCTGAGTTTTGGCACGATTTTGTTCAGCCCTCATTTTATCAGTCATTTGGGAGCATTCCGCCAAGGTTGACCGCAGTAAATCAAGGCCCAAGCCTGATTGGGCGGATAGGAAAATCTGGGCTGGGAATCCTTGGCCATCCCTCTCTAAAACAGCCCCACGGGTGAAGGTTTGAGGCATCAGGTCGATCTTATTCATGACCTCGATACGGGGGATATCGTCAGCCCCGATTTCTGCCAAAACAGCCTCTACTTCTTCCTTTTGCTCTTTGGCAACAGGGCTACAGGCATCAATGACATGCAAAATCAGGTCGGCATGGATAGTTTCATCCAAAGTCGCCCTAAATGCCTCTACTAACTGGTGAGACAATTCCCGAATAAATCCCACGGTATCGGAGACCACAATCGAGCCTACCCCATCTAAATGCACCTTTCTGGAGGTGGTATCTAGAGTGGCAAAGAGTTGATCAGCAGCATAAGTGCCAGCTTTGGTTAAGGTATTAAATAAGGTCGACTTTCCAGCGTTGGTATAGCCCACCAAAGATACAGAAAACACATCCTTACGATTGCGCGCCCTACGTTGAGTGCGTTGCTGACGTTGGAGTTTTTCTAATTCATTTTCCAAGCGCTTGGCTTTGGTCGCCAACATCCTGCGATCCAACTCCATCTGCGTTTCACCTGGGCCCCCACGTACACCGATACCACCACGCTGACGCTCCAAGTGACTCCAGGCTCTCACTAATCGTGACATGCGATAACGAACTTGCGCCAACTCCACTTGAGTCTTACCAATATGACTTTGCGCACGTTGACTAAAGATATCCAAAATCAAACCTGTGCGATCCATCACATGGCGTCCAATATGACGCTCAAGGTTACGCTGCTGAGTTGGAGATAAGGGGTGATTGAAGATAGCCAATTCGGCATCTTGCTCTTCCATCACACGCTTTAATTCATTAGCCTTTCCAGAGCCTATGAATAAAGCAGGATCGGTTCTGCCCTTGCGGGCAATTACGCTAGCTGAGGGTATAGAGCCTGCGCTATCAGCCAAAAGGCTGAGTTCGGCCATGCTATCTGCAAAATCTTCACGGCCTGTATCTACACCTACCAAAACCGCGCGTGCCGCATCTACTCCAGTTTTATACAGAGCTGCCTTCTTCTATACGAAAGTCAATGGCGCGAGCAGGAACGATCGTCGAGATCGCATGCTTGTAAACCATTTGCGTCACAGTATTACGGAGCAACACAACGTATTGATCGAATGATTCAATGTTGCCTTGCAATTTAATACCGTTAACCAGATAGATCGACACAGGAATGTGTTCCTTACGCAAAGCGTTCAGAAATGGATCTTGAAGTAATTGGATTTGTTTATTACTCATACCGCTCCTAATTTATTTTTAATTTTTTATTGGTTTGTTTTTATGGGAGTCTTGTTTTTATTTATCTTGATACATCTCAAAAACAGATTGCTGAACTTGTTATAATGAGCCTAATTTTATAAAAATCAAGCCCTTACTCAAATTCAGGGTAAAAACCGTAGAAAACTAGCGCTTTTTCCCTTTTTTACCCTTGTCCGCATCCACATAGGGATTCTTAGCGGTATTCATCTGGATTCGTAGAGGTGTTCCGCGTAGCTTGAACACATCCCTGAAGCGACCTTCTAAATAGCGCTTATAGCTATCGGTAACACCACTCAAAGAGGTTCCATGAATCACCACAATCGGTGGGTTCATGCCGCCCTGGTGGGCATAGCGTAATTTGGGACGACCCATACCAACTCGTTTGGGCTGCTGATGCTCTACCGCTTCTTGCAAGATGCGGGTTAAGCGTGGGGTTGGCAGTTTTGCCATTGCCGCAGCATACGCAGAATCAACATCCTTGAAGAGCTCTTTTAAGCCAGTACCTTTCTTAGCAGAGATCGGATGCACATTCGCGAAATCCAAGAAACGTAGCTTTTGCGCAATCTCTAGACGCGCGCGTTCTTTAACGTAGGCATCAATACCATCCCACTTGTTAACAGCAACCACTAAGGCGCGACCCGCTTCCACAATAAAGCCAGCGATATGCGCATCTTGCTCAGAAATATCTTGCTGAGCATCGAGCATCAAAATCACCACATTGCAATCTGCAATCGCTTGCAATGTTTTAACAACGGAAAACTTTTCAATAGCTTCAAACACTTTGCCGCGACGACGTAAGCCTGCCGTGTCTACCAAGATGTAAGGTTTGCCGTTACGTTCAAACGGCACTTCAATCGCATCACGTGTAGTTCCTGGCATATCGAACGCAATCACGCGCTCCTCGCCAATTAATTTATTAATCAGCGTAGATTTACCAACGTTCGGACGACCTACAACCGCAATCTTCATGGGGCGATTTGGGTCGTTTGATAACTCTTCTTCATCTGGCTCTTCGATTCCCAGAGAGTCAAGGGCGTCATCGATCAAACCACAAACGCCATCGCCGTGCGCTGAAGAAATTGGGAATGGCTCACCAAGTCCAAGCTCATGGAAATCCGCGGTCACAACACCCGCTTGCATGCCTTCGGTTTTGTTCACCGCCAAAATGACAGGTCTGCCAGACTTGCGCAAGAAATCCGCAATGACACGATCTTGTGGAGCTAAACCTAAACGACCATCAACCAAGAAAACAACAATGTCAGACTCGGCAACCGCTTGCTTGGTTTGCTTTGCCATCTCAGCGACGATGCCAGTCTTAGCAACCGGCTCGAAACCACCGGTATCAACACATATAAATGCACGATCCCCAATACGGCCTTTGCCGTAGTGACGGTCACGCGTCAGGCCAGAAAAGTCCGCAACCAAAGCATCACGAGAACGTGTTAAGCGGTTAAAGAGAGTGGACTTGCCTACGTTGGGACGACCAACGATAGTGATGACTGGATTCATTTGGGGCTATATGCAGCGATCTTGCCACCCTGTGACTGAATGATGATAAGTCCGCCGACTGCGATCGGTGCCGCAGAAATTGGATTGCTATCGTGACGAATGCGCGCCACCAACTCGCCATTCGCTTGCGCAAAAGCGTGCACATAACCTTGTACGTCGCCCATTAACAATACCCTGCCAACAGCAAGGGGCTCACCAACATCACGGAATGTCAGTTGAGTGTTCTCCCAAACTTGACTGCCGTCTTTTGTAGCAAATGCGAAGATGTGGGATTTTTCATTAGCGGAGAAGACTAAATCTGAGTTTTGCGCCGTACCGGTATAGCTTGAGAAGTCTTTAAACCAAAGTAAGTTACCAGTACGTGCCTGACCGCAACCAATACGTCCTTGATAAGAAACCGCACAGAGAATTTCACCTTCCATGCTCGGCTTTGCCGTCACATCATTCAAGCGCTCAATTTCTGAGAAGCCTTTAGGAAAGGACACGGGCGTTTCCCAAATCAATCCACCGTTTGCCAGCGCGATCATGCCAAAGCGACCACCAGCAAAGCCAGTCACAATCACTTCATTATTAATGGGCAACATGCCATAACCCACGCGCAACGACAAAGCGGATTGTTGGCGTTGGTAATTCCACTTGCGCGCACCCGTCTGAGCATCCAAACCAATGAAACGGTTATCTAAGGCGCGAATGACAACAACGCCGCCCGCAACAACGGGCTCACTTAATACTTCACTGCCCACATTGACATTCCACAGCGCTTTGCCTGTGTCGTCATAAGCATAAACATTACCTTTGATGGATACCGCCACAGTAGTACGGCCATCAGAGCCAGGACCAATCGCTAAACGCTCCGGCACAGAAACTTCCCAAACCTTGTTGCCAGAAGCTAAATCAATCTTCGCCAAATTGCCACGGTGTGATGCTGCGTATACGGAATTGCCCGCAACTACTGGGTGGAAGTTAAATGATTCTGATGAGCCAACACTGGTAGACCACACTGGTTGCAAATCAAACTGATTCTTTACTTCAACCAATTCAGCAGGTTTGCGAACACGAGAGTTTCCAGAGCATGCCGCCAAGGCAGCCGCAACTACTCCAAGCACCAATACTTTGCTAGCGATCTTGACCATGCGCCTAGTTAACATCACTGTGCAACTCCTCCAACGGCATCAAGCTTTACCTTCAAGAGACGACGCGCCTCTTCCGGAAATTCTTTTGCTTGATCTAATTTTTTCCAAGCATCTTGATAACTGGTTTTGGCTTGTTCATTTTTCTTTTGCGCCAAATACCAATCTCCACGACGCTCAAGCCAAAGGGCTTCAAAGCCTGCGATAGGTTTTCCCTGCAGGATCTGATCTGCTTCCGCAAAATCTTTTTCAGTACCCTGCTCGATTAATTGAGAAACCAAACGCATCTTAGCCAAAGCAAGGTAAGCGTCATTGGAAGCATTCTTAGCAGCCCAACGCAAATAATCCAAAGCTTTAGCACTATCACCAGCATCAGAAGCAATGCGAGCAGCAATCAAACTGGACATTGGGGCATATGGTGTGCGAGCAAAATCTTTTTGTAAATCATCAGCAGCGCGCAAAGTTTGCTCTTTATCACCTTTCGCAATAGCGCTCACCATCGTTTCGTATAGCTTCGATGCTTCTAGCGCCTGACTATTGCGCCACCATTGATATCCGCTATAGGCGGCGTAGGCAAATAAAGCAACTGTCGCAACGCCTGTAATCAGGTTGCGATACTTTTGCCAAAACGCTTTGAGTTGGTCTAGTTGTTCTTGTTCTTCTAAATCTAATGGCATATCAGCCCAAACTCACAATCTAAGTTGATGTCTATAACGCTATTCTATTCGGAGGCACCAACCAAGGCGTCAATTGCCGCCTCAAGCACCCCATCTAAAGAAACGGTCTTTTGCTCCCCTGTGCCACGTAAGTCTTTGAGAGCAGCCTCGTTCTTAGCCAGCTCATCAGGGCCAATAATGACCGCAAATGCCGCCCCACTAGCATCTGCCTTCTTCATTTGAGACTTAAAGCTGGCAGATTGGCCATCTGGAGGGCAGAACAAAATCGCATCAATTCCAGCGCTACGTAAGCGCTCAGCAATGATCATGGCGGCAGTTAAAGTCTCACCACCTTGATGCAAAACAAAAATATCGCATTGCGCTTGAGGCTCTGGCAAGGAACCAGAAACCTTCATGAGCTCGAGAACACGCTCCATGCCCATTGCCCAACCACAAGCAGGCGCAGCTTTACCACCCATGCGTTCAATTAATGGATCATAGCGACCACCGCCCGCAATCGTGCCTTGCGCACCAAGTTCGTCAGTGATCCACTCGAATACAGTGAGGTTGTAATAATCCAAGCCACGTACTAAGCGTGGATTAATTTTGCAAGGGATATTGTTTGCTTTTAGCAAAGCTTGAACCGCTTCAAAATGCTTGAGCGATTCTTCACCCAAGAAATCTAATAACTTTGGCGCGCCTTCAATCAAGGCTTGCATCCCTGGATTTTTAGAATCCAAAATACGCAAAGGATTTGTTAACAGGCGACGTTGAGAATCTTCATCCAGTTGTGACTGGTTCTTCTCAAAGTAAGCTACTAAAGCTGCGCGGTGTTCAGCGCGTTCATTAGCCTGCCCTAATGAATTAATCTCTAGACGTACGCCTTTCAAGCCCAATTCATCCCAAAGACGTTGCCCCATGAGAATGATCTCTGCATCGATATCTGGACCTGCAAAACCCAATGCCTCGATACCAAACTGGTGAAACTGGCGATAGCGACCACGCTGTGGGCGCTCATGGCGGAACATCGGACCCGTGTACCAAAGACGCTTTGGCCCTTCGTAGAGAAGATTGTTTTCAATAACAGAACGGACTAATGCAGCAGTCCCTTCAGGACGCAATGTGAGTTGTTCGCCATTGAGCCTATCTTCAAAAGAGTACATTTCCTTCTCAACGATATCAGTGACTTCGCCAATACCACGTTGGAATACAGCAGTCGCCTCAACAATCGGCGTTCTTAAATACTCGTAACCATAAGCACGGGTGAGATCGCGCAGAACATGCTCAAGATGTGCCCACTGCGCAGCATCGGCTGGCAATAAATCATTCATGCCGCGCACGCCATTGATTTTTTGGACTTTAGCTTGTTTGTTCTGGTCAGTCATGTTTGTTGTGCTTGCTATGTTCTTTTATTTATTTGTTTTATTTTGGGGCGTAGTTTTGTTTGACGTAGTCATCTACGATCACCTGAAACTCTTGGGCGATATTTTCGCCGCGCAATGTCTTAACTTTAACCCCATCCACAAATACTGGAGCCGCAGGGGTCTCCCCCGTGCCAGGCAAGGAAATGCCGATATTGGCATGCTTGCTTTCACCTGGGCCGTTCACGATACAGCCCATGACTGCAACGTTCATATTCTCTACGCCAGGATGGGTTTTCTTCCAAACGGGCATTTGCTGACGTAAGTAAGACTGAATATTGGCAGCCAACTCTTGGAAGGTAGTGCTGGTTGTTCTTCCGCATCCAGGACATGCAATCACCATTGGTGTGAAATTACGTAAACCCATGGTTTGCAAAATCTCTTGAGCAACGATGACTTCATTTTCACGTGGAGCACCAGGTTCTGGTGTTAGAGAAACCCGAATGGTATCGCCAATACCCTCTTGCAACAAAATGCCCATCGCCGCAGTTGAGGCCACAATCCCTTTGCTACCCATTCCTGCTTCTGTTAAACCGAGATGTAATGGGTAATCTGAGCGGCGCGATAAGTCACGATAAACAGCCACTAAGTCTTGTACGTTACTCACTTTGCAGGAGAGCAAGATTTGGTTAGGGTTCATGCCCAGCTCAACCGCTTTCTCGGCAGACTGCAATGCTGATTGGATCAGGGCCTCGATCATCACCTCTTGCGCAGTCTTTGGAACTTCAAGGGCTGCATTGCTATCCATAATGGAAGCCAATAGATCTTGATCTAGGCTACCCCAGTTCACACCAATTCGAATTGGCTTGTCATATTTACAGGCTGCTTCAATCATTTGCGCGAATTGAGGATCGCGCTTGGCGCCCTTACCCACATTACCTGGATTAATGCGGTATTTAGAGAGTGCTTTAGCGCAATCTGGAAAATCATTTAATAGCGTGTGACCGTTGTAATGGAAGTCGCCAATCAAAGGCACCAAGATATCCATCTTGTCTAATTGCTCACGGATATAAGGAACCGCTGCTGCTGCCTCAGGTGTATTAACAGTAATACGCACCATCTCTGAACCAGCGCGAGCTAGCTCTTTTATCTGAATAGCTGTACCTACCGCATCAGCAGTATCGGTATTCGTCATTGACTGCACGCGTACAGGGGCATCACCACCAACAGTGATGATGTTGGTTTTCCAAACCACCTTCGCTTGGCGAGTAGCGCGCTTCGGTGACGGACCCAAAGGCAATTTAGTGTTTGTTAATGAATCACTCATATCAATTCAACTTTTTGAGCCACTCAATAGGCTGCTCATTTGATTGTGTGTCAACGATGATTTCAGAGTCATGCACTGCGCGCTCACGCACACGAGTACGATCGATAACATCCCCCGCTAACTGTCCACAAGCAGCGGCAATATCATCACCACGGGTCTTGCGCACTGTGGCGACCATGCCCGCATCCAAGAGAATGCTGGCAAAGGTGTTCACCCGTTGGGCTGGCGAGCGCTTCAAGCCGGACTCAGGGAAAGGGTTAAATGGAATCAGGTTGATCTTGCACTTAATGTTTTTCAGTAAGCGCACTAATTCTTTTGCTTGAATATCGGAGTCATTCACGCCATCGAGCATGCAGTATTCAAAGGTCAAGAAATCTCTTGGCGCAAATGGTAAATAGCGCTCGCAAGCATCGAGCAATTCACGCAATGGATATTTTTGATTCAAAGGTACTAGCTGATCACGCAAAGCATCGTTAGGTGCATGCAAAGACACTGCTAGTGCCACTGGGCAATCTTGCGCTAAACGATCAATCATCGGCACGACGCCTGATGTTGAAACAGTTACGCGACGACGCGATAAACCATAAGCTCGGTCATCGAGCATGAGACGTAATGCAGACACAACGTTGTCGTAGTTGAGTAATGGTTCGCCCATACCCATCATCACGACATTCGAAATCACACGACCGGTGTGCTCCCAACCTGGCGTTGGATATTTTTCAATACGACGCACAGCATACGGATCATTCCGCAATAGATGCTCAGCAAACCACAATTGACCGATGATGTCCAGTTGAACAAAAACGGCAATTGACAGCGCACCCTGCTTGCGAAGAGATGCACAAAGTGCCGCGATCATTCTCGGGAATATAAACAGACTCAACCGCATTACCAGCCCCCACGTCCAATAGCCACTTGCGTGTGCCGTCTTGGGCATGTTCGTCTTTGATAACAGGAAGAGAGAGTACTTCTGCCTTATCGAGCAAGGTTGCTCGGAAGGTTTTTGCTAGATCACTCATGTCGTTTATGTTGGATACACCACGCTGATGTATCCACTGCATGAGTTGCTTTGCCCTGAAGGGCTTTTCATTTAACCCCGCGACATACGCCGCCATTTGGTCAGCGTCAAAATCTAAGAGATTTACGCGCGGGGAGGTCAATGCGACTACTTATCAATAAGGTTATTGAATAGCCAGTAACGATTAACGATTGAAAACGTTCATGCCAGGGAAGAAGAATGCAACTTCCACGGCAGCAGTTTCAGGAGCGTCAGAACCGTGTACCGCGTTGGCATCGATGCTGTCAGCGAAATCAGCACGGATTGTGCCTTTTTCTGCCTTCTTAGGATCAGTAGCACCCATCAAGTCGCGGTTCTTGGCGATAGCGCCTTCACCTTGCAATACTTGAATCATGACTGGGCCAGAAATCATGAAGTTCACCAAATCTTTGAAGAAAGGACGCTCTTTGTGAACGGCGTAGAACTGCTCTGCTTCAGATTGTGAAAGATGTGCCATTTTGGACGCCACGATCTTCAAACCAGCTGATTCAAAACGGTCATAGATTTTGCCGATGACGTTTTTAGCTACAGCATCAGGTTTGATAATTGAGAGGGTGCGTTCGATTGCCATTCAGGACTCCAATAGTGATTTCAAAGGTATTTGCTAGAAAGGGTCAATAAGTACCCCGCTCCAGCGACCCCCGAATTATACATTGTCTGACCGTATTTACCCCTATATTGCTAGGGCTAAGCTCTTGAATTTACAGGGTATAACCCCTCGATTTGTAGTCTTTTTATGGCAGATCTTGAAATTAGGGTGTTTTGTCTATACTTAGTGTCAACAGCCCTTGATGGGCTCATGTGTTTACTACGAAAGAAGGAGTCTATATGAGTGACCTGAACTCTTACGGCTTTGGTCAAGCTGGCTCGATCAGTACCGTTCAAGTACGCAACCGCGTACTGCGTAATACCTATGCGCTGTTAGCGCTCTCCATGGTGCCTACTGTTATTGGCGCTTGGTTGGGTGTTGCCATGGGTCTTGATCTATTTGCTGGCAGCCCATTCATGGGTTTCATCGTGTTTATGGCAGTAGCTTTCGGTTTCTTCTGGGCAATTGAGAAGAACAAAGAAACTGGCGTGGGTGTTCTGCTCTTATTGGGCTTCACCTTCTTCATGGGCATCATGCTCTCTCGCTTGGTTGGCTTTACGCTCAACAGCTACAGCAACGGTGCGGCTCTCATCATGCTGTCCTTCGGCGGCACAGCGGCAATCTTCGCTACACGATGGCCACGATTGCAACTGTAAGCAAGAGTGATTTCGCTGGCCTTGGCAAATGGCTGATGGTTGGTGTCCTGCTCTTGATCGTTGCCTCTTTGGCAAACATCTGGTTGCAGTTACCTGCTTTGATGTTGACTGTAATGGTTCTAGCTATCGCGATCTTCTCTGCGTTCATCTTGGTTGATGTGCAACGTGTGATCAACGGTGGTGAGACCAACTACATCATGGCTACATTAGCTATCTACTTGGATGTGTACAACGTATTCACCAACCTGCTTGCTCTCTTGGGCATCTTTGGTGGTAACCGCGACTAAGTAAATCCATAAGAGCGCACTGACAAAACAGTGTGCAATGATCTAGGCGCCTGCGGGCGCCTTTTTCTTTCTCGGCCCTCTCTGTCTTGCTTGTTTTATTAACCTGCTACAAACATACTCACCGCAAAAGACAGTGCAATCAAGATTAACAAGATTGCAAAACTATCCGAGGCTCTCATGATTTACTCCTAGAGTTCACTTGAATCATTAACGGCAAAACTTCACCGCACAAGTTCAATCTACTCTTATAGAAGACCGCTAAGAGGCATGGATGCACCATGCATTCAGGCAAAGCACCCTCAAAAGGCTAATTTAGCCACATATTGGTGCAAATGATTAGAAACGATAGCCAATAGACAAGGTGTAGGAATTGATATTGACCTTATCAGTGGAGCCATCATTCCATGTCACCGTCTTGTAGTTTTGCTGAGAAATCTCTGCTCTAGTGAAAATACTTTTGGTGATTAAGTATTCCGCGCCAATGCCATAGCTTGGCCCATTAATCCACTGGTAATAACCTGGCGAAGAAAACTTTGACCATGAATATCCTAACTTCACATAGCCAAGTAACTTTTCAGTAAGGGCGTAAGCTACCTTGGCACCCGCTTCGATTGGATGATGGGCATCTGGATCTGTCCCAGAGGTATCAGTAGTTCCAAGATCGTATGTTCCATATACTCCCAGTAACCACTGATCATTAATTGCTTTATATACGTCCGCAGTAATACTCGGAATACCGCTATTACTAGTTGCCGACCCACCTGGATTAGATTTGTCAGTAATGGAATTGAGTGAATAATCAAAGGCTAAACCAAAGCCTTCAAAATTCTGTGATTGCGCGAAGGTCGCAGTTGAGCTCATTACAAAAAATGTAGAGATCAAAATACGAATTCTTCTCATTTTTTACCCCCTGGCTTTTGAGCCTTATTTTTCAATTTTTGTTGTACTAAAGCACTATATCAGCAGTCTAGATTCGGTCAAATACCGCCATTGATTCCACATGGGAGGTATGCGGGAACATATTGACGATACCTGCCCCTTTTAGGGTGTAGCCAGCTTGATGGCACAAGATATCCGCGTCTTGCTAAGGTCTTGGGATTGCAAGACACATAGACAATGCGCTCAGGTAATAAAGCGCTTCTCTGGAGATGCAGGTCTGCTAGCGCTTTACATATCTCCATCGCGCCTTCTCGTGGTGGATCCATTAACCAGCGATCTGCTTTACCCCATGAGGCAATGGTTTCAGTGGTGACTTCAAATAAATCACTTTGCATGAAGCTAGCTTTATCCGCCAAACCATTGTGCTGCGCATTTGCATTTGCGCGCGTGGTTAATGTAGCTAAACCTTCGATGCCTAATACTTGTTTTGCTTTACGCGCCAATGGCAATGTGAAATTGCCTATGCCGCAGAATAGGTCTAGCACTCGGTCCGCTTCTTTCACTTCAAGCAATCGAATCGCCTTGCTTACTAAAGAGCAATTCATCATGTGATTGACTTGGGTAAAGTCAGCAGGCTTGAACGGCATCTCAATTTCAAATTCAGGGAGGCGGTAGCAAAGCTTGCCAGTCTCAGGGTAGAGCGGTGCAACTGATTCAATACCTTTGGGTTGCAACCATATCCAGACGTTGTGGCGATCAGCGAATTGCCGTAGCAATTCTTCATCTGCTTTACTCAATGGCTGCAGATTCCGAAAGACCAACGCGGTAACAGGCGCAGCCTTCTTAGGATCATCAGAGTTGGGCTCCTCGGGCTCACCTACTGCAATCTCAATTTGCGGCATACGATCCACAATCGACAAACCCATTACTAGTTTGCGCATCTCTGGCAAAAGATCAGAGAGATGCTTGGGCAGAATCTCGCAAGCCAGCATGTCGGCAACATAGCCACTTTTACCTTCATGAAAACCAATTAAGACTGTGCCTTTTTTGATTGAGCGATTAACAGCGCTTAAGCGTGCGCGATGCCGATATTCCCAAGTGGGGCCACCCATAGGGCGAAGAATTTCTTCCGGGGTGACTTTAGCGATATGGCGCAAATCATCTTCGAGAACACGCTGTTTCATCGCTACCTGTGCTCGAATATCGAAATGTTGCATGGTGCAACCACCACACACTCCAAACGCAGCACACTTTGGCTGCGCTCTAAATACCGCAGGTTTCAGAATGTCACGCACTTTGGCTTTTGCAAAGCGGCTTTATCGCTAGTGATGGTGTAGGTGACTAACTCGGTAGGCAATGCGCCTTTAATAAAGATGACTTTACCGCTGGATTCTGAATCAGATAGCTCTCGGTCAGTATTGATGATCGGAGGTAAACGTGCAATCCCTTGGGCGTCTAAATCGAGTGACTCAACAATAATCGGCTCAGTCACTTCAATGTTGACTGGCTTATCCCCTCTACGCATCCGCTGCGAAACCTTGCAGATACTCTTGCCACTGTCCGCCATTAGGCTCTTTGGCTTCCTTCTCTAAATAGGCTTTAACAAAGGCTATTTCCTCTTGATACTCTTCTGGGGTAAATCCACCGCGCAGTAATTGGAAGCGGCAATACATTAAATAGGTATTGACGACATCGGTTTCGCAATAGCGACGAATGTCATTAATCTTGCCCTTTTGATAGGCTGGCCACACTTGGCTGCCATCCATACCCATCTTGCCAGGGAAGCCACATAACTTTGCTAAGCCATCCAAAGGCGCGTTTGCTCTGCCATTGAATTTAGCTAGGAGATCCATCATATCGAGATGGCGCATGTGATAACGACTGATGTAGTTATTCCACTTAAAGTCACGACTATCGGCTTCTTGACTCTCACCCATCTCCCAATAACGTGATGCCTGAATGTGATTGGCTAATGCGCGATAGTGCAAGACTGGTAAATCAAAGCCGCTGCCATTCCAAGATACTAACTGTGGCGTGTACTTTTCAACCAAATCAAAGAAAGCTTGAACAATCACCTTCTCATCGTCTTCTGGTGTGCCTAACGTTCCTACTTTGATTTGAGGAAGGCCCTCTTTTGTGGTTCTGCGAATAACGCAGGAGATCGCCACTACCTTTTGCAAAAATAGGGGCAAAAACTCGCTTCCTGTTTTTTCTGCGCGCTCTGCCATTGCCTTGGCGGCAACTTCGGCATCACTCATCGAATCTGGATAACCTTCAACGCGACGTAGCCCAGCTACATCAGGAATCGTTTCAATATCAAAGACAAGAACAGTAGCCATAACAGAGTATGAATGTGTTGGCGCTACTGTATTACTGCAAATATGGCGTTGGGTTTACTGGCTTGCCATTTACCCGCAACTCAAAGTGCAGTTTTGGTGAATTCGTATCAGTATCACCCATCTCAGCAATCTTCTGTCCTTTGCGCACGCTATCTCCCTCTTTTACTAAGAGCTTGCTGTTGTGTGCATAAGCAGTGAGATAAGTGTTGTCATGCTTGACGATCACGAGGTTGCCGTAGCCGCGCAAACTATTGCCCGCATAAACTACTTTGCCATCAGCTGCGGCCAATACAGGTTCGCCAACTTTGCCGGCAATATCAATACCTTTGTTGGTTTCGTTAAATTCACCTGTCACTTTACCTTTTGCTGGCCATGACAACCGAATACCAGGTTCTGCCACCATCTCGGATTTTGTTGGCTCAGACTTAGCGGTTTCTGTTGGTGCAGGAGCATCTGCTTTATCTGCTGTAGCAGTCGCTTTCTTTTTGACTGGTTTAGCTGCCGTCGCTTTAGCGCTTGCTGGTGGCTTAATCAAAATTAAATCACCTATTTCAATCACATTGGGATTGAAGTTTGGGTTTTCCGCTTTATTCCACTGCGCTACATCGCGTGGCGCTTGGCCATGATCTAAAGCAATACGGGCTAAGGTGTCGCCTCGCTTCACACGATAGTAGCCAGGAGGTGCTGGTTCATAGGAATTTCCGCCGCTACGATCCGTTGCGCTCGCTGGTTTGGTGCGAGGCGTAGAACATCCTGCCACCAATACCAGGGAAGCAGACACTGCTGCAATCAGAAATGCTTTAAACAAATGGGTCATGTAATGGGAACTCATCATCAATCTCATACTACCCCTGATTGTAAGGGGACGAAAAAGACCCCGTCCAGAACGGTTCTTTGATAACGCTGGGAGCTCATTCTTTCTACCATTACCAATTGCTGCTCTTTTTCATTTTTGGCAACTGGGGCTACTAGGCGTCCGCCGATTGCTAGCTGATCCAGCAAAGCATCAGGAATGCCCAAGCCGGCAGCAGCCAAGATAATTCCGTCAAAAGGTGCGGCTTGTGGCAATCCTAAAATGCCATCGCCATAAATTGGGCGCAGATTATTAATCCGAAATGGACGTAACTTTGCTCTCGCTAAATCATGCAGTGGGCGAATGCGTTCAATTGAATACACCTCTTCAGCGAGTAAGCTGAGCACCGCCGCTTGATAGCCACAACCCGATCCAATCTCCAAGACCTTACCCAGTGGATGACGAGGCTTATGCATAAGCTCGATCATGCGTGCTACTACTGAAGGCTTCGAAATCGTTTGTTCGTGACCAATCGGTAAAGCCGTATCTTCATACGCTTGCGCATGTAAACCGGGATCCATAAAAGCATGGCGTGGAACGGTTGCGATGGCTTCTAAAGTTTTGCCGTGTTTCACGCCACTGGCATGTACTTTTGCCGCCAGCGCCTGACGATAAGCTGCGAATCGCTCTACTGGCTGCTTCAACCGCGATCCCAACCATTTGCACGCATTGCCGCTAAACGTGCGTGATGTGTTAAATCCAATTGCATTGGGGTAATTGAGATGCAGCCGTCATCAATCGCATGAAAGTCTGTGCCCTCTGAGTTGTCTTTGACATGCCCTGCTGCCCCAATCCAATAAATCTTTTCTCCACGCGGGCTATCTTGCACCACTACAGGTTGCGAATGATGGCGATTACCCAAACGGGTCACACGCCAACGATATAAATCTGCGTATGGACGATTAGGAATATTGACATTAAGCAAGGATGCCATTCCGTCTGCGTGATTTTTACTCAAGTTGGACACCAGCATTTGCGCCACGATATCGTGCGCCGCTTTGGCAGCATCGTCGATGCGATTCCAACCACGATCAATTTGCGAGAACGCAATGCCTGGCACACCAAACATCACGCCTTCAATGGCAGCAGCTACCGTTCCTGAATAAAGAACGTCTTCACCCATGTTCTCGCCCTGATTAATTCCAGAAATGACGAGATCTGGCTTCTCATCCAAGAAACCAGTCATAGCGACGTGCACACAATCAGTAGGCGTGCCATTAATGAAGAAGAAGCCATCACGTTCCCCACCCGCCACTCGATGAATCGAGAGTGGTCTAGAAAGCGTTAAGGAGTTTGATGCGCCACTATGGTTTTGCTCTGGAGCAATCACCGTAATGCGACCCAAAGGACGCACAGCGTTGACGAGCGCCAGCAAGCCAGGGGCCAAATAGCCATCGTCATTAGATACCAATATATGCGGTTGCTTTGACATCTTTAGACCAATCCAGGTTTATGTTTGCCGCGAGCTCTCATGGCCGCATAAATCACTGGCAACACTAAAAGTGTCAGAACAGTTGTAGTCACCATACCACCCACAATCACTAATGCGAGCGGGCGTTGCGCTTCAGAACCAATCGAATGTGAAAGCGCTGCAGGCAATAGACCTAAGCCTGCCAACATCGCAGTCATCAATACTGGGCGTACACGCAATGCTGCTCCATCCACCATGGCATCCTTCATCGCACCGTGCTCTTCAGCGACTGTCTTATTAATATATGAGATCAGAATCACTCCATCCTGAATCGCAATGCCAAATAAAGACAAGAAACCAAACAATGCAGAAATACTTAAGGTCTCACCGCCAAGATGCAAGGCAATAATTCCGCCAATCGCAGCGAACGGAACGTTGATCAATACAATCACCGCATCACGGAAGTTGCCTAACGCAGTTACCAACAATAAGAAAATCGCCACAAGTGTCAACGGAATGATGACCATCAGCTTTTGCTGAGCTGCTTTCATCTGATTGAACTGACCGTCCCAAACAATGTTGTAGTTCGTTGGTAGAGCAACATTCTTTTGCACTAAATATTTGGCATCCTCTACCGCGCTTCCCAGATCTCGTCCGCGTACGCTAAAGATCACCGCAATGTAGCGCTTACCTGCTTCACGATAGATAAAGAATGGGCCATCGGTCAGCTGCACCTGCGCAACCATGCTTAGTGGAACCTTTTGGCCATTAGGCGTATCAATAAGTAGATTTGCAACATCAGGAATGTCGTTACGGCTAGCTTCATTTAAGCGCACAGCAACCCCGAAAGTCTTCTCCTCTTCCAGGAAGTTGGTTACAGGAGCGCCACCAATGGAGTTTGCAACTACCGTTTGAATGTCGCTCACGTTCACGCCATAGCGTGCTGCTTGTTCGCGATCAATGCGGATGTTCAGTGTTGGCTGACCAAGCTCTTTGAGAATGTTCTCATCCTCAATGCCGCGCACTTTTTTGAGCTGCTCTACTACCTCATGTGCTTTTTGGGCTAGCACTTCCAAGTCGGATCCAAAAATCTTGACGGAGTTCTCCCCTTTCACGCCTGAGAGAGCTTCGTTGACGTTATCTTGAATGTATTGCGAGAAGCTGTACTTAACACCCGGAATCTTGTCGAGCTCTGCCTGCAAATGTTTAATCAAGTCGTTCTTAGTGGTGCCCTTTGGCATCTTGTCAGGCGCTTTGAGATACAGACCGTACTCTTGGTTAAAGACTCCAGTGGAATCTGTACCGTCATCCGGACGTCCAATCTGCACCGCTACACGCTCAAGCTCAGGCTGCTTTAAGAAGGTCTCGCGTAGTTGATTGGCTACCTCTACTGAATAGTTCAGATCGACTGTATTAAGCAACACTACGCGCAACCAAATATTGTTCTCTTCCAATGTTGGCAAGAAGGCAGTACCCAAGCGAATTGCACTTAATAAAGTCACACCCAAAATAAATACTGAGATCGCGATCACATGGCGTGGGTGATCCATCCATTTACGCAATAAAGGACGGTAATGCTGGAGCATCCAAGTAATAAATTTTGGCGGCTCGTGATGAAAGTTCTGCCCAAAGACGTAGGACATCGAGGCGGGCAAAAAGGTCAGGCTCAAGATGATGGAAGCAACTAGTGCAAAGCCCATGGTGAATGCCATTGGCTTAAAGATGATGCCCTCAACCCCGCCCATCAGGAACAGTGGTGAGTATGCCACGATAATGATGCTTGTTGAATACACCATGGCGCGCTGCACTTCGCTAGTCGCCAAGATAATGCTTTGATTTACGCGCTTGCCACCCTTTTCCATATGGCGCATGACGTTTTCCGTAATGATGACCGCGGCATCTACGATGACCACGAAGTCAATTGCACCGAGAGATATCAAATTCGCGGGCACATTAAAGAGATACATCATGATGAACGAGAAGCAAAGCGCTAGCGGTATGACTGCTGCTACCACGGCTGCTGCTCGCAAATTACCCAAGAACACGTAAAGCAAGACCAGAACCATAGTGATACCAAAGAACATGGTGTGCTTCACTGTACCTACTGTGATATCCAGCAAAACCTGACGATCATAGAAAGGCTTTACCTGAATACCAGGTGGCAAGATATGGCTATTAATATTGTCAATTTTCTCGCGAACACGTGCGAGCACTTCAGAGGCGTTCTTGCCACGGCGCAAATACACAATACCTTCAACCGAATCAGGATTGTCATCAAACTGGAACATACCTAAGCGAGGCGCGTTACCAATTACAACGGTTGCCACATCACCAATACGAACTGGCACACCCTTGTTTACCGCAATCACAACCTGCTTAATGTCATCAATGTTGCGCAAGAGGCCAACACCACGCACCACAAACTGCTGCTCACCACTTGGCAATACGCCGCCACCGGTGTTGTCATTGGCTTTAGATAAAGCATCAATCAACTGGGGAATAGTTACCCCCTTCGATTGCAAGCTCTCAGGACTCACAATCACTTGGTATTGGCGTACCTTACCGCCAAAAGAGGACACATCTGCAATGCCTGGTGTTTGCTTGAGCTCTTTATAGATCTCGTAGTTTTGTAAGGTCCTTAAACGTGTAGGTGATGCGTATTCAGATGCCACCTGATAACGCAAGATCTCGCCTGTCGCATCAGAGTCTGGGCTGACGCTTGAACTCACTCCAGGTGGGAATGCCACATTACCTAAATTGGTAATGAAAATTTGGCGAACTTTAAATGGATCAGCGTTGTCGTTAAATTTGAGCGTTACTACCGACAAACCAAAGAGTGATACCGAACGGAATGCCTTTACACCAGGAATACCTGCTAAGGCATTCTCAACGGGGATTGTGACTTGTTGCTCAACTTCAGTCGTACTTTTACCAGGCCATTGTGAAATCGCCTGAATTGTTAATGGCGCTACGCCAGGGTATGGCTGAATCGGTAGCTGCTTAAGACTAAAGGCACCCAGAATTAACAATACTGCCGCCGCGAACAAAATCACGACGCGCTTGTCTAAGACTCCCCGAATGAAGGAAGTAACAAAACTCAATTATTCCTCCTGCTTGGCAAAACGGTCATTCAACAAGACCGCGCCATCCGTGAGTACCTTCATGCCAGGCTCCAGACCTTCAGTAACAGCAAAGCGTTTGCCGTCTAAGTCATATCCTTTAACCAAAAATTTTCTATATGAGTCTTTACCTGTTTTGATGATCGCGTAGCGCATCTCGCGCACCCGCACAATCGCAGACTGAGGGACTACCACTGCTTCTGCCTCAGCAGTCTTCAGACGCGCGCTCACATACATATCTGGGCGTAGTAAACCATCTGGATTTTCTACATCACAACGAATCAGCAATGCATGAGTCTCAGGATCAATGGTTGGTGCAATGTAATTAGCGGTGGCGACAAACTCTTTATCTGGATAAGACTCAGTGCGCAGAATCATGGTCTGCCCTTTCTGAATCTTCCGAATATCTTGCTCAAAGATATTGCCCAAGAACCAAAGCTCTTTTGGATTTGCCAAAGTAGCTAATACATCGCCTGAGTTCACAATCGATCCAGGCTCAACCGCGCGTTTCACTACAACACCTTGCAATGGAGAACGCATGATGAGATTGCTCTGGGTTTTGCCGCTCTTCTCTAAAGCCTTGATATCGCCATCGCCAGCACCCAAGTTACGCATGCGGTTAGCAGCTGCTTGCTGGGTAATTTGCGCGTCACCCAAGAGATCACTCATGGTCTTATTGCCCTCAAGTACTTTGGCAGTTTTAGATGAGAGCAAATACTCTTGCTGGGCAGAGATAAATTCTGGGCTATAGAGTTCGATAACTGGTGAACCCACTTCAACAGCGGCTCCATCAAATGCGTAGATACGCTCTACCCTGCCTGGCGCTCTAGCGGAGAGCACTTTAGATTTTTCTGCATTAAATGCTAGGCGACCTGGTACTTTCAACTCAACTGGTACCGTCACCAGAGTCGCATCTTGGAACACATAGATATTTGGATTAAGTTCAACACCAGGAAGCTTGAGCTCCATGGCGCCAGTACTTTCTACTTTTAATACTTTGTCGCTCTTTTCTAATTTGACTGGCCGGTTCACGTTCACGAATAAACCAATCACGATGCCCAACATCAAAATAGAAACGCAAATAATGACTAAGCGCAAACGAGCGCGAGTCTCTGGAGGCAACGACCAGTATGAACGGTGAATCTCATTGGTATTGGCAGCAATGCGGGCAGAAAGCTTATCCCGTAGCTTTTGCACTTCTGCAATCGCTCGCTTGTAAAGGTGAATGAGTTTGTCTTTCAAAACCACTCCTTAAAAAGGTTCTTTTCCAGCAGTCACCATCAATGCGGCTTGTGCTTGTAGAAGGTTTGCTTCGGCCAAAGCCAATTGCACCTCCAAATTACGCAACTGTGTTTGGGCTGTCAACAAATCATTAAATCCCTGACCATTGTTTGAATACTGAATCAATCCCACTTTGTAAGCAGCATCAGCTTGAGGCACTTGGCGGTCCTTCAAAAAGGTGGTGGCAGTCTTGGCTTGCTGATAAGTGGCATAAGCAGAGTTCACAGCCAATACTACTTGCTGACGATTGGAAATCTCGCTTGCTTCAGCAGAAGCTTGATTACGCATCGCCTGCTCTACTCCGTATTTTTCTTTGGTGAAGAAATACAGCGGAATGATCAAGTCCAATTCAAACTGGTAGAACAGTGCGCCATTGTTTGCCGAGAATGGGCCACGTGGCGTATATGAAGAACCAATCACCTGAAAGTCTGGCAAGTACGCTTTCTTGGCCAGAGTCACACCTTTGCGCGCAGCATCAAGTTGCAATGCGGAGCTTTTTAAACTTGGGTGGCTAGATTCGGCGTAATCTTCAAGCTCAACTAATGTAGGTACTGGCGCCATCCGGCGTCCATCACTTTTCAGAATAAGTTTTTCTCTGGAGTGACGACCAATCAAAGTATTGATGTTTTTAATACCGACTTCCAACTGACGCTCTAAATTAAATTGATCGGCTTCTGCTGCGCTTTGTGCTACTTGCGCATTGAGATACTCAACATAAGCCGCGGCATTGTTGGCATAACGTGCCTTAGGCCTTAGCTACGTTCTTAATCATCTCTAAGCGCACTACAGATTCTTTAAGAACCTGTAACTGCTTCTGTGTTGCTAAAGTGCTGTAGTACAAGGTTGAGGGCTGTGCGCCCAACTGCAAGTAAGTCGATTCTGATTGAGCCAATAAGGCTTCCGCATTGGTATCGGCAATGTCGGCAGCTAAGCTCTTCTTACCAGGGAACTGAAAGGGCTGCGCAACAGAGATCGAGTTATTCTACTGATGCCATTTGGATATTGCGGTGTTGGCGCATTAGCACCACCCAATGCAAATGGTGAGTTTGCAGGCATGCCAGACCATACTAATCCCACTTGTGGATTTGCAGGTGCGGCAATTTGTGGCACAGTTGCTTTAGCAGACAAGTACGACTCACGCAAAGAAGCCAACTGTGGATTATTCAGTTTGAGCTCATTCCAAAGTTGACGTAGATCCATTTCAACTGGACCTGATGGCGCACTCTTCACAAAATTCTTAGGCGTATTTGCTTTAGTAACTGGTGCAAATAACTCTGATGCTTTTGATGGTCTGTCTTGAGCACCCTGCTGACTCAGTTGTGAACTAATCGATGGTTGTGCAGGTGGCGCAGATAAAGCATCACCAGATTGCACAGTCACACTAGATGGAGGTATGTCAGCAGTTTGTGGGGATGCAATAGAGAGCTCGGCTGAAAATGCAAAAGTCGCTAGCGCTAGGAAGGCAATTTCCTGATATTTGAATGCGCTAATTTTGTGTGTGCCGAGAATCAACAAAAGCGGCTGCCTCTAAATTCAATAATGCTGTTTTTATAGCCCCTAATGCGGTTTTGCCCAAACAGAGCACCCGTTTTAGGGGATTTTAAGGATTATAGGGTAGAAAACGCAAATGTCGAATTATTGACATTTCCTATCCTATTGATTCTAAAGACAATAATCATTATTACCCCCTCTGAGTAGGTCGCCAAAGCCCTAAAACTCGGCGTGGATCCTGAATGAGAGAACATTTACAGGGCCTCGAGCAGCGTTATAGGCCGGATTAATGATGTGCTGGTAGTTCAAACCGAGTAGTACGTTTTGCACCAATAAAGCGTTGTAATACAGCTCGCTTCCTTGCTCTGGTTTGTAGCAAATCGTTTGTGATGGGCCCGCATATGGGTAAGGCGTATCACCAACAAAGTTCGAGATACCACCCGCTTGTAAATATCCTCGACGATTTGCCATAAGACCATTGAGCATTGCTGAGACACCAATCGTATCTTTTGCTCTACCCCAACGCTCACCATTGATGCCCATACCAACAGATAGTGATTGATCTGCTTCAGCAAATGCCATCGTCTCGGTATGGCCATCTGATGTAAAGGCTCTCATATAAACACCCATGTCTTTTGTTAATGCTTGCTCAGCATTTACACCGACACCAGTTTTATATTGATAGTTGTTACGCACATTGTTAATTGCTTGGGTGCCCCTTGCATCAGGATTGGCAATTAAGTAATTTGTCGCATCGGCATAGCGTGCCATGATCATGCGATTGCGATAAGCAAGCACACTCACCTTGCCTGGTAAATCACCAATTGTGTGTTGACGCTCCACCTCAATCTGATCACCATAAGCATTAAAGATCTGCCAATTCAAATAAAGCTGATTTGGCGTCTTTGGAGTTAACATCCGCGAGGCTCTGAAGACCCAGTTATCACGGTACCACTCGCCCGCCAAGCCCCAACTGTAGCCACGCGCATCGGCAGCATAGTCATAGGCCAAGTAGGTCATATTGCCCCAGTTCATGAACTGCACACGAGGGTCTTTAGCGTAACGACTATCGTCAAAAATATCTAAAGTAGAAAACTGTCCAGCAGTAATCACAAAACGATTGCTGCTCACAATCTGACTAATCTGATTAGCATCATTGGCTAATTCAACTTTACTACCTTCTTGATTAATCGTTTGACGTAAGAATGCGCGCGCAGAATAAAAGTGCGCTTGTGCACCTTGCGCACGAGTAGCTTCACCGTTGGTAAATCCACCAAAGCCAGTTAAACCAGAAAACGGCACGCCAGATACAACTTCGGGATTGAGGTAGATATCGGTATTCTCTGCAAGGCGTGCACCCAAAAACAAAGTGCCTGACCAGGTATAGCTCATCGACTTATTAGGCGACAAACTGTCTTAGTATGGAGAATTAAATGGGTTGTAGCGTTGATTAATGTAAGTAGTTTGTCCGTGTACGTTTACTGGCAAACCAAAAATGTCACCCTCCGTTGGCAACCAAGACAAATCATTTGCAAAACTGGCAATCTGGTCGGCGCCTGACCCTGCCCTTTGCGCATGCGCAAAAGCAGTCATAAGACTTAGCAGGAGAACGAGCAAAAGTTTGCGGGTCATTCACAGTTTTCAGATTGGGTTGCCCAGCAAACTAGAGAGGCAACAGATTGACGGAAATTCAAGCAGCTCACCATCTGGAATTGAAGCCCAAGGGTGGCGCAGCCCAAATTATCCCCAAAAAGAGGCAATTTACCTAGTATTTATGTCGAGGAAATGACAGTTTGATGAGAACGGGCTATTTACTGTGCCCTAGATACCACGCTACAACTTAATGAAATCAGCGACGATCCATCAAGGCTCTTGCGAGCGTACCAGCATCCACATACTCAAGCTCACCGCCCACGGGGATACCGCGAGCAATACGCGTAACTTTGATGCCTTTAGTTTTGAGCACTTCACCAATGTAATGGGCAGTAGCCTCACCCTCACTGGTGAAGTTTGTAGCTAGTACTACTTCCCGAATGGGCACACCAGTGTCTGGGTTTTCAATACGAGCAAGTAAGCGATCAAAATGAATTTCATTTGGGCCCATGCCATCAAGCGGTGAGATGCGACCCATGAGTACAAAGTAGTTGCCTTTGAAACTCAAGGTTTGCTCAATCATCACTTGATCAGCAGGCGTTTCCACAATACACAGCAATGATGGGTCGCGACGACCATCAGAACATGTTGTACAAATCGGCGTTTCTGAAAAAGTATTGCAACGGGTGCAGTGCCCTACTGTTTCAACTGCTTCACCTAATGACTCAGCCAATACTGCAGCGCCATTACGGTCATGCTGCAATAAATAGAAAGCCATACGTTGAGCAGACTTAGGACCTACTCCTGGCAATACTCGCAATGCTTCGATCAATCGACCGAGTGCATCCGTGGGTGCTTCGTGACGCGCCATGAACTTGAGTTATTTATTGAGTTACTTATAAGTTACTTATTTAACCAATGATTTAGAAAGGCAGCTTAAAGCCAGGAGGCATTGGCATACCAGCAGTTGCGCCAGACATTAACTGCGCGCTAGCCGCTTCTACTTGCTTAAATGCTTCGGTATATGCAGTCACGATTAAGTCCTCTAGCATCTCTCGATCATCCATTGCGCCTGGATCAATCTGGACACGCTTAAGCTCATACTTGCCAGAGACAGTCACCTTAACCAAACCACCAGCGGCCTGGCCAGTTACTTCCAACGCAGCTAATTCAGCTTGCGCGGTTTTCATCTTCTCTTGCATCTGCTGAGCTTGTTTCATCAAGCCAGCAAGTCCACCTTTCATCATGACTTCTTTTCCTTAGTGCTTTTGAATACTTATGAATGAATTGAAATTAGCTTACAGCGGCTTTACTGAGCCGCCAACGACTTTGGCGCCAAATTCTTTTTCTAATTGCTGAATAAATGGATAGGCTGCGATCATCTGTTCCGCATTTAATCTTTTCTCTTGATGAATCTGTGCATCCACCTTGGCTACTGTCTTACCCTCAACCTCACCTTTTTCAATAATGACTTTGACAGTCTTACCAAAGTGAGCAGTAAGTGCATCAGCTAAACGAGCTACTGATGCTTCAGAAGCAAGCTGTGGCATTGGAGTGACTACAACCGCTTTAATGCCATTAGGTGAATCATTCCAATCTTGTAACTCTGTCTGAAATGCCAACTGTTGCACTAAACCGCGTACTGGGAGTTGACGCATCAAACCATGCCATTCAGGGCGATCTACAGGACCAGTGTTTGCTGGTGCAGATGGCGCTGCAGCTGCAGCGCGATTTACTGCTGTTGTTGCTGGTCTTGCTGTATTTACTGGTGGCGCTGATGGCGCCGTGCTTCCTGAGCTACTACCCGGACGAAATGCCAACATACGCAATAAGGTCATGGCAAAGCCAGTTTGCTCATCTGGTGCGAGCGATAGATCTGGACGGCTGGTAATGGTGATTTGATAAAAGAGCTGCGCCTCTTCTTTTGTGAGCTGACCAGCCAAACGACGAATCGCTTCTGCTTCTGGCCAATCATCCAATACAGACTCAGGCACCACTTGTGCTGCTGCAATCTTTTGCAACAAGCTTGATAAATCTTGTAATGCCAATGAAAAAGACATGCTGCGCTCACCCATTTCATTGGCAACAGCTAAGAGACTTGCGCCATCTTTAGCAATTAAACAATCCAGAATACGAATGAGATAAGCATCATCAAGAGTGCCAAGCATGCCACGCACAGATTCTTCGGTAACTCTGCCAGCGGCATAAGCAATTGCCTGGTCTGTTAATGAGAGCGCATCGCGCATAGAGCCTTGGGCTGCTTTAGCCAAAACGCGTAGGGCATTCACTTCGTAATCTACTTTTTCTGCTGCAAGCACCTTCTCTAGGTGTTCAACAATGAGGGGTACAGGCATTTGCTTGAGGTTGAACTGCAAGCAGCGAGACAGAATAGTTACAGGGATCTTCTGAGGATCGGTTGTTGCCAGAATAAATTTGACGTGCTCTGGTGGCTCTTCTAAAGTTTTGAGCATGGCATTAAAGGCATGATTGGTGAGCATGTGCACCTCGTCAATCATGTAAACCTTATAGCGGCCATTGCTTGGTGCGTATGCTGCTTTCTCTAATAAAAAGGCAATGTCATCTACGCCACGATTACTTGCCGCATCCATCTCGATGTAATCAACAAAGCGACCAGCATCGATTTCCATGCAGGCAGGACATTTTCCGCATGGCTCAGAAGTCATCTTTCTAGAACCATCAGCACCGGTGCAATTGAGTGCTTTTGCCATGATTCGAGAAATCGTGGTCTTACCTACTCCACGGGTACCCGTAAATAGCCAAGCATGATGTAAGCGACCCTGATCCAAAGCATGGGTTAAGGCCTTAACCACATGGTCTTGTCCAATAAGCTCAGAGAATGTTTTGGGGCGCCACGAACGGGCTAATGCCAGTGCTGTCATGCCTTCCATTCTAACAAGCTAAAATGGAATTGGATGGGCCTCCCCGCATGGTGGGTTGGATAACCTGGTCAGGTCGGGAACGAAGCAGCCAAACCCAATTTTCTGCCAGTGCCGGGGGTTTGGCTCATCCACCCCTCACCTATATATAAGTCGGTTTTTAGAAGATCTTCAGGATCCTAAAAATTCCCCAAATCATCCAAATAATTGCTAAAACAGCGACTGTTCGTACGTCCAGTTGAATCTTAAAGAGACATAATGTCTTATGGGTGCACTCAACAGATACTTGCAAAACGAACCCCCCTCTAAATAGAAAGGTTCAGCGTAGTTAAATTAGCGAGAAATAAATAGAGATAAATGATGAAATGGACGTAAGAAATATCTCAACCTATTTCAATTTATTCTCAATCCCTAAAAAATATCAGGCTCTGGGACTGGTTTACCAAAACTGGTTTCTAGGAAATCAAAGTCACATCCGTCTTCTGCTTGCAGAATGTGGCGACTGAACATCCATCCGTAGCCTCGTTCGTATTTAGGTTCTGGAGCTACCCATTTGGCTTTTCTTTGATTGAGCTCTTCATCGCTGATCTCAAGATGAATTTTTCTATTGGGTACATCTACAGTGATGAGATCACCTGTTTTGACTAATGCTAACGGTCCACCAATATAGGACTCCGGTGATGATGCATGCAGAATACAAGCGCCATAACTAGTGCCACTCATCCTCGAATCCGATAGGCGCAACATATCTCGTACGCCCTGCTTCACCAACTTCACTGGAATGAGCAACATGCCCCACTCTGGCATACCTGGTCCGCCCTTTGGTCCCGCGTTTCTCAAAACCAGAATATGGTTTTCGGTCACGTCGAGGTTTTCATCTTCGACAGCTTTTTTCATTTCTGGGTAGCTATCAAATACCAATGCTGGGCCAGTATGTTTC
Organism: Polynucleobacter sp.; assembly: GCA_044225315.1. Lineage (GTDB taxonomy): Bacteria > Pseudomonadota > Gammaproteobacteria > Burkholderiales > Burkholderiaceae > Polynucleobacter. Next base: position 94,064 of record JBGAIU010000003.1, read on the forward strand.
AGGAACTTCTCTGCGCATGCGCTGGGTTTAATTACTGCACCACCTGGTGCAATATTGCCTTTGAGCACAGCCAGCGCACCCTCTTTATAAATCGCTTTATCTAATGGACGAATGACATCATCATTGTGCACTTCAGCATCTTGAATATTCTCGCCAATCGTTTTGCCAGTGACGGTCATTGCGCTTGGGTTGAGATGACTGCCTATTTGCTTGAGCATTGCTGGCATACCACCTGCGTAATAAAAGTCTTCCATCAAATACTGATCGCCACTCGGTCTGATATTGGCAATGACAGGTACTTTACGACTGGCTTGATCAAAGTCTTCTAGGGTTACCGTGCAATCTTTGCCTGCACGGCGTGACATTGCAATCAAATGAATAATCGCATTGGTGCTACAACCCATTGCCATCGCTGCATTAATCGCGTTTAAGAAATTGGTTTTGCTCAGAATCTTTGCTGGCGCGAGATCTTCCCAAACCATCTCCACGATTCTTCTACCGCAAGCTGCAGCCATCCGCGGGTGACTCGCATCTGCCGCTGGAATACTAGATGCGCCTGGCAATGTGAGGCCTAGAGCCTCAGTAATACCCATCATGGTGGCGGTGGTTCCCATGGTCATGCAGGTGCCATGGCTACGAGCAATACCGCCCTCCACTTCTAACCACTGCGCCTCTGAGATATTGCCAGCACGTCGCTCATCCCAATACTTCCAAGCATCTGATCCTGAACCTAATACTTTGCCTTTCCAGTTACCACGCAACATTGGGCCAGCTGGTAAATAAATGGCAGCCCTGCAGATAAAGCACCCATCACTAAACCTGGTGTGGTCTTATCGCAGCCGCCCATCAGCACAGCACCATCAACTGGGTGAGAACGAATGAGTTCTTCAGTTTCCATCGCGAGCATATTGCGATAGAGCATGGTGGTTGGCTTAACGTATTGCTCGGCTAATGAAATCGCAGGCAACTCTAATGGAAATCCACCTGCTTGCAATATGCCACGCTTCACATCTTCAACACGTTGCTTGAAATGGGTGTGACATGGATTGATATCGGACCAAGTATTCACAATCGCAATAACGGGCTTGCCTGCCCAATCCTCGGGTCCATACCCCATTTGCATGGCTCTTGAGCGATGCCCAAATGAACGCAGATCATCTGGTGCAAATCAACGGGCACTTCGTAAGGATTCTTTGGTCTTTTTGGACATGAGTGGCTATTTCATCAACGAAAAGCCTATAATAATGCTGGAAATATCAGAAAGGGTATATCTGCACTTGTTTTCTTGAATTCAATTAATTACCCTACTAAAAACACAATACAAAACCCAATGATTACTGGGAATGGAGACTAGATGAAGCGTTCTTTATGGATTAAAGCTCTGTGTATTAGCTATTTAGCTTGCTTTGGCTCATTAACAGCCATCGCCCAATCTGAATACCCTAGCAAACCCGTCAAAATTATTGTTCCCTTTCCTCCAGGGGGCACTACTGATTTGATGGCACGTATTTCTGCCGAGCAACTCACCAAGATTTTGAAGCAAGCTTTCGTGATCGAGAATGTTGCAGGTGGTGGTGGCGTCATTGGCGCAGAAAGAGCGGCTGGTGCACAACCTGACGGTTACACCCTAGTTATGACTGGCGTTGGACAAAATGCGGTTGCGCATGGTTTAGATCCGAATCTGAAATACGATTCCATGAAAGACTTTGCGCACATCTCATTGATTGATTTGGGTCCCAATGTTTTAGTAGTGCACCCAGATCGTCCTTTTAAGACTCTTAAAGATATTGTTGACTACGCTAGAGCCAATCCTGGGAAGCTAGATTATGGCTATACCTATGCTTCATCAGGACATATGGCTATGGAATTGCTTCGTCAGGCAACCGCTACTTGCGCTGATCCTAAAAAGAAACTTAATTGCAATCCACTTCCGATTGTAGGCATTCCCTACCGTGGTGGTGGCCCTTTAATGAATGCCATTCTTGGCAATGAAATCCCCATGGAGTTTATTAACCAAGATGCCGCATTACCTTACGTTGCTGCCGGTAAGCTACGGCCGATTGCGGTAAGTAGCTTGCAACGCAATCCTTTGTATCCTAATGTTCCCACCGTTGCGGAAAGTGGCTACCCAGGATTCCAGGCATTGTCATGGGCAGGTATCAGCGCGCCTAAAGGAACACCTAAACCAGTCTTGGATAAATTAAAAGCCGCGATGATTCAGGCGCTGCAAACCCCTGAAGTCAAACAGCGTATCGAGTCAGTAGGTTTTGTGATTCCACCCCTAGGCGCAAATGCTTATAACAATTTTCTGAAATCCGAAATTGAGCTTTGGACAAACTTAATTAAAAAGTCGGGGATTAAACCGGAATAATTTTTATTCCGGCATCAACATTAATCAACCGTAATTTTTGCTTTTTCCACCACCCTAGCCCAACGACCCTGCTCAGACTTAATAAAAGCACCAAACTGAGCGGGGGTGTCACCCACTAATACGGCGCCATCCTCTAGCATCTTCCTGGAATCTTCTTTGGATTTGAGTCCTTTGGCAATCTCTTGCTGAAGTCTATCGATAATGGGCTGCGGAGTTCCTGCGGGGACGATAATGCCGTACCACTGCGAGGTCTCAAATCCTTTATAGCCAGACTCTGAAATGGTGGGGACATTTGGCAAGACCTTCGAACGTTCGGATGAACCTACCGCTAGTGGACGCAATGCATTACCTTTGATTTGACCCATCAATGATGGCAAGCCATTAAAGATCGCCTGAATCTGACCGCCAATGAGATCCGTGAGCATCGGGCCCGATCCTTTGTATGGCACATGTACCAAATCAATACCGGCCTCTGAACAAAAATACTCCATCGCTAAATGTCCTGCACTGCCGTTACCAGCTGATCCATAATTAATCTTGCCTGGATTCTTTTTTGCATCAGCTATCAAATCACCCAATGACTTGTACTTACTTTTCTCGCTAACAGCGATAACATTAGGCACTTTGGCAACCAAGGTAACCGGAGCAAAATCCTTGTTCGGATCATAGGGTAATTTTTTACCAAACAAGGCTGGATTAACTGCAAGAGTTCCCACATGCCCTAGCATCAAGGTGTATCCATCAGGATTCGCGCGCTTAACTTCATCCATCGCGATATTACCCGCCCCACCCGGTTTGTTATCCACGTATACCGACTGACCTAAGCTGTTAGTCAGCATACTAGCGACCGAGCGCGCAACAATTTCAGAGGTACCACCCGTAGCGAAGGGCACCACAAGCCGAATCGATCTGTCTGGATAGGCGGCAAAAGTTGCTGAAGAGCTAGCGATGGCCAAAAGACATAAAAGAAGTTTGTGTATTTTTTTCATTTCTTGATTTCTTAATAGATTTAGCAGTAATTCAATTACTTCATTTGAAGTTCAATCGACAGTAATCTTGCCAGTTTTAATCAATTTAGCCCACTCTGCCATTTGCGTTTTGATAAATTTATCAGCCACTTCCGCATTGCCTTGGAAAGGCTCACCACCCAGACTGATCACCTTATCCTTCACCTCGGATGACTGCATGACTTTAGCAATTGCATCAGAAATCTTCACCAAGATCACTGCCGGCGTAGCTGCGGGCGCAAAAATGCCATTCCACTCATAGACTGCGTAGCCAGGCACACCAGCCTCGGACATTGTCGGGACATTTGGCATAGATGAGGCTCTTTTTTTGCCAGTAACAGCTAAGGCATTTAATTTTCCTGTCTCAATGTATTGCTTGGTGGATGCTACGCTACCAAAAAAGACTGGCACTTGACCGCCGATCACATCATTCAAAGCCGGGCCACCTCCCTTATAAGGAATGTGTTGCATCTCAACACCCGCTTTCACTTCAAAAAGAGCGCCTGCAAGATGCTGGGCAGAACCGTTACCGGATGAGGCATAAGAAATACTATTGGGCTTTGCTTTTGCCAAAGCAACCAAGTCTTTTACAGACTTCGCTGGAAAACTAGGGTTCACCAATAAGACGTTGGGGTACTGCGCTAAAACCGCCAAGGTTTTGAAATCCTTACTGGGGTCGTATGGCAACTTCGGAAATAGAGATGGATTTACCGAATAAGATGAAGCATCTAACATTAAGGTGTATCTATCGGCATTCGCTTTAGCAACATACGCTGCGGCAATCTGACCGCTTGCACCTGGTTTATTCTCAACTACTACAGATGTTCCTAGGGCCTTACCGAGCGGACCAGAAATAGTTCTAGCCATCAAGTCCGCGGTACCGCCCGGAGGATAGCTGACAATCAATGAAATCGGACGATTTGGCCACTCTTGAGCGTGCACTAAACCAGCGAAAATAAATAGTGCCGCGCTGAATACTTTCATTCCATATTGCATACCATCTCCTTAATGCACTTCTGCAGAATATTCAAATGCCATTGCATCGCCTACCGAACTTCGGTACTCCACTGGCCTGCCCATTAAATCAAATGCCACTCGATTCACCCGCACTGCCGGATGACCCTCTTTCATATTGAGCGCTTTGGCATCGGCTTTTTTCATTAATTCAAAACCAACCTGATCTTTTGCCTTCATCACCGCCACCTTACAAGTCCTGACGTACATCGGATATAGCAATTGCTCGAACTCACTTGGTTTGTAATTAGTTAGTTTTTTAAATTTGGGTAGTGGCAAATAAATCGTTTCGTATAACAAGGGACGCCCTTCCAATAATCGTAGGCGATGGATTTTTAATACAGATTTACACGACCAATGGGTAATAGCTGAGATTGCCTTTTCTAGGGGCACTGTTTTGACACTGACGATTGTTGCTTGCGGTGTGAGTTGTCGATGATCATCCAGCTGATAACGGAAAAAACGCAGCATTGATTGACCACTCAATCCACTGCTGACTTCAGTACTTTTCCCGTGCCGCTTTACCAACATTCCCTCGTCCGCCAATTGTGCAGTTGCTTGGCGAATCGTGCCTAGGGCTACGCCAAATTCTTTCGCCAAGCTCGCCTCCGAGGGAATAGCTCTACCTATGGGCCACACTCCTGCCTCGACTTTTGCTCTAAAAGCAGTCGCAAGGTCTTGGTAGCCCTTGTGGGTTCGGTTACTGGCCATGAATCGTCTACTCATTTACTCATCTAGATGAGTTATGGTAGCATGGATTTCATGAGCGTCGATTGCCATTTCCACATTTTTGATAAAGATGTAATTAACCCCGCTATTGCGCGTTACGCTGTCAGCAATAGCGCATCCTTGAGTGAGTGGCTCTCGCTTGCTAATGCAGAGGGCATTACGCATGGGGTAATCGTTCAACCCAGCTTTTTGGGCACTGACAATACCCTTCTGATCGATGCCATCGCAAAATACCCAGATCGACTGAAGGGAATTGCCGTGGTCGATCCAGCTATCACAAAAAATGAACTACAAGCACTGCAGAATAAAGGCATCCGCGGGGTAAGACTGAATCTATCGGAGGATCCTAAACCCCTAGAGACGATTGCGAGAAATCAAGCACTCATGGGTCATTTAAAAGACCTCAATATGCATTTACAAATACATCACGACGATGGGCTTCTAAATACATTGCTATTACATGTTCCGCTTGGCCTTCAGATCGTGATTGATCACTTTGGCAGGCCCAAAACAAATACGGAATTTTTGTCACAGAGCTCTGGGATCGATCGTCACCAACAGAACCTCTGGGTTAAGCTCAGCGCCCCCTACAGAACACCTCACCTGAATCATCGAGCTATCTACCAATACTGGTTAAATAAAATAGGGTCGGCTCGCCTAGTTTGGGGCAGTGATTGGCCTCACACGCGCCATGAGCACAAACAAAACTATGCTAATCAAGTGGGGCAACTGCAGGCATTATCGGATGACGAAGATCTTAAATCTGGCATTCTAAAAACCAATCCGCTAGCCTTGTATTGGCCTTAACTAATCCACCCCTAGTTCGTGATTCGTTTTTTCTGTTTAGCAATAGCTTGTAGCCTCTCGCAATCAGGATTGGGCGTTCCATCCTCGTTGAGGATATTAAATTCTCGGCAAGGGGTGAGACGGTTCTCATAGATGGAGCAGCGCCAACCTTCTTCTTTAGTGTAGCGCAATGCAATACATGGCGCACCGCCCTTCTCGGTGCCTTTCATGCAAGCCAGATGATCTGTGAGCTTGGTAGTTAGTTCTGCAGGAACAATACCAACGCCATTACCTTCGATTTCCCCGTGATAAAAACTCACCCGGAAATGCTGACAGCACTGACCACAATCAAAACACGGATTCGAAATCACTTGCACTCTATTTAAAAAACAATCTATTAAATACTAATCTACGCTAACCTCGGCAGTCTTGACTAACTTGACCCAAAATTTTTCTTCCTCAACGAGGAATTTAGCAAATTGCGCAGGCGAAGATGAAACAGACACATCCGTACCCTCGCGCGCTAAGGCCGCTTTTACATTGGGTTGCTTCATTGCCACTTGCGTTGCTTCATACAACTTTTGAATAATCTCAGGAGGCGTTCCAGCCGGCACAAATACGCCATACCAAAATTCGATGGCGTAGTCAGGCAAACCTGCTTCACGCATACCCTGAAGATTAGGGGCTAATGGAGAGCGCTCTTTAGAAGAGATGGCTATTCCCCTTAATCTACCAGCCTGAATCATTGGCAATACGGATGGGGGTGTACCAAAAGTCAACTGTGTATCACCCGCAATCACCGATTGAATCGCCAAAGAACCTCCTCGAAATGGAATGTGCGTCATCTTAATATCCGCAACTTGACTAAATAATGCAGCCGCTAGATGCGGCGCCGAACCATTTCCAGAGGTTGCATAGTTCAAGCCACCTGGATTTTGCTTGGCTTTAGCAATCAAGTCTTTCACGCTAAATATCCCGGTACTAGGATTAACCGCAATCACTACAGGCGAGCTAGTAATCTTGCTAATGGGGGCAAAATCACTTGGTCGGTAACCCAATTTTTGACTTAATGCTGGGTTAACAGAAATGCTACTCGGACTGGCAATCAAAATCGTATAGCCATCAGGGGCTGATTTAGCGACTTGCTCAGCGGCGATGCTTGAACCAGCACCAGGTTTATTTTCAACCACGATTGGCTGACCCAATGCCTGCCCTAAAGGAACGCTTACATTTCTGGCGACATAGTCAGCTGCTCCGCCGGGCGCAAAGCCCACCAATAATCTAATTGGTTTGTTGGGATATGGCTGAGCATGCGCGGCACACACTGTCAGCAATGCTAATAACGGCATCAGAAAATATTGATTCAATCTACTCATTTGCCTTGTCCTTTGATTAAGGCGTGCCAGCCAAAATAATTTTTCCTAAATGCTGATTCGACTCCATGGCAGCCTTGGCTTCGACCAATTTCTCGAATGGAAATACTTGGTAAATCATGGGCGCGACCTTTCCAGCATCAATCAAAGGCAAAATCTGACGCCTGAACTCTGGAATGGCTTGAGCGCGCTGTTCGGGAGTGCGCAGCTTATTTGATACACCAAATAATGTGAGGCGCTTGGTATGCAAGGCCTCGATATCCATCTCAGCTTTTAGTACGCCGTCAACATATCCTACCGTCGCCAATCTACCCTGGAATGCCATGGCGCGAACACATTCTGAAAATACAGATCCGCCTACAGTATTAATCACCAAATTCACGCCTTTGTTCTCAGTAGCTTTCATTACCGCATCGAAGAATTGAGGCTCTCGGGTGCAAATACCCAAATCCAATCCAACACTTTGAAGTTGATCAAGCTTCTGTTGTGATCCTGAGGTGCCAATAACTTTTGCGCCCAAGGCTTTAGCCATTGATAGCGCAGTTACCCCAACTCCTGATGTCACACCTGTAATCAGCACCCATTCGCCTGCTTGGAGATGGCCCTGAACTACTAACATATCGAATACCACCAGCGATGTCAGAGGCAATGCGGCCGCTTGCTCCCAGGTTAATGACGCAGGCATCGGCAAGGTTTCTCGCTCAGACATCAATGCATACTCTGCGAATGCTCCCGGGCAACGCCCCATTACGCGATCATCCACTTGAAAGCCATTAACAGCAGACCCACAAGCAATGACCTCCCCTGCCGCTTCCATTTCAATTTGTTTGGCAGCGCCCGCTTTATGCAGACCGTGACCCAAAATAAATTCACCGCGGTTCAATCCTGCCGCCTTTACTCTGACCAATAATTGGTCTGGACCCAGTTTGGGTTGCTCTATTTCGCGCGATTCAATGATTGCGCTCACACCATCACTTTGCATCCAATACGATTTTATCATTCACTTTCTTTGACAGCTAATTTATTTACCCCGAAAAATGGGCTTGCGCTTTTCCATAAATGCGCGACGACCCTCGGCATAGTCTTCACTTTCGAAGCAATTCTTAATCAGTTGACGACATAGATCATGATCAATTTCTGGTGATGGCTTCAAAATCTCTCGGATAATGGATTTACCTGCACATACCGTAATTGGAGCATTGGCTGCCAATGCCTGCTTATATTCAGACTCGAGAGCATCCAAGCTTTCTACCTCGCAAACACGCGTAATTAAGCCCACCTCCCGAGCCTCATTTGCATTTATTCGTCTAGCGGTAACAAATCCTTAGCTACCGCTGGACCAACTAAATCTACTAGGTTTTTTAAAGCGGAATAACGGTATCCCAAGCCTAAGCGAGCGGCAGGAATCGAGAAAACTGAATCGTCAGCGGCAATTCGAATATCACAACTCATAGCCACATTTACACCTCCGCCAATGCAGTAGCCTTTGATGCGAGCTAAAGTAGGTTTACTAAAGTTATAGATACCCATTAATGCCTGCTCGGCCATTAGCTCATAGCGAGCAACTGCCTCTTTGGCAGCGCGCATATCTTCAAATTGCGTAATATCTGCACCCGAAACAAATGCTTTATCGCCAGCCCCAGAAAACACTACCAAACGAATCCGCTCATCAGATTCGGCAACATTTAATAGTGGCGTAACGGCTTCCCACATATCAACCGATAGCGCGTTATGGCGCTCGGGATTATTAAACTGAATTTGCAATGTACTGCCATCCTTATCCAGCCAAACCTTTACCCGCTCAGTACTTGATTTATAAATTGGCTCACTCATTAATAGACTCCTTTTGACTTTAGGACGGCAAGTTCCTCAGAGCTCATGCCAATCTCTTTTAAAATTTCCTCGCTATGCTCTCCACGCTTTGGAGCGGCCCTAGAAACGGTGCTTGGGGTTCGTGCAAGTTGCACAGGCTGACCAACTAAATGTTGTACTTCGTGATGCTTAGAGACAACCTCTTTTACGATTCCGAGATGCTGAACTTGAGGCTCATCAAAACCCCCTTTACATCATTAATTAATCCACAAGCTACGCCACCAGCATTAAAACGCTCAACCCAATAAGCGCAATCTTGCGTCGCTAAACGACGATTAATTTCCGCATTAATGGAATCACGATTAATCGATCTTCCCTGCTTATCTTTGTAACGCTCATCGGTAACCCACTCAGGCGCACCTAAGATATCGCAAAAACGCTCCCAAATCTTAGAACCAAAGACGGCAATATTCATATAACCATCTTTTGCCTTGTATACCCCAGTTGGAATGCTGGTGGGATGATAGTTGCCCGCCTGCTTTGGCATCTCTCCTTCAATTAACCAACGTGAAGTCTGAAAATCCATCATATAAATCATTGACTCAAGCAAGGAGGTATGCAACCACTGGCCTTTACCTGACGCATCCCTCTCAAGCAGCGCAACCAAAATTCCCTGAGCCGCAAATATACCCGCACATAAATCTGCAATCGGTATCCCAACACGCATTGGGCCTTGACCAGGTAGGCCAGTCACAGACATCAAACCACTCATCCCTTGGGCGATTTGATCAAAACCAGGACGTTGCGCTAATGGGCCCGTTTGACCAAAACTTGAAATGCTAGCGTACACCAAACCTGGATGCTCTTTGCTCAAAGTTTCATAATCGATTCCAAGTCTATATTTCACATCGGGCCGAAAATTTTCCACAACAACATCCGCACTTGCGATTAACTTTTTCAGCATCGCAATACCCTCGGGCTCTTTTAGATTAAGAGTAATCGAACGCTTATTTCGGTGCGTATATTGATAATCCGAACCATCTTGACCGCCTAAAGTGTCATCACCGCGCATGTGATCAGGCATTTGTACTTGAATAACGTCCGCCCCCCCAATCGGCCAATTGACGACAGGCTGTCGGACCAGCCCTAACTTGAGTTAAATCAATTACGCGAAAGCGCGCTAGAGCGGCAGAGGCAGGAATGTGGGGCATAGATGAGTCTCGTTCAAAATAAAATGGGAATTAAAATACTATGAAGAATTAATGCTATTTTTCAAATGCTTACCATTTGAAAAAAGTCGTAAATTCTCTACAAACAATTGCAGCACTCTTTTTTCATTACCGGCAAAATGGCCAGCAGAGTGCGGGGTCACAATCACATTTTCCATAATCCATAGTGGAGAGCTTATTGATAGCGGTTCCACTGCGAATACATCTAAATAGGCTCCGGCTAGATGCCCACTTTTTAGCGCCCCAATCAAATCTTCCTCGACTGGTATTTCACCTCGAGCTATATTGATTACATGTGCACCGGTGGGCAATAAAGTCAACATTTGACGATTAATCAAGCCCTTGGTCTCTTGACTTAATGGGCATGCAATCACCAACCACTGAGCTTGCGGCAATACTTGATCTAACTCGGAAATATGTCGCATATTCTTAGAGCTATCTGACCGATCTTTTGAGGAAGAATGGAAACCTATCATGATGGTTCTCACACCAAATATATTTAAGACCTCCGCAATACCCTTACCGATTGGCCCTCTACCCAAAATAACTGCGCTTTGCCCTGATAGGTCTGGGGGCAATGGGTAGTTAATCAAAGGATCCCACTTACACTGAGCTTGCGCCTTCATCATTTGGGGGAATTTACGCGCTAACATCAAAATACCTGCAATAGCATTTTGCGTAACGATGGGCGCATTAACGCCAGAAGAACCCGTAACCTCAACTCCGCGGGACATTAAATCTAAATAAATTTGTCTATCCGCTCCCGCTGAATGAATTTGCACCCACTTCAATTTGCTTGAGCCCAACAGCAAGTCGTAATATTTTTGCGTTGAGGGGATAATTTTTTGTTTTGTCGATGTCGCCGTCACATCGCGTGAAATTAAGGCGATATCAAATTCCACTCCGGGCACTTGATTATCCGCATCGAGCAATTCAATTGACATATCGGTTGAATCACTCAAGAGTGACTCAAGAGCGGGTAGCGAATAGTGGCTGACTAAGATACGCAAAAGATTTTTAGAGCTTTGGGAAGCCATATAAATTGGCCGGGTTTGACACAAGTACCTTCTCAATTTGGGAGCGACTACTAAACCAGCGGGATAACAAATTCACAAGATCCCCGTCATTGGGCAGTTGATCCGGATCAAAATAGTTAATATGCGGCCAGTCTGTCCCTCACACTACTCGATCAAGATTGGCGGCAATTAGCGCTTGAGCAAATGGATCCACATCCTGATAACCTATTTCTTTCGTGCCAATACGGTCGGCACCTGAAATCTTCACCCACCCTTTTCCTTCGCCGATTAATCTGCATAAAAATTGAAAACCTGGATGGTTAATTCCATGACTTGTATTCATGCGCCCCATATGATCAACCACCAATGGCAAACCCAAAGGCAATAGCTTTGGCGCTAACTCGGGCAAATCTGGAGCATGCGCCCAAATCTGGGCATGCCACCCACGCTCCGCAAATTTTGGAGCAAGTCTTTGAAGGACTTCTAGACCCACACCATTTCGATACATAGGTTTGCCATCAATTTGCAATAAATTAAACCGCGCTCCCCTCACACCCAAATCATGCCAGCGGTCCAACTCCTTATCCGATACCTCCGCATCAGGAACAACTACCCCCCTAAATCGATCGGGATACTCCTCTAAACCACGCAATATAGAACCATTATTGGTGCCGCACACGCTGGCCGTCACCAATACACCCCTTGAGAAGCCGATCTTATTCAAATGCTCAATAAATTGATTTGCTGAAAATTCTTGAGGGGTATAACTACGATCATCAGCTAATGGAAATTGCGCAAATGGTCCAAAGATATGCACATGACTATCGCAGGCACCAGCCGGAATAGTCATATCTACCTTTATGTAATCCGTATTAGGTGGTAAACAAGTACGAGTCATCTTTATTCAGCCTTAATTTTTCCAGATTGCACTAAAGCCTGTGAATTACTCGATTCCTGACTGAGCATTTGAGCCCATTCTTGAGGCGAAGAGGACCGCGCCGTACTACCAACCGCACTTAGGCGGCCGCGTACCCCACTATCGTCAATTGCCTTTCTTAATGCTGTATTTAGCGCCTTAATCACATTCGCCGGTGTTCCGGGGGGCGCCAAAATACCTGCAGTAGTACTAGCATCAAGCTCTACACCGATCGCCTCACGCAAAGTGGGAACATCTTGCAAACCTTGCGCACGATCCTTTGATAACACCGCCAAAATTCTTAAATTTCCGGAATCAACGAAGGGCTTGGAACTCGTTATTTGATCGACCACAAAATCAATTTGACCCCCCATTAAATCCGTTAACGCAGGCGCGGAACCCTTGTAAGGAATGACATTGAAATTTATTCTAGCCGCATCCTCCATGCGTAAGATCGCAATGTGATTCGAGGTTCCCTGCCCCGCATGACCAACTGATACAGACTCAGGCGCAACTTTGGACGCTTGGAATAATGCTTTCGCCGTTGGAAAGCGCTTATCGTCCTTGCGCACCATAATCACCAAAGGGGAAATTGCCGTTAAACCGACAGGCTCAAAACCATCTGGTTTATATGGAGGCGATTTGAGCATATAAGGCAATACTGAAATAGTATTAGTTGTGGCTACCAATAAGGTATACCCATCAGGATCAGAGCGCGCAACAAAATTAGATCCAATTGCGCCACCGGCACCCGGTTTGTTATCCACTACCACCGACTGACCCGTCACTTTAGCAAGCGATGGTCCGATTGCTCTTGCGATTACATCAATATTACCGCCAGGCGCAAAGGGAACGACCAATGTCATCGTCTTACTAGGATAGCCCTGTGCAGATGCCAACAAAGAACCCGAAAGCATCAAGATGCCTAGGATGCACCTTTGCAAAATTTGTTGCTGCATTTTTGTCTCCAGCCTAATGGCTTTTATTTTTATACTCGTTATTTAAAGCTCAATTTTTTGACTCTAAATACACTTCATGCTACCGCAAATTCTGTTTTTTTGAATCATTCCTTAAAGCTCGGATCCATACGCTCTACCATGCGCAGCAAGCCAGGCCACTCCATCAAACCATAAGGGCGACGGGTCTGTGGCTGGTAGTTCATATAGGTTTCTTCTAGCACCTGCTGCGGAACCTCTTGCAATGGGGTATTGCACGCCATCGCGGCAAGCTGTGCCCTACAAGAAGTTTCTAAACGATGCATCCAATTAAAGGCTTCGCCTACCGTTCTACCAACAGTCAACAATCCGTGATTGCGCAAAATCATTGCTTCGAAATTGCCAAGATCTCGCACCAAGATCTCTTGCTCATCCATATTGAGAACCACACCCATATAGTCGTGATAGCTAATCTTAAGAAAGCGCATTGCTGTTTGATTGATTGGTAACAAACCGCACTTGAGCGATGAAATTGCCATACCCGCGGGTGTATGCGTGTGAATAACACAGTCTACCTCAGGGCGCGCCTTATGCACGGCGCTGTGCAATATGTAACCCGGCTTGTTAAAGCCATAATTTAAGTCACCAAAATCCGGCTTAAACAAGATCTCTCCATCGTGACTAATTTTCAGGAAACAAGAAGCAGTCATTTCTTCATACATCATTCCATATGGATTAGTCAAAAACGCATCTTCTTCACCTGGGACGCGAATGGTGATGTGGTTAGCCATCATGTCAGACATTCCATAATGAGCAATCAATCGATAGCATGCTGCCAAGTCAATGCGCGCCTGCCATTCCTCAGGACTAACACGATCCTTTAAAGAAGCTAGTTGTAAGCGTCCGAAACTCATTTTTATCACCTATTTACAGAGTTAATTGCGTAATCTACGTTAAGCACTCATTTTCGACCATAAGGTCGCCAATTTTCTAATTTTGACATCAGGGCTTTCCATCAATTGATCAGATAAATACTTCGCAAGCTCCATACCCACCCTGGGCTCAGCAAGCTCTTGAAATTTATCCAGTAACTCCTGATCCGTAAGGGGCTCATCTGGATCGCCATGACGAGTATGTTGATGATGGGCATAAATACTGCCATCACTCATTTCAATTTCTACTTTTGCTGAGCGGTGCACTGGAAACTTTGCAGCGCAATCCGGATCTACAAACAGTTTGATCTTCTTTTCCATGGCACGAATTCGAGGGTTATCCAAGGCGGTTGGCAAAAACGCCATTTCTCGAACTCGGCCCAAAATGATTCTTGCTGATACCGTGTATGTAAGACTAAATTTCGCCTCAAATGGCGATTGTGGATGCACATAATGGCAAACATCCACGGTAGGCTTGTACGCCCCAACCCGTATCTGAGTAATTTTTTCAGCATCTATAGGGTATGCGCTTAAAAGATGGGAAACCGCATCGATTGCTGGAAAATTGTGTCCGCAGCAACCATGATTTTTAAATGTCATGTGCTCAATATTCCAGCCATGACCAAGACCCTCAAGCACCAAGTCCCAACGCGGGTTCTTGCATAAAGCAGCGCCAAAGCCTGCATCACCCTCCAATAAATCAGGCGTGCCAGTCATGCCGGCATTGGCTAAAAGCGCTGCATTTAATCCGACCTCGGCGGCATGCCCAGCATGCATTGGTTTGGTCATCGAGTCAGAACGAAATGCTTGTTGTAGACCGCTTGCAAATGTACCGGCGGTAGCCAGAGCATCACAAGCCTCTCCAGCATCTAAACGCAATAAATATGCTCAGGCTGCGGCAGCGCCGAATACTCCGACCGTACCAGTAGTATGAAAGTACTGATAATGACTTGGTTGAATAACCTTACTAATTCTGGTTGAGACCTCATACCCAACAATGATGGTCTTCAATAAATTCAACAGAGAATCATCACGTGCTTCAGCAAGCGCAAATGCAGCAGAGATTGTTGGGCATGCAGGGTGATATGCGCCATCACGAAAGATGTCATCAAACTCAGCAATATGACTAATTGTTCCATTGAGAAAAGCAGCGGCTCTAGAAAACGACTTTTGATCAGTGCCTGCAACCGTACAACTGCCCGCTCCAAGCTCTTCTTGGTAGCCATGTCGCAATTTTTTTGCAACTAGCGTATACTTCCCGCAAGCAATGCACCATGCCAATCCAATAGTGCGCGGCGTGCGCTGTGGATAGCCTTTACAAAAAAGTCCGCTTGCTGACTCGCCGCAATGAATTCGCCAAATTTTTGTAACAGGGTCATAACTTACTCGGGTTTTGCGCCAGAAGCCTTAACAACGGGCACCCATAGCAAATAATCATTACGCACGAATTTAGTAAATTCCTGCACATTCATCGGTATAGGATCCGCCCCCAAGCCTAATAATTTCTGCTTAATGGCAGGCTCCTCTAAGATATTCACAACGGTTTCATTTAACTTCTTAATAATGGCGGGATTTGTTCCTTCTGGCGCAAACAACCCAAACCATGCTCCCGTAGCAATATCTACACCCAACTCATTTAATGTAGGCAAATCAGGCATTGCACTGATTCGCTTTTTTGATGAAACCGCGATTGCATTAAGCTGCCCCGCTTTGATCAGTGGCACTACAGAAGGCGCAGTCGCAAACATAAATTGCAAACGACCTGCGACTAAATCGCGTGTTGCTTCAGCACCCTTGTAAGGAATATGCGTTGCATCCAAGCCGGTTTTTTGCGCAAACAAGAAACTAATAAGATGGGCGGTAGTTCCAATGCCAGTAGAGCCATAATTTAGATTTCCCGAATGGCTTTTTGCATAAGCTAAGAACTCTTTCCAATTTTTTATTCCTAATGAACTAGGAACTACCAATATATTTGGCACATCCCCTAAAAGCGCTACTGGTGCTAATGCTTTTTGTGGATTGACAGCTAAATTTCCAAATAGCGTTGGATTGATTGAAATAGGACCAATGGAATTGGCGAGCAATGTATAACCATCAGGAGCGGCACGTCCCACAACCTCGGTACCCAAATTGCCCGCAGCACCTGGCTTGTTCTCTACCACCACTGGCACTTTCCAGCGAATACTCATTTGATTGGCAACCTCACGCGCCAATATATCCGTAGTTCCGCCAGCCGTAAATGAAACTATGATTTTGATAGGCTTATCAGGATAATTTCCTGCAGATTGCGCAAAAGCATTTACAGCCAGAACAAAAATACAGGCTATAAAAAATTTGATGTATTGCAAAACTCTCATGGTAGTTGTCTCTCTATGTATTTTTAATGTAGTGAGTTTGAATCGGAAAACTATGCTTTTTGATTAAATCGTCTGTCAAATACTTCCTCGGCGATTCTATTTTTTAAGATTTCAATCGATCCCCCAGCAATCATCCAGCCCCGGGTTCTGCGAACACAATACTCCACTAGGGTTTCTTGACTGTATCCTGTAGCGCCCATAACTTGTAGTGACTCATTTGCCACTTCAAATCCAGTGGTATTGCAAATCAACTTTGCGGCGGTTGTTTCATATGCTGATGGCAGGCCACCCTCGGCATTAACAGCGGCCCTATACAGCATTAGTTGCGCGGCATCTAGCTTGACAGCCATTTCAGCAAACTTCCATTGAATTCCCTGAAACTCGCAAATTTGTCTACCAAACTGCTCACGCACTTGTGCATATTCTTTTGCTTTATTAAAAGCATATCGACCCAATGCAAGAGAGCGTGAAGCATTTCCGATACGTTCAACATTAAATCCACTAATTTGCCTTTTAAATCCTCCGGGACCCAACAACAGCGCAGAGTCCGGAATAAAGCAATCCTCAAAATATAGCTGCGACCACTCTTCGCCACTCATAAAGCTGTTAGGATTGCCAACCGTTAAGCCTGGTCTACCTCGCTCTACTAACACAGAGCCAATTCCATCCAAACCAAGACCAAATCGTACGTACACTAAAAATAGACCTGCTTCTGGGCTATGAGTTGAAAATACTTTTGAGCCATTAATGAGATAGCCCCCATCCACTTTTTTTGCAGAGGTAACCAATTCAGTTACAGCGGAACCCGCGCCAGGCTCACTCATTCCCAAACCTAAAATCTTTTTACCCGCCAATAAATCAGGCAAGTACATTTCCTTTTGGGAATCGCTTGCATACTCCACAAATGTCCTGATGGCGCCAAAATTACCAGCCTGCACCACATCAGCGGACTTTGGACAATGTAACGCCACCTCTTGAATAGCAATCACCGCATCCATCAGGGTTCCGCCCATCCCACCATCTTTTTCGAGAAAAGCAATTCCAAGCAATCCTTGCGCACTAATTTTTTTGGCAATATCCCATGGATACTCTGGACTGTGCGCCCTCTCCAAAGCGCCAGGCGCTAATTCTCTCTCTGCAAACTTGGCCACTGCATTCGCAAATGCCTGCTGTTCACTAGTTAACTGAAAATCCATTTTCGCTCCCAATATGATTGATATTGCAATGTGACCCTCTTATTCCACGCAATTTTGCGGAGTGCCCGCTACATAAGCATTGATGTTGTCAAAGGCGATTCCAAAATAGGCCTCGTAGTTATCTTTTTTCACAAAACCAATATGAGGCGTGCATAGACAATTCGGCAAATTCAATAAGGGATGATTCCCTCCCAGTACTGGCTCAGATTCATAGGTATCTACTGCAGCAAAACCTGGTCTACCGTCTTTTAGGGCTGACTCAAGAGCACCATCTTCAATCAACTCCGCGCGACTTGCATTGACCAATAAGGCGCTATCTTTCATAAGCGCCAAATCGGAGCGTTTCACAATTCCGCGCGTTTCATCATTCAGCCTTAATTGCAAGCAAACAATATCGCTCTCACTAAAGAAGGCATCTTTTGATGTAGCAATGTCATATCCAGCTTGCTTGGCCTTTTCTAGGCTACTTGGACGACCCCAAACCAACGGCTTTGCACCAAATGCTTTTCCTAACTCACACACTTGCTTGCCAATACGCCCAAATCCATAAACACCCAATATCTTTCCAGAAAGCTGGACTCCTAAATGTCCTTGCCACTGACCCCCTTTTAGTCGATTAACTTCTTCAACCAACTTTCGGAGGGAAGCCAGAATGAGAAGCATATTCAATTCTGCTGTTGCAGAACCAGACCCACGCCCATCCATGACAACGATCCCTTTCTCTTTACAGGCCTGAAGGTCGACATGGGAAGCCATCTTTCCAGTTTGGGATATGACCTTTAACTTGGGCAAGCGGTTGAGCAACTCCCTATTAATAATGGTTCTCTCACGTATCAAAATAATCGCATCGGCATTCTGATAGCGCTGTGCTAGGGCATCAATGCCTAGCGCTATATCGTTAAAGATTTCCACGGTATGGTTTTGTAACTTACCAAAGCACCGAAGATGGCGAACGCAATCTTGATAGTCATCAGAAATAACAATGTGCATCTTAGCTCCTCACTGATTCAAATAATGCGTGAAGATTTGCACGCTCTAATCCCGGTCCACTTTGCTTTTCAAGAAGATCCATTTGCTCACTAACTTTATCGATGCCCAGCTCACGCGCTACAAATACAGGACCACCTTGCCACTTCGGGAAACCATAACCGTTCACTAGTGCGATATCACAATCGGTTGCGTCTCGAACAACCTTCTCGCAAACCAAATGAGCGATCTCATTGATCATTGCCAGCAAAACACGATCGATAATTTCAGAGGCGGAAAACTGCCTACGTACAATACTCTTTGCCTTGCTAGCCTCTTCAATAATATGGTGCACCTCTGGATCCTCGGAGCGCTCGCCAGAATTTGCATCATAGCGATAGTAACCAGCACCTGTTTTACGACCCAGTCGACCGGCAATACATAAACTATCAGGAATGGTGACATAGCGATGAGCAGGGTTGCGCGTGGCCACTTGACTCTTGCGCATACCCCAAGCAATATCCAGGCCGGACATATCGCCCACCGCAAAAGGACCCATCGCAAAACCATAGCCCTCTAAAGCTTTATCGATTTGAGCGGGATAAGCGCCCTCTTCCAACATAAACTCACATTGACGGCGATAAGCGGCATAAATGCGATTACCGATAAAGCCAAATGCATTCGCGCTAATGACCGGAGTCTTACCCAATCTTTTTGCTAGTTGCAAACCCGTGGCGATTGCCACCGCTGAGCTATGCGTACACCGCACGATTTCAATCAACTTCATGACTTGTGCTGGACTAAAGAAATGCAATCCAAACACCCTACTTGGGTTTTCCAGACGAGAAGCGATGGCATCAATATCTAAATACGATGTATTAGATGAAAGTAATGCATCTTGTCGGGCATGCTCTTCAATCTTACGAAAGACCGCATGCTTTACTTCAATATCCTCAAATACCGCTTCAATTACCAAATCAGCACTATGAATTTTTTTCCAATCGGTTGAGTAAGTAAATTGCGCCAAGATCTGGGATACCTTATCCGCACTGATCTTGCCACTTTGTAGACGTGACTCATAAAACCCGTGACTTTCTTGGCTCCATTGGTCAAAGCGGTTTCATTTTGATCTAACAGCAATACTTTATATCCCGCTGTTAAGCATGCAATCGCGATTCCAGTGCCCATCGTTCCGGCACCGATCACTGCTATATGCTTCAACTCTAATGGCTTAACATCATCGGCATCGATGGTGCGAAAAAGTTTGCGTTCAGCAAAGAATTGATGGCGCAATGCTTTTGCCTCAGTTGAAACTCGCAAATCCTGAAAGGTGGCTCGCTCTAAAGCAAGAGCCCGATCTATTGGCATCGATACGGAATTACATATCATTTCGATTGTCTTTTGAATATTAGGCCGATTCTTTCCAGCTTTCAGAGCCTTTTGCGAAATCATCAACACATCAGCATCACTCGCTTTAGGTGTCACAAGATCACGAATCCGGGACTTACTCCCCACTAAGCTCTTGGCAAGAGTAATCACCTCTTCCAACAAATGTTCCCGAACCACTTTACTAACTAAACCTAATTTCAAAGCCTCTGACGCCTTGATTCGCACGCCGCTACAAATATAGTCAATCGCCTTTTCAACGCCAATTACACGAGGTAAACGTTGCGTGCCACCTGCACCAGGAATGATGCCCAACGTAACCTCGGGCAAACCCACCACTGCACCGTCTTGTGCGATACGAGCATCGCAAGCTAGCGCCAACTCAAAACCACCACCAAGAGCTGCGCCATGAATGGCACAAACTACGGGTTTTGGGCAATTCTCGATTGCAGCAATCACCTCGGGCAAATGTGGCTCAGCCAAGGGCAAAGCAAATTCTTTAATGTCCGATCCAGCAATAAAGGTGTTGCCGGAGCCAATAATGACTGCGCATTGAGCTTGCTCATTACGCCCTAATTCTGTAACAGCCTCTAAGAGTCCTTTGCGAACCTCAATAGAACCAGCATTAATCGGAGGATTGTTCACGGTAATAACCATGACGTCTGACTCAATCCGGGTAGTCACTTTGAAATTTATAGGCATATTCATTTAAACCACTGCACTAAAAGTGAATTAACTTGCCCTGGCTTTTCATATTGCACCCAGTGACCAGCATCCAAAATAATTTCAGCTGAACGATGCCGTTTTTCGCTGACTAGTTTTTCCACGAGATACTCGGGAGTACAGGTAATGTCATGCTCCCCCCATATCATTAATACAGGTCCTGCATAAGCTTCAAGCTGTTCTGCCAATCCCCCAGGTCTGGCGATGGGCCTGCTTCTAAAACGAGTGGCGACGCATGCGTCCTGATGTATACGTATTGCTAAAGGATCAATCCTGTCATACGAACTCAGCATTTGCAGATACAGATTCTCACGCATAACTCGCTGCAACTCTTGCTGATGACCGCTGGCATAAAACTCCTTCCATGCCAGCAACTCTCCACGTGGACGTCGTGGACCACCATGACCAGGCTACCCAATAAGGCCAACTTTGTGACACCCAGCCTTTGATTTGCCAAGTGTGCTGCCACAAACCCACCAAATGAAAAGCCGGCAATTTGGATTTGCTTATCTTTTCCTATTAAGTCATTAATAGTAACTACCAAAGGGGAGATCATTCCAGCTTGAAGTTGGCTATCAAAAAAGGATGAATTCCCAAAGCCTGGCATATCAGGAACAAATACATGAAAGTGCTCTGATAACTCTTCAACATTGTGATGCCAGTGCTCCCAGCTACCATGACCGCCATGAAGCAGGATTAAGGGCATACCTTCGGTTTTAGCATCTCCGTATTCATGCCACGAGACATGCCCCCTACCATAAGAGACTTCATGAATAGTATGCGCCTGCATTAGTTTCATATCATTTAAAAACTGCGATTCCATCGGCAGCTTTTACACCTTGGCCTTCATCAAATACAAAGATCGGGTTAATCTCGCACTCTAATAAACGATCCTCCAGAGTGGCTACCATATTTGAGAAGTTCACTATGGCTTTTGTTAGCGCACCAACATCACACTTAGCCCTACCCCTATATCCATCAAGTAATGGCCAGGCCTTTAATTCGCGTAGCATTTCCAGGACCTCTTCTTCTGATAATGCCTGACCCGGTGTAATTAAACGCATTTGCGTATCTTTAAACAACTCAGCAGTAATGCCCCCCATCCCAATCAAAATGGCCGTTCCCAATGGATCACGATGCATCCCTACCATGAGCTCAAGACCACCCTGCACCATTTCTTGTGCCAAAAAATACTCAATATTAGAGTTTGTTTTACATTGAACTTGCTTGAACATCAATTGCATTCTTTGCAATAGCTCTGCAGACGGAACATTCAAAGCCACCCCACCCACTTTAGTTTTGTGAGTAATCTCACCTGACAAAATCTTTAAAACAATTTTTTCTCCTAAAGACTCCAAATTATTAAGATCGGGGTTATGCAAACCCAGCTTTATCTCGCGCACACTTGGAATACCAAAGATAGAAAAAAGACGCTTTGCATCATGCTCATCGAGCGAACCGCGCAAGTCAGCAATATTAAGGCTTGCTGGAGTTGATGCTTTTGCTCTTTGCTTGGTTAACTGAGATTTCAATTGATTAGCATGCAACATGCTACCCAAGGCAACACTGCAGCTCTCTGGCTGAGAAAATGCCGGGACATCCAATCTTGTCATTAGAGCGCTCGCAATCGGCGCGTGTGGACTAACGTAGGCAATGACCGGCTTATCACTTCTTGTCATGCAATCGCGCACTGCTCCCGCCATCAAATCGGGCATAGCCAAACTTGATGAGCCTAAAATGAGTATCAATGCATCATAAGTAGGGCTGTCCAATAAAGCGCTAATCACGCCACGCAACAAATCAGGTTGCAACCCCGCAAGAGTGACATCAATCGGATTGCGATCAAGCACCGCTTGATCACCCGGCTGCAAAGCACGTAAACGCTCAGCAGTTTTCTCATCTGGTGCTGGCGTCTCAAAACCCCACTCACCCAAACTATCGGCCACCAGCGTTCCCGCACCCCCAGTAGAGGTCAAAATTGCGACGCGTTTGCCCTTGAGCACCCTACCTGATGAAAGTGCGGCAGGAATATCTAGAAAATCTAAAAACTGATTGGCGCGAACAATCCTCGTTTGTTTAAACAAGGCGTCATACATTTTGTCGGTACCAGCTAATGCTCCTGTATGCGATATTGCCGCCCGAATTCCCGCCTCAGATTTTCCGACTTTATAAACCACAATGGGCTTACCTGCTTGCTTTGCTCTTAAAGCTGCAGCCCTAAATCTCTTTGGATAGCGAATACTCTCAATATACAAAACGATTACTTTTGTACTTGGATCTTCAACAAGATAGTCAACAAAATCCGCCAAACCCAAGTCCGCTTCATTGCTTGTGGAAACAAGTTTGGATAAACCAAGGCCTCTTGCGGCGGCGCGGGATAGTAGCGACCCTAAAATACCGCCACTTTGTGAAATGACGCTCACAGCACCTTTGGGAAATTCATCCATCTCAAGCGCACTACTAGGAGACAAAGGAATGTCATCGGTAATATTGACCATGCCAATCGTATTAGGCCCAAGTATTCGCATGCTGCCTGTAGCTTGAATTAATTGTTCCTGCTTCTTCAAGCCCTCAGGACCGTGTTCCGCAAAACCACTTGTTAAGACAATCGCCGCGGGAGTACCGATAGCGGCAAGTTTTTTAACAGCAACAAGCGTCTTATCAGTACCCACCATCACAATGGCAACATCAGGAGTTTCGGGCAAACTCTCAATATCAGGGTAGCACTTCAGCCCTGCAATTTCCTCTACCCGAGGGTTAATTGGATAAATCTTTCCCTTAAAGTGATGTTTTTGCAAATATGCAATTGGCCTACCTGCAGTTTTCTTGGGATCAGTTGATGCACCAATCACTGCAATACTACGAGGCTCCATCAACTTCTGAATTGCACTACTCATATCATTACCTTACTTATCTTTTTGAAGCTGCTGCTTTTTCTAAAAATGCCATTACAGATTTGCGATGCTCAGTACTTGTATAACAAATCCCCTGCGCTTGACTGCCTTGTGCAAATACCTGTGCCGCAGTCATTTCAAAAGTTTGATCCAAAATAGTTTTACCCAAAGCGAGCGCAGTTGCAGACCCCCGGGTTAACTCCTTAGCCCAAGATTGGGCTTGAGTAACCAGCGATTGATCATCAGCAACTTTATCGACAATACCGATGCGGACAGCCTCATCGAGTTCAACTTTTCTACCTGAGAAAATTAACTCCTTTGCCTTTACCAAACCAACCCGTCTCGGTAAAAAATACATACCTCCACCATCTGGAATAATCCCGCGGTGAATATATGACCAAGTGAAATTCGCCGCATCTGAGGCGATGATGAAATCACACGCTAATGCAGTATCTGCTCCTAAACCAGATGCGGGACCATTCACTGCGGCAATCGTGGGCTTAGGCATTGTGTGCAAAAGAGAAACGGCGTGATGTACGCGTTGCTGGCGGTGCCACCCGTTGTAAGCCACTTCCCCGGCAGGAGCCTTCATCCGCTTCTCCATTCCGGAAATATCTCCGCCTGCGCAAAACCCCTTGCCATTACCCGCTAAGACTAGAGCTCGAATAGATTTATCCGCCGTAATCATTTCAAGAGCCTCGATAAATTCCGAACGCATCTCATCGCTCATGGCGTTCCGCTTTTCTGGGCGATTTAAGCGCAGTGTCGCTATACCGTCTTCAACTGAGAGCTCAACCAATTTGAATGTCATCACAATTTCCTTTGAAATTATTTAATCTGGAGTAATGTTGGCATCTTTAATTACAGTACGCCAACGAAGTTCTTCTATTTTTAAAAACTTAGCGAAGTCTTCTGGGGATCCCGTTTTAATAATGAGGCCTTCGCTCTCAACCCTACTTTTGAATGCTGGGGTTTGAACGCTTTTTTTAATGGATGCATTTAATCTATTAATCACATTAGATGGTGTGCCAGCTGGCGCGATATACCCATACCAACTTCCAGCGGAGTATCCTGGCACGCCACTTTCAGAGACCGTCGGCAGCTTCGACAAAGCAGGAGTAGTTGATCGCACAGGCGTAGTAACAGCCAAGGCGCGCAATTTACCTGCCTCCACTAGACTTTCAACTGCCGATGCGGTTGCAAACATAACATCAACCTGTCCGCCAATCACATCCGTCAAGGCTGGCCCAGCACCTTTGTAAGGCACATGCGTTAGCTTTGCACCTGCCATAGAGTTAAATAATTCACCTGCAAGATGGGCAGAAGTACCTCCACCTTGGGATGCGTAAGAGAGCTTTCCTGGATTCGCTTTTGCAGCAGCAAGAAATTCCGCAAAATTTTTATATGGACTATTTTCAGAGACCACCACAATATTTGGAGAAACCCCAACCAAAATAACGGGTGCAAAGTCCTTATCCTGCGAATACGGTAATTTTGTTTTTAAACTCGGATTTACAGCGTGCGCGAGTGTTGCGACAACAAGTGTATAGCCATCTGATGGACTCTTAGCAAGCGCGTCCGTTCCAATGATGGTGCTTCCACCAGGCTTGTTGTCAATCACAATGGCCTGACGTAAATCCTCACCCATAGGAACGGCCAGTGTTCTTGCCACAAGATCAGTACCGCCCCCTGGTGCAAATGGAACAATGACTTTGATAGGCTTATCAGGATAAGCGGCAACTGCAGTACCTACAGAAAAATACCCAAGCACGCCTACCAATATCCAAGCTATAAAAGTGAGTCGTTTTTTGCGGAAATAACAATAAAACAAGAAGGTCCCCATCCGTTTAAGGTAAATTTTTTAATGACAGAGTATCTCCCCAAGATCGCAATATTTTTATGGTCTAATTCCACCAGATGGAATTAAAAAAACCCTCCTCCAAAGTCAATCGCTCCCTAGAGCGGGGAATGGAGATCCTGCGTTGCTTCAAACCAGGAATGAATTTACTTGGGAACAGTGAAATTGCAGAGCGCACAGGGCTAGCACCCTCTACCGTCAGCCGTTTAACGCAAACCCTTGTTTTATCTGGTTTTTTAGAACACGATAAGCAAAAATCTGCATATCGACTGGCGCCAACAGTGTTGAGTCTTGGGCATGCATATAAAACCAGCTCTCAAGAACTTAGGGCGATTGAACCCCTCATGCGCAAGGCCTCTGAAAAATTAAAACTCAATGTTGGTTTAGCTGTGGCCGATCGACTTGAAATGGTTTACCTTGAATCGATTCGCTACACCAAAAAAACAGCCTTAAGAGCAGTTGCCGCCGGTCAACGTGTCCCAATAGAGAGAACATCATTGGGCAGGGCCTGGATTGCAAAATTACCGCCTAATAATAGACTCGAACTCTTGTCAGAACTTCAAGCATCAGGCATTAAAAATTGGCCTCAAATTGAGAAAGAGATACATAGTGCAATTAAATCAATGACGGAACGAGGGTATTGCATTGCCACTTGGCTTCCTGAAATATCAGCTATCTCAACATTCGTGGAATTCTCAAATGGAAAGTATGCTTCTTTGAATTTCAGTACCCCCGCTGAGAGCGACTTAAGTAGTTATTTAGAAGATTACGTTCAGGCTCTTTTTGGATTAAAAGATAAGATTGAATCTGAAATTATCAAAATTAACCATTCTTAATGGAAATGAATATGAAACCTGTATACATCTGCGATGCGATAAGAACACCAATTGGCCGTTATGGTGGAGCTTTATCGGCCGTACGTGCTGATGATTTAGGTGCCATACCCATTAAAGCATTGATGGAACGCAATCCACAAGTAGATTGGAATGCCGTAGATGAGGTGATTTATGGATGTGCTAACCAAGCTGGCGAAGACAATCGCAACTTAGCGCGGATGAGTTCATTGCTGGCGGGTTTATCCACTGATATTCCAGGTGCAACCATTAATCGTCTCTGCGGATCAGGAATGGACGCGATCGGAACAGCCGCTAGAGCAATTGTCTGTGGAGACATTCATTTAGCCATCGCTGGTGGCGCTGAAAGTATGAGTCGCGCACCTTTTGTCATGCCTAAAGCAGAATCTGCATTTTCTCGCGGACATTCATTACAAGACACTACGATTGGCTGGCGGTTTATTAACCCATTAATGAAAAAAGCTTATGGAGTAGATTCGATGCCAGAAACAGCAGAAAATGTGGTCGATGACTACAAGATCAATCGCGCCGATCAAGATCTCATGGCGCTGCATAGTCAAAATAAAGCAGCAGCTGCGCAAGCAAATGGTCGACTTGCGAAAGAAATTACACCCGTAGTAATTCATCAGAAAAATGGGGATATGATTGTTATTCATCACGATGAGCATCCTCGCGCAACCACATTAGATGCGCTTAGCAAACTCAAACCGATCGTGCGTCCTGATGGAACCATCACCGCAGGAAATGCTTCGGGTGTCAATGATGGCGCCTGTGCCCTACTACTTGCTAGCGAAGAAGCCGTGAAAAAGTATGGACTTAAGCCGAGAGGAAAAATTTTAGGCATGGCGACTGCTGGCGTACCTCCCAGAATTATGGGCATTGGTCCTGCACCAGCAACACAAAAAATCTTAAAGCGCTTAAATATGTCAATTGATCAAATGGACGTCATTGAGTTAAATGAAGCGTTTGCAGCGCAAGGTTTAGCGACCCTTCGCCAGCTTGGTATAGCTGATGATGATGCGCGTGTAAATCCAAATGGTGGAGCCATAGCACTTGGTCATCCGCTGGGTATGAGTGGTGCTAGATTAGTCACTACTGCACTAGTGGAACTTGAGGAGCAACAAAAACGTTACGCGCTATGCACAATGTGTATCGGTGTTGGGCAAGGCATTGCTATGGTGATTGAACGCATTTAATCATCGATGTCATATTCACCAGCCCATACAAAACACAATGCAGGCTGGCTGTCACCTTTAAAACATCGCGTTTTTCGATCGCTTTGGTCGGTATGGTTAGTAGCCAATATTTGCATGTGGATAAACGACGTAGCCGCAGCATGGGCCATGACTTCACTCACTACGTCCGCAACTCTAATCGCCTTGGTCCAAACCGCCTCCAGTCTCCCAGTATTGCTTCTAGGCATACCTAGTGGCGCTATGGCTGACATCATTAATCGCAAACATTACTTTCTATTTGCACAAGTTTGGCTTGCTACAAACGCAACAGTACTGATGTTGTTTTTAGTGTTTGACGCACTCAATCCCTACCTACTTTTGTTACTTACTTTTACCAATGGGATTGGCTTAGCCATGCGTTGGCCAATCTTCGCGGCAATTGTTCCAGATCTTGTTCCACGCGATATTCTGCCTTCAGCACTCGCCCTAAATGCAATTGCTATGAATACCTCCAGAATTGTTGGCCCTCTCACAGCAGGAGCCATCATTGCCGCAGCAGGCAGCATGTATGTTTTCGCTCTGAACATGATCCTCTCGCTCTTCACAGTCATCATTGTGCTGCGATGGAAATATCAAAACTACGTTTCCGCCCTACCTGAAGAGCGTTTTATTGGCGCAATGAGAGTTAGAATGCAATTTGCCTGGCAATCCAACAGAATGCGCACGATCATTGCCAGAGGATTTTTATTTTTCTTTCAATCCACCGGACTCATCGCTCTACTACCCGTGATTGCAAAAGACCATTTTGAAGGGGATGCCCATACCTTCACCCTACTTCTTTCTTCATTGGGCCTAGGAGCAATTATTGCCGGATCTCAATTACCTAGACTCAGAGCTAGTTTAAAAACAAGCAATCTGATTACCTATGGACTTATGACTTTAACAGCGGCATCCACCGGAGTAGTTCTTTCTCCTAATTTATGGTTGGCATCCCTCTTGATGATGTTGTGTGGTGCAGCATGGATTTCTGTTGCTAACTCACTAACCACTTCAGCACAAATGACGTTACCAGGATGGGTTCGCGCAAGAGGCATGTCCATATATCAAATGGGATTAATGGGTGGAGGCGCAGCAGGTGCCGCAGTCTGGGGAAAAATTGCAACCGAGTTAGGGGTCACGACCAGCATCATTGCCAGCGCTATTTTTGGCCTACTAGTACTCTTCTTTATTCGCAAACATCGAATTGATAATCATCCGCTAGAGGATTTCACTCCAGTTTGTCCAATTGAACATCCTCAAGCGAGTCCTGACATGGATATGAATGCAGGCCCAGTCATGGGCTCAATTGAGTATCAAATTCATTTAGATAAAGTCGAGGAATTTAAAAAGGCAATGGCGAAGTCTCGCAAGCCTCGCCTGAGGCAGGGTGCTCTGTCTTGGAGCTTGTTTGATGACGTAGAAAATCCTGGAAAATTTATCGAATACTTTGTATTCGATACTTGGGCCGATTACCTCAGGCGATTTGATCGTTTTACCGTTGAAGATCTCAAAATGCAAGAAGATCGACATCGATATCACATCGATAAACATCCTCATCCCACTCCCGCTGTTCAGCGCGAATATATTTCAAAACCGCAGCAGGATCTCCATACATTGGCGAACTGGCTTCTTCGCGAAGTTTATTAATTAAACTTGGATTTTTAAGCACCCGTTGAGCTGCCTCATTAATTTTTTTGATGGCCTCTTGAGGCGTTCCGCTTGGAGCAACTAGGACTTTCCAATCGGTTGCCTCAAACCCCTTGTAACCTTGCTCGCCCACAGTTGGTACAGTTGGGAGGATAGATGCTCGACTACCTGATGTTACAGCCAATGCCCGCAACTTTCCACCTGCGATCATTCCCAGTACTGACTGCGGGGTCGCAAACATAAAATCCGTTTGCCCGCCAATCAAATCAGTGATTGCAGGAGATGCTCCTTTATAAGGAATATACGAAACCACATACCCTGCTTTACCAGCAAACATCTCTCCCGCGATATGGCCAACCGTTCCGGCACCCGCAGTTGCTTGCTTATAAAAATCAGGTTTAGCTTTTGCTGCTTTAACTAAATCAGTTAATGATTTCCATGGTGAGCTTGATGACACTACAAGCACCATCGGCACCTCTGCCACCAAAGCAACTGGCACTAAATCATTCACCGGATCAAATGGCATCTTAGAAATTAATGCTGGGTTGATTACTAAATTAGATGTCTGGCCCATGCCAATGGAATATCCATCTGGCTTTGCCTTAGCAACAAACTCCATGCCGATGTTGCCTCCTCCACCGGGTTTGTTATCAACCAAAATTGCCCATTTCAGATCGGCGCTGATTTTTTCAGCCATCATCCGAGCGACAGTATCCGTTCCATCACCTGGTGTATAGGGAACAATTAGCCTTATAGGCCGGTCTGGAAAATTTTGCGCTAAACATAGCCCAATAGAGATAAAAGTCAATATCAATGCTTGCAAAAGTATTCTCATACTATCCCCTATTTTATTCGTGGAGCCATCAAAATACTCCCCGTACTTGATTCAGTTACCAATAAATATTTTTTATCCAAACTAAAACATACATTTGTAGTCGTTTGTCCAGTGGGAGACTTTATATAAGTTTGTATTTCACCACGATGGTTAAGTTGAAACACGCCGCCTAAGCTAGCATGTGCTACGTATAAGTTATCCTCTTCATCCATCGCCATACCATTAGGGCCACTAGTACCAAAGAAATTTTGAAAAGCTCCTGCCTTACCCGTTGTCTTATCTTCAAAAATTGGCATGCGCCAAACATTGTTAGCTCTAGTAGCTGCTACAAATAGAAAGCGTTCTGCGCTATCAAAAACCAATCCATTCGGGCTCGGTACGTTGCCAACAATTTCATGCAACTTTCCCGACGGCTCCAAGCAATAGACCCTCCCAATTGGGTGATGCAAACCCGTTTGACCTTGATCAGTAAAAAATAAGTTGCACTTGGAATCAAATATCAAATCATTCAAGCCCAAAAAAAACTTATCTGTACCAGCCATCACGACTTCGACAGTCGGATGCTCTGGATCAATTCGGACCAAGCCAATTTTATGATCAGCCACCCACAACTTCCCTTGTGCATCAATAGCTAAGCCATTGGGCCAACCGTCATACTGGATCACCAACTCCCACTCAAGCGCTGGACTAATTCTAAAGATTCGTCCATATGGGATATCGGTAATGTAGAGATTGCCATTCTTATCAAACACCGGTCCCTCAATGAAGCTGTCAATGGTTTGGCCGGGTTTATTGATATTGGCCCAGGCGTTTTCTTTTGGTAAGCGAAACTGACTTGGCATTTGGGTCAGCACTTGCGCTTCAATTACCTTAGGCGGTTGAAAGTTTAGATTCCACATATAGCTTTAATTATTCGGGTTGCAATCCAGCTTTTTTAGCTGCGGCGCCCCACACTACCGTTTCTCCTTGAATAAATTTCTTGAACTCCGCAGGGGTCAAATTACCTGGCTCAGCCCCTACAGCAGCAAAACGGTCTTTCATGGCAGGATCAGATAGACTCTTTTTTATATCAGCCGCTAATTTATCAATAATAGTCTTAGGGGTTCCCTTGGGCGCAGCTAAACCAAACCAGTTACTTACCTTGTATGCGGGAAGCCCAGCCTCTTTGAATGTTGGCACATCTTTCAATGCTATGAGACGCTTATCCCCAGTGACTGCTAGCGCCCTAATCTTGCCGCCATTCAACTGGGCAATTGCAGTTGGAGCAGCAGTAATGGCAAAGTCAACTTGTCCAGATAAAACTGCCAACAATGCCTCGCCTCCACCTTTATATGGGGCATGAGAAACATCAATGTCGGCAACTTCTTCGAAGATTTCTGCAGTCACATGAGTTGAGCTACCCGTACCACCAGAGCCAAAATTTAATTTACCGGGATTTTTCTTTGCATATGCAATAAGTTCACCAACAGTTTTAAAAGGTGATGCAACTGGCACAACCAAAACTACTGGGGTCTGAGTAATGATTCCAATGGGCTCAAGATCTTCGACGTGATTCCGGGGTAATGTTTTAAACAGTGAAGGCAACATTGCATAAGTGGTATCGTTTGCCAGCAGGGTATATCCGTCTGGAGCAGCTTTAGCGACATAGTTTGTGGCAATAGTTCCAGAAGCACCTGTTTTGTTTTCCACAAAGAATGATTGTTTTGTTATTTCCGTTAACTTTTGCGCTATTTGTCTTGCCGAATAATCTACAGTGCCCCCTGCGCTATATGGAACAACAATTTTTACAGGTCTATCAGGATAGCTTTGTGCAAAACCAATGCTTGCCATAACTAAACTGGCTAAACTCATTAATCCATAAATTATTTTCTTGCTCATTCCAAATCCTTTTAAATATGAACTGCGCTGTTTGCGACTAATCTTGAGATTTGATCTTCGCTGTAACCCAACTCAGCAAGAATCTCTTTGGACTGCTCTCCTGTTGCAGGGGGGGTTGCATCGAATACCTAATCGCTTCCCATCCATCATGAGTGGTAATAGTGGTGTTGCGGTGTTGGTTCCGGCTTTAGGACCATCGGTAATTTTGATTGATGCTAATCCACCTGTTGCAATTAAGTGAGGGTCATCAAACAACTGCTCTGGCTTGGTAATAGGCGCAAATGGCAGTCCATTCTTTTCGAAGATATCGCTAATGTGCTTCGCTGAAAAATCGGCCAGACGCTTTCTAACTTCGGGAATTAATGTTGGCCTAGCTTGTACACGCTGATTATTTAGCTTTAATGTCAGATCTTCATAAAGATCAGTGAATCCAAAAGCATTACAAAAAATCTTCCACTGCGTATCAGATACTACGGCCAAGAAGATCTTTTCCCCACCCTGTACTTCAAATACATCATAGATTGCCCATGCGGAAATGCGACTTGGCATTGGCTTAGCAGCATTGCCCGTAACGGCATACTGCATCATGTGCTGGCCAACTAGGAATACATTGTTTTCAAATAGCGAACTCTGAACTTCCTGACCTTCTCCGGTGATATCGCGTTGCCGCAATGCAGCCATTGCCCCAATTGCTCCAAAGATGCCGCCCATAATATCGTTGACTGATGTACCAGCTCGCAGTGGTCGATCTTCTGGGCCAGTCATATAAGCTAGACTGCCCATCATTTGGACTACCTCATCCAAGGCTGTTCGATGATCGTATGGGCCTGGCAAAAAACCTTTATGAGAGACATAGATAATCTTAGGATCACTCTTTTTTAGAGTGTCATAGTCAAGCCCTAACTTGGCCATTGTTCCAGGCTTAAAGTTTTCGCTCACAATATCCGCGCTAGCTACAAGCTTTTTAACAATCTCAATGCCTTCGGGAGTTTTCATATCCACCGCAATGCTTTTCTTATTACGATTGAACATTGAGAAAAATCCTGCTCCTGATCCTAATAAATTTCTAGTCTTGTCGCCATCAATCGGTTCAACCTTAATCACATCAGCGCCTAAATCGCCCAATATCATTCCGCAAGTTGGCCCCATAACCATGTGCGTGAACTCCACAACCCGAACTCCTTCATACGGCAATTTATTCTTAGCACTCATTAGTTACTCCAATGTGTTGCTGGCTCAAAGCCCTTTGGAAAACCGGCCTCCGGAACCATGCCATAGATCGCCTCATTTGGAACACTAATTTGCAACGGCTGACGAGCTTCAAATAAGAGATCTAAATTAACCCCTGTTTTGACACCCATCGCTTCAAACATAAATACAAGGTCCTCTGTCACAACATTTCCTGATGCGCCAGGTGCGTACGGGCAACCACCCAAACCGCCCATTGAGAAATCGAAAGATGTCACCCCTTCTTTATATGCAGCCAAACAATTAGCTAATCCAAGCCCACGTGTGTTGTGTAAATGCGCAGCTCCAGCCTTATCTCCAATAGCCGCTTTCAAACGCTTGAATAATCTTTTGATTTGAGCTGGATTAGCATAACCGGTTGTGTCTGATAGACCAGATTCATCTGCACCAGCGGCAATAACTTGCTCAGCCATCCAAATAACCTCATCTTCCGGAACCAATCCTTGCAGAGTGCATCCGAATGCAGTAGCTATTCCTGCTTCAACTTTGACGTGGGGGGGCGTAATCTTTTCGATATTGAGCAATTTTTTTAACTTCCTCAATCATCTCCTCACGCGTCTTTCGAACATTAGCCAATGAGTGATCTGCACTCGCTGAGACAGGAACTGTAACCTTATCCACCCCTGCTTCGATCGCGGCCTGTGCACCTTTAAGATTCGGTACTAAAGCCATTACCGTCAAACCCGGAAGGTTTTTAGCATAGCGCACCACCTGATCTGCATCAGCCATTTGTGGCAAAAGTTTTGCAGGGACAAATGAGGCAACTTCAATCTCACGAATGCCAGCTGCATACAAAGCATCAATCCATGCATTCTTTTTTTCTGTAGGCATGATCGACTTGATAGATTGCAACCCATCTCTTGGGCCCACTTCACTAATCAAAATATCTGTTGACGTCGAATTCATTGAGTTCTATCCTATAGAATATAGTTCTATTATTAAATCACACAAGATTGAGGTTGTCCATGCCCAAAATTTCGAGCAAACAAAATAGCGTCAAAATTGCCCTTTCTGATACTGGGGTAGCCTCTGTAGATAAAGCACTAGGCATCCTGAAACTGTTTCATTCCGATACTCCTGAACTTTCCTTAATGCAGATAGCAGAACGAACAGGCTTGTATAAAAGTACTGCCCTGCGCATGCTCGCATCACTTGAGGGTGCTTTATTGGTTATAAAAAAAATGGATGGCAAATATGCCTTGGGCCCAACAATTGCATCCTTATATGCCGCATATCAACATCAGCAATCCCTTAAAACTGTGGTGACGCCAATACTCGAAAAGCTAATGCATGCAACTAATGAAAGTGCAGCATTTCATGTTCGACAGGGAGATAAGAGACTTTGCTTATATCGAGTAGACTCTAATCAGGCTTTAAGGGATCACATCAAGGTAGGCGATTTACTTCCAATGGACAAAGGCGCGGGAGCTAGAGTGATAAAGGCTTTTGAAGGCGCAAAAGATAAAATCTCAATGCAAATTCACAGGGATATGGTTTTAGCTATTTCTGGGGATAGGGTAAAAGAAATTTCTGGCTATGCAGCTCCTGTTTTTAATTCAGAAGGGCTGCTTGGAGCAATCACACTCACGATGCCTAGCTATCGCTTTGATGCTAGCCAAGCGAATATAGTAAAAGCAAGTGCAAAAAAACTAACGGAACTACTGGGTGGTAAATTTAAAGTCAAAGATAATGTTGTTCGTTACAAAAAAACTAAGGGAGATTAAGAATCCGTGATTTCTCAATCTCCCCAGTTGTTTACAACAGTACTACGATTAACTATTAGCCATTGCTATTTAAGAATTGTTTTGTTTCACATTCATGACGCTTAGTGTTTTTCAACACAGCGCAATACGACAAAATCATGATGGCAGCCAATGAGATCCCGTTGAAGTTGTTCATCAAGTTGTTTAATGTATTCATGTATTTCTCCTCTGCTTTGATTGCTTAGTTATTTAATTGCTTACTTCGTTTTTTACTGAGTTGCTACTAGATTAATGAGTCAAAAGCTCATTAAATGAGCTAGTTAAAAATCGTGGTTTTTTCTGTGTTTCATTCATATATTTCATGGGTTTCCTAGCGTGCGACAGGTAACTCATCCCACTTAGTGGTGTAGTTGGGTGACCGATTGTTTGAGCGCATTTGCCAGGCTTGTTTACTGTCTTGAGTGCCCGAGGCCGCTGACCGAATCGTGGTATTTCCAAAGCGCGTATTAATCTCGTCCATCACCTTCATAAGATGTGCCGATTTACCTTTGCTCTCGAGATCCTCAAAGAGTGATTGCTGAACGCTAGGCTTATCGCCAATGCAATTCAGAATGACTCCCGCTTTCTTGTAACGAAAGTTCGGTTGATAAATTTGCTTCAGACCTGCTAGCGCTGCGTTAGTTAACGTCAGGGTATTGTCTGTGGGATCAGCCAACGGAATAGTGATGCTTTGATGATGCTGCGGCTCATTTTGCTTAAATGGGTTGGTCTGAATAAATACAGTTAATGCGCCAGTCACCCCATCTTGCCCCCTGAGCTTCTCGGCAGCTCTGGCGACATGAGTAGCTACTGATTGGGCTAACTCGGCCTGGCTAGTAACTAGCTTGCCAAAGCTACGTGAGGCAATGATTTGCTGCTTGTCTGCCGCTACTTCTTCTAACTGCAAGCAGGAAGTACCGCGCAGTTCATAGCAAAGACGCTCCATCACCACACCATATTGCTGACGCATGGCTTGTGGTGAAGCGCACAGTAAATCAAACACACTATGAATGCCCTGCGCTTTGAGCTTTTTATTTAGCTGGCGGCCAATACCCCACACTTCACCAACCTCAGTCTCACTCATCCATTGATAGAGCTCTTCTTTAGGCATTGCTTGCACATCGCATACGCCAGAGAATGTAGGATGCTTCTTGGCTAAATGATTGGCCAACTTTGCCAAGGTCTTACTAGCACCAATGCCAACGCAGACTGGTAAGCCAGTTGTTTCCTTTACAGTTTGTCGAATCGATTGACCTAACTCAATGGTGTTGCGGTAATGCTTTAAGACGCTCTCGATTTGCAAAAAGCTTTCATCAATGCTGTAGATCTCAATCTTGGGTGTAAAGGTTTTAAGCACCTGCACTACCCGATTACTCATATCACCATACAGCGTGTAGTTTGATGAATAGGCAGTAATGCCGTGCTTTTGCGCCAGATCTTTCATCTGAAACCAGGGCGTACCCATCTTAACTCCTAGAGCCTTGACTTCCGCGCTACGCGCTACAGCGCATCCATCGTTATTTGATAGCACGACCATAGGAACGGTTTCGAGCTTAGGTTGAAAAACACGCTCGCAAGAAACATAGAAGTTATTCACATCCACCAGAGCAAACAATGCTGGGCTTGCATGAGCGGCGGGTAATTTTTGTGGCGCGTTCATGGCTTGATGCTCTTGTTATAACGAGTGCTCGCAGTGCTGTACTTGCGCACCACACCAACCACTACTCCCCAAATCTGCAACTCATTACCTTCACCAAAAGTGATCGGTTCATAGCTGGGGTTCTCAGGCTGCAACTCAACGCGACCGCGTGATTGATACAAACGTTTGATGGTGTACTCACCATCAACGACTGCCACCACGACAGCCCGTGTTTTGGCTTTGTGCTTTATCGACCACCACCTTATCGCCATCACAAATCCCGGCGCCCAACATTGAGTCACCCTTTACCGTGAACATAAAGGTGGCTGGCTTGTTCTCTACGAGGTACTGGTTTAAATCCAGGCCATCCTCGGCATAATCAGCCGCCGGGCTGGGGAATCCAGCTGAAATTCGGTGACTTAAGAGCTTAAGCTCATAGGCGGCAAAATGACCCGCCAAGGCTTGTATGGCGCCTGACTTAAGGTAGTTTTGAGGGGACTTAACCGCGGCTTCATAGTGATTAATATACTGTGCGTTTATACAGTATATATAAAAACCTGAAAAATACCGCCGTTTTTGTTGTTTTCCGGTCTTTAGGACGGCTTTTCTAG
The DNA here is from genome assembly GCA_044225315.1 of Polynucleobacter sp. Lineage (GTDB taxonomy): Bacteria > Pseudomonadota > Gammaproteobacteria > Burkholderiales > Burkholderiaceae > Polynucleobacter. The sequence goes on from JBGAIU010000003.1 coordinate 131,232, forward strand.
TCATAAACCCCAATCTCCTGAAGAAGGATTTCACCCATAATGAGCCTTGAGTTTTTCGATGAATTTCATTCCAAGACAACCGATACCGGTGGGGGAGACAAATGGTGCACTGCATAAAGGCAACACATATCGTTGCTGGGTTTTGTTTTTTCTTAGGCCTGTGTACAGCAGCGTTTGCACAATCTGCAGCGCCCTTCCCCGATAGAACCATCCAGTACATCATTCCCTTTCCACCTGCTGGTGAATCTGATTTAGTTGCTCGCTACTGCTTTCTGACATCTCTGCGAAAAAGTTTGGGCAACCCATGGTGGTGATGAATCGTGCTGGTGCTGGTGGCGCTCTTGTTTGGAGCACACTCAATACCTACCCCGCCGATGGCGCAACTGTAGTGGGTGTCAATATTCCACACACTATCTTGCAACCACTACAAGAAGGTATTCAGTACAAGACCGACGATATCAATGCGATCTACTACTATCACTTCACCCCAGATGCCTTGATGGTCTCAGCTGATAGCCCCTACAAAACCTATCAAGAATTTATTGCAGCCGCCAAGAAAGAACCTGGCAAGATGTCCCTAGCTGGCTCGGCCCAATACTCCGCTAACCATATGGCTGTAGAGCGTCTCAATAAATTAGCAGGTGTCAAAATTAACTATGTACCGTTTAAAGGTACTGGCGATTTAATTACCGCTCTCATTGGCATGCATGTTGATGGCGCCATGGGTTATTTGCCATTAGCGATTCAGCAAAAAGGGAAAGTACGCACCCTTGCCATCGCTACCGAGAAACGCAATCCCGCACTACCTGATGTCCCCACCTTCAAAGAGCTAGGCCTGAACTGGGTAGATGGTGCTTATCGTGGTGTAGCCGTACCCAAATCCACCCCACTAGTGCTACAACAAAAGATGTCAGATTACTTTGCCAAACTCAATGCCGATCCTGAGACTAAGAAAAAATTAGAAGAGTCTGGTTTTGTATTGGTTGATATTCCGCTAGCGAAGATGCCTGCGTTTATGAAAGAGAAAACTGCCCAATCCATGGAAGATGCGAAGAATGCGGGAATGATTAAGTAGATCGAACTTTTGCTTCTATCAACTTATATCAATAAAAAACCACCGAATTGCGGTGGTTTTTTATTTTAAGCAGCGATCAGCAAAAAGCAAATGCGAATATTGCAGGGTCGTCTAGAAATGCATTTGACAAATAAACGCTGACTCTAAAAAGCCAAGGGTTTACGGTCTCAACGATTTCTGAAAGTATCTCCATCAGGCTATTGTAGTCGCCTAACCCCCAAGATAGTCAGACTTACCCAATTCTACGCCGTTGTGACGCAGAATGTTGTACGCGGTCGTAATATGAAAGTAGAAGTTAGGAATGATCCAAGTCAGCAGGTATTGATCACCCACAAACTCAAAGCTCCACTCTTTAATTGAGAACTTAATTTCTTTTATCTCGCTACCTTCAAGCTGCGCAGGGGTAGTGGTCTTAGCAAAAGCAATCGTTTTGGCAATACGCTCTTGCAACTGCTCAAACGTACTTTCGTGATCATCGAATTTAGGTGGTTCAACGCCAGCAAGTCGCGCCATGCCGTTCTTGACTTGATCACAAGCAATTTGCACTTGCTTTGATAAGGGGAACATATCTGGCGCAAGACGAGCATTAACCAATACCGCGCCATCAATATTCTTTTCTTTAGCGAAGGCCTCGCCTTTTTTCAGGATACTGGAGAGATTGGTAAGCATCTTCACAAACTGTGGAATCGATGCTTGATAGATTGACATTGCCATATTGATGTTCGCCTTCTTATTTAAACGTCACTCATGAAATCACCACCACCGCTGTCATCCCATGAGCTAGCACCAGTGTCATCCCACGAACTCGCATCGTTCACCCCAAAGTTCGGAGCATCTGGTGCAATCCCGCCGACTTGATTAAAGCCGTTGTTCACATTTCCAGGATTGGCATGCTGGCCGCCACCCATTAAATGGCTAGCCAATGCTTCACCTGCAACCATGCCAGCACCTAAAGCGGCGCCCGTTGCCAAGCTACCCATCAAGCCACTGCCTGCGCTAGGTGCGCCTGGGTAACCAGGAGGGTAAGTGCCAGGATATGGGCCGTTTGCTGTCGGAGCGTTATAGACCTCCACTGGTTGCTGACGCTTTCTCATGAAGAACATAATTCCGGCGATCAAGATTGCAATCAGAATCCAGAACATTGGGCTAGTGAAGATAGAGCCTGCGCCCGCATTCGCATTTGTATGCGCAGGAACTGTGCCAGCACGCAACTCTGCTTGCAAGCGTTGAACAGATTTAGGCTGAGCGAATGGCAATCCAGGCGCTAAGTTTTCTGCTTGAACAAATGCTTGGTGTGCGGCATCGATTTTGCCTTCACGCAAATACAACTCAGATGCAATGTAATGCGCCTTGGCACTATTAGGATGGTTTTGCAATACCTCTTTCATCATGGCATCGGCTTTAGCCAATTGACCTGACTGAATGGCTTGAGATACCTCCGGCAATGTTGCCTCGGCAAAAGCGAATGAGCTCGTTAGTAATAACGCACTGGCAAACACTGTCACAAACATCTTCATTACATTACGCATTTTCATTAAAACTCCTTGTAGGAAATTCATTGCGATTTTTATTATCGCTAGTTTGGGTATTTTTGCTATCCCTTAGCTATATGAGGGCTTTTTAGGGAAATTCAAGCCCAAAAAGACTATTCCACGAGGTGGATTTTGCCGGCTGCCGAGATCAAAAAGGCCTTATTAGGCTTGTCTTTGCGGATGCGTGTTAATTCTTTTTGGTAGTTCTGTAGCTGCTCGCGATATTTCTCATACTTCTCGCTACCTACCTGCGGAATAGTTAGCTTGTAATCCAGAATAGCGATGTGATCCTCAAACTCGACTAATCGATCCATGCGATAGCTCTTGCCTTCTTCACTGGCGATATCCAGCTCGTTCCATGCGGCAACCCATTGATCTGGATTGAGGTAAAGCTTGAGCTCTTTAGCACTCATGACGTTTTCCACTCGCTCAATCAGTTTCTTGGCTTGCTCTTGATCCACGCCTAACCAATCCATCACCTCTTGTTCACTAGGCACAGGTGGTTTATTTGGAGTGCTGGAGTCTGGCACTAGGAACTCTAATAACTTATGGAAGTTTGCACCCTCTTCTAAGATTTCTGGGTCAGGTTGCTCTTGGGTTTGCTCCAAGGATTTGGCTTCAAGTTCTTTCGCAAACTCACCGCTCTCAATCCTAGAGAGAAGCTCTTTGTAATCTTTTTGAGCTTGATCCCATTCAATATCAAAGTGTTCTATCGTGAATGGCAGACTGCCGAGCTGCTCTTTAGCCTCGCTAGTCTGCTGGGCGACATCCTCAAGCTCAAGCGCATTGATATCCAAGATTGGGAGCCCTGCAGCCAAGGCTCTGCCGTACCATGATTTCTCTTTAATGCCAGTATTGGAAGTGCTTGCAACGCCGCTAATCCATAAACCTTGTTTTGCCCTAGTCATTGCTACATAGAGCAAATTCCAGTTTTCATTTTCACTGACTACAGCTTCCTTTTTAAAGACAACACTACGCTCGCCTGTTAAGGTCTTAGCGGTATACAGGGATAAATGACTTGGGCTGGTCTCTTCTGGCGACCAATCTAAAAGAACGCCGCGGTGAGGTGCTCTCCACTCGGTGTTGTTGGCATCGAGCATGAACACAAACGGCGCTTCCAATCCTTTGGCGCCGTGAATCGTCATTAAACGAACTCGTCGATGTTGATCCTCTTCAGACATCTCACTTTCTAAATCGACTTCACCAATGTTGTCATCGATTTCTGATTCAGACTCTGATTCAACATCACCCTCATCTGGCGTTTCATCATCGTCACCTCTTCGCATTGCATTAATCTCATCGATAAAGCGACTTAAGCTAGGGTAGCGCCCGCCATCCTGATTCAACGCAAGCTCCAAGAAGGCATCCAGATTGGCTAGCACTTGAGCGCGCGCTAAGTTTTGGGCAGAAACCGCATATTTAATTCGCAAGTCACTCTCGTGATAAATCAAATCCAACAAATCATGAACTGGCAATGCCTCACCCAAACTGCGCCAGCGCTCTAGATAGCGAGCCGCTCTCTGAATCACGGGATTCTGACTTAGCTGTAGCGCATCCCACCAGCTCGGGAGCTCATTAACTACGCTCTTGGCAAGCTCCTGCATCTGCGCTTCGGTAAAACCAAATATTGGACTACGCAGCACTTGAGCTAAAGGCAAATCATGTCTTGGCGAGACGAGCACTGTTAGTAGCGCAATGAGGTCATCAATCTCCAGAGTATTTAGCAAGCCCCCTAGTCGAGAGCTGTCATAGGCAAGCCCAGCTTCACGTAAAGCCTTTTCGTATTGAGGTAAAAATTCACGGCGCTTGACTAACAAGATAAAGTCACTGCTTCTTGCCTGACGCCAGATAGGTTTTCCATCTTTTTTATCCATCACTTGGCGAGTACTCAGCAAATGATGAATTAAGCGACTAACAAGCTTACCCTCCTCGTAGCGCTGCTGAACCGCAGTGGTTTGCCCCGCATCTTCTATGGGACCTTCGAGTGCGGTACCAGCACGAGCAGCCACAACAGATTCTTCTCGAGGAATTAAAGGTAATAGATAGGCTTCGCCCTTAGCAGAGTAATCTTGCTCCGGCAGCCCATCCAATAAAGGCTTCCAAGCAGTAGTTTGTTTTGCGAAACGATAGCTCTCGGGCAAAGATCCTGCCAAGAATATGGTATTTACAGCATCATTAATTGCATTGGCATTACGTCGAGTCTCATTCTGATAAAGAGGAATTGCGTCCAGCTTTTGAACCAAGAAATCACGAGCGCTATCAAACAATCTGGGATCCGCACGACGAAAACGATAAATAGACTGCTTAGGGTCGCCAACAATAAAAACGCTTGGCATAGATCCATCATCACCATATCCTGCGAGCCATGATCGCAATATCTGCCACTGCAAGGGGTTGGTGTCCTGAAACTCATCGATCAAAATATGTTTGTATCGGGCATCCAATCGCGCTTGCAAATATGCCGCGTTATCAGAACTTGCCATTAACTGACTAACATTAATTTCTAAATCATCGAAGTCGCGCACCCGCATTGCTTCTTTGGTTTTTTCCATATGCGTGAGCATGGCCTCGCTCATTGCGAACCAAGCATCATTTAATTGATGAATTAAATGTTCGCTTTGCCAAATAAATAAAGCTTCATAGGCCCGAAGCCAATCGTTACGAATAGCCGTAATTTCAGCGGGATCGAGGCCAGTTTTCTCATGATAAGCACGCATTGGCGCACTCATCTCTGCAATATCTTTTAAAGGAGCGCGCTTTTGCGTAAAGAAATAGCTTTCCCATTGATTAGCAATTTCCATCACTGACCCCCCTGCTGCATGGTGAGCTATCACATCCAAAATAAATGGGGCTTTGTCTTTTTGAGTTTTTGTGCCATTACTAAAGCACTTGTACATGACTTCTAAATTGGCTTTTGTTTGTGGCTGACTCCAAAAAGCCTTTAGCGGATTTACAGCGCCTAATGTTGGAAGCAGTTTGTCAAGGCAAATAATGGGCTTAACGTCTTGGGCTTTGCAAATATTCTGAAAGAATGACCATGCACCTCTTTGCTTGAAGAGGCTGTAATTGCCTATCAAGAATTTTTGAGTCTCAAATGCGCCAAACTCTTCCAATAAGACGTCATAGTGTTTTTGTAATTCCGTTGGCAAGTTACCCCACCAATCAGACATGCACTCTTCCTGCAAACGCTTGGCATCTTCGCGCAAACGAAAGCCTGGCTGGACTTCAGCGGATACGGGGGCCGCATCCAAAAGGCGGCCAAACCAGCCATGAAAAGTATCAATCACTACTGCCTGAGGGCTCGCTAATATCTTGAGATATAAAGAACGAGCAATTGGAAGCAATGCATTGACATCCTCTTCGGCGATGCCTCGCTGAGTCAGCTGATCAGCTAAAGCGGCATCATCGCTGCTTGAGAATTCTTCTAGCAATTGAAAGAGGCGGTCACGCATCTCTTGCGCAGCCTTGCGAGTAAATGTCAAAGCTAAGATTTCTTGTGGCTTCGCACCAGCTAACAGTAAGCGAATCATTCGAGAAACTAACAGCCATGTTTTGCCACTGCCCGCGCAGGCAGAAACAATGACCGATTTGGTGGGATCGCAGGCGATCGCGCTATCAAATCTCTCGTTCACTACATCCCCTTTCTGCAAACTCCCCGAGCATCGCAATATTGACAAACACTATCTGGGGCAAATGCTTTCATAGGCTTGCGCGCCCACAAATCATTTAAATCCTGAACAATCTGCACAGAAAACTCTTCCATCAGCTCTGGCATGCCTTCAACCGGATGAGCGCGTCCATTCTTTTTCTCACCCTCGGCAATTTTTGCCTTTAAGCTAACCCACTCAGCCTGCTCTACAGTTCGCCCTGGGAGACTTGCGGTTAATGGGTTCTCATTAGCGCCCCGCGCATAAATTAATAGCTGTGGATCATTCAGAATATTTTTCGCACGATCAACGATCTTCTTCATGTCTTGATTTTTATAATCAATCACAGCCGCAATCGAGTCATCTGATTCGTGAACATCGAATCGATCCGCGCGCCCTGCGATACGAATTTCTCGTTCTACACCATCGGGATCTTTTAAGGTAATTGCAAAGCCTACTGATAACTCGGCATCGTGATAGCGCCATCCTGCATTCTCTCGCTTGATTTGCCAATCGATAAAACTAGGAATTTGCTTTTGCCAATCTCGTAAGGTTCCCAAGACTCTTGCATCACCGGCAATCAATCTCTCAAACTCTTTTTCAGAGAATTGAGTCAAATTCTTAATCATCCATTGACGTTTTGCCTCTTCACCCCCATGTATTGGTGAGTGCGATTTACTCTCCTCTGTCTTTAGAGCATGAAAAAAGTTTCTCAGAAGCGCATGCAGTGTTTGTCCTGCCAATGAAGCATCAAAACCTTCCTCAAATTCTTTTGTCTTTCGTAATCCCAATATGCTACTGACATAGTAGCGATAAGGGCAATCGCGCAAAGCCTTATAGGCGCTGGGTGAGATCGTCGTCGGAATCGCCAAATCTTGATCTGGTTTACTGATTGCCATCTTAATCGGCTGGGACTGCCCTTCATAGGAACTCAAGCTTGGCTCTGCTACTTTTAGCGCATTCTTACCAAGCGCTACTTGCAGACGCGCAATCCAAGCCGAAGGCCTCAATGGCTCGCCACTTTTGCTTTTGTTCTGCCATAACAAATCAACGTTTGGACATGAAACCAAGAGTTGGGATAAATCCCTTGCTTGTTGAATGTATTGCGCAGTAATCGTTGAAGACTTGAGATAGCGATTTAGTGCATCGGAAAAAAATAATGGTGGCTGAGAGAATGCTGGCAACTGTTGCTCATCACAACCTACAAGCACCACCGCATCAAAGTGACGCAGGCGTGTTGAGCTAAGCGGCAAAATACTTAAAGTAGCTAGCGAATCTTTTCCTGCCTCTTCGTATGAAGACTCTTCAATGACGGTTTTGAGAAAGCTCAGCCACTCAGGCAAGCGCATCTTCAATTCACCATAAGGCCCTGAGCCAAGATCAAAGCGCTTAAGAGCCTCTAATAATTGCTTACCTGCGGCATCTTTTTTCAATCGCCCAGCCATACCGGTTAGTTCAAGCTGAGATTGCAATGTTTGATAGGCTTCTGAGCATGTAAAGACTGGATTTAGCCACTGTCCATGTAGCTGTTTGACGAACCGAATTAAATCGATGAGCTGTTGATTGGGTGAACCTCCATGAGTCGCCGCATAGCTATTTGCTTTCTCAATCGCAGCCAAAAAAGTTTCCCAGCCAGATTTAGCCTGACTAGCCACGAGAATGTCTTCTAACTGTGCAAGCAAACCAACACAAGATTCAGGCATCTTTTGCAGGCTGTGCGCAAGATCTAAATAGGGATTTTGTAAAAACTCAAGCAAGATATTGGCGCTTGGCCCTTCTTTGGGCACACGTATTAACTCAAGAAGACTGTCAAATGCAGCTGCTGCGCGAGTAGTGGATAGCTTCCATCCAGTTTCATCTCGCACGCGCAATGCATCGCCTAGACGGCTTAATAGCGCTCTCGCTCGGCGCGCAACCAAACGATCTTGCGCAACCAAAGCAATATTTTTCTTCCCCGCAATCAGGTGAGACTCAACAGATTTGGTAGCAGCCCAAGCCAACTCCTTAAAACGTTTGGCAGAAATTAAGTGCCAACCATCATGCACACTCGAATCAATATTGCGTTGAATCTGTTGCTCATCTTCTGCGTCAAGGCCAGCAATCTCTTCTTTGGTATCCTGACCCGCAAGCGCCTCAGACCATAAAGCCACTTTGGTCCAATCGAGAGATACACTCACCACCGGTGCCCATTGAGCATATGCCGTTAAATAACGATCAATAACTTCCTGATCAATTGGTTTTGGATCTGCAGTTTGAACCCATATAAATGGGCGGGGATTTGGGTTTGCATCTGCATTCTTATTTTTTGCATGCTCTTTGGCAGCTTGCAAGTGCACTGACATCGCCAGATGCTTAAGTATTACTGGATCACCTGCATTAGTGAGGTAACGCCAAAAAGCGAGCAGTACCGCCGCCTCTTCATCAACGACATTTTTAGATAAGCCCACATAGGCTTTCGCGATAGCCTGATCTAAAACTAGCTCGACTTTCTTAAGCCATGCATGAGTGTCTAATGAATTTGTCTGCAACAAGTCATTGAACTCTTCTTGCAATTGCGGAACAACCAATTCTGATAATGCATCACATGCTTGAATCACTGCTTGAGCAAGACCCCATGCCCCTGCTTCACTTTCAGCTTTGAACCAAGCTTGCAATGTTTTGTGTTTACGCAAATTCACAAACACCGATAACCAACGCTCTAGATCTGTTTGCTTTTTAGGAAGCTTCCATGCGCCTGGTGCTGCCTCCAACCAATCTGTAAAGCTAATGACTTGGGGTAAGAATGCAATCTGAGGATCCAAGCTATCGGGTCGGTATTTTTCTAGAGCTGCTCTAACCCCAATCAAAGGACCTGCGGTACTAAGCACCACTAGAGGGCGAACTTTAGTTTGCACTGCACAATCCCAAATGCCTTTAGCCAACTGCTCAAGCGCAGTGGCATCAGGCGTAATTGCCCAAGCTTGCACGTGTTTTTGCTTCGAAATGGTAGGAAATGGCTGTGGCATTAAGCGGGGTTTTGAGTTTCGGATTGAAGGCTAATTTTGGATTTTGAGCAGAATGTTTGGCTTATTGCTAATATAAGCGTTGTAGCGCTATAACTAAATACATAACCAAATACGCCCAAATAAGGAATTTTCATGAGTGCCGGCATTAAATATGTAACTGACGCCTCTTTCGAACAAGACGTCCTCAAGTCCGATAAACCTGTTCTGCTCGACTTCTGGGCTGAGTGGTGTGGTCCTTGCAAAATGATTGGCCCTATCCTGGAAGAGCTTTCCGGCGAGTACGGCGACAAATTGCAAATCGCCAAAATGAACGTTGACGAGAACCAAGGCGTACCTGCCCAGTTCAATATCCGTGGCATCCCAACCTTGATCCTATTCAAGAATGGCACTGTGGCTGCTCAAAAAGTAGGCGCTTTGGCCAAATCCCAGTTGACTGCATTTATTGATAGTCATCTGTAAATAGTCCCACACCACAGGTTCAGGAGCTGAGCCTGTGGTTTTAGTGTAGTATTTCGGTAATAGCAGTTCAGTGCCTTTTTCAAAGCGTACAGCTTCCCCGTAATTTATCCCCCATCTGTTTTCTTATTTCCCCTTCTTTTAGCAAAACTTAAATTCTGTTTTTCTACATCTGTGTGACATCGATCAGCACAGCCTCATTTCAAAATCCATTTGTTTAATACCCTTTTTTAACACCCGAGAACCACATGCAATTAACTGAACTCAAAGGCCTCCACGTATCCGCTTTGCTTGAAATGGCTGCTGGATTGGAAATTGAAAACACACAACGGATGCGCAAACAAGAATTGATGTTTGCAATTCTGAAGAAGCGCGCTAAAGCTGGTGAAACTGTCTACGGCGACGGCACCTTAGAGGTCTTGCCAGACGGCTTTGGTTTCTTGCGCTCTCCAGAAGCCTCATACATGGCTTCTCCTGACGATATTTATATTTCTCCTGCGCAGATCCGCCGCTTTAACTTACACACTGGCGATAGCGTTGAAGGTGAAGTGAGAACACCAAAAGATGGTGAGCGTTACTTTGCATTGGTCAAAGTCGACAAGATCAACGGTTTGGCCCCAGAAGCCCTAAAGAACCGCATCATGTTCGAGAACTTAACGCCACTTCACCCTAACCGCATTATTGGTTTAGAGCGTGATATCAAGGCTGAAGAGAATCTCACTGGCCGCATCATCGATATGATTTCTCCAATTGGTTACGGTCAACGTGGCTTGATTGTTGCTTCTCCAAAGTCTGGTAAGACCGTGATGATGCAGCACATTGCTCATGCAATTTCTGCAAACAATCCTGATGCGATTTTGATCGTATTGCTCGTTGACGAGCGCCCTGAGGAAGTTACCGAGATGCAACGCTCCGTTCGCGGTGAAGTAGTTGCCTCTACCTTTGATGAGCCTGCTGTACGTCACGTTCAAGTTGCCGAGATGGTGATTGAAAAAGCTAAACGTTTAGTAGAAATGGGCAAAAATGTGATCATCTTGCTTGACTCGATTACTCGTCTAGCGCGCGCATACAACACAGTTGTTCCTTCCTCCGGAAAAGTATTGTCTGGTGGTGTGGATGCAAACGCACTGCAACGTCCAAAACGTTTCTTTGGTGCGGCCCGTAATATTGAAGAAGGTGGCTCTTTAACCATCATCGCAACCGCCTTGATTGAAACTGGTAGCCGTATGGACGACCTCATTTATGAAGAGTTCAAGGGCGCCGGCAATATGGAAGTTCATCTTGAGCGTCGCTTGGCTGAACGTCGCGTTTACCCATCGATTAACCTCAATAAGTCTGGCACCCGCCGTGAGGAATTACTGGTTAAACCAGATAACCTTCAGAAGATCTGGGTATTGCGTAAATTACTCGCTGATATGGACGATATCGAGGCTATGAACTTCATCGTTGATAAGCTCAAATCAACCAAAAACAATGGTGAATTCTTCGACCTGATGCGTCGCGGAGGCTAATTTAGACCCCCTCTAGGGCGGTTTTAAGGCAAAAAAGGGCTTTTTAGCCCCTTTTTACTTAGTCTGACAGCGCTTTCTTATTGATTTCATGGCATAATTTCGCTTTTGCAGCACCTTAACCGCTTTTAACTTGGGAAAGTATTTAAGTTAATTAACTTAAACGGCTACCCGCTGATAGGACCTCACATGAAACCTGGCATTCACCCCGAATATCGCGAAATCGTCTTTTTGGACGTTTCCAATAACTTCAGCTTTAAGACTCGCTCCACAATGGCTACTAAAGAGACCATCAAGTGGGAAGATGGCAATGAATATCCATTAGCCAAGATCGAGACTTCTTCTGAATCACACCCTTTCTACACTGGTACCCAAAAAATCATGGATACCGCTGGTCGTGTTGAGAAATTCCGTCAGAAATTCGGTAGCAAAGCTGTTGCTAAAGCTTCTGGTGATGGCGCTGCTAAAACTGCAGAGAAAAAAGCTGCCGCCGCGGAAGCAAAAGCTGCTGAGAAGTCATCTAAGAAGAAGGCTTAATACACCCCCTCATCGCAGGGTATGGCAATGCCCTTCTCTGCGAGATAATCAAGGCAGCATTTGCTGCCTTTTTTATTTTTGTTGTTTGCTTTCGTAATTTGCATTATTAGTACCGCTTCACCCAAATAGAGTCCATGGTCAAACTAACTGCTGCCGCTACTAGATCGATTCCGCGCATTATTATTTTTGCGCTGACATTGGTTTATGGTTTTGCTGGCCTCTTTTTTCGCGATCCCTGGAAAAATGAAGACGCGATTGGCTTCGGCGGCATGTGGACTTTGTTTCGTGGTGACTCTCTTGACTGGGTTGTTCCGCATCTGGCTGGTCGTGATGTTTCTTTAGGTGCGCCACTGCCCTACTGGATGGGCGCCACACTCATTAAATTATTTAGTCAATTTATTGGCGCTGCTAATGCGGCGCGTTTGTATTCAGCGATTTGCTTTTTTGCGGCAGCACTAGCAATTTGGTATGCCACATATTTACTTGGTCGCCGTCGTGAAGTGCAACCCATGGCATTAGCAGTTGGCGGTCAGCCCGATATGAAGAGCTATGGCATGACTTTGGCTGATGGCGCATTACTCATCTCCTTAGCTTGCGTTGGTCTTGCGCAGCGCGCCCATGAGACAACGCCGATGATGGCGCAATTGATGGGTATTAGCATCGTGCTTTATGGCACCGTACGCGGTCTTGATAAACCATGGCAAGGCGGTTTATGGACTGGTCTAGGCATCGCAATTGTGGCGCTCTCTAGCAATCTCACCTTAAGTCTGATTGTTGTCACATCTACCATCATTGCAGTTATTGCTAGCAATGCCAAATTGCGTTTTCGCTGGACTCTTGCCAGCACTGTATTAGGCCTCATTGGTTTTGCGCTCTGGCCAATCATTTGGTATCTCGCTGATCTTCCTACTGAGTGGCGCCATATCGCAGAAGAAGGTTGGCGCAATGCTCCAGAAATGCGTGCACGACCTTCGATCGAATCCTTAGGCTTCTTAAGCGTGAACTTTTGGGCATATGCTTGGCCTGTATGGCCACTTGCTGTTATCTCACTAACACACTGGGGTCGCATTAAAGCTGCTGGCGCATGGCGCGCCCCTCACCTATGCATTCCACTCAGTTTATTTATCGGCAGTTTCATTTATGTACTGTTTCGTCTTGAGGCAAATGAACATGATCTGATGATCATGATTCCGAGCCTCTCGATCATCGCGGCCTTTAGCTTGCCAATTCTGAAACGTAGTGTCATTAGTTTTATCGATTGGTTCGCATTATTTAGCTTTACCTTAATCGCGCTAGCTATTTGGATTATTTGGTTGGCCAAGGTAACTGGCTTTCCAGAATCTACTGCGGCCAATATCACTCGCTTGCTTCCAGGTTTTGAAGGCCAATTCAACTGGCTCGCATTTATTATTGCGCTAGCCATTACCGGTGTTTGGCTTTCAGTAGTGCGCTGGAGAACCTCCCGTGCTCCAAAAGAAATTTGGCGCTGCCTCATTATTTCCGCATCAGGCACTACTTTGATGTGGGTTTTATTGATGACCTTATGGTTACCCACTATTAATTACGCTAAGACCTATCGCTTTGTTTCTGCGCGCCTGGCACAAGTGGTGCCTCCAGGCGGTGGCTGTATTGATACCAGCAATATCGGTCCTGCGCAGCTTGCTTCCTTTGATTACTTCACCAAGCTAACCTTACGTGATGATCCTAATTGCCCATGGATGCTCACCCACAATCAGTCTGAAGCTCAAGCTTACGCTCAACTCAATAATAAAAAGCTCCATTTACTATGGGAAGATCGTCGCGCTGCAGACCGTGATGAGCGCTTACGTCTTTACGAAGTCATTCCGGAGTAATAGGTGCTGCACTTTAAGGTATCGCGTCTTCGCGAGGACATCCCCGCTTTATTAAAACTGGCTGGCCCACTACTCGTTGGTCAGTTAGCCGTTATCGCCTTTGGTGTTTTAGATACGGCAATGACTGCGCGCTACTCTGCAGATGACTTAGCGGCACTCGCAATGGCTTCGGCGATTTTTATCAGCATCTATGTAGGCTTAACAGGGGTTGTCTCTGCTCTTGCGCCAATTGCTGGTCAACTATTTGGCGCTAAACGCCATGAAGACATTGGTGAAGAAGTGCGCCAAGCAACATGGCTTGCCTTGGGCTTAACTATTCTGGGCTGCTTTATCTTATTAAATGCCGATCATTTATTAGCGATATCTCAAGTAGCGCCGGATATTGAAGCAAAAGCTAGGCTGTATCTGAACATTCTGGCAATTGGTTTACCTGCCAGCATGGGCATGCGCGTACTCATGGCGCTGCATAATGCGGTTTCCAGACCTGGCGTCATCACTGTTGTGCAATCGATTGGCCTAGCCCTTAAGCTACCGCTCAACCTCCTCTTTATTTATGGTGGTTTAGGCATTGAAGGTATGGGCGGACCTGGTTGCGCAGTAGCAACCGTCATCATTAACTGGACTTGGTTATTGATGACATTGGGCTTTGTTCTATTTGATCGCTTCTATCGCCCTTTTCATATCTTTGCGCGCTTTAGCATGCCAGATTGGCATCGTATTTGGACCTTACTAAAGCTGGGAACTCCAATTGGTTTTAGTTATTTGATTGAGGTAACTTCATTTACCTTCATGTCGCTGTTTATTGCTCGCTTGGGTACTACAGCGTTAGCTGGCCATCAAATCGTTGCCAATATGGGCACCGTAATTTACATGGTGCCACTCTCATTATCGATTGCCACCATGACCTTGGTGTCACAATCGATTGGCGCCGATCGTCCAGAGCGTGCTGAAGAAATTGGCTGGTCATCCGTATTCTTCACCACTAGCACTTGTATTTTGATTGGGGTTGCGGCTTGGTTTTTCCGTATGCAGTTATTGGATTTATACGATCCACCAGAGTCGGTGAAGGTCTTTTCTATTCCGCTCTTTTTATTTATCACTTTTTATCAAGTCTTTGATGCGCTACAAGTGACTGCGGCATTTATTCTGCGGGCTTACAGAATCGCATTTTGGCCAATGGTGATTTATGCAGGCTCTCTATGAGGCGTTGGCCTTGGTGGTGGATACCTGATGGGCTTCAATGTTTTAGGATTTACGCCCGGATTTTTACAAGGTGCTAATGGGTTTTGGGCTGGCAATAGCATCAGCCTAGGTTTGGCTGCCTGTTTACTGCTCTACCTCTTCAGAAAAACGGCGGAGCGTTACGAGAAAACGCATCCGCCAGTTGAGGTCTGAGTTAAATATAGTTACTGGCGATAGCTAGGACCTGAAACTGGCGCTGGATAGCTAGGTACCTGATTTCCTTTTGAATACATGCACTGTTGATAAGCAATGTTGTACTGAGTCTGCGCTTGATTTTGTTTTCCAGCAGAATTCATGGCACCCATAGCGGCACCACCTAATAAGCCAACGCCTGCACCAGTACCAATATTTTGGCTACTTCCACCCTGAATCACTGCGCCTGCAGCAGCGCCTAGAGCAGCACCGATTGCGGCACTGGTAGCGCCTTCTTTTAAGGCTGCATTACTAGTATCTTTTACGGCATTCGCTGCAAACTCGCGGCACACTTGGTCTTCCTGCTGGAATACTTCAAATGGCTTTCCTTCGCGCGGCATGATGGCAATAGTTGGCCCTGTTGGCGCAGATACGCACGCACTTAATACGCTAGTGGCAACTGCAGCTAATACAGCTATGCGAGTCAATCTTGTCATATACAAATCCCGAATTAATAAAACGTATTGAAATTAATACTGTGGGCGACCATTTGGAGCACTACTGGTTGGCGGTGTAGCAGCCTGTGTCTGCCATCCACTTAGGCACTCTTGTGCGTAAGGGTAATATTTGCCGCTTGCGGCGCAGTAATACCAAATCGCAGGTTGTGGTTGCGCAGCCAGAACCACAGGTTGTGGCGGTGGTGCGTAAGCAACTACAGGCGGAGGCGCATAAACCACTGGGGGAGCATAGTAGCCAGCATAAGGGCCGTAATAGCCACCAGCGTAACCCCAATACGCCAACCTGGGCCCCAACCGTGACCCCAGCCAGGCCCATAGGCAACCGGACGCCAACCACCGTAACCGCCGCCAACCGATACATTCCAAGCGACATTACCAGCCTGAGCCTGCACCGCTGAGCACGCTAGGACCGAAGCCAAAATAACACCTAAGATGCTGAATTTATTGACTTGTTTCATGATTGACCCCTTCTTATCTCTGGTCTTGATACAGCCTACTTCTTTATTCTAGTTTTTACTAGTCTTACTATCAATAACGCACAATAAATTATTAAGCTGACAGGAAGTTGAGATATTTCTGATGAGGTTTTATCTAGCTTACTGCCCTAACTTCGCACCTGATTGCTGAACTACCCTACTCCATTTGGCGGATTCTTGAGCAATTAATTTAGATAGGTCTTTAGCACTACTCGGAGATGGATCTAGACCTCCTGCCATCAAGCGTTTTTTTACTTCCGGATCGTTCAGTGCTCGATAGGTAAGTTGATTCAACCGCTTCTGAATAGAAGACGGTAAATTAGCAGGCGCCATCAATGAGAACCAAGAGACTGCTTCAAAACCGGGAAGACCTTGCTCTGCAAAAGTAGGAATCTCTGGTGCAGCATGCGAGCGTTTTAAGGTAGTTACCCCCAATGCCTGTACCTCACCCGCCTTAATCAAAGGCAATGAGGAAGATAGGTTGTCAAACAACATCGAGATACGACCACTAACTAAATCGGGCAAAGATTGCGCACGCCCTTTATAAGGAATATGGCGAATTTGTATGCCAGCCATATCTTTAAAGAGCTCGCCCGACATATGCAATGAGGTTCCAACACCTGATGATCCAAATGTCAGTTGATTAGGCTTGGCTTTTGCTAACTCGATCAACTCATGCAAATTATTTACGCCAAGTTTTTTATTGACCACTAATACATTTGGCGTGCTGGCTAAGAAACTAATGGGTGTGAAATCCTTAATGGGATCAAATGACATCTTTTCATAGAGCGCGCCATTAATCGCATGAATGCCCACCGTGCCAATTAATAATGTGTAGCCATCAGGATCACTCTTAGCGACGATTTCCGCACCGATATTACCTCCATAGCCTGGTCGATTCTCAACCAAGACGGGGACCCCAAGATTTTGCTGCATGCTCTCTGCCAATACCCGAGCCAAGATGTCAGGCGCACCGCCAGGTGTAAAGCTGACCACAATTCTAATTGCTTGTTTTGGCCAAGCAGTGTTTTTAAAAGATTGCGCCCATGATGTCTTGCCGCTAAACAATAGGGCGAGGCAAACCAATAAGTAAGTGAAAAATGGGCGCTTAGCCACTGTAGAAAATTGCATCCTTGCAAACCCAGGATGAACCTAGGCGAACTGAATTAAAAATTGAATCGAGAACGTAACCAGAGCCAACCTTCATACTTGTTTGAGTCATCCGCACATGCGCCAATGCCACACTCGAGCAGCGTTGAAATCAGATTACCGAATACAAGCAGAATAAAAGCAATGATTAAGACATTAGCAAACCAAGAGCGTGAACGCACGTCTCGATTAGGCAGCATCAACAAAATTGCAAAGCCCGCTAATAAACCTAAGTAGCCTACAAAAGCCCAGGTATAAAAATGAAGCTCTAAAAATGTTTTACCAAAACCTTTATCACCTGGAAGAATATGAAGCAGCACTTGACGCAAGGAAACCGTCATACCCACTAGACCGCCAATAATGCCCCAGCCATAGTGTGCGGAATGAGCGCCACAACGAATATTCAGAACCAATGCAAAGCCGATGATGACAAAACCAATGCGCTGCATTAAACACAGCGGACATGGCAATTCACCAAAATACAATTGATCAAAAAGGCATAAGACAGTGTGCCTACGACTGCCAATAAAGCCAGCTGATTACCAAGCGCCGCTAATGAGGGGAAAGAATGTTTACTCATGCCGATTTATAGGCTGATATTGAGATGACTGTTCGCATGAAAGCGAAACCACACCATCAATATGGCGACCGTTACTGCAAGCAGCGTAAGACCTGCAAGGCGCTTCTCAAACCAAACTAGGATGAGACCGATAAATGCTGTCAGAAAAGGCAGGAACATATACATATGGGAATTCTAGCGCAGGAAAGTTTAGGGTCGGGTAAATCACTAAAACAAGACCTAAAAAGTGGTCTTTCAGAGTAGCCATTGTTTAGAATGGGTTGGTTAATAAAACGTGAACAACTGCATGACTACCAATGCCGCACCTCCCTGCTTAAATCTTCACATAGATGGGGCAATTGCTCGGATTACTTTTAATAATCCAGCCGCTCGTAATGCCATGACTTGGCCAATGTATGAAGAGCTCAAAACCATCTGCGACTCCTTGGCAGCAAACCCATCAATTCTGGTGGCTATTTTTAGGGGTGCTGGCGACAAAGCATTTGTTTCAGGTAGTGATATTCAGCAATTTGTCGATCTGAAAAAAGATGAGGCTTATGAAGTGGCTGTAGACAATATCTTCAGCTCATTACAGCAATTACCAATGCCGACGATTGCCCTCATTGAAGGTTTAGCAGTTGGCAGTGGCTTACTAATTGCAACCGCTTGTGATTTTCGAATCTTCACTCCCGAAGCACGTTTTGGCATTCCGGTTGCGCGCACTCTAGGCAATTGCTTATCTCCCAGCAATCTCTCTTGGATTAGCGCGCACTTAGGCATTCCCATGGTTAAGAAAATGCTACTCACCAGTGAATTAATTAAAGCACCAGAATTACTCGCATCTGGTTATCTTTATGAAACAGTAGCCGCAGAAAAAATTACTCAAGCAGCTGATGCTCTTGCCAATAAGTTGGCTGCCCTGGCTCCCATCACGCAAAAGGCAAGCAAGCTAACCTTGTCGCGACTATTGCAAAACAATCTTCCGGAGTG
The DNA here is from genome assembly GCA_044225315.1 of Polynucleobacter sp. Taxonomy (GTDB): domain Bacteria; phylum Pseudomonadota; class Gammaproteobacteria; order Burkholderiales; family Burkholderiaceae; genus Polynucleobacter. The sequence continues at coordinate 149,911 of JBGAIU010000003.1, forward strand.
TACAGATCTCATGCGTGAGACCTATAACAGTCAGGACTTTAAAGAAGGCGTGAATGCCTTCTTAGAGGGACGCCCACCGAAGTGGGCAGGCAAGTAATCTTAGTTTTAGTTTTTTAGATTTAGTTCTTAGTTTGATTCAAGAACTGTACAACCGTAGTTACAAACAAGTCGGGCACTTCGACGTGCGGAACATGGCCAACATTATCAATTGGCACTAGCTTCGCATTCGGAATAGTTGCCTGAGCTTTTTTACCCAACTCCGGGAAATTACCCAAAGACTTCACAGCCTCTGGTGGGGCAAAGCGTCTACCAAATACAGTACGATCTTTTTGACCAATCACTAGCAATACCGGCATTTTGAGTTCTGGCAAGTCATTGACCACTGGTTTCTCAGCAATCATTTAGTAAGTTAACACCGAGGTCATTGCATAGGCGGGATAGTCAGGACCCTTTTGTACGCGAACATACACCTCTACAAACTTTTTATAAGCAGGCTGCCAGTTAGGGAAATAGCTTTGCAAGAAACGACGGTAGCTAGACTCAGTTTGCGCCATCTCGAGCTTCAATAAATTGTCGTTCTGCTGTGGTGGTATATCTTTGCTGTAATCCTCTAGACCCAATGGATTCTCAAGCACGAGCTTTTGTACTGTTTGTGGATGCAAGCGTGCAAATCGAATGCCAACCATACCGCCCATAGAATTAGCAATCACAGATACTTGATTGATACCCAAAGACTTCAGCAAGGCTTTGGTATTGGCTGCCAAATCATCAAAGTGATATGGCACGTTTGGCTTTGAGGATTTACCAAATCCGATTTGATCAGGCGCAATGACGCGATAACCTGCTTGGGTTAAGCCTGCAATTGTTGGGGCCCAGTAGTCGCTTGAAAAATTCTTTCCATGAAATAGCAACACCACACCCTTTTTCTTACCTTTAGCGGCAACATCCATGTACACCATACTTGCCGGTGCCCCTTGCAAGCTTGTCTTAAATTCTTTGGTTGGGTATGGATATGGCCAAGTAGACAAACGTAGATCGAGTGGAGTAGCGTTCGCATAGAGCAATACTGGGGCTGGATCTGAGGCGCTTGCGTTTGATGTTGGATTATTGGCACAAGAAGCCAATAATCCAGTCAATACAGAAACTGCCAACAAAGTGGTAATTGCCGCAAATATGCGAATTGTTTTCATATGAGTCAAATCAATTAAACAATTTTGGTTTTGAGGTTTTTCAATCCTTCAACACTACCCTCTAAAACATCACCCCTCTTCACTGGTCCAACCCCTGCTGGTGTTCCTGAAAAAATCAGATCCCCAGGTTCAAGTGTGAATAAAGTTGAAAGATAGGCAATCGTATCGGGCACATTCCAAATCAATTGATTTAAATCTCCAGACTGGCGAACTTCGCCATTAACCAACAACTTGACAGCACCTTTGCTTGGATGGCCACATTGAGTCACTGGAGTGATCTCACCGCAAGGGGCGAATTGATCAAACGCCTTACCCGTATCCCAAGGACGCCCCATCTTCTTCGCTTCACCTTGTAAATCTCGTCTTGTCATATCGAGACCTACACCGTAGCCATAAACATGGTCTAAAGCTTTGTCAGCAGAAATATTAGAACCGCCCTTACCGATTGCCACTACCATCTCGATCTCGTGATGAACATCGTTCGATAGATTGGGGTAGGCCATATCTTTACCGTCCGACACGATAAAGTTGGCGGGTTTCATAAAAAAGAATGGTGGCTCGCGATCTGGATCATGACCCATTTCTCTTGCATGATCAGCATAGTTGCGACCAACGCAATAAATTCGATTTACCGCAAAGCGACGAGTATCGCCTGTCACAGGCAAAGAAATTTGTACTGGTGGATCAATTACAAATGCTGAACTCATAAAAACCTTTCTCAATATTATTTTTACTTTTGTTTTTTTGTGTTTTGTTTCTTTTTTATTTCTCTTATTTCGTCTGTTTTGTAGCAGTATGACGCAATTTCAGCATCAAGATACTCAAGGCCAATGCAAACGTCATAGCATTAGCCAGAATCAATGGCCACTTCTCAATAATCAAACCATACACCAGCCATAAGCCTACCCCAGCCGTAAATAAAGAATACATTCCTAACGATATTCCGGATAGATCGCGGGTTCTCCATGACCAAATGGCTTGAGGCAGAAACGCAATGGTGGTTAAGAAAGCAGCGCAATAACCAATGATGTCTATTTGATGGGGTTCAAGGCTCATCGTTTCATTGTAATTAGTGTGGGTATGTTTAGTAAATTGCGGGTTCTAGCCTACTTTAGCGCTTTTAGAGATAATGCTTACTGCAGTTCAACTATTACTAAAAACATATGAGACAACAACTAATTCGCTGGTTTGGCGCAGCCTTATGCGCATCTATCACCTCGATCTTTGCCCTACCCGCAGTCGCTCAGAATGATGCGGCAGTTAAAAATTATCCAGATAAGCCAATTCGACTAGTTATACCCTTTCCTCCGGGTGGTGCTACAGACGTCATCGGTCGAATCATGGCACAAGAACTTTCCAAAACGATTGGGCAACAAGTAGTTCCAGACAATCGCGCAGGGGATAGCGGAAATATTGGCGCTGATATGGTGGCTAAGTCTGCGCCTGATGGATATACCCTTTTAATGGGAGCCCTAACCTCTCACTCTATCAATAGCAATTTGGATAAAGACAAAATTAAGTACAACTTAGAGAAAGATTTCACACCCGTTGCTATTGTTGGTATCGTACCTCTTGTATTTGTCGTGAATCCTTCAGTTCCCGTTAAGAACATGAAAGAATTCATTGCCTATGCCAAAGCTAATCCAGGCAAACTCACCTTTGCCTCTTCAGGTGCTGGCGCGCCTTAACGGCTTACGATGGAAATGTTCCGCTATCAACTGGGCTTGGATTTATTGCATGTTCCATATAAAGGTAGCGGCCCTGCAATGACAGACCTCGTTGGTGGTCAAGTTTTATCCATGTCAGAAACTGTGCCAGCTGCTTTGCAATTTATTCAAGCGGGTCAACTGAGAGCGCTCGCAGTCACAACCAATAAGCGCATTAGCCAATTACCCGATGTACCGACTATTACCGAAGCTATTGGTCTGCCCAACTTTGATGTAGTCAGTATGTTTGGTATTGAAGCGCCCGCAGGGACTTCAAAAACCATCATTTATAAACTCAGTGCTGAGATCAGATCTATTCTGCAGCGCCCAGATGTGCAAGAGCGCATGCTTGCTGCTGGCGTCTACGTAAACTACTTATCTCCCGCTGAAGCTAGCAAGCGCATTACTCGCGAGCTCAATATGTGGGCCAAAGTCATTGAGGATGCCAATATCAAAGCAAATTAAGCAATACATGCATTGATAGTTGCGTGGAAGCAATAAGGGGCCTTAAGAGGCCCCTTATTTTTATTCTGAAAAGAATTTTGATGAAGTTGGTTTACTCGGCTTCAATTTTTGCTTGCTGAGCTACTTGCTCCCACTTCTTCTTTTCAGCGGCAACAAAGATCTTGGTATTTGCTGGTGTATCGCCTACAGCCCAGCCACCCAAATCTTTCCAGCGCTGTTTTATTTCAGGGGTTTCAAGCGACTTCTTTACGGCTGCGTACAGCTTATCAATAATCGGCTTTGGTGTTCCCGCTGGAACAAATAAACCAAACCAAGCTGTTACATCAAAGTTAGGGTAACCAGACTGAATCATTGTTGGCACATCTGGCAACTCAGCCACACGGTTCTTGCTGGTCACCGCTAAAGCGCGTAACTTTCCAGACTTGATGTATTGCATTGAGCTGGGTAAGTTATCCACCATCATGCTGGTTTGGCCAGCCAATAGATCAGCTAAGGCTGGACCGGCGCCTTTGTAAGGCACATGAATAATATCGATGCCCGCTTGAGTCTTAAACAATTCACCAGACATATGAATTGACTGGCCACGACCAGAAGATGCAAATGAATATTTACCAGGATTCGCTTTCGCCAAAGCCACCAGCTCAGCTACAGTCTTCGCAGGAACTTCAGGATTCACAACCAAGACATTTGGGTTGGCAATCACAATAGTGACTGGCTCCATATCTTCCATTTTATAAGGCAGATTTTTATATAGGCTGTAGTTAATAGCATTTGGGCCAATGTTGCCCATCGCCATGGTGTAACCATCTGCTGGCGCTGCCAACAATGCCTGAATACCGATAATCCCTGCACCACCCGCCTTGTTCTCCACAATCACAGGCTGACCTAATTCTTTACCCAGCACATCCGATAAAGCGCGCGAGGCAATATCTGTGGTTCCACCAGGTGCTGCTGTCACAATAATTTTGACTGGCTTGTTTGGGAATGATTGCGCAAATGCTGATGCAACCATAAATGCAGATGCAAACATCACTGCACCCAAAGTAGCACATTTCTTACGCCAAAACATATACTGATTCATCCTGTCTCCAACTGTTTTTATATTGATGAACTAACTGAGTACTCAATGAGTAGTTAATGAGTAGTTAAAGCATTACTTTTTATTCATCCCCGCTTTGCGTGCTTCGATCTTTTTATTGATCGCTGCAATGGTTTTGGCATCTGGTGACTTCCAGTTTCCACCGGAGTTATTAACCATATAAACCAGTGCATCAGAGAAACCTTCAACACTTAAAATTGGGGTTGCCTCCCTTAGGCGGCATACCACGCACTCCAAAGTAGGCATGGGCCGTTAGGGTTACCTGCCCCTCTGCAATAAGCGGAGCCCACTTTGCCTTGTCGCCAAACTTTGGTGCATATGCTACGCCTGCCCCATGGCAATTTGCACACACCTGCTTATAAGTATTCTCGCCAGATTGGGCATTTGCCAATCCAGATAGAGATAAGAAAGCGAATGCTGTTGCGACAAACTGCAGTGAACGTTGAAATTTCATAATGTACGTAACTCCAATTTAAGGTTGTGATTTTTTAACACGCTCAGTCCAAAGCTGCCAAGGTCTACCAATCGTTTTCTCAATCGTCTCCTGAGAAATAGCAGCCTCTCCAGGCGTCAGATATTGGACTTGACCCATCTTCATCGCCTCAGACTGAATGCTGGCATTCTGGATCGCATAGATTGCTCGAAACACAGCCTTTTTAATTGAGTCACCGCCCGCTGCATAACCATGACCACGCATCAATACAAAGTATTGCAAGCCCATGGTTTGAGATAAGGCATTACTCAACTCCACATTACTAATAAACATATCCGTATCAGGATTTGGCTTAGCGAAATTACGAATCTCAAATATCGGGGCGCCCTCACCTAGGAAGGAGCTCATGTGATACACAGGTTTTAAGGTAGTACCAGTTAAGCCATAAGGCAAGATGGGTGGCGCATGTCCATGAATCACTGAATTAAGGTCTGGGCGGTTTTTCAAAATCCCACTGTGAATAAAGCGTTCGCCATAAGCCACCCTCGTATCGCCATTAAGCGCCTTACCACTCATATCAAACTCAATAATGTCTTCAACCTTAACGGTTGATGGGGCAACGCTTCTAGCTAAAAAGAAGGTGTTCGGATTGGCTGGGTTGCGCACACTGATATGCCCATAACCATCAACCGCATTTTGGTCATACAAAATGTGATTCGCAATCACCAGCTCTTCAATTGCGGCTTTTACTTTAGGATCTTGATCTATTTGCTCCTGCACTGATGCTGCAAAGGTATTCGTAACACCAAACAGCAGACATGAAATCAGAATTTTTTTCATTATTCAACCTTACCGATCTTGCGAACAACCTCTCCCATCTGCGCGGATTCTTTATCCCAGTAGACTTTGAACTCTGGCGCATCCATGTACTGAATTGGACTTCCTGCACCATTAATTACAGCTCGCACGCGCTCGTCATTTGCCGCTTGCTTCGCAGCTTTACGCAACTTATTGGTAATGTAATCAGGGGTAGCGCTCGGCACAAATAGACCAGCCCATTGTGAGAATTCAATTTTTATGCCCATTTCTTTAAAGCTAGGTACTTCAGGCATGCTTGCCAGTCTGCCATCACCCCAATGCGCCAAGGCGCGAACTTTTCCAGCTTTAATTTGCTGGACGATTGAAGAAGGGCCTGTCGCAATCGCATCAACCTGACCGCCTAAAAGCCCCACAATCGCTGGGCCAGCGCCCGTATAGGGAATATGCACCATGTAGAACTTTTCTGAAGACTTCAGCATCTCCATAGGCACATGCATCGTTCCATAGTTGCCCGATGAACCAAAATTGTATTTACCGGGATTGGCGCGCATCGCAGCTACAAAAGACTTGTAATCTTTCCATGGACTATCAGCTCTCACAACTAATACCGTTGGATCAGCGGTAAAGCGAGCAATCGGTTTGAGTTGATTTAATTGAAAAGACTGTTCACGTCCAACCACTTTGTCGGCCTCAGGAATAATCGAGATAGACGATAAAGCCATCAAGATGGTGTATCCATCTGGTTTCGCCTTAGCTACTGCCGCCATCCCAATACCGCCACCAGCACCCGCCTTATTTTCTACAACAACAGGTTGACCCAAGATACGAGTTAAGGCTTCCGCTACAGGTCTACCTACAGCATCAGCAACTCCACCTGGAGGGAAAGGAACAACCATGGTGATAGGTCTTGTTGGCCATGGCTCGGGCGCTTGCGCAAACGCCGCAATAGAAATGAAGCATGCTGTAAGGCAGCTCAGCGCACGGCTAAGTATGAAGATTTGTCTCATTTTTGTCCCTAAATCGTAATTTAGTTATTATTTATGCTCTTAATCCTACTACAAGAATGAAGACAATAATCAAGGGTTAGCCTAGACCTAACCCCCACTGGAGATAGCAATCATGAAATACGCCGCATTTTCTTTAATTAAAGAGCCTTCAAAGACTCGCGTTGGCATCGTCTCAGCAGACGAAAAAACGATTCAAGAATTGGATTTAGGGGTTGATGTCAGTGAAGAAGGAATCGTCGCTATTCTGAAAGCGGATCTTGCGGGCAAAACACCTAAGCCTGTAGCAACCCACGCAATGAGTGAAATACGCTTACTTGCCCCCGTGCTCCGTCCACGCAGAAATATTTTCTGTGTTGGTAAAAACTATCATGAGCACGCTAAAGAATTTTCGAATAGCGGCTTTGATGGAAGCGCAAAACCAGGTGAAGATATTCCATCTCATGCGATTTTCTTCACTAAACCACCTGAGGCCGTAACGGGTCCAAATACAAACGTCATCATTCCGACTACTGTTTCTACTTGTATTGACTATGAAGCTGAATTAACGATTGTGATCGGCAAAGGCGGCAAAGGCATTAGCGAGGCAGATGCCTTGAAGCATGTGTGGGGTTACACGGCCATTAATGATGTGACTGCACGTGACTGGCAACAACGTCACAAACAATGGTTTTTGGGTAAGAGCTTTGATACCTTCTGCCCAATGGGTCCATGGGTAGTCACTGCCGATGAAGTAAAGCACGACGACATCCCCGTTAAATGCTGGGTTAATGGTGAATTGCGCCAGAACTCCAATACCAAGGACTTCATCTTTGATATTCCAAATATGATCGCCACTGTTTCAGCGGGTATCACACTCTACCCCGGCGATCTCATTGCTACTGGCACACCAGTTGGGGTTGGAATTGGATTTAAGCCACCAAAATATTTAGTGAATGGTGATGTCGTTGTTGTTGAAATGGGCGGCATTGGCAAATTTGAGAACACCTTTATTGCTGAGTAGATCAATTGTTTAGTAATTCGTTTTCTCAATAAAAAAGCCACCCTAGGGTGGCTTTTGTTTTACCAAACAGTCATTAAGTGTTGATGTTTAACTTTTTCACCCCATGCCAAAATGAATGGCGATGCGATAGGTAATGAAGGATGCGATATACGCTAGTCCGAACAAGTAACTCAACATCACTGCTGGAATCTTCCATCCACCGGTTTCACGCTTAACGGCAGCAATAGTAGAAAGGCATTGAGGGGCAAATACAAACCAAGCCAATAAGGAAAGCGCGGTAGCCAAAGACCAATCACCAGAAATCAACGGTATCAATGCCTCGGCAGCATCCGCGCTTGAGCTGGATAAGGCATAAACCGTAGCCAATGAGCTCACCACCACTTCACGCGCAGCCATTCCGGGAACCAAGGCAATGCTGATTTGCCAGTTAAACCCGATAGGTGAAAAGATATGAGCAAGCACTTCACCCAACATGCCAGCGAAACTATATTGAATCGGCGGCAATGTTGCACCTTCTGGTGGCAATGGAAAGCTAGAGAGCACCCATAGACCAATTGTCATTACCAAGATGACACCACCAACTCGGCGCAGGAAGATTTCCGCACGCTGCCATAAGCTAATGGCTAGGTTGCCAACTCTAGGAAGGTGATAGCTAGGCAGCTCCATCATCAATACATTGATACGGAGCTGCTCACTCGCAAAACGCTTTAAAACCCAAGCAACTCCCATTGCGCCCAATATTCCGGCAAGGTAAAGCAAGAACAACACCAATCCCTGCAAA
>JBGAIU010000031.1:0-17873 GCA_044225315.1 Polynucleobacter sp.
TGAACAGATTTAACATAATCATTAGCAGTCATTGGGCTATCCACACTCAGTTTGAGTACCACCAAGTTTCCGTTTTCTACAAGCGGTGGAATAACTAACTTCACCTTGCCATCAATAATGGGCTTGCCACCAGTAATTTCTTGGATAGCCTTTGTTGCATCTTCATTTTTGGCCAACGCAGTTAAGGGACTAAACCAAGCACTCAAAGCCAAAATACTTAGGCTTTGAATTCTTTTTAACCAATGGCGACGACTTAATTGCATCTTCATAAATCAATAAGTTTATTTTGTTTTTTGTTTATTGTTTAGTTACTTGTTTTTTGTGGCTGTTGATATGATTTTTGCAGGGTCAACAAAAACGCGACAACATCCTCTATCTCTTGTGCACTCAAAATCGTTTGGCCCGCAAACTTATTTGCTACACGATTTAAATGATCTGTACGGTAATAAGATGGCATGATGGTGTTGGGGTTGAAATAACTTGCATTGACGATTCTGGCGCGCAGTTGAGGAGCGGTCAAAGAAGCAACGCTACTAGCTAGATCAGGCGCCAAATTACCCTGAAAGCGCTCTTCTGGAAATGGCCCACTATGACAAAGAATGCACAGGCCAGTTTGACGACTCAAAACAATCGCACGACCATGTCGCGGATCTCCTGCGGTATTCGTGAGCGGCTTCTCGATTTGACCCGCCACTATTTCTTGAGCAAATGCTCCAGAAAAACTAAGGGCGCCTAGCAATATGATCGCTAGAACGCCTTTCTTACTCATCTACCCGAATTCTCTGAATTAAACGAGCTTGATGCCGCTATTTTTCAGAGGAACTGTACGGTAGCGCTTACCAGTGGCGCGATAGATCGCATTGAGCACTGCAGGTGCTGCAACCGCAATCGTTGGCTCACCAACACCACCCCAATCCTCACCACCACCTTGGATGATGATAGTTTCTACTTTCGGCATTTGCGAGAGTCGGATTGAATTAAAGGTATCGAAGTTCTTCTGCACAACCGCGCCTTTCTCAATCGTAATCTCCTCTTCAAAGAGTGCGGAGAGGCCATAAACAAAAGAGCCCGATACCTGACGATTTACCTGTGCTGGGTTTACAACATAGCCAGGATCCATAGCAGCAACAATGCGATGAATCTTCACTTCATTGCCATTCTTCACGGAAAGCTCGCAAGCTGCTGCAACGTAGCTACCGAATGAGCGCATCTGTGCAACGCCACGATAAACCCCAGGAGCCGCAGGCTTAGTCCAACCAATACCGTCAGCTACCGCGTTCAATACCGCTTCTGCCCTTGGGAACTCTTTCATATGCTTGCGACGGAACTCCACCGCATCCATACCAATTGCTTCTGCCAATTCATCCATAAAGGTTTCAATGAAGATGGCGTTTTGATTAACGTTTACTCCCCGCCAGAATCCTGGAGGTACGTGAGTATTACGCATCGCGTGATCAATATTCAAATTTGGGAAGCTGTAGGTAATGCCATGCTCACCACTGATATCAACCCCTTGGAACGCTAAAGGATCTTTACCCTTATTGGCCGCCACAACTGCTGGGCGAACTGTTGCCAAAATGGATTGGCCAGATAAACGCATGTTCAAGCCAGTAACATTTTTCTTATCATTAATTGCCGCAGTCATCTTACACATCATCACCGGATGGTAACGGCCTTGCGTCATATCCTCTTCACGAGTCCAGATCAACTTAATTGGTGTGCCAGGCATTTGCTTGGCAATATTTACGCCTGAGTGGTGTAATCCTGGAAAGCACCACGACGACCAAAGCCGCCGCCAAGATTTACTTTGTAGACATTGCACTTTTCAGCAGGCAATCCGGAAGCAGCAATCACCGCCACTAAAGATGCCTCACCGTCTTGGGTAGGAACCCAAGCTTCACAAGAATCTGGAGTCCACTTCGCTGTAGCTGTTTGTGGCTCAAGCGTTGCATGGTTCAAGAATGGATAGAAATAAGTTGCCTCTACGTTCTTAGATGCGCTTGAGAGCGCGGATTTCACATCACCATTGGTGTTGTGAACAAATGCATCGTCCGCATTGAGATCCTCTTCAAGCATCTTCTTAATTGAAGCGCTTGAAACATCGCCATTAGCGCCGTTATCCCAAACGATATTAACTTGGTCCAAAGCCGTTTTAGCTTGCCAGAAGGTATCAGCCACCACAGCAACTGCTGAATCACCCACTTGAACAACTTTCTTAACGCCCTTCATGCTCTGCGCTTTTGCGGCGTCGTAACTCTTCACTTTGCCACCAAATACAGGAGACTCCTTAATGTTGGCAACCAACATTCCAGGCATCTTGAGGTCAATTGCGTGAATCTGACGACGACCTGTTACCTTATCAGAGACACCATCAATACGATTTACGGACTTACCAATGAGTTTCCACTCTTTTGGATCTTTTAATGGCACTTCAGTAGGCACTGGCAACTGAGATGCCGCTACTGATACCTTACCAAAAGTTGTTTTACGTCCAGATGGAGTGTGAGTAATGACGCTATTAGCAGCAACGCACTCTGAAGCAGGAACATTCCACTGATTGGCTGCCGCCTGAATCAACATCATGCGTGCAGCTGCGCCACCCTTGCGAACATATTGCTCTGAAGTACGAATACGGCGACTACCACCAGTTGAATAGCTACCCCAAACCGCTTTGCGCTTTAAGCTTTCTGCTGGACTTGGATATTCATAGTTTACTTTTTTCCAGTCGCACTCTAACTCTTCGGCAACCATCTGTGCCAAACCAGTAATAGTGCCTTGACCCATCTCAGAGCGAACAATACGAACGGCAACATCATCATTTGGCTTGATTACTACCCATACACCGATCTCTGGTGTAGCCAAAGGTGTCATTGAGGTAGTGCCTGTGCCCATTGCGGCATTGGCGTTGGACATAAAGCTCAAATCAAAACCGATAGCCAAGCCTGTAGCAATCGCGCTAGAGCCAACTACAAAGTGGCGGCGGGAAGTATTAATTGCATTTGTCATGATTACCCCCCTTAAGCCTTGCTAGCAGCATGAATAGCTGCACGCACTTGTTGGAATGTGCCGCAACGGCAGATATTGGTGATGGACTCATCAATCTGAGCATCGGTTGGCTTTGGATTGTTACGTAGCAAGGCAGTGGTTGCCATCACCATGCCAGATTGGCAGTAGCCACACTGAGGCACTTGATTATCAACCTATGCTTTTTGCACTTTAGAAAGCTGACCGCTTTTTTCCAAGCTCTCAATAGTTTCAATTTTTTTACCTTCTGCCGCAGCAACTGGTAAAGAACAGCTGCGTATAGCCTGCCCTTCAAGCAAGACTGTGCAAGCACCGCATTGGCCAACACCACAACCATATTTAGTTCCGGTTAAGCCAATTTGCTCACGAATTACCCATAACAAGGGGGTATCCGGATCAACATCCACTTTATATTTTTTGCCATTGACATTTAACTCGGCCATGACGGTCTCCCATTAGTCTCTTTTTGTATTCATTTTAGTAAATAGAGGCATAACCCCTAGACATATGTGTAAATATCTTAAACAAGAATTAAATTATTGCTATGCAACATAAAAACTAACCTGTAAGATCAATTCATGATTTTTGGCTTAGTTCAAATACTCCTCTTTCAAAGCCTAGGCGAGCTAGTCTCTAAGCTCCTACTCCCCACCCTCCCAGGCCCAGTTATTGGGCTTGTTCTATTGGTTATTTGGTTAGTCATACGCAAGGGCATCAATGCGGAGCTGGCTACAGTCGCCGACACCTTTAGCCAGTATCTTGGCCTTTTATTCGTGCCAGCAGCTATTGGGGTAGTTTTATTTCTGCCGCAACTCAAGGCAAATGCCCTTGCCATCATTGCAGCCCTAGTTGGGAGTGTCATTCTCACGATTGGCTCGAGTGCTTTTGTGGTTCGCTTCTTGAGCGAGAAAGCAAGCGATGAGTGAAAAACATTCCATCGTTGAAATTTGGGTATACCTATCTGGTAGTCCATTATTCGCCCTCTTTATCACCTTGGCGGCGTATCAAATTGGCCTGACAATCTACAAGCATTCAAAACAAAATCCTTTAGCCAATCCAGTAGCAATTGCCATATTGATTGTTGCCACCACTATTCAACTTATAGATATGCCCTACTCAACTTACTTTGAGGGCGCCCAATTTATTCACTTCTTATTAGGTTCTGCGACTGTATCTCTAGCGATTCCCATCTATCGAGGTTTTAGCAGTCTGAAGGGTCGCTCCATTCCATTGCTGGTTTCGTTATGCACTGGGGGTCTGGTTTCTATTATTAGCGCGGTAGGTATTGCCACCCTTCTCGGCGCTGACAGCAGTATTACTGGGGCTATGTATCCCAAATCAGTAACTGCTCCGATTGCCATGGGCATCGCAGAACGTATTAATGTTTCGCCAACACTTACTGCCATCTTTGCAGTCAGCACTGGAATATTGGGTGCAATCTTGGCACCATTTGTTCTAAATGCTCTTGGTATGAAGGCTTGGTGGCAAAGAGGTTTTGCGATTGGTATTGGCGCACATGGCATCGGCACATCACGCGCTTTTAGCATCCGCCCAGAGGCAGGAACCTACGCCAGCCTAGCAATGGGAATGAATGGTGTTATCAGCGCTGTTGCTATTCCCATTATTTATCACGTATTAAATCGATAAGATTACTCAGCTTATTCCGATTTAATTTGTGCGGCCTTCACAATTGGTGCGAACCTGATTAAATCGCCCTTAATTTGCTCGCCAAATTTTTCTGGAGTACCAGGCGAAGGGAAGATGCCCATCGACAATAGCTTTGCCTTACCCTCAGGCGAATTTAGAATCTCATTTAATGCCTGATTTAATTTATTAACAATCTGCTTTGGGGTTTTAGCTGGAGCTAAGAGCCCCACCCAGTCGTCAATGACAAAATCTTTAACGCCACTCTCAATGAAAGTTGGGACATCCGGCATGCTTGGACTTCTTTTGGCGCTTGAGACCGCAATCGCCCAAATACGGCCTGTATTGACATATTGATTCGCACCAGCCACTGCCGTATATACAAGCGGAATGTTTCCACCTAAAAGATCTAGCAAGGCTTGGCCACCGCCCTTATAAGGTACGTGAACCAAATTTGCACCAGTCTTTTGTTTAAAAAGCTCTCCTGCGATATGTGGCGTACCACCAGATCCTGAGGTGCCATAAGAGAGTCCATTGGGATCTTTTTTGGAGATGGCAATAACATCACCTAATGTCTTACCTGGAAAATCATTATTGGCAACGATAATTAAAATGGCGTCGCCAATTTTTCCAATAGGCGTGAAGTCTTTCACACTATCAAAGGGAACCTTATCAAATAAGGATGGATTGATCGAGAGTGTTCCAGCATAACCAAGTAACAAGGTATAGCCATCAGGCTCAGCAGTCGCAACCATTTGGGCACCAATGTTTCCTGATGCGCCTGGTTTGTTATCAGCAATGACTTGTTGTCCAAGCTTAAGTGACAACTGCTCTGCAATAAAGCGGCCAGAGGTGTCAGTCACACCACCAGGCGTAAAAGGAATGATTAAACGAATCGGTCGATTGGGATAATTGGCTTGCGCATAACCATGCGTCACCACCAAGGAGCTTAATAAAAATAATGCCGTGAGAAGTCGATGAGTGAATTTCATAGAAAGCCCCTTATTTAATTTCTACAAACCGCTTTTCAAACTCCCAAACATCCTCAAAACCCATGAGCTTTGATAAGTCGCCAAAGTCATATAAATCTACAGGGTTGTTAATTGATAAACCTGACTCTTTAAAGTGTTCATAAACTTTAGTCATTGCCTGTACAGAGGCTAATAGCGCTGTTACTGGGAAGATCGCAATTTTATAACCCAACTGCTCTAGTTCCTGCTTTGATAAAACCGGAGTTCTTCCTTTTTCAACCATATTCGCAATCAATGGGTGATTTGGAAATGTCTGTCCGATTTTTTGCATCTCTTCTTGCGTCTCGGGAGACTCAATAAATAGAATATCGGCCCCCGCACGAGCGTAGGCCTCACCACGACGCAAAGCCTCATCCAAACCAAGAGTGGTTCTTGCATCTGTGCGAGCAATGATTTTGAAATTTGGATCGATACGAGATGCAACAGCAACCTCAATTTTTTTAACCATGTCTTCCATGGGTATCACTCTGCGCCCAGGAGTATGACCGCATTTTTTGGGAAACTCTTGATCCTCAAGCTGTATCGCTACAGCTCCCGCGGCTTCATAGCCACGAATGGTGTGACGCACCCTCCGTAACCGGTATCTCCATCCGCTATCAATGGAGTTTTAGCCATACCCGCCATTGCGCTAACCCTGCCAACCATTTCGGCGTATGTAGCTAAACCAGCATCGGGCAAGCCAAGCAAAGAGGCAACGGTGCCATAACCGGTCATATAAAGCGCATCAAAACCCATGCGATCAGCTAAGCGCAATGAAACCATTTCATAAACACCTGGTGCAACAATTAACCCAGGTTTACTGAGGCGCTGATTAAATTCAATTCTTTGTTTGCTCATACATCCCCTTTTATCTAGTTTTTAGCTAACTTTTTTGTGTTAGTTTTTTATGAATTGATTTTCATTGCCACATCAACAGCATCGCCAAGCACACTACAGAGAAACTCTACTTCTTTTGGCTCGGAAATAAATGGAGGGCCAACGGCAATAACATCACCAGCAACCCTGACTAATGCACCACGCTCAATACAAGCCTCTAACACCTTAAGCGCCCGCAAGCCTGGTTTACCTGCAACGGGCTGAAGCTTTACCGCACCAGATAATCCAAAGTTACGAATATCTAATATCCCCGCCTTTCTTTTCATGGCATGCAAACCATTTTCTAGAACGGGTTCTAAGGCTCTTGCACGATTTACCAAATCATCCGATTCAAAAATGTCGAGCACGGCATGACCTGCAGCCGTAGGAATTGGGTGCCCTGAATAGGTATAAGCCATGGAAAAACTCAATGGCCTGCTCTTGGCCGCCATTGGCGATGATGCTGTCATAAATATCACCACGCACAATCACGCCACCTAGCGGAATTACGCCATTGGTAACTGCCTTAGCAAAGGTAATCATGTCAGGTACCACACCGAATCGATCAGCACCAAAATTTGCACCGAGACGACCAAATCCAGTAATCACCTCATCAAAGATCAGCAAGATGCCATGCTTAGTACAAATCTCACGGATCTTTTGCAGATAACCTTGTGGCGGCACTATCACGCCAGTTGAACCTTGCACAGGCTCGAGAATGACCGCTGCAATCGTATTCGCATCATGTAGAGCTACGATCTTCTCCAACTCGTCAGCAAGATGCGCTCCCCAAGTTGGCATACCTTTTGAAAATGCCATTTGTGAGAGATTTAATGTATGCGGCAAATGGTCCACGCCAGGCATCATCATGCTGGCAAACATTTTGCGGTTGGCAACCATACCCCCAACTGAAATACCACCCATACCAACACCATGATAGGCACGATCTCGCCCAATCATGCGAATGCGCGAGGCATTGCCCATCACGCGGTGATATCCAGTTGCAATCTTGAGTGCTGTATCCACAGCTTCTGAACCAGAGTTTGTGAAAAAGACTTTATCCAAACCTTTGGGAGCCATATCAGCTACACGGGTTGCCAAGCGAAAGGTATCTTCACTCGCCATCTGAAATGCAAGGCAATAATCCATCTTTTCATATTGTTTAGATATCGCTGCACCAATGCGTCGATCTGCATGCCCCAATGGTGAGCACCAGAGCCCAGATAAACCATCAAAGAGCTTACGTCCATGATCATCAAAGTAGTAAGCTCCCTTAGCAGATTGCATGATCTTAGGGTGTTGATGAAAATATCGATTGGGCGTGAATGGCAGCCAATAAGCTGACATATCAACTCTATTTACGGTTTTATTCGATCCGCTCATATGATTGTGTCTCTGTGTAATACATTTAAATATCCAATACTATAGTACCCAATAACCCAAGAAATCTATTTGAAACTTTAGAAATCCGGACCTTGAGATGACCGTTACTAAATCCCTCCTATATGGTTTTTGCGCAATTGCAAGCTTATGCGGATCTGTTTATGCCGCCAATGAAACTGATTGGCCTAAAAAGCCCATCGTTGCGATTGTGTCTTTTCCGGCTGGTGGGTCCACTGATATTTTTGCTAGAAGTCTTACCGCTCCTCTGGCGGAGGCTCTAGGGCAATCTATTGTGGTTGAAAATAAACCTGGTGCAGGCGGAATGATTGGTCTTCAAGCGGCTGCTAAAGCTGCTCCCGATGGTTACACGATTCACATCAGCGCCCTCACCAATCAATCTATCTCTTCAGCACTCTTTAAAAATCCTCCGGCTGATTTGCAAAAAGACTTTGCTCCAGTTTCATTAATGGGAACTATTCCACATTTAATTGTCATCAACCCAAGCGTCCCCGCTAAGAATCTTCCTGAACTCATCGCCTTCATAAAATCCAAAAAAGGGAATTTCAATTACGCCTCTCAAGGTAATGGCAGTTTGTCTCATTTGGAGTCAACCATGTTTATGGAGCGCACTGGCGCCAGCGGAACACATATTCCTTACAAAGGCAGCAGCTTTGCCCTTCCTGATTTAATTGCAGGCAACACCTTGATGATGTTTGATAGCGTAACCGCATCCTTGCCACATATTCAAAGTGGCAAACTTCGCCCGATTGCGATTGCTGCAGCGGAACGCTCACCACTCATGCCCAATGTGCCAACACTCGGTCAAGACGGCATGAAGTCATTTGATGTGGAAAACTTTTATGCGGTATATGTCCCCAAAGGCACCTCGCCAAATATTGTTGCTAAGTTAGAGCGCGAAATTCGCAAGATTTTGACTAACCCTGACTTTAAAGCACGTATGGCAACACAAGACATTCATCCACAATTTGCCAATTCAGAGAAGCTGGGTGAAATCACCGCAAATGAAGCAAGCAAATGGGAGAAAGTAGTAAAGTCTGCCAATGTCAAAGTTGATTAATCTACTAAATATATAAGTCATGTTGATTTCCCCTCCCTTTGGTGGCGGTCGTGCCCCAGTTCTTGCCAGAAATACGGTTGCTAGCTCGCAGCCACTCGCAACCCAAGCAGGTATTGAGGCACTTCAAAATGGGGGCAATGCTGTTGATGCAGCCTTAGCCACCGCTATCACACTGACAGTTGTTGAGCCCGCTATGAACGGACTTGGTGGAGATGGCTTTGCCATCTTGTGGGACGGAAAAAAAATTCATGGACTCAATGCATCAGGTCGCGCACCAGCAGCTTGGACCCCGGAATATTTTGCTGGCAAATCCGCAATGGATTTAATTGGCTGGAATACAGTTACCGTGCCAGGTATGGTGGCTGGCTGGGTTGAGCTTTCCAAAAAATTTGGCAAGCTTCCATTTGCACAATTATTTAAGCGTGCGATCGATTACGCTGAGAATGGATTTCCAGTCTCCCCCGTCATTGCACGTCAATGGCGTGAAGCGATTCCAATTCTCAAAAACCAACCAGGCTTTTCAAAGTCTTTTTTAATTGATGGCAAAGCGCCTCAATCTGGTCAGATCTGGCGCTATCCAGCACAAGCAAAAACCCTCAAAGAAATTGCCACCACTCAAGGTGAATCTTTTTACAGAGGTCCGCTAGCTCAAAGCATGGTCGACTTTGCGCAATCAACCGGTGGCTGCTTTACGATGCAAGACTTTGCAGACAATAAGCCCGACTGGGTTGAGCCATTGGCATTCGATTACGGTGATTACACCCTTTTAGAAATTCCGCCTAATGGCTCAGGTATCGCAGCCCAAATGGCTTTAGGAATCTTGCAAGCTGCAAACGTGAAACAGTATCCAGCGAACTCTGCACAACGCATCCATTTACAAATTGAAGCGATGCGGCTGGCGTTTGCCGATGCTTATGCATATGTATCTGATGCAAGATCTATGGATGTTCCAGTGACAAAACTTTTGGATCGCGACTATCTAGCGAGCCGCGCTGCTTTAATTGATCACAATAAAGCAGGTAGTTACGGTGCTGGAGACCCTCACTCCGGTGGCACCGTGTACTTATGTGCCGCGGATGAATCCGGCATGATAATTTCTTATATTCAATCTAACTTCAAAGGCTTTGGTTCTGGAGTGGTTGCGCCTGGTGGCATCGCTTTTCATAATCGTGGCATGAGCTTTAGCCTGCAAGATGGACACCCCAATCAAGTTAGCCCTGGCAAGCGTCCTTTCCACACCATCCTCCCTGCCTTCTTAACTAAGAATAGAAAGCCTGCGATGGCGTTTGGCGTAATGGGTGGCAATATGCAACCTCAAGGCCACATTCAATTTGTAATGCGATTTGTAGATGAGTATCTCAACCCACAAGCGTGCTCTGATGCATCGCGTTGGCGTATTGATGATTTAGGAAAACTCACTGTTGAAGCTGCTATGCCTGCAAGTGTTGTAGATGGCTTGCGCGCGATGGGTCATGAAGTCGCCGTACAACCCGCTAACAGCTTAGATTTTGGTAGTGCTCAAGCGATTGCTAAATTAAGTGATGAAGATCGCTCCGCCTACATTGCCGGCAGCGACCACCGACGCGATGGCTTGGCTGCAGGCTTCTAATTAATTAGATTGCTGGGGCCTTGGAAGACAAGCAAGATAGAAGCGTTTAATTTCTTGATCGCAACTGACATCTTTAGGTTCAATGGGTCGCTGTAAGGTGATACCTTCAATGGTTTTGCAGCGACTTAAGGCAACATAAACTTGGCCTGATGCAAAAGCGCCTGTCGAGAGATCAACTTTGACCTTATCAAGCGTCTTACCCTGACTCTTATGAATCGTCACGGCCCACGCTAGCATGAGTGGTATCTGTACGTAGGTGCCAATAATGCTCGGAGATATTTTCCCCGACATCATGTCGTGGTCGTACCGATAAGACTCCCATTGATGTCCAGTTACTTCTACCGTATTGGAGTATGGTCCGTTTTGAACCATGACTTTGACCTTGTCGGGCAACATTTCTCGCACCACCCCAATAGTTCCATTGACCCAACGCTTTGGAAAACCAGGATCGGTGGCGGTGAACATCACCTTAGCACCGACTTTTAAGGTGAGTTGATTGGGCGATGGCAAGTTTCGATCATCGACACTGAACTTTCCGGTAGTTTTGCCCGCATATACTTTAGATTCCGTCTCAATTGCTCGCAGACCAGCTGAATTAATCTGATCCGCCCTCGCATTAGTAGTGGTCAGCGTAATTGTTTGGTCATCTAGTGGCTGATCCTTGCGATAGCATTGGGCATTTAGAGTGTCGATCGCCTCATCAGCATCTTGATTAATGCGTATTTGATTTAACAGACTAGCGAAATGTTCATCCTTTTGGCGAAAGATCTTGCTTAACTCTACCATCGTGACATCTTTACGATGAAGTGCCATAGCGCAAAAGAAATAAGGCCCCTCATATCCTCGATCAGCCAATACTTGCATATCGGCAGCAGAAACTACGGGTGGCAATTGAAATAGGTCGCCCACAAACATCACTTGAATGCCACCAAACGGCTTTCCCTTTTGCGGTCCATTCTCACGCAAAAACAAATCCATTGCATCAACTACATCTGCGCGAACCATTGAGATTTCATCGATTATCAATAGACGAATATCTTTATAGAGACGCTTGTCACGCAATGGCTTGATATCTTCTTCGGGGAAAATGAGGCGTGGTGGCAAACGGAAGAAGGAATGGATAGTCACACCCTTGACTTGCAGAGCAGCCACTCCTGTTGGTGCAACAACAACGACATTACCCGAAACCGTTTCTCGGAGATGACCAATCAGAGTGGTTTTACCTGTACCCGCCTTACCACTTACAAAGATATAAGGGTCGCCACGATCAATCGCCTCGATAACCGCTTGGTAATCAGGCGTAATTTCTATTTCAGAAGACTGTGTATACGTGGTCGACATGACTTACTGTTTCACCGCATCAGCTACACATCTAAAGCCGATGTAGACCACAGCAATATCACCAGACTTTGATTCGACATCCGTCTCCCGCTGCCTCTCTGGACCATACCACCATGAGGCGCCTCGAGTTATGTAACCTCCATTTTGCTCGGTTGAAGTCCATTCCCACACATTGCCACCCATGTCATATAAGCCATTTACACCTGGCTTTGTGGTTTTAGTGATGACATGACCTGTGCCACGATTGAGAGCCCCACTTGGAGCGAGGCCTTGGTAATCTCCACAACCAGTTAAGCAATGAGAAACACTTGGATTTGATCCCCCGGAATAGGG
The DNA here is from genome assembly GCA_044225315.1 of Polynucleobacter sp. Classification (GTDB taxonomy): domain Bacteria; phylum Pseudomonadota; class Gammaproteobacteria; order Burkholderiales; family Burkholderiaceae; genus Polynucleobacter. Next base: position 12,299 of record JBGAIU010000031.1, read on the forward strand.
ATAGCGCTGACTTCTCACAAAATCCTTAGGCGGATTTGATCGTTGTTTCACAAATGCAGCTGAGACCCATTCGGCATCAGTTGGCAACCTTTTTCCATAGAAGCGACAAACAGACTCAGCTTCTTTCTGGCTAAGGTGTACTGCTGGCTCAAGATCTCCAGCAGCAGCGCCGTATGGCGAGCGCCAAGTCCAACCAGGCTTTTGAACAAAGCCAGCCTCATAAGACAAACCACCACCCTTACGCTCAGCAGAACTTATAAATCCAACAGATGAAGCAAAAGACTTCACCTCACCAATATTCATTTCCGTTTGATCCCATATCAAATCACCGACTTGCACTGTTGGAATAGATGATGCTGGGGCGCCAAGACTAAAATTTGACCCAAATATGAAATAGGCGGTTGATGCGGCAATTAAGAGGTCAAGCGGAATTCGGTAAAAATCAAATCTTTTCATCCTTTAGACTCTAATAGAAAAAGCTCCTCAAGGGAGCTTTTTGATATTTTGGGGCGAACGACGGGACTCGAACCCGCGACAACCAGAATCACAATCTGGGACTCTACCAACTGAGCTACGTCCGCCTCTGAAGAAGGTGAAATTATAGCCTTTTTAGGCAAAAACCCGCCAAAACAGCCCTATTCTGCGGTCTCAAGCTCAAAAGCAGCCCAATCGCCAAGGGTTAGACTGGCATCAATAAAGAAGTCTGCTATTGCAGCCTTACTTTGCACTTTGGCCAATGCATGGTGATCTGAGAGACGTTGGCGCCAATAGCGTGAGCCTGCCCTGACATGAGCTAAACCCAAAATATGTCTTGTAAATGCGCCGATATAAAAGGGCTTGTTCTTCTCCCTGCATTCATCAAACCAAGCCTGCACCTGCTTAACCAGCGCTATCTGAATGCGATGCCACTCAGTCTCGCTAAATAAATAACCCGCCGCATCGCCATTCGTCTGAATCAAATCATCCCAACCCAGGATCATTGCAGGAAAGTGATATGCGGCTCTACCAACCATAAAACCATCAAAGTCATTCCAATGGCCAGCAATTTGCTCGTTGAACTCCAAACCACCATTTAGTAACACTTTTAAATTAGGAGATTGCTTTTGCGCATCTAGACGCAGTTGCGCTGCGACCTCATATCGCAATGGTGGCTTACTGCGATTCTCTTTAGGAGATAAGCCTTTAAGTACCGCATTACGCGCATGGATAGTTACTTGACTTGCCCCAGCATCAGCCACTGACAAAATAAAATCGAGCGCAAACTGATAATCAGTTTTTGAAGTAGATGCGTCCATGGAGTCCAGTCCCAACCGATGTTTTACCGAAATGGGAATATCAACAGCATCTTTCATCGCCTTGACACAGTCAGCCACCAACTTAGGCTCTGCCATCAAGCAAGCACCGAAGGCGCCACGCTGTACGCGCTCAGATGGGCAACCGCAATTGAGATCGATTTCATCGTAACCCCACTGTTGGGCCAGCTCAGCTGAGCTTGCTAGATCATTTGGCTCGGAACCGCCCAATTGCAGAACTACAGGATGTTGATCTTGTGAATAATCTAAGTGACGCGGCACATCTCCATGAATTAGCGCACCAGTTGTCACCATCTCTGTATATAAGACAGCTTCTTTGCTAAGCGAACGGTGAAAAGAACGGCAATGACGGTCGGTCCACTCCATCATAGGGGCAACCGCAATGCGCTTCTTTGGTGAACTATTCATGAACTTCTTTAATTAATTCGATGGCCTATTTTAAAGGCATCAGGGCAACCGAAGTTGCCCTGAACTAATGCTGTTGGGACATGGTCTCCCTATTTCATCTTATCGAGCTTAGCTTCCAGTTCTGCAGCTAAATCGAGAGCTCCCATATAGCCTGACTTGAGATGATTTGGCAGATCCGGGTCTCCAACCATTGAGCCCAATGTTTCAACAAGACTAAAGATGATCCCTTTTGCGGCACCAAGCGCAATCGTGTTGCTTTTTACGGCTTCATCAATGTGATTGACGGCATCTAAAAAGTAATCATGGCCTGGCAAGCCATCAGGACCTAATTCTTCTTTACTCATAACGATTACTCCTTGTTTAATCAATCCAATAATTTCAATTTAATCCCAATTTCAATTCTTGACCACTACAAAATTCCCTATCTTCAGCTGTTATGGGGTCTTTAAAAGAAATTTTCTTAGCTAATAGCTGCAAGGGTTTTGTAAAGTCGAGCTCATATTCTTGATATGGCGTTAGGGTTGGGTAGATCTGATCGTTCTTAATTGGCACACCAAGCGCATTCAAATGGACACGTAGTTGATGCTTCTTTCCGCTACCGGGCATTAAGTAATATCGAGCCCAAGATCCATTTTGCTCAATAAGTTCGATTCGAGTATCGGTATTTGCCTCACCTTCGACTTCTTGCATTTGCAGAAAATGTGCTGACTCTTCTAGGCGGCTACGATATGTAAGAGGAAGTTTCTTGCTAAGCTCTTCTGAATAAGGTGCAATAGCCTCATACAGCTTCATTACTACTCGATCTCGAAATAGATTTTGATATTGCGCTCTCTCTTCAGGTTTAACTGAGAAGATCACCAATCCCGCCGTGTCTCGGTCGATGCGGTGAATTGGGCTCAGAGTCTGAATTTGCGTCTTTTTCTTTAAACGATTCAGAAGTGTTTGATGCAAATACAAGCCACTAGGTGTGACCGGTAAAAAATGGGGCTTGTCGGCAACCAATAAGTGCTCGTCTTGAAAAAGAATATGCTCTTCAAATGGGATTTCAGGTTCACGGGCCAACCTTCTAAAATACATTAAATGCGTATTGGGTCGATATGGATCGCTGCCCCCCCAGCGACTGCCCTTCGGAATCCAGAATCAACCCTTCGGCAAAGCGACTCTCCCACTCCGCTGCTTCGATATGAGGAAATTGGGCAATAAAGAATTGCAATAAATTTGGATGCGACTGATCAGCTGGCAAATACACCCGTGATGCCGATACCCCCTCAGAATTAATCGCACCCATTGCTCTAGATTCTTCTTAAATGACTTCGGGAATTACTTCTTAAGCTTTGCTAGTGCCATTGCCATCGCATTATTCATTGGGGCTGCTTGTCTGCGCTCTTCTTGCGGTCTTTTAATCTCATCCTGCTTTGGACGATTTGGTGCCTTTTGCTCTGGCTTTGATCCGAGCTTAGCTCCAGATTTAGGCGCTTCATCCGATAGGCGCATGGTTAAAGCAATGCGCTTACGTTTTTCATCCACCTCCAGTACTTTTACCTTTACTACTTGGCCAGCTTTAACGACTGTATGCGGATCTTTAACAAAGGTATTAGATAAAGCTGAAATATGAACTAGCCCATCTTGATGAACGCCAATATCTACGAAAGCACCAAAGGCGGCAACGTTGGTCACCACGCCCTCCAAGATCATGTCGGCTTTTAGATCTCCAATCGTCTCCACGCCTTCTTTAAAGGTGGCGGTTGTAAATTCTGAACGCGGATCTCGTCCCGGCTTTTCTAATTCTTTCAGAATATCCGTAACCGTAGGAACACCAAACTGTCCGTCAGCGTATTTCTCTGGCGATAGTGATTTGAGCAGACTCGCATCACCAATCACTTCTTTAACGCTCTTCTTGATGTCTTTGAGAATTTTCTCAACCAGCGGATAAGACTCTGGGTGAACGGCAGATGCATCCAACGGGTCTTGACCGTTCATGATGCGCAAGAAGCCTGCGGCCTGCTCAAAAGTCTTTTCGCCTAAGCGTAGTACGCTTTTTAAATCCGCTCTAGACTTAAATGCACCCTTGCTATCTCGGTAGGCAACGATTCCTTCTGCTACCGTAGAACTTAAACCTGAAACCCTTGCTAATAATGGGGCTGAAGCAGTGTTCACATCAACGCCGACTGCGTTCACACAATCTTCAACCACGGCCACCAATGATTTTGCGAGTTGGGTTTGCATCACATCGTGTTGATACTGACCCACACCAATCGACTTTGGATCAATTTTGACTAATTCGGCTAGGGGGTCTTGTAGTCTTCGTGCAATAGATACTGCGCCACGCAAAGAAACATCCATTCCGGGTAATTCTTTTGAAGCGTATTCAGATGCCGAATACACCGAAGCGCCCGCTTCTGAAACCACAATCTTTGTAAGCCCCAGTTCAGGTTTAGCCTTGATCAAATCTTGCGCCAACTTATCTGTTTCTCTGGAAGCAGTGCTATTGCCAATAGAAATCAGCGTTACTTTATGTTTCTGGGCCAATTTAGCCAAAGTCACTAAGGAGCCAGCCCAATCATTCTTAGGTTGATGCGGATAGATCACATCGGTATCCACCACTTTTCCGGTCTTATCCACCACCGCAACCTTCACACCAGTACGCATACCAGGATCTAAGCCAATGGTGACTCTTGGTCCTGCGGGCGCAGCTAGCAATAAATCTTTCAGGTTTCGAGCGAATACATTAATCGCCTCAGTCTCTGCGCGCTCTCGCAATGCAGTCATGAGTTCAGTCTCTAAATACATAGAGCATTTAATACGCCAGGTCCAGCGGACGGTATCAGCTAACCAAGCATCTGCGGGTCGACCCTCATTCTTAATCTTGAAATGATTGGCAATGCGTTGCTCACATGGGTTGTGTGGAGAATCCCATTTTGGCTTCTCTTCTTCGCTATCTAAACGCAAACTCACCATCAGTATTTGCTCGCGACGCCCCCTAAATAAGGCTAGCGCTCGATGAGATGGAATTGCTTTAATAGGCTCAGAGTAGCCAAAATAATCTGCAAACTTTTCACCTTCTTGCTCTTTACCAGAAATCACCTTTGACTCAACTACGCCGTGGTCTTGCAAATAGGTACGCAATGATTGAACCAAGCCTGCATCTTCAGCAAAACGTTCCATCAAGATTTGACGAGCGCCTTCTAACGCTGCTTTAGTATCAGGCACTCCAGCATTGTCACCCTGCTCTGTTTTAAATCCCTCTTTAATATATTTAGCTGCTTCTATCTCAGGGTCCAGCTTTGGATTGGCAAGTAAATCGTTGGCAAGGGGCTTTAGGCCAGCCTCTAAAGCGATCTGAGCCTTTGTTCTTCGCTTAGGCTTATAAGGCAAGTAAAGATCTTCTAGGCGCGTCTTATCTTCTGCCAGCATGATGGCCTTGAGTAACTCAGGCGTCATTTTGCCCTGCTCTTCAATAGAAGCTACGATAGTCTTACGGCGCTCCTCTAGCTCACGCAAGTAACCTAAACGCTCTTCCAATAAACGCAACTGCGCATCATCCAGACCACCTGTAGCCTCTTTTCGATAACGAGCAATAAACGGAACTGTTGCGCCCTCATCCAATAAGGCAATGGCAGCAGCCACTTGATTGGGTTTGGCGGATAGCTCTTGAGCAAGACGTTGTTCTATTGATGGCAGCATGGATATTTACTATGGGGGTCTTTTACTTTTGGAATATCGAATTCAATGAAGTACAAAAGCCACCCGAGGGTGACTTTTGTGGTGACACTAGGTGAGCTTATTCGCGTAAAGCTTTTTTACGCTCATGCTCTTTGAGGTAGCGCTTACGAATACGAATACTCTTAGGCGTT
>JBGAIU010000032.1:0-16670 GCA_044225315.1 Polynucleobacter sp.
CCTTAAATAATTTGTGGGGATCAGCCCTTGAAATCCTGGGAAGCAGACCTATATAATCAGCACTCCCTCCATGCGAGTGCTAAAGCTGAAAGTCTTCGGTTTTTAGGCTCTAGTTATCGTATGAGAGATTATAAAGCATTGATTTATATAGATATTTAATTAGTTAACACTTACTAACATAGGAGAAGAGATGAATTTGCGTCCTTTACATAATCGCGTAATCATCAAGCGTTTGGATCAAGAATCAAAGACAGCTTCTGGAATCATCATTCCGGACGCAGCTGCAGAAAAGCCTGATCAAGGGGAAGTATTGGCAGTTGGCCCAGGCAAGCGTGATGACAGCGGTAAGTTAAATGCACCAGACGTCAAAGTTGGCGATCGCGTGTTGTTTGGTAAGTATGCTGGCCAAACTGTAAAAGTCGACAACGAAGAACTCATCGTGATGCGTGAAGACGACATCATGGCTGTTGTTCAGAAGTAATTTCGGTATTTAAGAGAGGAATCTAATCATGGCAGCAAAAGACGTTGTATTTGGAGATAGCGCTCGTACCAAGATGGTCGAGGGCGTCAATATTCTTGCGAACGCAGTAAAAACAACTCTTGGACCAAAAGGTCGTAATGTTGTTATCGAGCGTTCATTTGGCGGTCCAACCGTTACTAAAGACGGTGTGTCTGTAGCAAAAGAAATCGAACTCAAAGATAAGTTACAAAACATGGGTGCGCAGATGGTTAAGGAAGTTGCTTCCAAGACTGCTGATATCGCTGGTGACGGTACAACAACCGCTACTGTTTTGGCGCAATCTATTGTTCGCGAAGGCATGAAGTATGTTGTGTCAGGCCATAACCCAATGGATCTCAAGCGTGGTATCGATAAGGCTGTAACTGCTGCTATCGGCGAACTCGCTAAGATCAGCAAGCCTTGTACAACTACTAAAGAAATCGCTCAAGTAGGCTCTATCTCTGCAAATAGCGATCACAGTATTGGTCAGCGCATTGCAGAAGCGATGGAAAAAGTAGGTAAAGAAGGTGTAATCACTGTTGAAGACGGCAAGTCTTTGGATGATGAGTTAGAAGTAGTAGAAGGTATGCAGTTTGATCGTGGCTACCTCTCTCCATATTTCATTAATCAGCCTGAGAAACAAGTTGCTGTATTGGATAACCCATACGTTCTCTTGTTTGATAAGAAAATCGCTAACATCCGTGATTTGCTACCAGTTCTTGAGCAAGTTGCAAAGTCTGGTCGTCCATTGTTAATCATTGCTGAAGATGTTGAAGGCGAAGCCTTGGCAACTTTAGTTGTGAACAATATCCGCGGCATTATCAAAACTTGTGCTGTTAAGGCTCCAGGCTTTGGTGATCGTCGTAAAGCAATGCTCGAAGATATTGCAATCTTGACTGGCGGTACCGTTATAGCCGAAGAAATTGGCCTCACACTCGAGAAAACTACTCTTGAGCACCTCGGTCAAGCTAAGCGCATTGAAGTTGGTAAAGAGAACACCATCATTATCGATGGTGCTGGTGATGCTAAGGCAATCGAAGCACGCGTTAAGAACATTCGTGTACAGATTGAAGAAGCGACTAGTGACTACGATAAAGAAAAATTGCAAGAGCGTGTTGCCAAGTTGGCAGGCGGTGTTGCAGTAATTCGTGTTGGCGCTGCTACTGAAGTTGAAATGAAAGAGAAGAAAGCTCGTGTTGACGACGCGTTGCATGCAACTCGCGCAGCCGTGGAAGAAGGTATTGTTCCTGGCGGTGGCGTAGCATTGATTCGTGCAATGCAAGGTATCAAGGGCTTGAAAGGCGATAACGCTGATCAAGACGCTGGTATCAGCATCGTATTGCGCGCTATGCAAGAGCCACTTCGCACTATCGTGAGCAACGCTAGTGAAGATGCTGGTGTGGTTGTTAATGCTGTGCAAAAAAGCAAAGGCAATAACGGTTACAACGCAGCTACTGGTGAGTATGGCGATCTCGTAGCCCAAGGCGTTATTGACCCAACTAAGGTTACAAAAACTGCATTAGTGAATGCAGCATCTGTTGCTGGTTTGTTGTTGACAACTGATTGCGCAATCTCTGAAGCACCAAAAGAAGAATCTGCTGGTGGCGGTATGCCTGATATGGGTGGTATGGGCGGAATGATGTAATTTTGCTCACCCTGCAAACTAAAACGCCTGGCTCAAAAGACCAGGCGTTTTTTATTGGCTCTACTTGCAATATCAATCAGGCTGAATGCCACCATCTTTGATAACTTTTTTCATCTTCACCAAACCTTGCGAAATCATTTCTTTTAAGTGTTCTGGGCCAAGCGGAACAAATTCAAAGCCTTGTTGAATTAATTGTTCACGTAGCTTGGTATTTTTCAGAGCATTTGCTAATGCGTCATTGAGTTTTTCAATAATGGCTGGTGATGTTCCCTTTGGCGCTAGTAAAGCCCCCCAAGTTGAAAACTCATAACCCTTGACGCTTTCGTTAATCGTTGGCACGTTTGGGAGCAAGGGGGATCGAGTCTTGCTGGCTACGCCAAGTACTTTGAGTTTGCCTGCACGAATATGTGGAAGTACCACAGATAAAGCGCTAATCATCACGGGTACTTGGCCGGCCATGACATCGGTCACTGCTGCTGCCGCTCCGCGATAGGGGATGTGCACAATAGGAGCGCCAGTGTATTGACGGAATATTTCCATGCCAATGTGTTGAGGTGATCCATTACCACCAGATGCGTAATCAATCTTCCCTGGTTTTTCCTTGGCAATACGCACGAGATCTGCCGCAGTATTGCCCGGAAATGAAGGGTTTGCAACCATGACAAATGTAATTGCCGCTACTTCAGAAATGGGCGCGAAGCTTTGAATGGGGTCGTAGTCAATTTTCTTGTAAAGGTTAGGCAGCATCGTTAGGATGCTGTCATTAAATGCTCTCAAAACATAACCATCAGTAGGGCTCTGCGCTACCTTCGCGGTGCCAATGAGTCCCGCACCACCAGGAATATTTTCAATCGTGATGGCTTGCCCAAGACTTTCACCCATCTTCTGGGCAATTGGGCGCATCAGGATATCAACACCGCTACCAGCTTGGAGCGGCATGATGGTCTGAATAGTGCGGTTAGGGTAGTTAGCTTGTGCCTTTGCGAATCCGAAAAAAAGCAACTCAACAATGGCAACGCTAACCAATATAAAAGTCTTCATTTTCATTTTGTCTCAATTTATCTTTTTATTTTTCATTCTGTTGATGCAGAATGTTTTACGTATCTTAGCGTAATAAAAAACCGCCCGTAGGCGGTTTCTATAAAAGGCTGGTTAGGCTATTACTCTACTGCTTTGACCATCTCCTCAACCACCTTTTTCGCATCGCCGAAGACCATCATGGTTTTATCCATGTAGAAGAGTTCGTTATCCAAACCGGCATAACCCGCTGCCATTGAGCGCTTATTAACGATGATGGTTTTAGCTTTAAATGCTTCCAAAATTGGCATGCCAAAAATTGGGCTACCTGGAGTGCGAGCTGCGGGGTTAACCACGTCGTTAGCACCAAGAACTAAGACCACATCCGCTTGACCGAAATCGCTGTTGATATCTTCCATCTCGAATACTTGATCGTATGGCACTTCCGCTTCAGCCAAAAGAACGTTCATGTGACCAGGCATACGACCAGCGACTGGGTGGATCGCGTATTTAACAGTCACACCATGGTGAGTCAGTTTTTCTGTTAACTCTTTCAAGGCGTGTTGAGCACGAGCAACAGCAAGTCCATAGCCAGGAACAATAATCACTGTGTCTGCATTTTCCATGAGGAACGCTGCATCTTCAGGTGAGCCTGTTTTGTAGTTCTTCGGACCACCATCATCAGCGCCACCAGCCGCTGCTTCAGCACCAAAGCCGCCAAGCAATACAGCAAGGATCGAACGGTTCATCGCCTTACACATGATGTAAGAAAGAATCGCGCCTGAAGAGCCTACGCATGCGCCAGCAATAATTAACACTGGGTTATTGAGAGTGAAACCAATACCAGCAGCTGCCCAACCAGAATAGCTGTTCAACATGGATACCACTACAGGCATATCAGCGCCACCAATTGGAATGATCAAGGTGATACCGAGCACTAATGCAATAGCACACATGGCCATAAAGGCTGCATGACTGTCTGCCATGTAAAAAGCAATACCAGCCCCAACCATAGAGATTGCAAGAATCAAGTTGAGCAAATGTTGGCCGGTGAAGCTGACTGGCTTGCCGCTTACTTTTCCAGAGAGCTTGCCAAATGCAATGACAGAGGCTGTGAAAGTAATCGCGCCAATAAATGCGCCAATAAAGAGCTCAATCTTTTGTGCACCAGTGTGTTCATGCGCAGTATTAAATACCGCAGCAATCGCAATTAATACTGCGGACAATCCCACAAATGAGTGCATCAATGCCACTAGCTCTGGCATTTTGGTCATCTGCACGCGTTTCGCTGCAAGGGTGCCAATGATGGCACCGCCTACAACAGCCGCAGCAATGAGTGAAACAGCAGGCTTGAAGTCAGGAATAAAGAAGGTGGTAATGACAGCCAACAACATACCAATCATGCCAAAGGTATTTCCTTGGCGTGAGGTAGTTGGTGAGGACAAACCGCGCAACGCGAGAATGAACAATACCGATGAGATGAGATAAGAAATTGCAGTTATGTTTGACATTATTTTGGTCTCTGTAGATCTTGTTCTATTTATTTAGCTGCATCAGCTGCATTTGGTTTGGGCGCTTTTTTCTTGAACATCTCAAGCATGCGACGAGTCACCATGAAGCCACCAAAAATATTGATTGACGCTAGGAATACTGCAATTGCTCCAATTACGCTGGTGAGGGTGATTTCATCGCCACCGATTACTTCGGTTTGCAAGAGTGCGCCAACAATAATGATTCCAGAAATTGCGTTGGTAACAGCCATTAACGGAGTGTGCAGCGCAGGAGTAACGTTCCAAACAACGTGGTAACCCACAAAAATAGCCAAAACAAAAACGGTGATGTTTTGGACTGTGAGGATGCTTTGAAAAGCAGCGAGATCCATGATAGTTCCTTCGTATGAATTTTTATGAGTTTTTGCGGATGGCTTGACCATCACGACACATCAAGCAGGCGGTCACGATATCGTCATCGCTTGGGATAACTAACTTCGCTTCTTTATCGACAATCAATTTCATGAAGTCGAGCAAGTTACGAGCATATAGTGCAGAAGCATCCGCAGCCACCATGCTGGCTAAATTTGTATAGCCCACAATCTTCACGCCATTAGCATTCACCACTTTATCGGCTTCAGTTAATGGGCAGTTGCCTGAGCCGTTATCGCCTTTGCCAGCAGCCAAGTCGATCACTACAGAACCAGGTTTCATATTGGCAACAGTATCGCTATGCAAGAGAACTGGTGGCTTGCGACCCGGAATCAATGCGGTAGTGATGACGATGTCTGCTTGTTGCGCGCGCTCAGCGACCAAAGCGGCTTGACGCTTCATCCATGCTTCTGGCATAGGGCGTGCATATCCACCAACACCTTGAGCAATTTCACGCTCTTCATCGGTTTCATAAGGCACATCAACAAACTTAGCACCTAAGGATTCAATTTGTTCTTTAGCGGCAGGACGCACATCAGATGCTTCAATCACCGCGCCAAGACGTTTTGCGGTTGCAATGGCTTGCAAGCCAGCAACACCAGCGCCAAGAATTAATACACGTGCTGCTTTAACGGTGCCAGCAGCAGTCATCAACATTGGCATAAAGCGTTGGTATTCATTGGCAGCAACCATCACTGCTTTATATCCAGCAATATTGGCTTGAGAAGATAGAACGTCCATGCTTTGTGCGCGTGTAGTGCGGGGCGCGGCTTCTAGTGAGAAGCCGGTAATTCCTTGTGCAGCCATCGCAGCAATATTGTCGTTATCAAATGGATCAAGCATGCCAATGAGTACGCTGCCAGCTTTGATCTGTTTGAGTTCGACAGCTTCAGGAGCACGCACTTTAAGAACAATCTCAGCGCCAAAAGCATCTGCTGCAGATCCAATAGATGCGCCGACAGCTTCATAAGCGGAATCTGGCTGGCTGGCTTGAACGCCTGCATCCTTTTGGATGACAACGGTATGACCTTGGTCAATGAGTTTTTTAACGGTTTCTGGTGTAGCGGCAACCCGCGTTTCCCCAGCTTTAGTTTCCAGCGGCACTCCTATGCGCATGGCATGTCTCCAAAAGCAAAATTTTCAAAAAATCTATTTTAGTTAAATGGCTTAAAAATCACCCATTTAATTACCCCTACAAGCAGCTGTAGCCGTTTTGCCTAAATTTCGGTGAATCTGGGCTAAGACTTCTACAATAAGGCTTGTTAGCTTATATTGAATTTTCGCATTTTTTGATGATCCAGCTCAATTCCTCGGCAATCCCGCCTACAAACCCCAAGAAAGTCGTTATTGGCATGTCTGGAGGGGTGGATTCATCTGTTGCGGCCTGGATGCTCAAAGAGCAGGGCTACGAGGTTGTGGGCCTTTTCATGAAAAATTGGGAGGATGACGATAACGATGAATATTGCTCCGCCCGCCAGGATTGGCTTGATGTCGTCTCGGTTGCGGATTTAATTGGGATCGATGTTGAGGCGGTCAATTTTGCTGCCGAATATCGTGAGCGAGTATTTGCGGATTTTTTACGTGAATACGCTGCCGGACGCACACCAAACCCAGACGTATTGTGCAATGCCGAAATTAAGTTCAAGGCATTTTTAGATCACGCCATGACTCTGGGTGCTGATGCAATTGCTACCGGTCACTACGCTAGAGTGCGACATGAGGGCGGCAGAGTTCAGCTATTGAAGGCCTTAGATGCCACGAAAGATCAAAGTTATTTTTTACACCGTTTGACACAACAGCAATTAGCAAATGTTTTATTTCCTTTGGGTGAAATTCCTAAAACCGAAGTGCGTACTATTGCTGAAAAAATTGGCTTGCATAACGCCAAGAAAAAAGATTCCACTGGCATTTGTTTTATTGGTGAGAGACCATTCAGAGAATTTTTGAATCGTTATTTGCCGCGTATACCAGGGCCAATTAAAACGCCTGAAGGCAAGGTTGTAGGCGAGCATATGGGCTTGGCTTTTTTCACCCTAGGACAGCGCAAGGGAATTGGTTTGGGCGGTAGTCAGGATGGTAATGGTGATGCGTGGTACGTTGCTCGTAAAGATGTAGCAAACAATACTTTGTATGTGGTGCAGGGCCACGAACACCCATGGCTATTGGCCAAGCGGCTTGAGGCGATGGATGCCAGTTGGGTATCTGGAAGTGCGCCTGAGCCTGGTTCTTACTCAGCTAAAACGCGATATCGACAGGCTGACTCTGCGTGTATGCTGAATGCAAGTGATTCATCACAAGACTTCAGTTTAGATTTTCCTGAGCCTCAATGGGCGGCAACTCCCGGGCAATCAGCCGTTTTATATGACGGCGATATTTGTTTGGGCGGCGGAATTATTTCCGCCTAACTCCAAACATCAATTACAAAATTAAGTTGTTGGTGGCTCAGTTTCTTTAAACGAAGGACGTTGTAATAATTTTTGGTACAAACGATCTAAGTTTGGATACTGGCTTTGCCATTGAATTTCTGGAAAGCGAAATGCTATATAGCCAAGGGCACAACCTACTGCAATATCGGCTAGGGTTATTTGATTTCCAAAGCACCAAGCATTTTCACCAAGCTGCTCTGACATTTGGCGAAGTGCGGCATGCACTTTTCCAATTTGCCGATCAACCCAAGCTTGGCTTTGCTCATTTGCTGGGCGCCAGGTTTTTTCCAGGCGCGCCAAAATGCTGGCATCCATCAATCCATCGGCCAATGCTTCCCAAGTTTTCACGGTAGCACGCTCACGATGATCGGCTGGAATGAGTTTGCTCACAGGGCTTAGAGCATCCGCATATTCGGCGATTACGCGAGAATCCTGGATGGCTTCCCCATCATCTAAAACAAGGCATGGAACCTTGCCCAAAGGGTTGTAAGTGGCGATATCGGTGTCTGCAGCCCAAACGCTATTAGTTTCAAGGTCAATATCGACCTTTTTCTCTAGGAATACGATCCTGACTTTACGAACATAAGGGCTGGTGGGGGAATAAATGAGTTTCATAGGGCTCAGTATAGTCATCTCGACCTTGGATTGCTCGATGGCGGAACGCATTAAAATTAGGTTTTATTGACATATTCCCAGCAAAGGCAATGCCCGTGAGTCAGCCGCTTTCAACCCTAAATGCCCTTTCCCCCCTAGATGGACGTTACGCCGGAAAACTGGACGCTTTGCGCCCTTGGTTATCCGAAGCCGCATTTATGCGTCAGCGTGTTTTCGTGGAAATTCATTGGCTGCTCGCATTGGCTGCTGCGGGTCTGCCTGACGTACCGAAGATCAATGCTGCTGACGAAGCTTTTTTGCTATCGCTGCCTGAGAACTTTTCTGATGCTGATGCGCAACGCATTAAAGATATTGAAGCGGTCACAAATCATGATGTGAAGGCTGTGGAATATTTCTTAAAAGAAAAAGTTGCTAACCGACCAGATTTATTAAAAGCCAGTGAGTTCATTCATTTCGCTTGCACATCAGAAGACATTAACAATACCTCCCACGGATTAATGTTGCGTGGCGCTCGTGATGAAGTATTGTTGCCGCAGCTTCGCAAGGTACTTTCTGTTTTAACGGACTTAGCTATTGAGCATGCAAAAGTGCCTTTGCTCTCACGCACACATGGCCAGCCTGCTTCACCTAGCACTCTCGGTAAAGAGATTGCGAACATTGCAAAGCGTTTAGAGCGTGCTATTGAATCAATCGCCGCTGTGCCATTACTCGGAAAGATGAATGGCGCAGTTGGTAACTACAACGCCCACTTATCTGCATATCCTGATTTTGATTGGGAGAGCTTTTCCAAAAATGTGGTGGAAAAGCGTTTAGGCTTAACTTTTAATCCGTACACAATTCAAATTGAACCTCACGATGGCATGGCGCAATTATTTGATGCTATTGCTAGAGCTAATACGATTTTGTTGGACATGGATCGTGATTTCTGGGCATACATCTCTGTGGGCTATTTTAAGCAGCGCACCAAAGCGGGTGAGATTGGCTCATCTACGATGCCGCACAAAGTAAATCCGATTGACTTTGAAAACTCCGAAGGAAATCTAGGTGTCGCTAATGCCTTATTGCGCCATCTAGCTGAAAAGTTGCCTGTCTCTCGTTGGCAGCGTGACTTAACCGACTCTACGGTTTTGCGTAATTTAGGACCAGCCTTTGGCCACAGCGTATTGGCGTATGACAGTGCTTTGCGTGGCTTGGGTAAGTTAGAAGTTAATCATGCCGCTATCGCTGCTGACCTTGATGAGTGCTGGGAAGTTTTGGCGGAGCCAGTGCAAACAGTGATGCGTCGTTATGGCATTGAAAATCCCTATGAGCAATTGAAAGAACTTACTCGCGGCAAAGGCATCAATCAAGCTGATTTGCAAAACTTTGTTCGTGGATTGAAGATTCCGGAAGATGCTAAAGCACGGTTGCTAGAAATGACTCCATCCACGTATTTAGGTAAGGCGGTCGAGTTGACCGAGCGTCTCAAAAAGTGAGTGTGAACTCGAACTCAGAATATGGGGCGCGGCCTCGGTTCTGGTTTGCTGTATATCAACTGCTGTGGCATCTGCTTTTGCCGCTTGCATTTGTTCGTTTGGCTTGGCGCGCAAGACACTCCTTTGCCTACTTACACCACATTCCTGAACGTCTTGGTTTTGGGTATGAAAAACCCATTTCAAAAGGCTGTATTTGGATACATGCGGTATCTGTCGGGGAGACGCGTGCAGCCCAGCCTTTGATCGAGGCTTATTTGGCTCGTGGCGAGTCTATATTGCTCACCCATATGACTCTTAATGGTCGTAGAACAGGTAAACAGCTATTCGCCAATGCGATCGCTAGTGGGCAGATTCGTCAGGTGTATCTGCCTTATGACTTGTGTTGGTCTGTCGGAAATTTTTTGAAGACCTTTAAGCCAAAGTTTGGCCTTTTTATGGAAACTGAGGCATGGCCTACGGTTGTATTCCGTTGCAAAGAAATTAGGTTGCCCTTATTTTTAATTAATGCCCGCCTATCGGAAAGAAGTGCGCGTCGAGTCAATCAATTTGGTAGCGCTGGACGAGCATTATTTCAGGCCTTTGCGGGCATTTTGGCGCAAACAGAATTTGATGCGCAGCGTTATCGTAGTCTTGGCGTGAATAATGTTCAGATCACTGGCAATCTCAAGTTCGATGTTCCCTTGGATTCCAGGTTAGTGGCCCAAGGTAAGCAATGGCAGCAAGATTTACATGCAAGCGGACGTTTAATGGTTTGCGCCGCAAGCACTCGTGATGGCGAGGAAGAAATTGTCCTCAAGGCTTGGAAAGATTTGCTACTAGACAATGCCTTTCAGAAGTTGCCAAAAAACGCACCCCTACTATGCATCGTTCCAAGACATCCTGAACGTTTTACAGAAGTGGCGAATCACATTCGGAATGCTGGTTTGAAGTTTCAATCTCGTTCTGAGCTGGTTGATGTCTCGGGCGATTTTGCTGGGATTGACGTAGTTCTGGGCGACTCAATGGGTGAGATGCCCATGTATTACAGCGCTTCAGATCTTGTGGTGATGGGCGGTAGCCTATTGCCCTTTGGGGGTCAGAATTTAATTGAGGCCTGTGCTGCAGGTTGCCCCGTCTTACTTGGTGAGCATACTTACAATTTTCAACAGGCAGCTCTTGATGCGATTGCGATTGGTGCCGCGAAACGGGTCGGTGGCGAATTGCTACTTGGGCAGACTTTGGCGCTAACTGAATCGCTAAAAGAATTGCTTTTGCATTCTGCTGAGCTTGCCAAAATGGCGGTAGCGGCTAAAGCCTACGCTGTTGAACATCAAGGGGCAACTAAAAATATCTTAGCTGCCCTTGACCGGCAAATTACCAGCTAGGTAAATCTGTTTATTTAACCTTTTGGTTAAACACGAGCCCCATAGTTTGGATCTTCATTACGAGCATTGTCGTCAGGCTTCTTATCGCCCTTCACTAAATCTTCGCGAGTTACGCCTAGCCACATTGCTAATGCTGCCGCCACGAAAACAGAAGAGTAAATACCAAACAAAATACCAATGGTGAGTGCCAAGGCAAAATAAAACAGTGTTGGACCACCAAAAATTAGCATTGCTAGCACCATCATTTCAGTGCTTCCGTGGGTGATGACGGTACGGCTAATAGTGCTGGTAATCGCGTTGTCAATAATCTCGCGAGTATTCATCTTGCGATACTTGCGGAAGTTTTCGCGAATACGGTCAAAGATCACCACGGATTCGTTTACAGAGTAGCCAAGGACCGCTAATACTGCCGCTAACACTGAAAGGGAGAGCTCCCAATGGAAAAAGGCAAAGAAGCCAAGAATGATGACAACATCGTGCAAGTTCGCAATGATGCCGGCGAGTGCAAATTTCCATTCAAAGCGGAAGGAGAGGTAAAACACAATGCCGATGATCACAAATACCAAGGCTTTTAAACCATCAATTGCTAGCTCTTGACCGACTTGCGGGCCGACGAACTCAACGCGCTGTAGTTTGACGCCTGAGCTTGCAGGATCTAGCGCTTGCATTACTGCATTGCTTTGATCTGCGGATGAAATAAGCTTGCCTTCGGCATCTTTTTGCAAAGGCAGGCGAATCATCACATCGCGTGAGCTACCAAAGTTCTGAATTTGTGTATCAGCATAACCAAGCTTTTCTACTTTGGCGCGAATGGAATCAAGCGGTGCAGTTTGGGGGTAGGTAACCTCCATAACAGTGCCGCCAGTAAATTCAATCGAAAGATGTAAGCCGTTGTGCCAGAGAAAAAAGACTGCTGCTAAGAAGGTAATTAAAGAAATCGCATTGAGCACCAATGCATGGCGCATGAATGGAATATCTTTTTTGATGCGAAAAAATTCCATGACTTATTTCTCCTGTGGGCGCCAAACTTGGCCAATCGCGAGTTTCTGAATTTTCTTGTGTCTGCCGTACCAAAGATTAACCAGGCCGCGTGAGAAGAAGACTGCAGAGAACATCGAGGTCAAAATACCAAGACAGTGCACAACGGCAAAGCCTTTAATCGGACCAGAGCCAAAAGCTAATAGTGCAAGACCGGCGATTAAGGTAGTGACGTTAGAGTCCAAGATGGTTGCCCAAGCTTTATCGAAACCAATTGCTATCGCAGTTTGAGGTGAGGAGCCATTGCGCAGCTCTTCGCGAATACGCTCATTAATCAAAACGTTGGAGTCGATCGCCATACCAAGCGCTAAAGCCATAGCGGCAATGCCTGGAAGGGTAAGTGTTGCCTGCAACATCGACAACACTGAAATCAACAAGAGCAAGTTCACTGCTAGAGCTACAACCGAGAAAGTTCCAAATAGCATGTAGTAAGCCATCATGAAAATCGCGATTGCTGAGAAGCCAATCAAGAGGGACTTAAAGCCTTTTTCAATGTTCTCGGCACCTAAGCTAGGTCCAATCGTACGCTCTTCAATAATTTCCATTGGCGCAGCAAGGGATCCGGCACGCAATAAGAGGGCCAAGTCATTGGCGCTCTCGGTAGTTGGTTGGCCAGTAATCTGAAACTTAGAGCCGAATTCGCCTTGAATTGTGGCAATCGTGAGCACTTCGCCTTTACCTTTTTCAAACAAAATCATGCCCATTGGCTTGCCGATGTTTTCGCGGGTTACTTCTTGCATGACGCGACCACCAGCAGCGTCTAGGGAGATGTTTACTGCAGGGCGTTGATTTTGATCGAAGCCAGCACTTGCATCGGTAATACGATCACCACTAAAAATGACTGATTTTTTAAATACGCCTAAACGGTTTTCACCGAAGCGGAAAGTATCCATACCAGGAGGCGGTGTTTCGCCAACCCCAATAGTGGATACCAATGGATCCGCTAGGCGTGATTCCAGGGTTGCAGTGCGACCAATGATGTCTTTGGCGCGCGCAGTGTCTTGCACGCCTGGAAGTTGAACCACAATGCGCTCAGCGCCTTGCTGTTGGATTACTGGTTCTTTAACCGCTAATTCATTTACACGCTTATTCAGGGTGATGATGTTTTGTTTTACTGCATTGTCCTGAATGTCTTTCAATGCTTTTGGCTTGAATTCGCCTAATAGTTTTGAAGAGCTACCATTTGCTTTAACCAACCAGGTGAGATCAGGTTGGGAAGTATTTAGAAGTGAGCGCGCAGTTTCAGCTTCATCAGCGCTACCAAAATTGATTGTGATCGAATCTGTTCCACGATCAATACCTTGATGGCGAATATTTTTATCACGCAATTGGCTGCGAATATCGGTAGCTAATGAAGTTACTTTCTTCTGTACCGCACCCTTCATGTCTACTTGCAAGAGGAAGTAGACGCCACCGCGTAAATCTAGGCCTAATGGCATTGGCAGGGCATTAATCGCATTGAGCCAGCCAGGCGTGTTGGATAGAAGGTTGAGGGCTACAGTGTAGTTAGGATCATTTTGATCGGTGTTCAGTTTTTGCTGCAAGAGATCGCGAGCACGTAACTGAATATCAGTATTGTTAAAGCGAATTTTGATAGAGCCAACATTGCCGGCTGCTTCAAAAAATACTCCAGTGTTGTCAATGCTGGCATCTGTCAGAATTTTTTCAACGCGAGATTGCGTTGCTAAATCAACTTTAATAGTTGGTTTAGCAGATGAGACTTGAACCGCTGGAGCCTCTCCATAGAAATTGGGTAATGAATACAGTCCGCCAATAAGTAAAGCAATGGCAATGACTAAATATTTCCAGAGAGGATAGCGATTCATGTCGAGATACTTTTAATAAAAAATTAAGCGGACTTCAGTGTGCCTTTTGGCAATACAGTGGTGATAGCACCTTTTTGCAATTGCACTTCCGTACCAGTAGAAATTTCAACGGTAACTACTTGATCTTTCAATACTGTTACTTTGCCCATAATGCCGCCAACAGTCACCACTTCGTCGCCTACAGCGAGAGCTTCGAGCATCGCTTTGGTTTCTTTCTGACGCTTCATTTGTGGACGAATCATGATGAAGTACAAAACTGCGAACATCAAGATTAAAGGGAGGAAGCTCATCAAGCCACCTGCGTCTGCGCCCGCGGCTGGAGCCTGGGCAAAAGCGTTACTAATCCACATATCAAACCTCCGTTAATGACCAATTGGAAACTGCTTTATTTTTCAGCTTTTAAGAGAAAGCCGTAACCCGCAATTCTAAACTGTATGGGGCTTTGGAGGTGATTTGAGGGGGTTTATTGCCCCTAGAGGGGATTAATCCTGCCCTGGCTCTACGCCCCGCTGGCGATTAGCGTGGAATTCCTCGCGATAGGCGCTAAAACGATCCTTGCTTAAGGCCTCCCTAACTTCGGTCATTAACTGCAAGTAGTAAGAGAGGTTATGGATGGTATTGAGTTGAGAGCCAAGAATTTCATTGGCTTGTTGGAGGTGGTTTAGGTAAGACCTGGTGAAGTTTTGACAGGTATAACAAGCGCAAGTTGGGTCCAATGGACGGTCATCATCTTTGTAGCCAGAATTACGCAGCTTTAAATCACCAAAGCGAGTAAAGAGCCAACCATTGCGCGCATTTCGAGTTGGCATGACGCAGTCGAACATATCGATTCCCAGGCTTACACCCAGAATAAGGTCTTCTGGGGTACCTACACCCATGAGGTAATGCGGCATATGTTCAGGTAATTTTGGCGCTGTGAAATTCAGGATGCGCTCAAACTCTGGCTTTGGTTCCCCAACGGAAAGACCGCCAATCGCGATTCCATCAAAGCCTTGTTGACTTACTGCATCCAAGGAGAACTCGCGAAGATTTTCAAACATGCCGCCCTGAACAATGCCGAAGAGTCCATTGCCAGTATTGAATTCACGAAAGCGTTTTAATGAGCGATCACCCCAACGAAGAGACATTTCAAGTGAAGCTCGAGCAGTCTTTTCACTGGTAGCTTGACCCTTGGTTTCATAAGGGGTGCACTCATCGAATTGCATCGCAATGTCGCTGTTGAGTACCGCCTGGATTTCCATTGAAACTTCAGGTGACATAAAAAGTTTGTCGCCATTAATGGGTGAGGCAAAAGTAACGCCTTCTTCAGAAATTTTTCGTAGTGCGCCCAAACTAAAAACCTGAAAGCCACCTGAATCCGTGAGGATAGGCTTATCCCAACCCATAAAACGATGTAAGCCACCATGTTTTTTAATGACATCTAATCCTGGTCTTAGCCAAAGGTGAAAAGTGTTTCCTAAGATGATTTGTGCTTTTGCTTCATTGAGATCGCGCGGCGTCATTGCTTTCACCGTGCCGTAAGTTCCTACCGGCATAAAGATCGGTGTTTGCACACTGCCATGTGGAAGATCAAGCTGACCAAGACGCGCTGGACTCTCAGAGTCTTTTGCCAAAATGAAAAAATGAACGGGTTTGGTCATGATGATGAGTTTCCGAGTCGATTTAAAAACATCGCATCCCCATAGCTAAAGAAGCGATATTTTTGATGAATAGCATGTTGATAAGCAGCGCGAATATTATCCATTCCAGCAAAAGCGCTCACCAACATTAATAAGGTAGATTTTGGCAAATGAAAGTTTGTTAGCAAACAATCCACTGTTTTAAATTGAAATCCAGGCGTAATGAATAGATTGGTTTCACCACTACTTTTCAAGCTAATCGCCTGACTCTCCAAGGCACGCAGACTAGTTGTGCCGATAGCAATGACTCGCTTTCCTGCTTGATGTGTTTTTTGAATTGCCTCTAGCGTTGAGTCTGGAATAGAAAACCACTCGTAGTGCATTTGATGCTTAGATAAATCTTCCTCACGAACGGGAGTAAAGGTGCCTGCACCCACATGAAGAGTAACAGCGGCTTGATTAACGCCTAAATCACTGAGTCGTTTCAAAATAGCTTCATCAAAGTGAAGGCCAGCTGTAGGTGCCGCTACTGCGCCTGGATTTTTGGCGACAACGGCTTGGTAGCGCTGCGCATCATTACCATCGGGTTGATGTTCAATATAGGGTGGTAAAGGCAATTCACCAAAGCGCTCAAGCAATGAGAATATATTCTCTGGGAAGCGAACTTCGTAAAAGCGCCCATCATGACCAATCATTTCTGCTGGAAAAGATTCTCCTGCGGCATTATGAATATGAATAATGTCACCAGTCTTAGGCACTCTAGATGCCCTGATTTGAACCCAGGCCTGTTGATCGCCACTAATACGCTCGATTAGCAGTTCAATATTCCCGCCGGTCTCCTTTTTGCCGTGCAGTCTGGCTGGAATGACTTTGGTGTCATTAAAGACCAATAAGTCCCCAGGGTTGATAAGGCTAAGAATGTCCTTAAACTCTCGATCTATGAACTGAGCACGCTCATCCCCGTTTGCCTTAAGCTCTAGGAGGCGGCTATCGGTTCTATTCGCCAGCGGATGCTGGGCGATTAGTTCGGGTGGGAGTTCGTAATTAAAGTCGGAGAGTTGCATAGCATTACCATCAGGTATTAGATTTTAACGATGACTACCAAACAAGCGCCAAACACACTCCAAAAAATGGGTTTAGACAGCCCAATGGCCCTTGCTTTGCATCTTCCCTCTCGTTATGAAGATGAGACGGAATTACTTTCGATTGGTGAGGCTCTGGTTC
>JBGAIU010000033.1:0-16983 GCA_044225315.1 Polynucleobacter sp.
ATAACGAGGAAGTAAACGAACTGCAAAGTTCACGTCACCATCTTCAGCCTGATAAGCAAGATCATTTTCAATAAGCTTGCCAATCATTCCCTGCATTTGCTTTATGTAGTCTGTTGCACGCGGTTCTTGATCTGGATTCATTAAGCCCAATTCATCTGAATCAGCATGCATGGCATCAATAAAGCGATTGGTTAAAGCGGTGATCGGTTCGCCGTTTTCTAATGCACGATTGATAATTTTGTCATCGATGTCCGTGATATTGCGAACATAAAGCACTTCATATCCACTTGCCCTTAACCAGCGAACTACCATATCAAAGACAATCATGACCCTAGCATGGCCTATGTGGCAAAAGTCATAGACCGTCATACCGCAGACATACATCTTCACCTTACCCGGCTGGATGGGCTTAAAGACCTGCTTAGAACGGTTAAGGGTGTTATAGATTTGCAGCATAGGGCTATAAAGGAGGGGTAAGACGGTGCTAATTTGTTAGACTGAGCGCTGAGTATATCGAATGAGCCAGTTTTCCACCGTTAGCCCTATGTTTGAGTCCCGAAAAGTACCGTTTTCCAGCCCCTTCAAGGCTTTAGCCATGTTTGCCACCATTGTGGCGCTCATTGGATGCAGCACTCCAGCACAGCAGCTTGCAGATGCTCAAATTGCGGCACTCAACAAACAAGAAGCAAAGTCTCCAGAGGCGCAAACCCAACCTTATCTTGGTGGCTATGGTCCAGGAGATCCTCCACGACTTTCGACTGATGCTCCCTATGATCCATTGAACCCAGAGCTATCAGAGACTGTTGGCGTTCCTTTTTTATCGTTCCTGATTATTGAACCAGACCCCGTTACTAAAAATGCAGTGCCATCGGATATTGAGAAGCTGGTCAAAGCACGTAAATATCAAGATGCAATTAATGCAATTAATGATCGATTGAAAAAAACTCCGCGCAATGTGCAACTGCGTTACGTAAAAGCACGATTGCAAATTGAATTGCGTGACTTCGATGGCGCCAAGAAAACCTTAATTGAAATTACCCAACAATTTCCAGAACTGCCTGAACCCTATAACAATCTCGCAGCCATTGCCGCCAACCAAGGCAAATGGATCGAGGCACGTGACTATCTTGAGTTAGCGCTAAAGCTCAGACCTAGTTACAGCCTGGCCGCTGCGAACTTAGGTGAAGTCTATGTTCGCCTTGGCGCAAAAGCCTATGAAGACGCGGCCGCCAATACCCAGTTAAATCAGCGACTCTATTCCAATCGCGCCAAATATTTATTAAATCTATTGAAGCCACAAGCTAGGGGTATCAATAGCACTGTTAATCCCGTTTCAAATTCTTCCACCAACACATTAGAAGGTAAATCAAGCAATGGCGAAGGTACTCCTAAAAACCAATAAGGGTGACATCACCCTCTCCCTCGATTCTACTAAGGCACCAAAAAGCGTTGCCAATTTTTTGCAGTATGTAAAGAGTGGTCACTACGATGGCACGATCTTCCATCGCGTCATTGATAACTTCATGATTCAAGGGGGTGGCATGACTCCTGGCATGAAACAAAAACCAACGGGCGCTGAGATCGAAAATGAAGCTAACAACGGTCTTAAAAATGAACGTGGCACGATTGCAATGGCTCGCACCAGCGACCCCCACTCTGCAACTGCGCAATTTTTTATCAACGTTAATAACAACGATTTCTTAAACCATACTGCCCCGAATGCGCAAGGTTGGGGCTATGCAGTATTTGGCAAGGTAAGCGATGGCATGGATGTCGTTGACGCTATTCGCAAAGTGAAAACCGGTAACGCTGGCTTTCATCAAGACGTTCCGACTGAAGATGTAATCATTGAGAAAGCCACCGTTCTCGAGGAATGATCCCGCAACACGCGAGCGCACTGCTCATTTCGGATCTTCATCTGACGCCGTCAATGCCTTTGACGGCGCAACGTTTCTTTGACTTCTGCGAAAAAGATGCCTCCCAAGCGGAGGCTGTCTTTATATTAGGTGACCTTTTTGAATATTGGGTCGGTGATGATGCGGCAAGTCATTCGCCCTTTCAGCATGAGGTAAAGCAGGCACTCGCAAATCTATCAAGCAAGATGAAGACCTACTACATACACGGTAATCGAGATTTTCTATTGGGCTCTGCGTTCCTAAAAAAGACTGGCATGACTTTACTGGCCGATCCTTCACTAGTGGAAATTGCTGGTAATAACTACTTACTTGCCCATGGTGACGCGCTTTGCACCGCCGATATTGGTTATCAAATATTTCGCAGTTGGGTCAGAAAGCCTTGGTTACAAAAATTATTTTTCGCTCTACCAATCGCCTGGAGACGTTCAGTTGCCAACCAATTGCGCACGAATAGTCATACTAACTACGCACGCGGCGCCCAGGCATCCTATCAACAGAATCAAATCAAGACTGATGTCACCAAAGAAGCTTGTGCAGCTATCTTGCGCGAACATTCTGGCGACAAGTTAATTCATGGTCATACGCATAGGCCATCACATCATCAGGAATCTTTAGACGGTCAAACTTGGCAACGCTGGGTGCTGTCTGACTGGGACCTAGATCACCCTGAGGCCAGCACCCCCAGAGCAAACGCACTACTTATCAACGCGCAAGGCGTGCGCGCGATCGATTTAATTAAGTCTTAGGAATTAGAGTATTTAGAAAGGCACTGCACCATTTGTGCATAAATACGTGGATTGGCGGCCATAACTTCACCGCTCTTGAGGAAGCCCTCTTCACCACGATAATTACCAATCAACCCACCCGCTTCAGTCACAAGCAAAGCACCTGCTGCCATATCCCAAGGTTTCAGATCGCTCTCAAAGAAACCATCATAACGACCCGCTGCGACATAAGCTAAATCCAAAGAGGCAGCACCTGGACGACGTAAGCCAGCGCACTGACGTGACATCTCGGCAAATATTTTTAAGTATTTTTCTAGGTCTTGATCTTCGCGATAAGGAAAACCAGTGCCGATCAATGAATTGCTTAAACGATCTTGTGTAGCAACTCGCAGACGGCGGCGATCAAGGTATGCCCCGGCTCCACGAGTAGCAGTAAATAATTCATCACGATTTGGGTCATACACAACAGCTTGCTGAGTGATGCCGTTTACCGCTAATGCAATAGAAACTGCGTACTGAGGAAAGCCGTGTATGAAATTCGTTGTGCCATCTAATGGATCAATGATCCAAACGTTTTCGGCATTGATGTTCTGTTCGCCTGTTTCTTCAGCCAAAAAACCGTGTGTTGGGTAAGCCTCACTTAAGGTCTCGATGATGGCCGCTTCGGCAGCTTTGTCCACCTCAGTCACAAAATCATTGTGCTGTTTGCGATCCACCTGCAGTCTCTCTAAATTTAGAGATGCACGATTGATAACGGTTCCTGCGCGACGGGCGGCCTTTACGGCCACATTTAACATGGGATGCATAGTATGGATGGACAAATTAAATAAGAACAGGGCTGAAATATTGCCGAAAGTGCATGACAATACAAAGCTAATACTATGATTCTAAACGATTTACCTCATTTACCTCCTGATGCCTAAACCATGAACATTGATTCAGCCCATTTACTACGCTGGATTCTGGTGGAAACCAGCCACCCTGGTAATGTTGGCTCGGCTGCCAGAGCCATGAAAACAATGGGTTTTCAGGATTTGCATTTGGTTAATCCAAAAATTCAGGGGATTGCAAAGGAGTCCGAAGCAATTGCCCTAGCCAGTGGCGCGGCTAATCTTCTAGACTCTGCCACTGAACATGCCTCGCTTGGGCAATCGGTACAAGGATGCTCCTTGGTATTGGGTCTTACTAGCAGAGATCGGGAATTCGGGCCGCCTGCATTGGATTGGCATTCTGCTTTAAGTTTGATTTCTGAAAACACTCAGAATCAAGGAAAAACTGCACTGGTTTTTGGTCCAGAAAGAACTGGACTAGAAAATCACCACCTGTCCTTTTGCACCCATCGAGTTTGGCTTGATGCCAACCCCGACTACCCCTCCCTGAATCTTGCCCAAGCTCTGATGGTTTGCGCCTACACCTTGCGACAAGCACTTCAAAGCATGGGTGTTGGTGCCCCTAAAAATCGTGACTCTGGAATAGATTTGGCGGACCCGGCCGCAATTACAGCGATGCTAGAGCATTGGCGAGAGGGTCTTGAAGCTATTGGCTACCTGGATCCAGCCAATCCAAAAAAACTCATGCCTCGGCTGGAAGCCCTGTTTGCGCGCAGTAGGCCGCGAAAAGAGGAAATCGATCTTTTGCGTGGCATAGCAAAACAGATGCTCCTGAGAAAATAATCTAGCCCCGTTAAAATCTAGCTATGTTTAATTCACTATTCGACCAAGTCGACTCCATTATTGTCCGTGATCCAGCCGCAAGAAACCGCCTCGAGGTGATTACTTGCTATCCAGGTTTGCATGCAGTGTGGTTACATCGTGTCTCGCATTTTTTTTGGAATCTCGGCTTAAAGTGGATTGCGCGATTTCTATCAATGCTCTCCAGGTTAATTACTGGCATTGAAATCTATCCTGGCGCAAAGATTGGTCGTCGCGTATTTTTAGATCATGGCTTAGGAATTGTGATCGGTGAGACCACTGAAATCGGCGATGACTGCACCATTTATCAAGGCGTTACTTTAGGTGGCACATCCCTCTACAAAGGCGTAAAACGACACCCTACTTTGGGCAAAGGTGTTGTTGTTAGCGCTGGCGCAAAAGTACTTGGTGGATTTACAGTCGGAGATGGTGCGCGCATTGGTTCTAATGCAGTTGTTCTTAAAGAAATTCCAGCTGGTGCTACTGCAGTTGGTATTCCTGCACGCATTCTGCATCCAGATTTGCCACAAAGCGCAGACAGCAAAACCAAAGAATATTTTTCCGCTTATGGTGTTACACCAAACGTAGATGACCCTGTATCTATGGCCCTCAAAGGCTTAATCGACGCAACGATTGAACAAGAAGCAAAGATCGCTCAATTAGAAAAAGCGTTAGCCAAGTTCAGCAACACGCCTACTGATGTTGGCGGCACTACCGATACGAAACGGGATCTTGGCGCCATTAAAGAATGGCTTAAAGAATAATTAGTGAAGCGTTCTTGAGGTGTGGCCCTGCAAGCCAAGAGCCTTCTCTAAAAACTCTTCCTCGTCATCATCTTCAGCATCATTAGGCATACCAAATGTGAAGTTCTCGCCACCCTCTGGATGGCGATTTTCAATTTCATCTTCAGTGGCAGCTCGAACATCTTCCACTTGCACCCAAAAACGTAGAGCCATTCCAGCCAGTGGATGATTCCCAT
This sequence comes from Polynucleobacter sp., assembly GCA_044225315.1. Taxonomy (GTDB): domain Bacteria; phylum Pseudomonadota; class Gammaproteobacteria; order Burkholderiales; family Burkholderiaceae; genus Polynucleobacter. The sequence goes on from JBGAIU010000033.1 coordinate 5,312, forward strand.
CCAACACTACTTGATTATCCGCAACATCGGTAACGGTATAAATCAAAGGCTCTGCATCCTCATCCTCTTCTGAGCTTGCAACTTGCGTAGCATCATCAGATTCAGAATCAGCATCTGGAACTCCTTCAAACTGCATTCCTACTTCTAGCGGCTCAGGAAAGCGCGCACGCGGTTCGATCTTAAGGAGCTCTGGGCCATACTCACTAAAAGCCTCATTAGGCTCTAGCTGGATTGTGGCTTCATAACCAATATCCTGACCATCGACCAATGCCTCAATTTTTGGGAAAGTACCCTCGTAGCCCCCATGCAGATAGATCATTGGGGAGTCCGGCTCTTCAATCACATTGTTTTGTGCATCGGTGAGCTTATAACGTAGGGATACGATCGTATTTTTTGAATCTTCATGCGCAAATTGTCGTACATTTATTTTTAATAATTTACTGCTGCTTTACACTGACTTTTACAGCCAGCCTTTTCGCCTTTAACTTCTTTAAATTATGAGTTCATTTTACTTGAGCAAGCCTTATCAGCCACCTCTAGCCCCTAAAAACCTGCCTATTAGCGATCCATGGGCCCTATTTGGTGGAATTAGCCCCAAGCGCTTCATGAAGGACTACTGGCAAAAGAAACCGCTCTTAGTTAGGGGCGCAATTCCCGCATTCTCCCTTGCCTCACAAAATGGTGAATCTTCCTTAACAAGCCCCATTTCTTATGAAGAGTTGGTTGAACTGTCAGGCCACGACGATGTCGAGAGTCGCTTAATCCAATCACGACCATGGCGTTTTCAGCATGGCCCATTTCAAAAGACAGCTATTCCGAGCTTAAAGAAGTCCGACTGGACTTTGCTCTTGCAAGGAATGGAAGCACACCACCCTGCGGCAGCAAATATTCTTTCCTGGTTTCGCTTTATCCCCGATGCCCGCCTTGATGACCTCATGATTAGCATTGCTGGCATTGGCGGTGGCGTTGGGCCACATTTTGATTCGTATGATGTGTTCTTAATTCAGATGTCTGGAGGTAGACGATGGCGCATCTCTGAGCAAAAGGATTTAAGCCTCAATCCAAAATTGCCACTAAAGATTTTGCAGAACTTTAAATGCGAGCAGGAGTGGATTCTGGAACCAGGCGACATGCTCTATCTGTCCCCTCACATTGCCCATGATGGAATTGCATTAGATGCAGGCTGCCAAACTTGGTTCGTTGGGTTTCGCTCTCCTAGCTTCAAAGAATTACTGCAAGAAGGCCTATGGCGCTTTGCCGAGTCCCTCGAGGATGTTCCAGAATTGGAGGAAAAATTTGCGGACCCCAAACAGGCGGCAACCGAGAATGCCGAGCAACTCCCCTTAGAACTCATTAAGCAATTGTCTACCCAGTTGGAAAAGCTTAAGCTGCACCAAATAGATGCATTTCTGCCAGGGGTTACAGCCTATCTATCGGAGCCTAAACAGCAGGCATTTTTTAATAGCCCCACTAAGCCCCTGAATCCAAATGCTTTTCTAAAATATCTAGCCCAAAAAGAGCTCAAACCAAGCCCCCAACACGAATCTTAAGCCTTGGAAAATCGGTATATTGCAATGGCGATGATGTTACAAAAACCAAGCGCCCCAGATTGCCTCCGCATGGAGAACCCTGTCTGCAAAGAAAGCGCTTAAGACCCAAAAACTAAGCAATATTCAGGGTTCCAGTCTTTATGAAGCCTATCTGGCAGGATGGCTAGTTTTCGATTAACAAACCAAGAGGTGGCTATAATCATTAAAGGAAAATACTTAAGGGCTTGCCCTTAGTTTCTCCAACAACAATTATCGATAATTGATGTTTAATTTTTTTAAGAGGAAATTACAAATGAAGAAGTCACTCGTATTCGCTGCCATGTTAGCTATCGCTTTGGCCGCTTGCGGTAAAAAAGAAGAAGCAAAACCTGCTGAAGCTCCTGCTGCTGCTCCAGCTGCACCTGCTGCTGACGCTGCTAAAGATGCTGCTCCAGCTGCACCTGCTGCCGCTCCAGCTGCTGACGCTAAGAAGTAATCTTCTTCTTAAAGAAAAAAGCCGCTCTAGAGCGGCTTTTTTATTGTCCAAATTATTTGGTTAGCTGATCGGTCAAGATCGTTAGCAACTGAATTCCCGCAGGAGTATTTTCTGGTTTGCCATCTGCATCCTGAACATAAACATTCGCTGAATTTTCACCGGTACTCTTGACCACAACCTGATATTTCTTGGCCTGTAATTTTGAGTCATCTTTACTGCTAAAGAGATTAGTAAAGAAACCTTTTGAGTCACCAACATCCTTAGCATTCACATAGCGCACAAAATATACGCCTGCAGAACGGTTACGGTTTTCCACGGTGAAGTTGGAACGGTCAAGAGCTAAGCCAACATCTCGCCAAGAACGATCAAAACCTGCGCTCAGCTCAATGTGGGCTTTGTTGCCACCCTCTTCAATGAACTTCGCTTTTGGTGTTTTTGGACCTAAAGGCGTTGCAACCATAGCTTTAGCCTGCTCTTGGGTCATGCCAAGGCGCTCCATCAAGCGGGCCAAGAATACGGCTTCTAACTCTGGATCATTAGGGCGTGGAGTCCAGATCGTGGAGAGACAAGCACCAGTACCATCGGTTGTACATTTCTCAATAGCGCCACGCTGAGTAATGTAAATCTCAGTTTCGCCTGGTTTAGTAACTTCCAAACGAGTCTTGTACTTATCTCGCTCACCAGTATCGTAAATAGAGTCGCCAAAGACATCAAGTACGTTTGTACGAATCCAATCTTGTGCAATTTTGGCGCGATTCTCTGCCCAATCGGTTTCCATGATTCCAGTAGAGGGCGAATCAACTACCAATAAGAATCCATTTTCCTGCCAAAAATCTTTCACTTGCGGATACAGTTCGCTAGCTGGCTTTTCAACAACTAACCAGCGTCGCTCACCATCCTTAGCAATGCGCATACCCGGGATGCCAGTCATCACATTACTTCGCATCTGAGCAGATTTCTTTACTGCAGCGTTGTACTCAGACATCGTGGCGGTGCCGTCCTGAACGATATAGCGACGATCCGCTTGAGCGGTAATCAAGTCTGGTGGGTAAGATAAATTAGGTCCACGAACTGCACCCGAACTCTTGTAGTCAACTGTATCGTTGCTAGTAACTGATTTACATGAACTCAATACCAAAGCTATTGCAAGCAAGGCCAAAATTGAAGTCAATAGGCGCGACAAGGAAAACACATTCTTCATAATAAATTGGCCTGTTTTAGTGCCGCCTTCAAAGGCTCTCTTAATGCATTGCTTAATGGAGTTAATGGCAAACGAATACCCGCAGTAATTTTGCCCATTTCATGGAGGGCCCATTTCACTGGAATTGGATTCGCTTCAGTAAACATGGCTTTATGAACTGCAATGAGTTGATACTGAATCTCACGACTGCGCTTCACATCATCAGACATGGCAGCCACACAGAGTTCGTGCATCAAACGAGGCGCTACGTTTGCAGTAACTGATATATTTCCTTTGCCACCCATCAACATCAGCATGGCGGCAGTGAGATCATCACCTGAAAATACAGAAAAATCAGTGTGGCCAGCACGCTTAAGGGCGTCAATTAACAAAGTCCCGCGCTCCAGGCTACCAGTTGCATCCTTAATACCTATGATGCCCGGTACACCGGCCAAGCGAACAACAGTATCGCCAGCCAAATCCGCTACGGTGCGGCCAGGTACGTTATACAAAATAACTGGCAACTCAACTGATTCCGCAATTTTTTTGAAGTGGGCATACATACCCTCTTGTGTCGGCTTGTTGTAATACGGCACGACCTGAAGGCTTGCATCAGCACCAACCTTCTTAGCGAACTCAGTAAGCTCAATTGCTTCAGCAGTGGAATTACCACCTGTGCCAGCGATTACCGGAATGCGCCCTGCAATATGCTCCACAGTCACACGAATTAACTCACAATGCTCTTCAACGGAAACTGTTGGAGATTCTCCGCTGGTTCCAACAATCACAATCCCATCCGTGCCCTCGGCCACATGCCAATCCAACAAAGACTTGAGCGCACCAAAATCGAGACTGCCATCCTCAAACATTGGCGTTACGATGGCCGGCATGCTGCCAGAAATGGTCTTTTTGCTACCTTTGGATTGAGCTGTGTTTGTCACCGAATGTATACCGATTCTTAGCTGTCTTAACCTTGAAATTGTAACGGAATGCGCGCTTTTTACTCTTCTTTTACAGCGCAAAGGCGTTGAACCATGGCTGGTTTAGGCTCGCCCTGGTAAATATCCTCGTAGGCAAGGACTTTAAGGCCATGACGTTGGGCCAACTCCAGCAATTCCCCTGTTTTTAGAAGGAAATTGGGGTTAGATGGCTTTCCAAATTGCTCATTTCCTTGGGCAAAGGTTTCGTAGATCAAAACCCCGTTTTTATCCAATATTTCTGGCAACCGATCTAAGTGGGGTCTATAAAGGTAATTAGTCACCACAATCCCGCTAAATTTGCTATCTGCTAGAGGCCAAACTTCCTCTTCTAGGTTGAGAGCTTTTGATCGAATTAATGGGTTATCGGCTTTTTCAATTTCAGCAATATTTTGATCAACGGCTAATACTGAATACCCCATCTCAGCAAGAAGAAGAGAGTGACGTCCCCCTCCACATGCAAGATCTAAAACAGTACCTGCTTTTGGAATCTGGGAAGCAAAACGCCTCACCCAAGGTGAAGCGTTTTCTATTGAAACATGGGTAATCGTCACAGCTATCCCGTTAGTCGTACGCCAAACCCATGGCTTCTCTAACTTCTCTCATAGTTTCTTGAGCAACCTTACGCGCTTTATCGCAACCATCGGCAATGATCGATCTAAGTAGACTCGGGTCATCCAAATACTTCTGAGCACGCTCAAACATCGGCTGCTGTTCTGCCAAAATGGCATCAATCACTGGTTGCTTGCACTCCAAGCAACCAATGCCTGCTGACTTACAACCCTTATCCACCCACTGCTTGGTTTCTTCATTGGAATAAACCGTATGCAATTGCCATACTGGGCAGCGGGCTGGATCACCCACGTCAGTTCTACGAACTCGCGCAGGATCAGTTGGCATGGTCCGAATTTTTTTGATTACATCCTCGGGTTGCTCGCGAACGCTAATCGTATTGCCATAAGACTTAGACATTTTTTGACCATCAATGCCTGGCATACGGGATGCTGTTGTTAAGAGAGCCTGAAGCTCAGGAAGAATAATTTTGCGTGCACCTTCCAAGAAACCAAAAAGTCTTTCGCGGTCGGCCATCGATAAACTTTGTGACTCTTGTAGCAATGCTTTCGCTTGCTCTAATGCCTCTTCATCACCGCGCTCCTGAAACGCTACACGCAACTCTAAGTACATCTTGGCGCGTTTGCTACCTAGTTTCTTAGCAGCCTCGAGCGCCTTTTCCTCAAATCCCGGCTCGCGACCATAAAGGTAATTAAAGCGACGCGCAATCTCACGAGTCATCTCTACGTGCGGAACCTGATCCTCACCTACTGGAACATGTTGCGCTCTGTAAATCAAAATGTCAGCAGCCTGTAGCAATGGGTAACCAAGGAAACCATAGGTCTGCAAGTCTTTTTCCTTGAGCTTCTCAATTTGATCTTTATAGGTAGGAACACGTTCCAACCAACCCAAAGGCGTACCCATCGAGAGCAATAAAAATAACTCTGCGTGCTCAGGTACCTTACTCTGAATAAACAAGGTGGCTTGATTTGGATCCACGCCTGCGGCCAACCAATCAATCACCATATCCCAAACAGATTGCTCGATAACTTCTGGAGATTCGTAATGTGTTGTTAATGCATGCCAATCAGCGACAAAGAAAAAACATGGGTATTCAGATTGCAATCGCACCCAGTTTTTTAATACTCCATGGTAATGTCCGAGGTGCAAATTACCCGTAGGTCGCATGCCAGAGAGAACACGTTCAGCAAACATTGTTTTTCTTTATCGTTAGTGAAAAATAAATTAATGGAACACTGACCAAACTGGGGTCAGATGATCCGGTAAATGCGGCAAAGTGCCCAGGTCAATATGACTTTCACTAGGATCATGAAAATCAGAGCCGCGAGAGGCTAAGAAACCATACTTTTGCGCAATCTTTCCATAAGTGGTGTATTGGTCTGGGCTATGACTGCCGGTAATGACTTCAATGCCAAGGCCACCGATTTCCTTAAAGTGCTCATAAAGCTCACTCATCTGCAGAGCACTTAGGTTGTATCTTCCAGGGTGGGCGATAACCGCTACACCACCAGCAGCCCTAATCCATGCCACCGCATCATCCAAAGTGGCCCACTGGTGTGGAACAAAGCCTGGCTTATTCTCAACCAAGTATTTTTTAAAAACTTCTTCAGTATCGCGACAGACACCCTGCTCCACTAAATATCTTGCAAAGTGTGTTCTAGAAATGAGTTCGGGATTTCCTGCAAAATGCAGAGCACCCTCATATGCTCCTGGTATACCTGCTTTTAATAACTGCTCAGCCATCAACTTTGCGCGCTCTCCGCGTCCACCTCGAGTGCGACGTAAACCTTCAACAATTCCCAGGTGATTAGTATCAATACCAAGACCAACGATATGAGTGGTTTGTCCTGCCCAAGTAACGGAAATTTCAACGCCAGATACGTAATCGATATTGAGTGTTTTTGCAGCTTCACGAGCACGTTGCTGTCCACCCAACTCATCATGATCCGTGAGTGCCCATAAGTTGACACCATTAGCCTTAGCGCGCTCGGCTAAAGCTTCGGGCGTCAGAGTTCCATCAGAGACCACAGAGTGGCAATGGAGATCGGCATTTAGGGTAGAAAAACTGCTCATACCCTTATTTTAGGTCAAGCTGGTATCGATGACACGGCGTGGCGCATCTAGATAGTCACGGGACTGCATCTCAATCAGCGGGAGACCGTTCTAGAGAATTCAGCGGTTATTTGGCCTTCTGTATACAAATCCGTTGCGGGCACCTCAGCAGATATGATCAACTTGATTTTATGGTCATACAAAACATCAATTAACCAGATAAATCGGCGCGCTTCATTGGTCATTTTTGGGGGCATATAGGGAACCCCGGACAAGATAACCGTATGAAATTGATTGGCGATTTCTAAATAATCATTCTGAGATCGCGGACCACAACACAGCGTCTGGAAATCAAACCAAACCACACCATCAGCCATATGCAATGGTCGCAGTTCACGAGACTCAATGTGTAAGACGGGGTTGCGCGTCTCTTTCTGATTACCAATCAATGTTTGAAACATTTGTCCAAGAGCAACTTGGGTTTCCGCATTCGCTGGAGTGAGATAGGCCTCAACTTGTGCCATCTGAACACGGCGATAGTCATTGCCAGCATCCACATTGAGAACATCAAGCTTTTCTTCGAGTAACTTAATTGCGGGAAGCAAGCGATCCCGATGCAAGCCATTGGGATAGAGCTGATCGGGCCGGTAATTTGAGGTCATCACAAACTGCACGCGATCAGCAAATAATGCATTGAGTAAGCGATACAGAATCATCGCATCGGCAATGTCATTAATATGGAACTCATCAAAACAAATCAAACGGTAGCGTTTGGCGATTCGCTTAGAAAGCTCGTCTAGAGGATCCGATAAGCCCGAGAGTTCATGTAACTCACGGTGCACTTCTCGCATAAATTCATGGAAATGAATGCGAATCTTTTTTTCTAAGGGAGAGGCAGCATAAAAACAGTCCATTAAGAAAGACTTGCCGCGCCCTACTCCACCCCAAAGGTACAAGCCTCTTGGAAGGGTCGGTTTGAATAATTTCTTTTTGAGATTGTTGCTGCGGATTTCCTTATAGGCAATCCATTCGTCTTCGCATTTTTGCAAACGCTCAACAGCACGAAGCTGCGCGGGATCACTTTGATACCCGCGCGCTTTTAACTTTTGTTGGTAAAACTCAATGGTTTTCAATTACATATTGAGTGCGCGTTGATCTGTCGCCAATGCTGCTTCGCGTACCACTTCCGACAAACTTGGATGTGGATGACAGATACGTGCAATATCTTCAGCTGCCGCCTTGAACTCCATTGCAACCGCTGCTTCAGCAATTAAGTCAGAGGCATTTGGGCCAATGATGTGAACACCAAGAATTTCGTCGGTTTTCGCATCAGCCAATACTTTGACAAAACCATCAGAGCGGCCCATACCCAATGCACGGCCATTAGCCATGAATGGGAATTGACCAGCCTTGTATGCAACACCAGCCTCTTTAAGAGCCTGTTCTGTTTTACCAACCCAAGCGATCTCTGGATCGGTATAGATTACCCAAGGAATGCCGTTGTAATCGATATGTGGTTTCTGACCAGCAATCACCTCAGCAGCCAAGACACCCTCGTCCTCCGCTTTATGAGCCAACATTGGTCCACGAACCACGTCACCTACGGCGTATACGCCAGGCGCAGCTGTTGCACAAGTGTGATCATCAATTGGAATAAAGCCTCGCTCATCCACTTTGAGACCAATCTTATCCAAGCCCAATTTGTCAGTATTTGGAACACGACCAACAGAAACAATCAAGCGATCGCATTCCAATTTAGCGGCTTTACCAGCGCTATCAGTGTAATTAACTACTACACCTTTTTTGTCTGCTTTCACATCACCAATCTTTACACCCATGTTGATGTTCAAGCCTTGCTTAGTAAAAAGCTTTTGTGCCTCTTTGGCAATACTGACATCGCAAGCAGCCAAGAATGAAGGTAATGCTTCGAGCACAGTGACTTCAGAGCCAAGACGACGCCAAACAGAGCCGAGCTCAAGACCAATAACGCCTGCACCAATCACACCTAACTTCTTAGGCACGGAATCAAACTTCAAAGCGCCTTCATTATCGCAAATCAATACGTTATCTACTGGCAAGCCTGGTAAATGACGCGCTTTAGATCCAGTTGCAATGATGACATTCTTTGCGGTAACAGTTTCTTTAACTTTGCCATCAATCTTGACTTGATATCCGTCAGCGCCCTTGCCTTCAAATGAAGCGTGACCCTTTAACAAAGTAATTTTGTTTTTGCGGAACAAGAACTGAATGCCACCAGTCATTTTGGTGACGATGTCATCTTTGCGTTGAACCATCTTTTTGGAATCAATGCTGACAGAGCCAACCTTAATACCATGGTCTGCTGCGTGATGACCAATTTTCTCGAACTCCTCTGATGAGGCTAACAAAGCCTTAGAAGGAATGCAGCCAACGTTCAAGCAGGTGCCGCCTAAGCGTGGCTCACCCTTTGGATCATCATAGGCATTAGATTCTGCACAGGCAACCTTGAAACCCAATTGCGCGGCACGAATAGCGGCGATGTAGCCGCCAGGGCCACCACCGATTACGAGTACATCAAAAGCTTGGCTCATGATCTTCCCTTCTTACAAATCAAGGAGGAGACGTGAAGGATCTTCTAACGCATCCTTCATAGCAACTAAACCAAGCACTGCCTCACGACCATCAATGATGCGGTGATCATAAGATAAAGCGAGATAGTTAATTGGACGCACAACTACTTGTCCATTCTCAACCACTGCACGATCCTTAGTCGCATGGATACCCAAAATTGCAGACTGTGGAGGATTAATAATTGGGGTTGAGAGCATTGAGCCGAACACACCACCGTTAGAGATGGAGAATGTACCGCCAGTCAACTCTTCAATCGATAACTTACCTTCGCGTGCTTTCACACCAAATTCAGCAATTTTCTTCTCGATATCAGCCAAGTTCATTTGATCAACATCACGCAAGATTGGCACTACTAAGCCGCGTGGTGAGCTAACAGCGATACTAATATCAAAGTAGCCGTGGTAAACGATGTCGTTACCATCAACAGACGCATTCAATAATGGGAATTTCTTCAGGGCATGAGTAGCCGCTTTAACGAAGAAAGACATGAAGCCGAGTTTTACGCCATGGGTCTTTTCAAATTGATCTTTGTATTTATTGCGCAATGCAATTACTGGACCCATGTTGACTTCATTGAATGTAGTCAAAATCGCATTGTTAGCCTGTGACTCAAGCAAACGTTCTGCAATACGAGCACGCAAGCGGCTCATAGGCACACGCTCTTCAGGACGATCACCTGTTGGGATTGGTGCGCTTGGTAATGCGGCAGACTTAGCGCCGCCAGCGGAAGCGTTTAACGCATCGCCCTTAGTGATACGACTATCACGACCTGAACCAGCTACCTGACCTGCATCCACATTCTTTTCAGCAAGAATTTTTGCTGCTGAAGGTGAAGCGGCTGCACCAGTAGCCTTAGCAGGAGCAGCTGCTTTTGCAGGTGCCGCAGCTGGGGCTGCTGCTGGAGCAGGTGCAGGTGTTGCAGCGGCTGGGGCAGCTGATGCAACAGCGGTGCTATCGATCTTGGCAATTAATTGATCAGCTACAACCGTGCCGCCATCAGCAACTACGATTTCTGTCAATACGCCAGCAGATGGAGCGGGCACTTCGAGAACAACTTTATCTGTTTCGATTTCGATCAAAATCTCGTCTTGACCGACTGCGTCACCGACCTTCTTTTTCCATTGCAACAATGTTGCTTCAGCAACTGACTCGGAGAGTTGTGGAACTTTAACTTCAAAAATAGCCATGATTAATCCTGTTTATCTATATGTGTATGAGTATTGGTATGCGATTGGTTATTTAGTAATCACATAACCCTTTAATTTGGCAAATGCCGCGTTGAGAAGAGACTTCTGCTGCTCTTGGTGCAAATGGGCATATCCACAAGCAGGAGAAGCAGATGCGGGACGTCCTGCATACGCCAACTTCATACCATCAGACATGTTTTCCAAAATGTTGTGTTGAACAAAGAACCACGCGCCTTGGTTTTGTGGCTCATCCTGACACCAAACCACCTCTTCCAGTTTTGGATACTTCTTCAACTCTGAAGCCAAAGCCTTGTGCGGAAATGGATATAACTGCTCAACACGAATAATTGCAACATCGGTCGCTTTCTTTTCAGCGCGCTGTTTAACTAAGTCGTAATACACCTTGCCAGAACAAGCGATCAATCGAGTTACTTGTTTTGCATCGATAGTTTCATCACGCTCGCCAATTACCGTCTGGAAACCACCCTTGGTAAATTCTGAGAGTGGTGACGCAGCATCTTTATTACGCAATAAGGATTTCGGTGTAAACAAAATCAGTGGCTTGCGGAACTGACGAATCATTTGACGACGCAACACATGGAAAATTTGTGATGCGGTTGTCGGCTGAATGACCTGCATATTGGTATCAGCGCATAACTGCATAAAGCGCTCCAAACGTGCAGATGAGTGCTCTGGGCCTTGACCTTCGTAACCGTGTGGCAACATCATGACCAAGCCGTTTGCACGACCCCACTTCACTTCGCCAGAGGCGATGAACTGGTCAATCACAACCTGCGCACCGTTTGCAAAGTCACCGAACTGAGCTTCCCAAATGGTTAAGGTATTTGGCTCTGCCGCCGCATAACCGTACTCGAAACCAAGAACCGCTTCTTCGGAAAGAATAGAGTCGATCACCACAAATGGCGCCTGGTCTTTAGTTACATGCTGCAAAGCAATGTATGTACCAATATCCCACTTCTCGCGATTTTGATCATGCAGTACCGCATGACGGTGGGTAAATGTACCTCGACCACTATCCTCACCCGATAAACGAACTGGATAACCACT
>JBGAIU010000034.1:0-14823 GCA_044225315.1 Polynucleobacter sp.
TCTTGGCTAGACTACTTATTCTTTTTTTTCAAGTGGTGGGCATGCAATCTACATATGCTTTTTTGCAACAAGTCCCTGACTATGTAGGCGACGGCTCTTTATTTGTAGAGACTGATTCCATCGTTAGAAATAGAAATTCCGTAACCTTGGTCTATGTGGAAAACTATGAGCAGCCTCAGGCTTATGGAGCCTTAACCTATCGGTCTAAAGCCACTCAAATTCGTATTAACTGCACCGATAAGAGGGTATTTGCTCTCAAAGAAGGTTTTTATTCTCTAAAAAGCATGCATGGAGATTCATTGGGGTGGTTTCCATTAAATGATGAATTTGGGTCAACCCCTGAAAAAGAGAGTTGGAATTTCAATCTTGCGAATATAGGGTGTAACTTTTCCCTATAGCGGCACCCCACGAGAGTGATATTAAAATTTGTTCTAAAGATAATGCTCGACATAAGCAAAAGCTCAAATAAAAGGTGGAGTGCCAAGCAAATAGAAAAGCCACCCGAAGGTGGCTTATATAACTGGTGGGTCGGACGAGATTCGAACTCGCGACTAAATCGTTCTGATGGGGCTGGGGTATAGTTCTCTTGATTGAAAATCCTATTAATTGCCTATAAAAAATATGAAAAAGATTCTCTCCATTTTGATTGTTGGAATTGCCACTGGTATGAATTCCTTTGCTGCTTTAGTTGATCCTCCTCTTCTACCATTTTATGAAGCCGTTACCAAAATGACTCCGAATGGTAAGTTGGGCCAAATTATTAAAAAAGAGCAAATTAAAACTTCAGTCAAGGGTGCTCAAGCTTGGCGTATTGCTTACATTTCATCGGATTTGGATGAGCGCCCAACTATCTCTACTGGCCTAGTGGTTGCTTCTATTGGCAAGGCTCCAGTTGGCGGGAGACCTATTATGGCTTGGGCCTATGGCACGACAGGCACTGCCCAAAATTGTGGTCCATCACAAGTTGTTAATCCTGCGGCACCGCTGAATGAATATTTTTTGGTTGGAGGTAATTCCTGGACTGACTATGGGTTACCAAGTTTAGAAGCTTTTATCAATGAGGGTTATGTTGTTGTTGGAACAGACTATCAGGGGCTTGGGGGTGGTGGTCGACATCAGTATCTTGCTTCTTCCACTCAAGGTAAGGACGTGATCAACTCTGCAAAAGCGGCCGCTTCAATGTCAGAAGTTTCCACAAGTAAAAAAGCAGTGGTTTACGGCTGGTCTCAAGGTGGAGCTAGTACGATTGCTGCTGCCAGCTTATCTGACTATATTGCCAAAAAGGGTACGGCTTCGGATGGTATTGAGTTTCTTGGTTTTGTGGCAATGGCACCAAGAGATATGGCATCACTAGCGGGCGGCAAAGTAATTGATCAAAAAGTTGCAGATAAGACATTGGGAAATTTTGTAGATGGATTCTCCAAAAATATTTTTGATTTCACACATTTTGCGATGTATATGTGGGGAACCCAGGCAGCCAATCCTAATTTAAAGCTAACCGATATATTTACTAATGAAGGAGTCAAAGTACTTGATGAGGTCTTCTTGAATAAATGTATGCATGTAGCTTCGGATACGCTGAATTTTACCTATGCAAGCAACTACAAGTCATTGCTCAAAGATAAGCCTGACAATACATTGCAATGGGTGAAATCATTTATTAGAGGTAGCACTGCGCCAGTCAAGCCTATCGCTCCAGTGGTGGTTTATTGGGGCACAAAAGACGTTGTTGCTCCGCCTGCAATGGGCAAGTTCTATCACGAACAAATGTGCGCTTTGGGTGGAAATGTTGAGCGTATTCAATTGCCGGGAGAGCAGTCGCACTTCACAACCCCTGGCGCATCTGAGTCGCTCTATTTGCCCTGGATCAAAGATCGTTTGGCTGGCAAGCCTGCAACTAATAATTGCGCTGTTGCATCAACACTAGGCACTTGAGAAATAACTCCGAGAGAAATGTCAACGCCACCTCTGTATGATTTTCTCTTATGTGTTGTCACTTAGCCCGATATTCCATGCGCCAAAGCGTCGGGTTAAGGGACGCATGATGTCCTTTGAGATGTCATTAACGCTAACGGTCTTTCAACGCCCACCATTCCGACCCAAATAACATCTAATAGACTCCATAATTGATATAGATCAAATTGCCTACGAATTGCGACTATAGAATAAAAATGTATATTTTATAATTCACTATTTTCAGTTGATCAAATCACGATAGTCATTGACTAGGCTCCTGAATCTAATCTTTAGGAACTGGTTATGGCAATTGGTAGCTCACTCTTGCAGGCGAAATTTCGATTTCGCCTCTCCTTATGTTTTCTAACATTATTATTGTTTGCTAATTTAGCATTTGCAGGCGGTGGAGGAGGTTGGACGGATCCTGATGCTGAGGGTGGCGCTTGCACTGGGTCGCCAACTGTCTGGTCGAGTGGTAATAAGTCTATTGCTGCAAGTGAATGCATTCCTGCAACATCTGCAAACTCCATTACAGTCAATTCAGGCAGTAGCGTTGGAACTTTGACCAATTTAGGTGAAATAGGTCAGGGTATTACAGCTCCGTATTCAGGTTTATTAAATAATGGTGTCATTCAAAAAATCATTAATGGCGATGGAGCAAGTGCTGATCCCGAGCTTTATTCAATCACGAATAATGGCGTAATCGGTAGCAACTCAAGTAATGGCATATCTAATTTAGGCGAGCTATACACAATTACAAATAATACGGGCGGAACGATCTCCACCATTCAATATGGCAATGGCGCATACATCACGACTATTAATAATTATGGCCAAATAGGTAATAGTAGAAGCTCTGTTGCTATTGACAATACTAATGGCGTTTTAGTCACCTTAAACAACTATGGAACTATATTAGGTAAGGTGAATTTGGGCTCGGTTATGGAGACACATATCACCATGCTTGGGAATAATGCGAGATTAAACGGCGATGTGACCATTATTCCAAGCTCATCTATGTGGCTTACGATGGATATCGGGAACAGTAGTGGGCAAACATCCGTTTTTACAACGCAGGGGAATATTGGTAGTAGCGCTGTATCTCCAAACCCAAGTGATTTAGGTAACAGTGATGCGCTAAATACTTTTACCGTAAACCAAGGAAGCACCCTAAATATCAGTGACGGCAATTTAATCTACGCTACTAGTTTTGTTAACTCAGGAACGGTAAGCGTCTCTGCTGGGGATACCGCAACAATAGTTACCCCAACAAATTACAGTTCTTGTGGGATTGCATGCGTTACACCAACTTTGGGTAGCTACACTCAATCAGGGAGGTTAGAGATAGGAATTAACGGTAATAGTTATGGCAAACTGGTTGTTAACGGTCCGGTAACTTTTCAATCTGGCGCCTCTTTTGGATTAAAGGCTGGATCTACCGTTAATGCAAGTACGTCTTATAACGTATTGTCTGCAACTAGCATTGCTGGGACAAGTCTTCTTGCCGGTGCGTCTGGAAAGTTAATTCAAGGTACAACCATCTATGGATACAGCCTTAATCAGGCAGGTGGAAATCTTAATGTTGTGACTGATTCTGGGTCGGCTTCAAAGGATCCACCAGCAGCCAATCAAGCCAATTCAATTTTAAAAATTGTTGCAGCAACTTCTCAGCCTGTTGAAGATCGCCTCAATTGGATGACTGGTGGAGCTTATAAGGGGACTACTGCGGATAATCGGGCATGGATTACGCCATATACCTCTTGGGGATTTCAGGGGGATAACAGTGGCGCATATGGATACGCTCAATCTGTGAGTGGAATAGCCTTGGGTGCGGACTCTCGTATATCACCCGATTTTTATATTGGAGCAGCCTTTGCTTTTGGCGGGAGCAAATTAACCGGAAATAGCGCAGCGACAAACGAAGACTTTAGTGGGCAAAATTATCAAGCTACAGCCTATTACAAACATCTTATAGATCCGACTGTCCATCTCAAGGGATATACCACCTTGGGCCTTAACCATACATCCACCTCACGCTTTGATACTGAATTACTTCAGACTGCAAATGCGAACTTTAACTCGTACTACATTGCCCTTAATGGTGCTCTTGAAAAGCATCTATCAATTGATGAAGATCAGCAATTTATTCCGTCGATCACTGTGAATTATGCTGGCGTAAAAGCAGATGCATATATAGATACCCTCAAAGAGTCAGTTAATGCACAGCATGCTCAAGCGCTAGTATTCGGAGGCAATGCAATGTATCAATACTTATTTGGACCTATGAGTCGTTTGTAGATAAATGTAGGGGCTGGATACGATAGTCTTGCTAAGCAGGGCGTTTTAACCGGAGTGAACTCATTAGGCGGATCATATTATGCAACTGGCATCACCCCTGGGCATTTGGTTTACAACACAGGTTTAAATTATCAGCACATCATTCAAAAAGGGGTTCATTTAAATCTCAGCTATGCTTTCCAAGGGTCTAAACAGTACGTGAGTAATGTCATTGGGGAAGCTTGAGGCTTACTTTCTAAGTATCGAAATGCGACTCTGTTATGAATGCGGGACTAGTATTACACTCAGTGGTCCGCTCATATTCCAAGCAGCCAAAAGAAAAAGCCCCAAGATTTCTCAAGGGGCTTTTGTATAACTGGTGGGTCGGGCGAGATTCGAACTCGCGACCAACGGATTAAAAGATGTCGTGGCTCTTCGTTTGCTTATGTATCTATTGGCGTAACGGGCGATCAAAATCGGCGTGCGATTGAGTGTGCGATTGCTTTTTAGTGCAAAGTTCGAATCTAGGAAGCTTAACGCAAAAGGCATGTTAACTCTCTAATAGAATGAATTCACCGAGGTTGAGTTTTTCTCTGAATTGGGAAAATGAAAATTTAGCCTTACATTTTCCTGAACTGAGTATTTCAATTTTCCCCTCTGGCGTTAGGTTGGCTTGATACTCTCCAGCCGGAAATAGCGTTTCAGCAAGATTGTCTCTTGCAGGGGATTGGGCATCCAGAACTAGTCCTTTTGTTAATACGATACGCATGTGACATCATATTTTTTAAAAGCATATGTCGCATTTTCATTTGCACCCTTTGATCTATCAGATGCACCAACTTGGATCTCAATTTATCCACTTTAGACTGAGAAGCTTTTTACTGGAGACTTTAGCCTCAAAAAAATTTAGACCCTTAAATGCACTTACTTAGTGCAGCTAACTTTTCATTGCTATGTAAAAAGATTTTTGATTAAATAGTAGTTAATTTCTGCAATGCAGCAATAACTCTTGGTAGCTAATTATGAAATTAATCACCGCAATTATTAAGCCATTTAAATTGGATGAAGTTCATGAGGCTCTTGCGCCTCTTGGTATTCAAGGTATGACTTCATACGATGTTCATGGATTTGGTCGCCAAAAAGGGCATACCGAGCTTTACCGAGGCGCCGAATACGTTATCGACTTTTTGTTAAAGCTAAAAATTGAAGTAGCTGTTAGTGATGAATTGTTAGATGACGCTATACGAGTGATTTCAAAAGCCGCATACACAGGAAAGATTGGTGATGGTAAGATTTTCGTTACCCCTCTTAATGAGGTTATAAGAGTTCGAACAGGGGAGTCTGGTCCTAGTGCTCTATAGGCTGAACAGTAACAGCTACATTTAAGGTATGGTCTGCTCCACCATGTATTACGCCTCTAATTGGAGAGACATCAGCATAATCACGACCTTGTGCTAAGTGAACATAGTCTTCTCCTGGTGTTTGGTAACCCCAGCGATTATTGGTCGGGTCAAGATCACACCACACACCAGTAGATAACTGTCCGTTTACATCTACGCTTGGAATATATATAGATGCCCATGCATGAGAGGCGTCTCCCCCAATCAATCTAGCTTGACCAGGCGGGGAATTTTCAAGATATACCCACTGATGTATTTGGCAGGTATGCCATTACTTCTTAATGCAGCAATTAAGATATGGGAAAAATCTTGACATACTCCTTGACGTTTATTTAAGGCCACTAAAGCAGGGGTTCCTATGTCCGTGCTTTTGCTTGCATATTGAAATTCGCCATAGATGCGTTGTGTTATATCTATGGCCGCCTCAAGTATGGGTCTTCCATTTGTAAAGTTTGCTCTTGCAAATTCTAAGAAATCAGAGTGATTGGCAATAAATGGAGAAGGAAATAAAAATTCAGATGCTGCATCCCATGTGGAATTGGAGTGATATCGAAAATACTCCCTTACTAGTTCCCATGGAGGGGTGTCTGATGGCTTTGGCCCCTCTGTTGCCCCATTGGTTTTGATAACTGAGTTTGTATGAATAGAGAGTTCTGCGTGTCTATTTTGAAGTGAAAAAAAAGTACAAATGTTGCCAAAGTTATCTATATTTTCTTTAGACCATGAAGGGGCTGGTTGAACTTCAATTTTTGTATTGACTACCTGTTGAGTGGTAGTAGATGCAGGCTTGAGATGAGCAAAATGCTGTGCAATTTCTACATTAGGATCATAGAGATATTGAGTATCGTGGGTTATTTCTAGCAACATGATGGAAACTATTTATAGCTGGACGCTGTAATCATTCTTATGAATCAAATTAAAGTAACGAGCGCTGATTTCATCGGATACATGCCAAGCTGATTGTGAAACGGCATTTAAACAGTTTCTTAAGTTGGCAAAATTTCCAAAAGCATCAGTGCAAGATAAGTTATAGAGATCGTATTCCTGAGGATTAGCAACGCTACGAGTTAGTTCATCTGGATTATTTCGCTCTGTACCTGCCAACTTTGACAGTCTAGCGCGTAGTGCTTTGCTAACCCATGCTAAGGAACGTGGATTTTCATCATCCAGAACCAATAGGCTGATAAGCGGAGCAATTTCGCGGCTTTGTTGATGTTGCGCATGAAAAGTGATGATGCTATCAAAAAGATTCAGTAGTGCTGTATAGCCAGAACTATCGATATTTGGATTATCTAATAACCTCATTTGAATGGCGGAGTCTAAAACTGTTATTAGAAATGACAAACGTTCTATGTGACGGCCAATCGAGAGGAGTTGCCAACCATCATCGCGCGTCATTCGGTCGGTTTGCGCCCCAGTAATTGCTGCAAGAGAATTGCTTGCTTTAAAGCATCAATCGCTAGCGTAGAAGAAAAGTCATTATAGGTGATGGCTTTATGGCAATCTTTCTGGAACTCTTCGATGCAATGGTTGATTGTGGTCCACCGTTCAATTGAGAGTCTTTCACGAACATTGGAGGCAGTACGTTTCATTGCATTGAGATTAAATCCTACGCTAGTGACATTTTCAGTCATGCTCAGCGAGTTGATGAGCGTTCTTTCAAATACGCGATGACGAGTATCTCCTTGATTGAAATTACTTGGTACCCCCTCTGGTACCAGACCATATTGATTGCATAGGTGCTCTAGCCATAACCATAAAGAGTGTGAAGGAGTATATTCACTATTAATATTTTCTAAATATAGTTTGGCTAAGCGAAGAATATTTTCACTTCTCTCGGTATATCGACCAAACCAATAGAGATTTTCAGCAGCGCGGCTTGTCACCATCCGCTTACGCAAGACGAGATCCTTTTCTACCGCTTGATGAACGTGTGGTTCAAATATTGGCTCAATATCACTGCCTTGAACCCAAACGTCAGCGCTACTACCACCTCTTTGCATCGAAGCAATTCCAGAATTCTTGCTTGCAATTCGGGCTAATCCTCCTGGTAGAACTTGCCAGCCACCAGATTCATTGCTAAGAGCAAATACTCGCAACATATAGGGGTGTGGTTCAATTAACGAAGCATCATTTATATTCAGGGCATTGAGCCAAGTCGGCATTTTTGCCAAAGGTATATAAGTCTGAACGGTGTGTTCATCTGGTTGGCGGGTGATTTTGCCAACCCATTCATCTAGTTGTGCTTGTGATAACTCAAGGCCTAAAACGGATTCATAAGCCTGATGGCCGTTACCATTTGGGTAGGTTGGTTTAATGGCGCTATTACGTAAGTTAGGAATGGCCGAATCTAGAGCAGCTCTTTCGCCGCACCACCATGTATCCATGGCTGGTAACTGAATTTTTTCACCTAGCAAGCGTTCACTAATGCCGGGTAGAAAACCCAAAAGTGCGGGAGATTCTAAAAATGCTGAGCCTGGTGCATTTGCCATGATGACGTTGCCTGCGCGAATAACCTGTAATAGGCCGGGAACGCCTAATGTAGAGTCAGCGCGTAATTCAAGAGGGTCTAAAAATTCATCATCTAGTCGCTTGATTAGTATGTCAACTGGCTCTAAGCCGCGAACCGTTTTGAGATACAGGCGTTGATCACGCACTGTCAGATCCCCGCCTTCTACTAGTGTTAAGCCAAGATAGCGAGCAAGATAAGCATGTTCAAAGTAAGTTTCGTTATATGGCCCAGGCGTGAGCAATGCAATGTGTGCGTTAGCTCCGGCGGGGCTTTCAAGCTTTAATGCGTCAATTAAGTTCCTATAAGTACTAGCTAAAGGAGCAATCTGCATTTCCTCATATGCCTTAGGAAATTGCCTGGCTATGAGATTGCGGTTTTCTAGCAAATATCCTAGGCCCGATGGTGCTTGGGTTCGCTGAGAGAGTACTGACCATTTTCCGTCGGGGGTTCTGGCTAAATCAAAGGCAATGATATGTAAATGCTTGCGGTTATCAAAATTTGCGCCGAACATAGAACGCAAATAGCCTGGATGACTATAGACTAATGCTGGTGGAAGTAAGTTTTCTTTCAGTAAGTTTTGTGGACCGTATACATCCTTAATGATGCTTTCTAGTAGTTTGGCCCTTTGTAAGATACCCGATTGAATTTCATGCCAGGATTCGGGGGTAATGATGAGTGGAAAGAGGTCGACAGACCAGGGGCGTTGTGGGCCGAACTCATCAGCATATACGTTATAGGTAATGCCGTTATCACGAACTTGTCGATTCAGTTCCAAGGTGCGCTGATCTAAGTCAGACAGGCCAGATGGACCAAGCCCTTGAAAAAATATTTGCCAGTGGGGCAGTAGGGCATTTGAGTGCCCCCTTAATTCATCGTAGTGCCCCTCTCTTGCTTTAGGCGCTAGAAGGGCAATCTCCTCCACAAGGGAGGGGTTCGCCGTAGATTTCAATGAATATATCTGAGAAGAGTCCACGGCTTATTGTCTCATCGACGCATATCGAGCGTAAATGGAAATTCTCTACTTGCTGCCTGTTCAATATTTGCCTGGATCCCCTGAATCTTGCCTGGTGTATGCCCCATGCGGAAGAAACGAGCAAGTCGTCGGCTTTCAGCTTCATAGGCATTGACTGGAAAGGTGTCATAGTTCCGTCCGCCTGGATGAGCGACGTGGTATTGGCAGCCACCAACAGAGCGTTTCATCCATGTATCAACCATATCAAATACTAATGGAGCATGCACTCTAATGCTGGGATGCAGGCTCGAGGGCGGATTTCATGCTTTATATCGAACGCCTGCGACATATTCACCCGCAATTCCAGTTGGCTGTAGTGGTAATGGTTTACCGTTGCAAGTAATAGAGTAGCGACTTTGATTGAGGCCGGTTATGCGCACCTCGATACGCTCAATAGAGGAGTCAACATAACGTGCAGTGCCTCCGGCTACACTTTCTTCTCCCATCACGTGCCAGGGTTCAAGTCCATTACGCAAGGTAATTCCAGTTTCCATAGTTTGTACTTGGCCAATTAAAGGAAAGCGGAATTCTAGATGAGGAGCAAACCATTTTGATTTGAAGTCATATCCATGCTGCTGCATTTCCTCGATGACATCATCAAAATCCATTTTGATAAATGTTGGCAAGAGACAGCGATCATGTAACTCTGTGCCCCAGCGGGTTGCAGGAGCTAAGTAGGGTTCATCCCAAAATCTTGAGATTAGCGCCCGAATAAGTAATTGTTGAACGATGCTCATCTGGGCATGCGGTGGCATCTCAAATGCGCGAAGCTCGAGTAAGCCTAAACGACCTGTTTGACTATCTGGGGAATACATCTTATCAATGCAAAATTCGCTACGATGTGTATTGCCCGTGACATCAATCAAGATATTACGTAAAGTGCGATCAACCAACCAAGGGGGCATGCTGGCGCCATATTTTTTGCGATTCTCGTGAATCTCTTTAAGTGCGATTTCTAGTTTATATAGTTGATCGTTACGAGCTTCATCTACGCGTGGCGCTTGACTGGTAGGGCCAATGAACATGCCGCTGAAGAGGTAGCTCAAGCTGGGGTGATTATGCCAATATAAAATCAGGCTAGCTAAAAGTTCTGGCCTGCGTAAGAAGGGGCTATCAACTGGGGTGGCTCCACCCATTACAAAGTGATTACCACCGCTGGTTCCGGTATGGCGTCCATCTGTCATAAATTTTTCAGCGGACAGGCGGGATTCAAAGGCAGCTTGATATAAGAATTCAGTATGTTGGACTAGTTCATTCCAGTTATGGGCTGGATGAATATTGACTTCAATCACGCCGGGATCAGGCGTGACTTGCAAAAGCTTGAGTCTTGAATCGCGTGGAGGCGGGTAGCCCTCGATAACAATTTGAAAATTCAGCTCTTGTGCAGTCGCTTCTACCGCCTCTAACAAATTGAGATAATCCTCTAGTCGTGAAAGCGGAGGCATGAAAACATAAAGTGCACCATTTTTTCCGCCATACTTATTTTCAGCATCTGGACCGTTAGCCCGCATCGGATCGCGAGTCTCAACGCATAAAGCAGTTCGAGTAATCCAAGCAGCCGATTCTTGCTGTAGTGGGTAGCAAGTAACTTGGGCTTGACTCCAATTGTTTTACCAACACCCAAAGCCGGATTTGATGTATCTTTACTTAAGCTCGGTTGTTGCTGAATTACTTGTGCATTTTTTGGCAATGCTGGCCTAGAAGCAAAGGGATCTTGCTTAATCATGTATGGGTAATCTGCTTTACTTGTCCATGGCAGGGAGTCAAGCGGTAAGCGATATCCCATCGGGGAATCACCAGGCAGGAGATAAAGGCGATCTTCACGATAGAACCAAGGGCCAGTTTTCCAGCTAGTATCAAAATAGTTTTGACCTTGATTTGCTTCAATAGGCAATACGTAGCCAATTACTGAGTCTAGTTTTTGGGTAAACACTCGTTTTAAGCGGGTGCGTTCCATCTCATCATCTAAATTTGATTTAAATGGGTCAACATTTACCGGAAGCTTAGATTCTCTCCAAAGGTAATAAAAAACATCCTCATAAGCGGGCTCAATAAATTTATCTGCTAAACCTAAATTTTTTGACAGCGTGTAAATAAATTTTTCTGCATCTTTATTGGTATAAGTGATGGGATCGCGCTCATCCGCGAA
This sequence comes from Polynucleobacter sp., assembly GCA_044225315.1. Classification (GTDB taxonomy): domain Bacteria; phylum Pseudomonadota; class Gammaproteobacteria; order Burkholderiales; family Burkholderiaceae; genus Polynucleobacter. Next base: position 11,307 of record JBGAIU010000034.1, read on the forward strand.
GAGCTTGGGATTTTTTCATATGGGGTGACCATCAGCCCTCCAATAAATAGAGAGCGCCCAGCGTGGTAACTGCTCTCCTGGATACCATTTGCCTTGACCAAAATGCAAGAATCCACCATCGCCATACTCTTTGCGCAAACGCTCTACTAAGTCAGTTGCATAGCCGCGTTTTGTGGGTCCCAATGCATCAACGTTCCATTCGGGTTCATCACGACCATTCACTGAAACGAAAGTGGGCTCTCCACCCATCGTTAGGCGTGCATCACTAGCCTCCAGTTTCTGATCAACTCTGTGCCCTAAATCTACGATTGCTTGCCACTGATCTTCCGTATATGGTTTGGTAACGCGTGGGGATTCGTAGATTCGCGTCACATCCATGGAATGTTTAAATTCCACTTCACATTTATCTACGCCACCTTCTATGGGTGCTGCGCCTGAAGGCTCTGGAGTGCATGCAACGGGAATATGTCCCTCACCAGCAAATAAGCCTGATGTGGGGTCTAAGCCAATCCATCCGGCACCTGGCAAATAGACTTCGCACCATGCATGTAGATCGGTGAAATCAACGTCCGTGCCACTTGGACCATCAAGCGCTTTTACATCAGGTTTTAATTGGATTAGATAGCCCGATACAAATCGAGCCGCTAGGCCGCTCAGTCGCAATAGGTTGACCATCAGCCATGCGGAATCATGACAAGAACCACTGCGCAAATCCAACGTCTCATCTGGCGTTTGGACCCCGGGCTCCATGCGAATGAGATACTGAATATCTTGTTGGACCTTTTGATTAAGTTTGACTAAAAAATCAATCGTGCGCATTTCGCTGCGATCAACCGTCTTGAAATATCTATTTAAGGTCGCGTTCCGTATCTTTCCAAGATATGGGCTTAATTCTTTTTTGAGTTCTGAGTTGTAAGTAAATGGATAATTCTCAGCATCTGGCTCCAAAAAAAAGTCAAAGGGGTTGTATACCGCCATCTCAGTTACGAGATCAACAGTAACTTTGAATTTTTTTGTTTTTTCAGGGAATACCAAGCGTGCTTGGTAATTTGCGTAAGGATCCTGTTGCCAGTTAATAAAGTGGTCCTCGGGCTCAACTTTAAGTGAGTAGGAGAGAATATGACTGCGGCAATGCGGGGCAGGCCGAAGTCGAACGATTTGCGGACCAAGTTCAACTAAGCGGTCATAGTCATATTCTGTAACGTAATGAAGGGCGGCATGGATAGACATAATGAAAGTCTATGTGTCCACCAACAGGGTATACGGTTTGACTGCACATCATTAGTGCGGTTCACGAATTTATGCACAAAAATGGAAAAAAAAGAACAATAACAGGGCATCGGACGCGAGTAACGATCTAACGCTAGGGTATTTTGGAATTATATTTTTTTATTGAAGACGTTGATCTATGCCCATATATTTTGAGAGCTGGAGAACAAAATGATTGTATATATTACAAGTTGTATCGCAGCGAGGATGCGTCGTAATGATGGAACCGATAGAGGCTCCCTTTCATTGATGCCTGGAAAGTATGTTGCCAACAAAATCGATGATGGTTCGCTTGAAATCCTGCAAGATGCTGGAGACCCTGTTTATTTGCTGCCATTCATATGGTGGGAAAAGATGGAATTAGGCGATCTTTTGATTACAGCATAAAAGGTTTGATAAATGAACTATCAGTACATCAAAACCAAGCAAGCAGATTTGATTGCCACTATTCACTTAGATCACTACGCCAAGCGTAACGCTCTTAGCGAATGTTTGATTGAAGAGATTCATCATGCCTTAAATATTTTTGGAAAAGAAGATATTCGGGTATTAGTACTGCGCTCAGGTCGGAAGAATACTGTTTGGTCTGCTGGTCATGACGTAATGGAACTACCCAGAGCAGATATGGATCCATTGCCTGCAGATGATCCCGTGATGATTTTTCTTCAGTCTATTCGTACATTCAGGGCGCCAGTAATCGCAATGGTTGATGGCTCTGTCTGGGGAGCCTCAACTGATTTAATTATGAGTTGTGATATTGCCATTGGTGATCACGATGCAACATTTGCGATTACTCCAGCAAAATTAGGATTGCCATATACGGCTAGTGGGATATTGCATTTTATGTCTAGGATGCCATTAAATATCGTAAAGGAAATGTTTTTAACGGCAGAGCCAATCAATGCTGACAGAGCGCTGCAAATAGGGATCCTGAATCATCTGTATGTAGCAGGAGAGTTGGAGGAAAAAACATATGCCATGGCAAAAACGATTGCCAAGCGATCTCCTCAGGCGAATGCTGTATTTAAAGCCCAATCACAAATGCTTTCAGATGCGGCCGTCTTGAATTCAATTGTGTTTGAGCATCTCCAAACTCTGCGACGGAATGTATTTAGAGGCACTGATTACCGTGAAGGTATTACTGCCTTTTTGGAGAAGCGCGATCCAGTGTTTCATCAGGCTAGTTAGATTTTTTGAAATGACCAATTTAAAACTTAATAAATGATAGATACTTAAATCTATGTTTAATCAACTTACTACCGTTGCTTATGTCAGTCAGGCAACAAAAGCTTTTGATCCAAAAAGTTTGTTGGAAATTGTGGATCATGCTGTACTAAAAAATGAAGAGCTAGAGATTACTGGTGCACTCTATTACGATGACGGAATTTTTGCACAAGTGCTAGAGGGTGCTAAAGCGCCCTTGTATCAACTGATTTCTACTATAGAAAAAGATAGTCGTCACCAAAACTTACGTTGCACGCAATTTAAGCATATTGATAAAAGACGTTTTCCGGTTTGGTCTATGCATTTATTTGGCCAAAGTGCTTTAATCGATTTAGCCCCAGAATTAAAAGACGTAATTTTTACTCTGGAAGGCAATTCAAAATGGTCCACGAAAGTCTTTTATAAAAATTTGTATTTGGGGCCCCTGAGTAGTGAAGATTATGATGAAGACCTGTTTCGCTACATCTATAGCTTGAAAACGTGAGTTGGAGATGTATTTTGTCGGGTAACCCGACAATTTTGATGATGAATCCCTATAATCGTTACTTAAATAATGTTTCTAACCTTTGTCTCACCCCCCAGGTCCTAGTTTCAGAACTGAGCTTTTGAGCGTTACTTAAGTAACGATGGCGAAACTAAAAAACACTTGAGTATGCTGTTGCTGTAGGCCTTTGTAAGTTTGGCTTATGTTTAAAAATGGTGCCAATTGTTATGAAGCATAAGGGCTTCTCATGCTCTGAAAGTGAAAACAACGTTCTGAGCGCTTTGCTGGACATTGCTTTTCCACTTGAGAGGCCTGAACCAAATCCAAGGGCATTTGACATTAGCAGTACATTTTGTATGGCGCATCCTGCTGAAATAATTTTCTCAAACTCAGGAATTTGATCAAATTGATTATTAAGGTTGACGGTTGCAAGAATCAGTAAGGGACCTCTGAAAGCCTTTTCATTGGCTTCCGCAAGCTGGGTTTGGAGAGCGTTTGCATCTCTTTCCAATAGAGCGTTTGCAAACATCTCGCCAAGCA
>JBGAIU010000035.1:0-13684 GCA_044225315.1 Polynucleobacter sp.
CTTTGTTTTGGCCAAAATGAAAATTTGGACCCAAGGTCGCTATCTTTGGATGCGTACTATCGGTTCTACCGCGGTTGGCGAGTTGGTTGATTCATCATTCTTCTACATGTTGGCTTTTTATGGCATTTGGCCAACTCATGAAGTAATCGCAGTTGCTTTGGCTCAATATGCCCTAAAAACGGGCTGGGAAGTATTGGCTACACCCTTGACGTATTGGGTGGTGAATTTCCTTAAACGCAAGGAAAACGAAGATTATTACGATATTCATACGAATTTCACGCCATTTCGCGTCAAAGTCTAGCCTTATATCGCACATAGCCTTTTGAGGCTCTAAACCGTTAAAATAATGGTCTTTGCCTTAGATGAGGCCGCATTATTAATGCGCAATCGTTCCACTTGATTCGTAGAAAGTTAGAGAAACATCCGTGCTGTCCGCATCTAATATCACCATGCAGTTTGGGGCAAAGCCTCTGTTTGAAAATATTTCCGTCAAGTTTGGCGGCGGTAATCGCTACGGCTTGATTGGCGCCAATGGCTGCGGTAAATCCACTTTCATGAAAATCCTTGGAGGGGAGTTAGAGCCTTCAAGCGGAAACGTGAGTCTAGATCCAGGAATCCGCTTAGGTAAATTGCGTCAGGATCAGTTTGCCTACGAAGATGTTCGTGTACTCGATGTAGTGATGATGGGTCACGAAGAGATGTGGAAAGCCGCTGCTGAGCGCGATGCTATTTATGCGAACCCAGAAGCAAGTGATGAAGATTACATGAAAGCTGCAGAGCTTGAAGGTAAGTATGCTGAGTACGGTGGCTATACAGCCGAAGCAAAAGCAGGTGAGTTGTTATTAGGTATTGGTATTCCAATTGAACAACACAACGGCCCCATGAGCAATGTTGCACCTGGCTGGAAATTGCGTGTGTTGCTAGCTCAGGCTTTGTTCTCTGATCCAGGTGTCTTATTGCTAGATGAGCCAACCAATAACTTGGATATTCACTCCATTCATTGGCTGGAAGAGATTCTTAACCAATTCAATAGCACCATCATCATCATTTCCCACGATCGACACTTCCTAAATGAAGTCTGTACGCATATGGCTGATATGGATTATGGAACCTTGAAGGTTTATCCAGGAAACTATGACTCATACATGTTGGCATCTACCCAGGCAAGGGCGCAGCAGTTAGCCTCAAATGCCAAGGCCAAAGAGAAGATTGCTGAATTACAGGCATTCGTTAGCCGCTTCTCAGCAAATGCTTCTAAAGCGCGCCAAGCAACTTCACGCCAACGTCAGTTGGAAAAGATTGAGATCGCTGAAATTAAGCCTTCATCTCGTCAAAATCCATTTATTCGTTTTGACTATGAGAAAAAGTTACACAATATGGCTGTGGAGTGCAATGCGCTCACTAAGGCTTATGACAGAACCATCTTCAAGAATCTAAAGCTTGGCATTCGTGCGGGTGAGAAGATTGCCATCATCGGTCAAAACGGTGCTGGTAAAACCACTTTGCTTAAAACCATTCTGAGTAAACGCTTCGATGGTATTGCTGCTGATAGCGGCGATGTGAAGTGGGCAGAGAACGCGAATGTGGGTGTAATGCCTCAGGACAATACAGAGCTCTTCGCCAAAGAAGAAACACTCATGGAGTGGATGAGCAATTGGCGTAATACTGGTGACGATGACCAAGTGGTGCGTGGCACTCTAGGCCGCTTACTGTTCTCGGGCGATGACATTGGTAAAGATGTAAAAGTGTTATCTGGTGGTGAGAAGGGGCGCATGATTTGGGGTAAGTTGATGCTCCAAAAGCATAATGTTCTTGCAATGGACGAGCCAACCAATCACATGGATATGGAATCAATCGAGAGTTTGCAAATCGCGCTTGAGAAATTCGAAGGCACTTTAATATTCGTTTCTCATGACCGTGAATTTGTTCAAGCCTTAGCTAACCGTATCTTAGAAGTCAAAATGGATGGCACAGTCGAGGACTACTCTGGTACTTATGAAGAGTACTTGCGTAGTCAAGCCCTAGCTGGTTAATCGAATTAAATTAAGAACTCGGTTAATAAATAAGCCCACAATTATGTGGGCTTATTTTCTTTAAGCTGACGCTGAAAGCGCATGGCCGTACCGTCTTCTCGGATACGCTTCCATACTGATGCCTTCTCTTCATCAGAAAAAAACACCCAGTTACTTACTTCATTAAGGGTTCGACCACATCCTTGGCAAATCTCATCATAGAGGGTGGTGCATATCCCAATGCAAGGAGAGTGTGAGCCGTCTTGTTGGATCGGGGGATTGCTTTCAGAGTTCATTTGAGTACTTTAGACGATTTCAGCGGACTATGCTCAGCAAGCTCGTCCACATAGGCCTCTATACCTTGATGTTCTCTTCCTAAGAAATGCTCAACAGCATTGGCAAATCTGGGGTCTTTTATGAAATGGGCGGATTGAATCGTAGTTGGCAGGAACCCACGCGCCATCTTATGTTCGCCTTGTGCGCCACCCTCAAAGGCTTGAATACCCTCGGCAATGCAATATTCAATTGCTTGATAGTAGGCGGTTTCAAAATGCAAAAGAGGAACATGCTCAAGTGAACCCCAATAACGACCATATGCTTTTGACATCACTGTGTCTACAACGAGCAATGAGGCCGCAATTGGGGCACCATTTCGCTCGGCCACAATCAAATGGATATTTTCTGGGAGGCGTTTATTCCAAAGCTTAAAAAATGCTTCATTGAGATAGGGCTGTGATTGATGCTCATAATAGGTGTTTGCATAACAAGCGTAGAAAAAATCCCAATCTTGATCAGTAGATTCTTTGCCAGAGATATGCCTAAATGAAATATTGTGTCTTGCAACAAACTCGCGCTCGCGACGTATATTCTTGCGCCTCTTCATAGTGAGCGAAGACAAAAATTGCTCAAAAAATTGATAGCCCTGGTTATGCCAATGAAACTGAACAGAGTCCCTTAGTAAAAATCCTTGAGTATTGAGTATCTCAAGCTCATCCTTTTGAGGAAATAAGATGTGTGCTGAAGATAGCTCATTGTTTATCACCAAGGATTTGAGTCCCGAAATCAGTTTTGAATAAATTAACTCTTTATTCATTCCTGGTTTGGATAGTAGGCGTGAGCCCTGAACAGGTGTAAAAGGAATAGCGCAAAGAACTTTGGGATAATAGTTCATGCCTTGCTGCTCATAAGCCTGCGCCCATGACCAATCAAACACATACTCGCCATAAGAATGTTGTTTTAAATAGAGTGGCATTGCGCCGACAATTTCTTTGTCTAATTTCAAAACAAGATGGGCGATTTGCCATCCAGCATTGTTGCCAACACAACCGGCCTCTTCAAGCGAGGATAGAAACTCATGCTTTAGGAAGGGGCCTGAATCTTCTGTAAGTAGGCCATTCCATTCTGGTGCTGTTACATCAGATATCTTGGAGAGTATCTCGAGATGAAATTGCCCAAACTCTTTCACTACTAACGTTGAATCAATTCGATTTTGTAGCCATCTGGGTCAGTTACAAAGGCGATGATAGTATCGCCACCAGCTACAGGGCCAGCTTCACGAGTCACATTTCCACCCGCGGCTTTAATCTTTTCACAAGCAGCGTAGGCATCGGGTACTCCAATAGCAATATGGCCATAGGCGGTGCCTAAGTCATAAGAGTGGACACCATGGTTATAGGTCAACTCAATCTCTGCTTGACCATCTGCGTTGCCTTTTCCGAAGCCAACAAAAGCTAAAGAGTATTTTTGCTCTGGTCGTTCTGTGGTGCGCAATAGATTCATGCCCAATACTTTGCTGTAGAAATCAATTGAGCGCTGCAGATCACCAACGCGCAGCATGGTGTGTAAAAGCATCATGATTTACATTGCTCCGTAATTTGGTCCGCCGCCACCTTCAGGTGTAACCCAAACAATATTTTGGCTTGGGTCTTTGATATCGCAGGTTTTGCAGTGCACGCAGTTCTGCGAGTTGATCTGGAGTTTGGGTTGACCGTCTGCCTCAACGTACTCATAAACGCCAGCAGGGCAATAACGTTGCTCTGGGCCAGCATAAGTCTTCAGATTAAGGCTAACCGGAATAGCAGCATCTTTCAGGGTAAGGTGAACTGGCTGGCTCTCCGCATGATTGGTGTTGGAGATAAACACTGAAGATAGGCGATCGAAGCTGATCTTGCCATCTGGTTTTGGATAGTCGATGGGCTTGTGTTGTGCCGCTGGCTCAAGGCACTCGTGATCAGCATGCTTAAGGTGCACTGTCCATGGCATATTGCCACCCAATACTTTTTGTTCAAGACCAACCATCAACGTGCCAAGATAAAGTCCTTTAGACATCCATGCTTTGAAGTTGCGGGCTTGATTGAGTTCAGTATGCAGCCAACTATTTTGGAAAGCGGTTGGATAGCCTGCGAGTACATCAGATGAGCGGTTATCGGCTATTGCAGCAACAGCTGCTTCAGCAGCTAGCATGCCAGTCTTAATTGCGGCGTGGCTGCCTTTGATGCGAGATGCATTTAAGAAGCCAGCATCGCAACCAATCAGTGCGCCACCTGGAAATACTGTTTTAGGTAGGCTATTTAAACCACCAGCAGTTAATGCGCGTGCACCATAGGCAATGCGTTTACCGCCTTCAAAAGTTTCGCGAATCTTCGGATGCAATTTGTAGCGCTGGAATTCTTCAAAAGGGGAGAGATAGGGGTTCTTATAGGAGAGGCCAACAACCAGTCCCACGGCTACTTTGTTATCGCCTAAGTGATACAGAAAAGATCCACCATAGGTATCGCTCTCTAAAGGCCACCCGGCTGTATGAACCACCAAACCAGGCTTGCTTTTGGACGGCTCAACTTCCCAGAGCTCTTTGATGCCAATGCCATAGCTTTGTGGATCGGAGTCTTTGTCTAATGCAAACTTAGAAATTAATTGTTTGCCAAGATGGCCACGTGCGCCTTCTGCGAATAAAGTGTATTTGCCACGTAATTCCATACCAAGCTGGAACTGGTCAGTTGGGTTACCTTCTTTATCTAAACCCATTGCACCGGTAATGACTCCAGCAACAGCGCCTTGTTCGTTATATAAAACTTCTGCAGCAGGAAAGCCTGGGAAAATTCCTACACCAAGTGCTTCAGCCTGCTCTCCTAACCAGCGGGTGACATTAGCGAGGCTGACAATATAGTTACCTTCATTCTGGAAGCAGTGTGGCAGCATCCAATTTGGTACTTGATACGAATTGTCTTTTGTTAAAAAGAGAAATTGATCTTGAGTGACTTCAGTATGGAGTGGGGCGCCTAATTCTTTCCAGTTGGGAAATAGCTCAGTTAAGGCTTTGGGGTCCATAACGGCACCAGACAATATGTGAGCGCCGATTTCAGAGCCTTTTTCTAATACGCAGACGCTTATCTCTTTCCCAGTTTCATTGGCGAGCTGCTTTGCTCGAATTGCGGCCGATAAACCAGCGGGTCCGCCCCCTACGATCACAAGGTCATAGTCCATGGATTCGCGAGGCCCGAATTGTTCTAGTATCTGCGCTGGATTCATGCAATTTCTCCGAGATGTCTTAAAAAATGGGGTATTTCAGCTTAGATAGTTTAGTTCTAAGTGCTCAAAACTAGTTTGGTGCCAAGACTGGCTGGGCTTGGGCGCCTAAAGCATTATGATTACTTTTTTACCATTTTCGGCAATATTAGGACAAAAGTTATGAATAAAACTTACCCATCGGCAGCTGATGCCCTGCGGGATATTTTGAAGGACGGCCAAAAAATTGCCGTTGGTGGTTTTGGTTTGTGCGGCATTCCTGAAGCATTGATTCAGGCGGTGAAGGATCTTGGCGCACAAAATCTCACTGCTATTGCAAATAACGCTGGCGTTGATGGCTTTGGCTTGGGCTTGTTATTGAATTCTCGCCAAGTGAAGAAAATGGTTGCGTCTTATGTTGGCGAAAACAAAAAGTTTGAGCGTCAATACTTAGCAGGTGAGTTGGAGTTGGAATTTACGCCACAAGGAACATTGGCAGAAAAATTACGTGCTGGTGGTTGTGGTATTCCTGCGTTCTATACAAAAACGGGTGTAGGTACATTAGTTGCTGAAGGCAAAGAAGAAAAAGAATTCGATGGTGAGAAATACATCATGGAGCGTTCTATCGTTTCAGATATTTCTTTGGTGAAAGCATGGAAAGCAGATAAGTCTGGTAACTTGGTTTATCGCTATACTGCGCGCAACTTCAATCCAGTAGTAGCAATGGCGGGCAAGATCACTGTAGCTGAAGTGGAAGAGATTGTGGAGAACGGTCAATTACATCCTGATGAGATTCATACTCCAGGTATTTATGTACACCGCTTAGTTATTAATAAAACTCCAGAGAAGCGTATTGAGCAACGTACGCTTTCAGCTTCTTAATTATTGGAAAGAATTAGAGAGATCGATATGCCTTGGAATAGAGATGAAATGGCAGCGCGTGCTGCTAAAGAATTAAAAGACGGTTACTACGTGAACCTGGGTATTGGTATGCCTACATTGGTGGCTAACCATGTGCCAAAAGATATGGAAGTATGGCTTCAGTCGGAGAATGGTTTGTTGGGTATTGGCCCATTCCCAACAGAAGCAACCATTGATGCTGATCTGATTAATGCTGGTAAACAAACTGTTACAACTTTGCCTGGTTCTTCAATTTTTTCTTCCGCCGATTCCTTTGGAATGATTCGTGGTGGAAAAATTAACATCGCAATTTTGGGTGCAATGCAAGTGAGCGAGCATGGCGACTTAGCCAACTGGATGATTCCAGGAAAAATGGTTAAGGGTATGGGCGGCGCAATGGACTTAGTTGCCGGCGTGAAGCATGTGGTTGTTTTGATGGAGCACGTTGCCAAAAAGAAAGATGGCACAGAAGAGCTCAAAATTTTGCCTAAGTGCACATTACCCCTGACAGGTGTAAAGGTTATCAGCAAGATCATCACAGACCTCTGTGTATTGGATATCACTCCAAAAGGTCTGAAGTTGGTTGAGCTAGCTCCTGGCGTTACCAAGGAAGAGGTAATCGCTAAGACGGGTGCCCCTGTTGATACAACGGGTTTCTAACAAGCGTCATCGATTAATGGAATAATGGGTTCACCATGTCGGGATCCCATCATTTCCATTCAAGGTCATCAAAACACCAGAGTCACTCTGGTGTAGATCCTACTCTGCATGCTCATAAAAAGGGTGATGCAAAGCACTCTCATAGCAAAGAAGTCTCCAATCAAAACTTGCTTCTGATTGCATTAATTCTGACTCTCGGCTTTTCAGGGGTTGAGGGTGCTGCAGCTTATTTTGCGAATTCATTAGCTCTGATTTCGGATGCCGGTCATATGGTGACCGATGCCGCTGCATTAGGTCTTGCCTTATTAGCGCAAATCATTTCCCGACGTCCGCCATCACCTAAACATTCCTTTGGTTTTGGAAGGGCTGAAGCGCTAGCTGCTTTCGTCAATAGCATTGCGATGCTTGGCTTAGTGGTCTGGATTGTGATTGAGGCAATTAGTCGCTTTTATGATCCGCATAAAGTAGATGGTCTTACGGTAACCGTAGTTGCTGCGATTGGTCTGCTCATGAATATCGTGGTGGCCTGGGTTCTCTCGCGAGATAAGAAAAGTGTTAACACACGCGCAGCACTGATTCATGTCATGGGCGATCTATTAGGTTCAATTGCTGCCTTAGTGGCTGGGATTGTGATTCAGCTAACTGGCTGGATGCCGATTGACGCCATCTTATCTATTTTGGTTTCCTTGTTGATCCTGAAGTCCACCATCTCCATTCTGCATGAGTCATATCACTTCCTAATGGAGGGCGTACCACTGCACATTGACTACTTGCAAGTAGGCAAAGATTTAAAAAACGTACCTGGTGTTCTCGCGGTGCATGATTTGCATGTTTGGGAAATGACGCCGAGTTTTCCGGCGCTGATTGGCCATATTGAAATTGCCAATATCCAAGAGTGGCCAGAGATCATGACCAGAATTAATCAGATGCTGCTGGACAAGCACGGGATTGATCATGTCACTTTGCAGCCTGAAGAAGTGCAAGTCGTGATTGATTGTGTTGAGGATGGTGATGCACATGAGTTTCATCAACGCACTGGCGTGATTCACTCGGGCGATACTTTTTATGTGCAATGCTCTGGGGGAAAAACCTCGCATCGCATGGCTTATCACGCTTGGGGTGATCCCACCAATCCTAAAGTTCTTTTGTGTGTACATGGTTTAACCCGCCGCGGTAGTGACTTTAAGATGCTGGCGCAAGCAATGTGCAAAGACTATTACGTAGTTTGTCCAGACGTGGTTGGTCGCGGTGACTCTGATCGCTTAAGTAATCCTATGCAATATGCTGTTCCTCAGTATGTTGCGGATATTGCACAACTGGTAAAACAGTTAGGCGTGACCCAGGTTGACTGGTTAGGTACCTCGATGGGTGGCTTGATTGGTATGGTGTATGCGGCGATGCCAAATTCACCTATACGTAGAATGTTGATCAATGATGTGGGCCCTAGAATTGAACCAGATGCGATTAAGCGCTTAGGTTCTTATGTTGGCCAACCTTTTGCATTTGCTAACCGTGCTGATGCATTAAATCGCCTAAATCAAATCTGCGCCACTTTTGGTGAGCACACTCCTGAGGAGTGGGAAATTTATAACGGACCGATGCTCGTACAACGTGATGAACAGTGGGTAATGCACTACGACCCTAATATTGCGGTTCCTTTTGCTTCGGTTAATCCCATCATGGCTAAAGCTGGTGAAGTTGCGATGTGGCATGCATTCAAGCAAATTCACATACCGATGTTGATTGTTCGAGGCGCTGACTCTGATTTACTCTCAGCAGCAACCGTCGCTGAGATGTGCAAGGTCAATCCCTACGCTCGTAGTATCGAGATTCCAAATGTAGGGCATGCGCCAGCATTTGTTAAGCCTGAGCAAATAGCACTGGCAAAAGAATTCTTTAGTTAATTTTGCCTATGGCAAATACTCCTAGCAAACCCACCATTTTTGTAGATGCATGGTACGGCGAGCCATCTGAAACTCATGCTTTAGGTGTTTCGCAAATATTGCAAGGGCTTAATTTAGATCAAGTCACTTTGATTGCTGCTAACAACATCGCCCGCACCCATAATAAAGAAGCTCTCGTTAAGTTGATAGGCGAGGAGTCTGCAAAGCTGTTAATTGGCTATCGTGGGCTTCGTCAGGCTCAAGCAAAGTTGGTTCGTGAAGATGGAGGTCTTAGCGTTTCAGGTCAAAAAGAGATGTTGCGTAAGATGCTCTTGGCATTTGGTGATGATCTTCGGGTAGTGCTGATTTATCTCGCTTCACGTTTATAGACATTACGTTGGGTTACTAAAGAAAAGATTTCAGTTCCAGCACCATTGGCGCAAGAGATCTTGGATATCGACGCATTCTTGGCAAATCGTTTGGGCATTTGGCAGATGAAGTGGGAGATGGAGGATCTTGCCTTTAGAGCGCTTTCTCCAGATGCCTATCGCGATATCGCCAAGATGCTGGATGCGAAACGCATAGAGCGCCAGGTCTTTATTGAGAAGATTGTCCAGCAACTACAGGAAGAATTGAAAGCTGCACAAATCGCAGGAGAGGTGTTAGGTAGACCAAAACATATCTATAGCATTTGGAAAAAAATGCAAGGCAAGTCATTGGACTTTGCAAACTTGTACGACGTTCGCGCGTTTCGGGTGTTGGTAGAGGATATAAAAACTTGCTATGCCGTTTTAGGAATTGTGCACAACATTTGGCAGCCAGTACCGCGAGAGTTCGATGATTACATTGCACGCCCTAAGCCAAATGGATATCAATCGCTCCATACTGTAGTGATGAATGAGGATGGCACGGCATTCGAAATTCAAGTTCGCACTCATGAAATGCACCAACAAGCTGAGTATGGTTTAGCTGCTCATTGGCGCTACAAGGAAGGTGCCTATATTGGTATGGCAACCCCGCCAAATCAAAATAAAGCAGCTCAAGGCAATAAACCAAATGTTACTCATCAGCCCGGCACACATAGCGCAGAGGTAGCCTATGAGCGTCAGATTTCTTGGGCAAGGCAGCTCATCTCTTGGAAAGAGGATGCATGGGATCAGCTCAAGCATCATGAAATTGATAACCACATATACGTGTTAACGCCGTTGGGAAAAGTGATCTCATTGGAAAAGGGATCGACACCAATTGATTTTGCATATGCAGTGCATACAAATCTCGGTCATCGTTGTCGTGGTGCTCGTGTTGATGGCGCCATGGTGCCCTTGGAGACCGCTCTTAAGAATGGGCAAACCATTGAGATCATTGCTGTTAAAGATGGCGGTCCTTCGCGTGATTGGATTAGTCCCGACAAACATTACGTTGGTTCTCAGCGTGCTCGTCAGCGGGTGCGCGCTTGGTTTAATGCATTAGACGATGTAGATGTCGCACCGGCTTCAAAAGCAACTGAAGCAAAATCAGATTCATCAACAGAAGCAAAGTCAATTACCCCTGAAATTATTCTGCGCCACAGCAGCCGCAAAGTTGGTCAAGGTGGCGATGTATTGGTAGTGGGCGTAGACTCTTTGTTAACGCAGTTGGCAAGGTGTTGCCGCCCCGTGCCTCCAGATGCGATCGCAGGATTTGTTACGCAAGGTAGAGGGGTCTCTATTCATCGTCGCTCATGCAAGACATTTAGGGGTTTATTGGACAGGGCGCCTGAGAGGGTGATTCAAACAGCCTGGACAGCTTCAGCCGTTGATGCGGATGCGAAGGAAGATAAAAAACGTGTCTTTCCTGCCGATTTACTGGTTTCAGGACTGGATCGCCCTGAGCTGATGCGAGAGTTATTTGAAATACTGACTCGTCAGGGTGTGCATGTGATTGATTTGCGGAAATCCGTAAAAAAGGGCTTAGCCCAGATCCTTCTGACTGTTGAGGTCAAAGACTCTGAGGTGCTGAGAGTGGTTCAGAATAGCCTGGAAGAGCTTAAAGGGGTCACGCAAGTACGTCGCCGGTGATAAACTCTAGGGCTGTATAGGCTCGTAGCTCAGCTGGTTAGAGCACCACCTTGACATGGTGGGGGTCGTTGGTTCGAGTCCAATCGAGCCTACCAACGAATAATGACCCAAGATGCGCGGTTGCCCACAAGCTCCCGCGCTTTCTTTTTAGGTCTGTGAAGTGAAACTGGAGTTCAATTAAGAAGATGGAGTTGTCATGCCAGTAGTTACTCTGCCAGATGGATCAAAACGAGAGTTTGAGGCCCCAGTTCGCGTAGCGGATGTGGCTCAAAGTATCGGTAGTGGTTTAGCAAAAGCCGCCTTGGGTGGAATTGTGGATGGCAAGATGGTGGATACCAGTTTTGTGATTGACAAAGATAGTCAACTCGCCATCATCACAGACAAGAGTCCAGAGGCTTTGGAGATTGTGCGTCACTCAACCGCACACTTGCTCGCATACGCTGTTAAAGAATTATTTCCAGAAGCGCAAGTAACCATTGGACCTGTTGTCGAGAATGGTTTTTACTACGACTTCTCATATCACCGTCCATTTACGCCTGATGATTTAGTTGCGTTAGAAAAGAAGATGGTTGAACTGGCTAAGAAAGATGAGCCAGTAGTTCGTAGTGTTTTGCCTCGCGATGAAGCGGTGAAGTTTTTTAAAAATCAGGGTGAGCACTACAAAGCCGAAATTATTGCCAGCATTCCACAGGGTGAAGATGTTTCACTTTATGCGGAAGGTAAGTTCACTGATTTGTGCCGTGGCCCACACGTACCGTCCACTGGTAAGTTAAAGGTATTTAAGCTCATGAAGCTTGCTGGTGCTTACTGGCGCGGCGATAGCAAGAATGAGATGCTCCAGCGTATTTATGGAACCGCATGGTTGCGCAAGGAAGATCAAGACGCCTACTTGCATATGCTTGAAGAGTCTGAAAAGCGTGATCATCGTCGCTTGGGTAAGCAACTCGATTTATTCCATTTCCAGGAAGAAGCGCCAGGATTAATTTTCTGGCATCCAAAAGGTTGGCCAATCTGGCAAGAGGTTGAGCAATACATGCGTCGCGTATATCAGCAAGAAGGCTACCAAGAAGTGAAAGCGCCACAAATTTTGGATCGCGCGCTTTGGGAAAAATCCGGCCACTGGGAAAACTACAAAGAAAACATGTTTACGACAGAGTCGGAAAATCGTGCTTATGCGTTAAAGCCGATGAACTGTCCAGGGCATGTACAAATTTATAACTCTGGTTTGCATAGTTATCGTGAGTTGCCTTTGCGCTTTGGTGAGTTTGGTCAGTGCCATCGTAATGAACCATCAGGCGCGCTACATGGTTTGATGCGTGTGCGCGGCTTTACTCAAGATGATGGACACATTTTCTGTACCGAGGATCAAATTCAGTCTGAAGTGGCCGACTTCGATAAAGCGGTACGCGCTGTTTATCAAGATTTTGGCTTTACCGAGGTTGCGGTGAAGCTAGCTTTACGTCCAGCCAAACGTGTTGGCGATGATGCAATTTGGGATAAAGCAGAAGAGGCTCTTCGTGGGGCGCTAAAGGCATCAGGACAAGAGTGGGAAGAATTGCCGGGCGAAGGTGCTTTTTATGGCCCTAAGATCGAATATCACCTCAAAGACTCGATTGGGCGTACTTGGCAGTGCGGCACGATTCAGGTCGATTTCTCCATGCCAG
The DNA here is from genome assembly GCA_044225315.1 of Polynucleobacter sp. Taxonomy (GTDB): domain Bacteria; phylum Pseudomonadota; class Gammaproteobacteria; order Burkholderiales; family Burkholderiaceae; genus Polynucleobacter. The sequence continues at coordinate 12,681 of JBGAIU010000035.1, forward strand.
CCTGCTTAGGGGCGGAATATGTGGCTGAGGACAATAGCCGCAAGACCCCGGTAATGCTCCATAGGGCAATTGTGGGCTCTTTAGAGCGTTTTATCGGCATTTTGATCGAAAACCACGCTGGAAATATGCCGGTTTGGCTTGCTCCGACCCAGGCTGTAGTCCTTAATATCTCAGGAAATTCTGCTGCATATGCACAACAAGTCCAGCAAATCCTGAAAAAACAAGGGTTTAGAGTCGAAGCGGATTTGCGGAACGAGAAAATTACGTATAAAATACGCGAGCACGCATTACAGAAGATCCCATTTTTGCTCGTTGTAGGGGATAAGGAATCAGAAAGTAATTCGGTGGCCGTTCGTGCCCGTGGCGGAGTGGATTTGGGTCTAATGCCTATTGATGCCTTCGTTGCCCGACTCCAGCAGGATATTTCCCAGAAAGTCGGACCCGAGCCTAGCTAGGGTTAGAACGGTATTTATTGTTTTTTTAAAGGAATTAAGAAGATCGCTACTGAAAAATTGCAGCGCATTAATCGGGAAATTACTGCTCCTGAAGTGCGTTTGATTGGAATCGATGGGGAGCCCATCGGTGTAGTTAAGTTGAGTGAAGCCTTGGCTGCAGCAGAAGAGAAAGATACCGATTTGGTTGAAATTGCTCCAACAGCTGTTCCACCTGTAGTCCGCATCATGGACTTTGGCAAATTCAAATACCAAGAAGCCAAGCGTCAGCATGAAGCTAAGCTGAAGCAAAAGGTAATTCAGGTGAAGGAAGTTAAATTCCGCCCTGGTACTGATGATGGTGACTATGGTGTGAAGCTACGCAATCTGATCCGCTTTTTAGAGGATGGCGATAAGACAAAGATTACGCTGCGTTTTCGTGGTCGAGAAATGGCTCACCAAGAAATCGGAGCAAGAATGTTGGAACGTTTGAAGTTGGACTTACAAGAGTATGGCCAAGTTGAACAGTTTCCAAAGATGGAGGGTCGTCAGATGGTGATGGTATTGGCCCCC
>JBGAIU010000004.1:0-56061 GCA_044225315.1 Polynucleobacter sp.
CAACCCTAACGGACCACCGAGATCAACGTGATCCTTAATCTCGAAATCAAAAATGGGTTGCACACCCCAACGCTTGATTTCTTTATTTTCGGTTTCATCTTTACCAGTTGGCACGGACCCATCTGGCAGATTTGGAATACCCATTAAGAAGTCTGATATCTCTGCTTGCAAAATTGCTAAGCGTGCAGCACCAGATTCCATATCCACATTGACTTGAGAAACCTCAGCCATTTCAGCAGAAGCATCTTCGCCTTTACCCTTCTTCATCCCAATCGCTTTGGATAACTGATTGCGTTTTGCTTGCAGCTCTTCGGTGCGAGTCTGTAAAGATTTGCGCTCAGATTCCAGGGCGTTGAATTTCTCAACATCCAACTGGAATTTACGAGTTGCTAAACGCGCCTGTACTGCGGCGATATCTTTGCGAAGGAGTTGCGGATCAATCATGTAATGCTCAATGAATAGGGGTTAATCTGTTGTGGACTATTTAGACTCTAGTTTAAGCGTAAGACTTCAGCTCCCGCAGGAGGCGTGAAATTAAAGCGATTGGCCGGCAGATTGACGTTTAACTGAATTTTGTCCAGGGTCACCAAAACCACGCTCCCAAGCCCATCAATAAGCTCCAAGGCTTTTGGCAGTCCGCTACTCATACCAATCGATATCTTTGTGTAAGGCAGGTCATTTTTATTCTTGGCGCCGGGATCCTTTTTGGGAACTAATGCAACCCACTTCATTCCTAGGCGTTCTTCACCATCAATTAAATCAAAGTGCTGATCAAGCGAAGTTTCACCAAACAATATTGCGGCTGGTGTTGCGGCCAAAGCTTGGCCAGCAGGACGAATGGTTGCTTGATTTAAATCTTTATCCCACAAGACCAATTGACTTCCATTGGTAATGAGTTTTTGCTCGTAAGGCTTTTGTGTTTCCCAAACAAAACGGCCCGGTCTTTGAAAAACAAAATGGCCTTGGGTTTGGCGCACCACTTTCAGACCTTTGTCTTGTGGTTCATTGGCTTTCGGTGCTCGTAATTGTTGCTGAACAAAATCACCTTCAGCGGTTTTAGAGTTACGAACAAATTGACGCAATTGTTTAGAGCCTGTTTCGCCCTCTGCCAGTGCTACATTAGACAGAGCAATGCATGCAATACCAACGAATACTGCCGACCAAAATTTTTGCAAAGGGAAATTACTCCGAAGGGCGATGAAGAATCTCGCGATTACCGCCATTGCCCATCTTAGAGACGAGACCCGCCTTTTCCATATCCTCTAGGAGGCGAGCCGCGCGGTTGTAACCAATGCGAAGATGACGCTGCACCAAAGAAATTGATGGGCGTTTGTTTTCTAAAACAATCGCTACAGCTTGATCATAGAGTGGATCAGCTTCGCCACCGCTCTCACCGGTTAGCGCATCAATATTAGACTCATCAGCACCCTCGAGAACGCCATCAATATAGTTGGCCTCGCCCTTCTCTTTGAGCCACTCAACGACACGATGCACTTCATCATCAGATACGAATGCGCCATGAACGCGAACTGGCAATCCAGTACCTGGCGCCATGTACAACATATCACCCATACCCAAGAGTGTTTCTGCGCCTTGCTGATCCAAAATTGTGCGGCTATCGATCTTGCTACTAACTTGGAATGAAATGCGGGTTGGAACATTGGCCTTAATCAAACCAGTAATCACATCAACACTAGGGCGTTGTGTGGCTAATACCAAGTGAATACCAGCGGCACGAGCCTTTTGTGCAATACGAGCAATCAACTCCTCAATCTTCTTGCCAGAGACCATCATGAGGTCGGCTAACTCATCGATCACGATTACGATGACTGGCGCTTTATAGATTGGCTCTGGATCTTCAGGGGTTAAGCTGAATGGATTAGTAAGCTTCTCGCCCTTCTCTTCAGCTTCGGCAATCTTCTTGTTAAAGCCTGCAAGGTTACGTACGCCAAACTTACTCATCAGTTTGTAACGACGCTCCATCTCATACACGGCCCAGTTGAGCGCGTTATAAGCCTGCTTCATATCCGTTACTACTGGACAAAGCAGGTGTGGAATCTTGTCGTAGATTGCCATCTCCAACATCTTCGGATCAATCATGATGAGACGGACTTCATCAGGCTTAGCCTTAAAGAGGAGCGACAAAATCATGGCATTAATACCAACCGATTTACCAGCGCCAGTAGTACCTGCTACTAAGCAGTGCGGCATCTTTGCCAAGTCAGCAACCATTGGACTACCAGAAATATCTTTACCCAAGGCAAGCGTCAATAAGGAATGGTTGTCGTTGTAGACCTGTGAAGTCAAAATCTCAGATAAGTACACAGACTGACGTGTTGGATTCGGCAACTCCAAAGCCATGCAGGTTTTACCGGGAATCGTTTCCACTACTCGCATACTGACAACGCCCAATGAGCGAGCCAAGTCACGAGATAGATTCACAATCTGGCTGCCTTTTACACCTACCGCTGGATCAATCTCGTAGCGAGTCACTACTGGGCCAGGATAAGCGGCAATAACAGTTACCTGCACATTGAATTCGGCTAACTTGCGTTCGATCAAGCGTGATGTGAATTCCAATACATCTGCAGAGATAGTTTCCTTGGCTTCAGGCACAGGATCCAGCAATGCTAGTGGTGGCAATTCTGAATCGGGGATATCCACGAATAGCGGTTGTTGCTTCTCGCGCTCCACACGCACGCTCTTCGGAATTTCTACTGGTGCACGCACAATCTGAACAGGTACGGCAACTTCAACACGTCCACGAATTTCTTCAACAAACTCTTCACGCTCTTCAGCAGCAGCTTCACCAAGCTTGCGATCTTCCTCGCTATCGCGACGCTCACGAATGCGGTGATAAGAAACTTCTAGGAAACGACCTACTTTTTCAGCGACATCAAGCCATGAGAAATGCAAGAAGAGTGAAAGGCCTGCACATAAACCAAACAGCAAAACTAAAGTCGCGCCAGTAAAGCCTAAAGACATTTGCATAGGGTCACCAATTAACTCACCCAAAATGCCACCCGGTGGTCGTGGTAACTCCCAAGTCAAAGAATGCAAACGAATTGATTCAAGACCCATGCTACAAACCAAAGTCAGAGCAAAGCCCAACCAACGCGTCAACAAAGAATCTGGCTTGGCTTCAGGATCGGACGGCAACGGAATACTCCAAAGCTCACGCCAGCCCTGCAAAACGCGACGCCCAAACAGAACTACCCACCAAAAAGCAGATATTCCGAAGATATAGAGCATTAAATCCGCTAAATAAGCACCAAAACGACCGCCTAGGTTCTTTGGGGTCTCAAAACTGGCATGGGACCAAGCAGGATCCGCCTTGGAATATGTAAGAAGGATGGCAAATAAGCCCAAACAGAGGCCCAGGGAGATAAACCAGCGGGCCTCCAAGAGGAGTCGGGGCATCCTGCCCTGCCCATCACCATTGGGGGGCTGGGGGGTCGTTTGATTCTTAGACTTTGGGTATACGGTTCTTGCCATGTTCTACCGATTGTAAACAAGCAATTCTATAATTTGAGTATGACTACAAATACCCCAAAACACTCCAAAGTTCTCATCCTCGGATCCGGTCCTGCAGGCTATACAGCTGCAGTTTATGCCGCCCGAGCCAATCTCAAGCCCACCCTCATTACTGGCCTGGCTCAAGGGGGTCAATTAATGACCACCACTGATGTTGAAAACTGGCCAGCAGACCCTAATGAGGTTCAAGGACCAGAATTGATGGATCGCTTTTTAAAGCATGCCGAGCATTTCAATACCGAAATCATTTTTGACCATATTCATACGGCCGCTCTCAAAGAGAAGCCTATTCGCCTCGTTGGTGACGCTGGAACCTATACCTGTGATGCATTAATTATCTGCACCGGCGCTTCTGCTCAATACATTGGCCTACCAAGTGAAGAAGCTTTCATGGGTCGCGGTGTTTCTGGATGCGCAACTTGCGATGGCTTCTTCTATCGCAACCAAGATGTGTGTGTTGTAGGTGGAGGTAATACCGCTGTTGAAGAAGCGCTCTATCTCACTGGTATTGCTAAGAAAGTAACTGTCATTCATCGTCGCGACAAATTCCGCGCCGAGCCAATTCTCAATGATCGCTTAATGGCAAAAGTTGCTGAAGGCAAAGTGGAATTGAAATTGAACTCCACTCTTGATGAAGTTCTTGGCGACGAAAAAGGCGTAACTGGTGTGCGCATCAAAAAACAAGATGGCAGCGCTGAAGATATCGCTGTGACTGGCGCCTTTATTGCGATTGGCCACAGGCCCAATACCGAGTTATTCGTAGGTCAGTTGGATATGAATAATGGCTACCTCAAGACCCACTCAGGATTAGAGGGTAACGCTACCGCTACCAATATCCCTGGTGTGTTTGCTGCTGGCGACGTACAAGACCATATCTATCGCCAAGCGATTACCAGCGCTGGAACAGGTTGTATGGCTGCTCTAGATGCACAACGTTATTTGGAATCACTCTCTTAAAAAGTAATTCTGTTGTGCAATAAAAAACGCCTAGCATTGCTAGGCGGTTTTTATTGCGGCAAATTATTCAAACCCAGTTTTCTAGAGCAAGATTTGGAACTCTTTTAAATTCAGCTAAATTGTTTGTAACCAAAGTTAAACCACGACTTCTGGCATGAGCAGCAATATGAATATCGTTTACCCCAATAGGATTTCCGCCTCGCTCTAAAAACGCTTTGATTTGCCCATAATGCTGTGTTGCATTAATGTCATATGGCAATACTTCCAAATGGCTTACAAAGTCCTCAATAGCGTTAAGGTTTTGTTCTACTTTTTTACTTTTTTCAGCTCCATAGATTAACTCAGCCAAAGTTATTGTTGAAACTGCCAAACGATTAGCATTTTTGTTAAACGCATTAAGTGCTTCTAAAGGTCTGCGCTTCATTACATAAATCACAATATTCGTATCCAATAAATACTTCAACATCAAAGAGACTCTCGATCACTTTGATGTTGAGATCCTCTTTCCTGCATGAAGTCATCACTCACCCCCGCTTCGCCTAGAAAAAAGTTGTCCCACATGTTTTCAACTGGAGAAATGATGCGCTCGCATCCTTTAACGCGTACATTAACTTTGTGCACATTCTCAGGTAGCCGCATCTCAGCAGGCAATCTGACTGCCTGAGTACGATTATTCGTAAACACCGTAGAAATAGCCATAGATCGAATCTCCTTATGTATATAGCAATTGTATATGGCATTTAATGGAGTTTCAACCCTCATAGAAATGTTGGAATCATTCCATCAGACCAGCAAATTCATGGTCTGAAACTCATTAATTCCAAATCATCTTCCTTTTCTTGTTCTAGTATCTGCTCTTCTGTAAGTAGATTTAACGCCTCTAGATGAACAAAACCATCGGGAAATGTTTTAGGATTTCTTAGATCAACATGAACTCTAATTAACTTAGTCATTTTCATAGGCAACATGATAGTTAAGACAATATCTGCAAAACCAAAATGGAATTAGGATTTGATAAAAAACGCCTAGCATTGCTAGGCGTTTTTGTTTGTTACAACTACTTCAGTTGCGTATTGTTTAACGCATGCTTAACGTGTAATTACTGGCAGTAATGGAACGATGAGCAAGGCAACGATATTGATGATCTTAATGAGTGGGTTCACTGCTGGACCAGCGGTATCTTTGTAGGGATCACCTACAGTATCGCCAGTAACAGCCGCTTTATGCGCCTCAGAACCTTTACCACCGAAGTTACCTTCTTCGATATATTTCTTGGCATTATCCCAAGCGCCACCACCGGTACACATCGAGATCGCAACAAATAAACCGGTCACGATGGTACCCATCAATAAGCCACCCAATGCAGCAGGTCCTAATAAGAGACCAACAACGATTGGAGCAACTACTGGCAATAAGGAAGGAATAATCATTTCCTTAATGGCAGCTGATGTGAGCATATCCACTGCTTTACCGTATTCAGGCTTTGCAGCGCCAGACATGATGCCTGGAATATCGCGGAACTGACGACGCACTTCCTCAACTACAGCGCCTGCGCAACGGCCAACCGCTTCCATCGCCATAGCACCAAACAAGTAGGGAATCATGCCGCCAATAAAGAGGCCAATGATCACCATGTGATTGGACAGATCAAAGGACACTTGCTGACCAATACCCTCTAATGCATGGGTGTAGTCTGCAAAGAGTACCAATGAAGCCAATCCAGCAGAGCCAATCGCATAACCTTTAGTAACGGCTTTGGTTGTATTACCAACAGCATCCAATGGATCAGTGATGTCGCGGACGGCCTGTGGCAACCCAGCCATTTCTGCAATACCACCAGCGTTATCAGTAATTGGACCGTAAGCATCAAGCGCGACCACAATACCTGCCATGGACAACATAGATGTAGCGGCTACTGCAATACCGTACAAACCAGCTAACCAGTAAGCAGCAAAAATCGCTGCACAAACAAACAGCACTGGATAAGCAGTCGACTTCATCGAAATACCCAAGCCAGCAATAATGTTTGTACCATGACCTTTAGTGGATGCTTCAGCAATGTGTTGCACTGGCTTAAATTGAGTGCCGGTGTAGTACTCAGTAATCCACACCAATGCAGCAGTCAACAAGAGGCCCACTACAGTTGAGCCGAATAAGCGCCACTGGCTACCTGGAATACCTAAAGCATCATCAGGCATCACAAAGTTTGTCACAAAGTAGAAAGCAACTAATGACAAACCGCCAGCGATGATCAAACCTTTGTACAGTGCTGGCATCACATTCTTCATACCAGGACTTGCTTTAACAAAAGAACATCCAATGATGGAGGCGATAATGGATACACCACCTAGAACGAGTGGGTAAATGATTGCTGCCACTGGCGCACCAGAGACCATCAAAGATCCCAAGACCATTGTGGCAATCAGTGTCACTGCATAAGTTTCAAATAAGTCAGCAGCCATACCTGCACAATCGCCAACGTTGTCACCAACGTTATCCGCAATCACCGCTGGGTTACGTGGATCATCTTCTGGAATACCTGCTTCAACCTTACCAACCAAGTCGGCACCTACGTCAGCACCTTTAGTAAAGATGCCGCCACCCAAACGGGCGAAGATAGAAATCAGAGAAGATCCAAAAGCTAAGCCAATCAATGGATGTAAGACGGAAGAGAGATCCTGTCCAGCACCAATTGAAACTAAGAACATAAAGAATAGGCCGACGCCTAGAAGACCAAGACCTACCACCAGCATGCCGGTAATAGCGCCACCTTTAAATGCGACATTCAGCGCTTCGTTCATCCCCTTGGTTGCAGCTTCAGCAGTGCGCACATTAGCGCGTACTGAAACGTTCATGCCGATAAAACCACATGCACCAGAAAGAACTGCGCCGACCACAAAGCCGATTGCGGTTGCGAGATCCAAAAACAACGCCATCAAAATAGTGAGGACTATTCCTACAACGGCAATCGTTTTGTATTGACGCGATAAATACGCTGCCGCGCCCTGCTGAATCGCCTCTGCAATTTCTTGCATTTTGGCGTTACCCGTACTTTGCTTCAAAATCCAGCCGCGCATCACAAAACCGTAAATCACGGCTAGGACACCGCACGCCAAGGCAAAATACAAGCCTAAAGTGACATTACTCATGCTTGAACTCCCTAAAATTAGTCTTTATTGTTTTGTATCTACTAGCGCTTAGGTCGACCAGGTTTGCGAAGGCTTTAAACTATGGTCTTTAAGCTGTACCAGTATGTAGCAGAATTACCCCTGCGCCCCCTTTTCAGGATCAGGGTATTTACTAATCACTATTCGGAGTATTTATGAGTCTCGACAACGTCAAGCCAGGTAAAAAGATCCCAGAGAGCTTTAACGTCATTATTGAAATCCCAATGAATGCGGATCCAATCAAATATGAGGTTGATAAAGAGAGTGGCGCTATTTTCGTTGACCGTTTTATGGGTGCTTCCATGCACTACCCTTGTAACTATGGTTACATCAATAAAACCATCGCTGGTGATGGTGACCCTGTTGACGTTCTCGTGATCACTCCATTTCCACTTATTCCAGGTGTAGTTGTTAGCTGCCGCGCGATTGGTATTTTGTTGATGGAAGATGAAGCAGGACAAGACGCAAAATTATTGGCAGTCCCAGAAGACAAGATTTTGCCGATTTACACCCACTGGCAAAAACCAGAAGACATGAACCCATTACGCTTAAATCAGATTCAACACTTCTTCGAGCACTACAAAGATCTCGAAAAAGGTAAATGGGTAAAAGTTAAAGGCTGGGGTGGTGTTGCTGAAGCCCATAAAGAAATTCTTGAGGGCATTGAGCGTTACAACAAAGAACACGCTTAATTCATCAACACTAATCAGGCTTCGTGATTCGGAGTGAGCGCGCAAACCATCGCCCTAGCCCAAATCAACCCATTACTGGGCGATTTGGCTGGCAATGCGCAGCTCATTCTCAAAGCCGCCCAGGAAGCCAGCGCCAAAGGCGCTAAGCTCCTTGTTACGCCAGAGCTCTCGCTCACTGGCTACCCTCCAGAAGACTTATTACTGCGCCCCGCTTTTATTGAAGCGTCTGCGCATGAGTTGGAATCGCTTTCAAAGTCATTAGCGCAATTTGGAGATCTCACGGTCATCGTTGGGCATCCCAAACAAACTGATCATGGCTTGCAAAACTATGCATCCGTATTACGCAATGGCAAAGTGATTGCGGGTTACGCCAAACAAGAATTACCCAATCATGAAGTCTTTGATGAAGTACGCTACTTCGTACCTGGCAATGAAGCTTGTGTATTTGAATGTGATGGCATTTCATATGGCGTGATTTTGTGTGAAGACGCTTGGCATGCTGGTCCAGCTAAACAAGCTCATTCTGCTGGCGCGCAAATATTACTGGTACCTAACGCATCACCCTACCACCTCCAAAAAGAATCCTTGCGTATTGACGTCTTGCGCAGTCATATCGCGCAGACCAAAATGCCGTTGGTATATGTCAATGCTGTTGGTGGTCAAGATGAGCTGGTGTTTGATGGCGGCTCATTTGCTTTAAATAGCAAAGGCGAAGTGGCGATGACAATGCCGCAGTTTGAGTCTGCTCTTGGCTTGGTTAATGTCAATGCAGCCGCCGAACTTGAATCTGGATCCATTATCCCAACTCAAAGCGTAGAAGCGCAGGCTTATCAAGCTCTCGTTTTGGGTGTGCGCGATTACGTGAACAAGAACCGCTTCCCGGGTGTGATTATTGGCCTATCTGGTGGTGTTGACTCCGCCTTAGTGCTCGCGATTGCAGTTGATGCACTTGGTGCCGACAAGGTACGCACAGTCATGATGCCTTCACGCTATACGGCAGACATCTCTTGGATTGATGCCAGGGAGATGGCCCAGAACTTAGGCGTGCAATACGATGAAATTCCAATCAGTGGGCCTGTCGATGCACTAGAAGCTTCTTTGGCAGAACAGTTCAAGGGTTTGCAAGTAGACGCCACTGAAGAAAATATTCAGGCACGTGTGCGTGGCACCCTACTGATGGCACTTTCCAATAAAACTGGACGTCTGGTATTAACGACTGGCAACAAGAGTGAGATGGCGGTCGGCTACTGCACTCTCTACGGAGATATGGCTGGCGGCTTTGCAGTCATCAAAGATATTGCCAAGACTTTGGTTTATCGCTTGTGTGCTTATCGCAATAGTATTGCGCCAATCATTCCTGAGCGCATTCTGACGCGCGCGCCTTCCGCAGAGTTACGCCCTGATCAAAAAGACCAAGATAGCCTACCGTCTTATGAGGTGCTCGATGGCATTGTTGAGCGTTATATGGAGCAGAACCAATCCATCGCCCAAATTATTGCCGATGGCTTTGATTCTGACAGCGTCGAAAAGGTAACGCGCTTAATTAAGCTCAATGAATACAAACGTCGCCAAGCGCCACCCGGGGTTCGCGTTACTACCCGCGCTTTTGGTCGCGACTGGCGCTACCCCATTACATCCCAATTTAGAGCCTAAGTGCTCATAGAAGGCCAAATTTGGCACTTCTTTCCAGTTCTAGGTATGATTACTGCATTAGGGGGAATACATGAAACTCATTACATCAATTATTAAACCGTTCAAACTCGATGAAGTTCGCGAAGCGCTAGCCGAAGTTGGCGTAACCGGTCTTACTGTTACTGAAGTTAAGGGTTTTGGTCGCCAAAAAGGCCACACCGAACTCTATCGTGGCGCTGAGTATGTAGTCGACTTCTTGCCTAAAGTAAAAGTTGAAGCTGTTGTTCCAGGCGATCGTGTTGAAGCAGCAATTGAAGCAATTACCAAAACCGCACGAACCGGCAAGATTGGTGATGGAAAAATCTTCATAACCCCAGTTGAGCAAGTCATTCGTATTCGCACTGGCGAAACAAACGAATCAGCAGTCTAAGAATCCAACTTAGACCAATCCCATTTCAACGAAACTGGGAATCTGTGGGAGCCAATGGCTGAATGATTTCAGCCGGCTCCAAAAAAATATTCTTCGCAGTGATATTAGATAGGCGTACTTTTACGCCTTGATAATAGATGTCCACTTGAGCCGTACCTGAAGTTAATACTTTCAAGGGTGGCTTCCCGTAAACACTTGTGCCGACTCCAGGCTCTAGGGTTTTATTTTGAGTCTTGCCACTTGCATCAACAACACAAACCGTTTGTGCAGTCTTAGATTGCAAATACACCATATCCCCCGCTTTCTTAGGGGCGTCTGGTCTATAACTCACCGCCGTGATATCTGCGGGCGGGCATTCGGTTGATGGTGAAGCTGTAGGAGCTGGGGCTGGCGCAGCAGCCACAGCTGGTTCTGGGGTGCTTGCTGGTGATGCAGCTTTAGGATCAGTGGGCGCATCAGCAGCAGGAGCTGCTTGAGTTTGCTCCACAACCACCACCTCTTCTTTAACCACCTCTGGGAAAAATAAGGGGCGCAAATTGATGATTGAAAAAACGAGTGCAGCAGCAACACCCCCAAGAATGTATAACTTTCTTTTTGGATTTTTTGAGGTGGAACTTTGGGTGCTTTGATTAATTGCTTGCTGAGATGGGGCAAATTTCTTTAAGTCATTGGTTTTTTCTGGAGCGCTTGTTTTAACCGGCTTCAGTAACTCTGAATTGTTGACCTCTTCTTTTTTTGATTCTTTTTTGGCATCTGCTTTATTGGATGTTGCTAGTCCAAAATCAAAAGCATCCTCTTTTTTGAGCTTAAGTAAGCCTGCTACTTTTTTTGCTGCAGTTACTTTTACCTGAGCTCCATAAAAAGAGCTAGACTCACCATTCTCAATTTGCTCGATTTGGCGCACCGACAAACAAGCCATTCCAGATAATTCTTTAGTGCTTAGACCAAGAGTTTCTCGAGCCTTAGTAAAAGCTTCTTTGCGAATTTCTGGCAACTTAGTGTCTAGCTTGGACAATATTGGCTCATTATTTAGATTAATTAGGTGAATGGTACATTCTTAACAGCTTCTTTGTAAGTCTCTAATAAACAAGTCTTTTTAGCTCGTAAACTGGCAGTATATTATTGCGTCGCAACAAATATCCTCGCCAATCAGTCGTCCTTTGTTCTTTAAAACCAATATCACGGCACAATAGAGCCTTTCGAAACAACCCTTTTTTGGAGTAATTTGCATGAAACGCCTGAATGAACGCTCTCGTATGGTCACCGAGGGAGTCGCCCGCGCACCAAACCGCTCGATGTATTACGCGATGGGCTATCAAGAAAAGGATTTCTCCAAGCCAATGGTTGGCGTTGCTAATGGTCACTCCACCATTACTCCATGTAACAGCGGTCTACAAAAATTAACTGATGCAGCAGTAACCGCTCTTGAAGATGCCGGCGCCAAGGCACAGATGTTCGGCACTCCAACAGTATCCGATGGTATCGGCATGGGTACCGAGGGCATGAAGTACTCACTCGTATCTCGTGAAGTCATTGCCGATAGCATTGAAACTTGTGTCAATGGTTTATGGCAAGACGGTGTAGTCGTTATCGGTGGATGCGATAAGAATATGCCAGGCGGCATGATGGCAATTGCTCGCACCAATGTTCCAGCAATTTATGTTTACGGTGGCACGATTAAACCAAGCCATTACAAAGGCAAAGATCTAAATATTGTTTCCGCGTTCGAGGCGGTTGGTGAATTTACCTCCGGCAGAATGACTGAAGAAGACTTAAAAGGTGTTGAGCAACACGCCTGTCCAGGCAGCGGCTCTTGTGGTGGCATGTATACCGCCAACACCATGAGCTCAGCCTTTGAAGCCCTAGGCATGAGCCTTCCCTACTCCTCCACTATGGCAAACGAAGATGCTGAGAAAGTAGCGAGCGCTGCTGAGTCTGCACGTGTTTTGGTTGAAGCCATCAAAAACAATTTACGTCCACGTGACATTATTACCAAAAAATCGATTGAGAATGCGGTAAGCGTCATCATGGCAGTTGGCGGATCAACGAATGCAGTATTGCATTTCTTGGCCATTACCAGCGCAGCAGAAATTGATTGGACGATTGATGACTTTGAGCGCATTCGTAAACGTGTTCCTGTCATCGTTGATATGAAACCGTCTGGCACATATCTTGCTACCGACCTCCATCAAGCCGGTGGAATTCCACAAGTGATGAAGATTTTGTTAGATGGCGGCTTATTGCATGGCGATTGCATGACAATCACTGGCAAAACCATTGCTGAAGTATTAAAAGACGTACCCTCTGTGCCACGCGCCGATCAAAAAGTGATTCGCACTTTAGATAATCCTTTGTACAAGCAAGGTCACCTAGCAATCTTGAAGGGCAATATCTCTCCAGAAGGTTGTGTTGCCAAAATTACCGGTCTGAAGAACCCATCTATTACTGGCCCTGCCCGTGTATTTGACTCAGAAGATGATGCGATGGCGGCAATCATGGCGCAGAAGATCAAAGATGGTGACATCGTTGTCATTCGCTATGAAGGTCCTAAGGGTGGTCCTGGCATGCGTGAGATGCTCTCCCCAACCTCAGCTCTTGTTGGTCAAGGCTTAGGTGAATCCGTAGGTCTCATTACCGATGGTCGCTTCTCTGGTGGTACATGGGGCATGGTAGTGGGTCACGTTGCGCCAGAAGCATATGTTGGTGGCACCATTGCACTCATCAATGGAGGTGATTCAGTAACCATTGATGCGCACAAGTTGTTAATTCAGCTAAATGTGAGCGATGAAGAAATTGCTAAGCGTCGTGCCGCATGGAAGCAACCTAAGCCACGCTATACACGCGGCTTGCTAGCCAAATACGCCAAGCTCGCAAGCACAGCGAGTAAAGGCGCAGTAACAGACTTGAACTTAGATCTGTAATTAAAGGTCGAAAGCCGTAAAACAAAGCCCCTAGGTAAAACTAGCGGCTTTTTATCATCTAATAATTTAGATCGATCAATGCATGTTGTGCTGGGATCCCATCGCATTTACAGGCATTTTCACTTCAATCTCACCTGCCTTTGCAAACTTCAACTTAACCGGAACGGTCTGCCCGGCAGTAAATGGGCCCTTAAGATTTAGAAACATTAAGTGGTAGCCGCCTGGCTTTAATTCAACAGTTCCACCAGCAGGAACAGCGATATCTTTTACTTGACGCATTTTCATGACATTTCCATCTATAGCCATTTCATGCAATTGCACCTCACCTGCTGCGGGTGAACTTGCGGATACTAATTGATCTGCAACATTGCCCTTGTTGTCGATCTTCATAAAACCGCCAGCCACTTGCTGACCAGGAGCTGTAGCGCATGTATAGGCGCCCTCGATTTTGATTGCATCCGTTTTGACGGTTTTTGTAACGCCCTGCGCTATTGAGGTACCTGATAGAGCAAGTCCAAGAACGCCAGTAGCAATCACTTTTACTAAAAATTGTTTCATTTCATTCTCCTTAAGAATTCTTTACCTTGCCAGCCAATTTAAGCGCTGACTAAATACCATTGCTTTAATTTATCGAAATCCATCGTGCCTGTTTTGCGAATCACTTTGCCATTTTTATCGATGAGTAATGTCATCGGTGTTTCACTTCGCCACTTAGGATCGACCTCATAGCGCAAAGCGTCATCAAATGGTGACGCCAATGTATAAGCATTAGCGCCAGCAAGACCACTAGATATTATCATCTTAGAGGCACTATCGGGCGATACGTCGTCGACCTGTATAAAAATAACTTTTGCACTCTTATTTTGAGCAAGAAACTTTCCCCATTGAGGCATCTCTTTAGCGCAAGGAGCACAAGTAACGCCCCAAAAGTGAATCACTACTGCTTGACCAGCATAAGGCCTGGTAACCGCATTCCAATCACCTTTTTGGTAATTCTTGATGGAATTATTTTGCGCAAATCCTGATTGAATAAAAATACATATCAAGGAAATTAGTAGAAAGAACTTTTTCATTATCTTGAGTTTAATGGAATCAGTTGGTAGCCATCATCACGAGTAAGCCATGAGAGATACATGGTGTCACCTTGATTTATTAACAATGGATGATCACTATATCCGGATGTACTAGAAATCATTACTGGGCTAGACCAAGACTTTCCATCGTCAAACGATTTCTTAATGTAGATTGCAGTACGCACCCCATCAAATTCTTTCCATGCCAACCAAATGGAGTTGCCGACCGCGTGTAGATATGGTCTTGAGATATTCGCATCCACAGCCCCAATTCGTTGCGGTTTTGTGTATGTCTCACCCTGGTTAATTGAGCTTGCATAAAACACTCCTGAACGAGCACTTCCTTGCGTGAACCAGGCAACATGCATCTTTTCTGATTCAGATATGGCGATAGTCGGCCCATGATGTGGGCAGGCATCTGTTTTCCACTCATCATTGGAAATGCGACGAATTTTTCTAGGCCCTGATGATGTAATGATTTGGCTTGCATGATCACGTATGCCACTTGGGAAGATTGCGCGATAAACGACTCCCACGCCACCTTTAGGATCAATGCTTGCGCCGATTCGGCAACACTCACAACTTGCTTCATTAGCAATTCTTTCGGGGGAAAAGGTCGCCCCACAATCTTCAGAGAAGGCATATGCAATAGATCCGCCTAGGCGTTGCTGCCCCGCCTTTTTAGCATCGGCCACTATACGCTTATCAATCCATGCTACAAAAATCCTATTGTCTGGTTGAATCATTACAGATGGAAAGCGCTGACTAGCCGAGTCATTCACCAAAGATCTTGGCGCCGAGAATGTCTTGCCACCATCATTTGAAATTGAGGTATTGATTTGTGCATTCCAATTGGAGTCCTTAAAAAAGCATAAGCTAAAAATACTTGATTGCTTGAATTGGCAACAATTTGAGGTCTAGCATCAGCGCCTGAATCTAAAGACTTTCCGTGTTGAGCAACGGCTATTGGAGGTGAAAATGTTTTCCCTTTATCTTCTGACTGTGCAACAGAAACCACGCCACCCGCAGTCCAAGCTAATAACAAACTGCCATCAGGCATAAAGAATGGAGTCGTAGCATTAGCGCACTCTAAGCCAGTTGTCACGCAAGTATTTGATGGTTTTGCAGAGCCACTCATACTCATGTGAGCTGAGTGATCTGTTTGAGCATAGGCGGAATTTAGAGCAAAAAATGCCAACATACTTAATTTATGTACGTTGGAAAGTAGGTGCTTCACTTTGATAATCATTAGAAAATTACGCGTGCGCCAATAGTAATTGCCTGCGGCATACCAAATTGGTAACTAGACGCGGTTGTTGCCGAGTTAAAGGTAATGTAGTTTCGATTAAACAAGTTAACTACCGATGCAAAAACAGAAGCTTGTTGAGTCACTTCATAGTTAACCCTTAGTCCGACAACAGCATAAGCAGGCACTGGCAGACTGTGACTAGTATTCATCCAAGAATTTCCTACGTAACGCACGTTAGCCGTAATCCTGGCTTTTGGTACAGGATAATATGTTAACCCAGCGTTACCGATATTTGGAGGCACTCCGCCAACTTGATTTCCAACATAAGGCGCATCACTGGTTGTAGTCCAAGCTAGCCAAGTTCTAGTGTAGGCATAACCCGCATCAACTGCCCACATCGGGCTCAAGTCATGATGAAACTGGAACTCCAATCCCTGGCTTTGTAGGTTCTGGTTATTTGTGTAGTAGCTAATGCTTTTTGAAACGCAGTTTCCTTGAGCCGCAGTAAGAGGATTTGCTCCATTGGTCACGCCACAAAGACTTTGAGCTAACGCAACATCAGATGCGCTTGTAGAACTAAGGCTATAAGTTGCAACAGCATTTCTTACTAAGTTATTAAAGGCTGTTAACTGTAAAAATCCTTCTTTCCAGCGATAGTCAGAACCAAATTCGTAACCGGTCATTGTTTCTGGAGTTAAATAGGGGTTAGCAAAAGTATTCCCCCCGCTTGATGATGCATATGAACGAAGCGTGTTATTCATCCCAGGCGCATGGAAAGCTTGATATGCAGCAGTCCTTAAATCCCAGTCCTTGGATAGCTTGTAAAGAAATCCTAAAGTTGGACTAACTTGGGTTTTGTTCAGGCTTGGGATATTTTGATAGGCTGGGTTAGAGCCATTTGCTCCCGTGTTGTAATAGGTCGGGGTTTGACTTGTCCAGTAATCCAACCTAGCAGCAAGAATGGTCTCCAAGGGAATTGACTCTGCTCGTGATTTAAGCTGCCCCATTACGCCGCTGAAATTCTGCTGACCCTTTGCGTAATTGGTTGAGCTTAAGCCCCCTGTTGTCGTTAAGTTATTCCCAAGATTTGAGCCTGAGATATTTCTAACATCAACCGCAGCAATATATTGATCAATTATGCCTTTATCCTCTTTAGTATATTGAACCGATCCGCCAAGTGTCGAATATGGATTTTGGTAATTTGCACTAATATATCCCGTTCCCGTTGGAATGTGCTGTGGATTTAAAGATGCGCTTACTGTAGCAGCAGATCCATTCTGTTTATTGAAAATAGTATTTTCATAAAGACGTTAGCCTGAACTTTTGATGTGTCATCTAAACGGGTTGTAGTGCCACCAGCAAAATCAGTTTCTTGCATCAAATTTGTTGCGAAACCATAATTCGATGAAATATCTTGCATCGTGTGATATCCCATTCGAAAAAATCCATTAGTACTTTCGGATGCTTTGAAATTTCCCTGTAATCGCATATTAGTATTTTTGGACCATGAGGAATTTTGTCCTGGGCTAATATTTGATGGTGAGGCGGGATATATAGTGGCGATATTTTGGTAACCCTCTGTTCCAAAGTAATCTGCGGAAAACCTTAACTGGAGAGCATCCGACGCGATGATATCCTTCGATGCTGCGACATTCCCAGTGCCAAATGCGCCATAACTTGCAGATACATCTTGTTGACTATTTTTTGGGTTCTTGGTGTTGACGTTAATAACACCTCCCATCCCATAGTTGCCCCACAAACTAGACACCCCTCCCCGGATAAATTCCACCGTATCGATTGAAGAGAGTGGGATTAGATTCCACTGAATAGTTCCGTAGAAGGCATCATTCAATGGAACACCATCAACCATCACCAACGTTCTTGAATTCCCCAATCCCCGTACGTTTATGCTTTGGCCAGTCGGATCCTTTTGATAGTAAGGCACGTCATTTAAAAATACGCTCGGCACATTTTTAAGAACCTGGTCAATTGTCTGATCAGGGGTGGTTTCAATTACCTCCTTTGTAAGCACAGTTGTATTTAATGGAATTTCATCCAAAGGGGTTCCTGAGCGTGTTGCATTGACGATGACATTTGATAGACGCTGGTCATAATCTGGTGGCGGCGCGATTTGCGCATGAATATTCGTCACCATTAAGTATGACACTAAGGCCAAGGGTGTTAGTTTTAAGAGTTTCATATTTAAATTTATAAAATTGAGATTAATTAAGGATTGAATTCTTTATTTTTGACTCAATGCGACTGGCGTCAGCACAAACTCAACACTGCCCATAGAGGTATTAGTGCGAATTGAATTAGCGAGAACCAGGTAACTGGTATAGAGCAGCCAAATAGCAATGCCGATGGCAATGCCGATATAGATACGCTTTAAGCGATATGACACTTTTTCAGATAACAACATTTACATCTCCACACAACATGACAGCAACCTGTGGTCGCTAATTACATAGCTAGGCTATGCCCTAAAAAATATTTAGGCTTGTGTAGGGGGTGCTGCTGAGGGTGGTGTTACCCAAACGGCGAGTGGCTTGGGTGATTGATAGAAAAGTTTTGGAAGCAACGCAAATGATGATGGCGCTGCAAAAGTGAGATTGGTATTAAATGCTGGCGTGATGCTAGCGTGTGTAACGCAATATGGGCAAGGCTGCATTGAATTGCTAACCTCATCATCAATCTGCACATCCATCTTCATCTTGCTGCCATCAGCAGAACAGATTTCCATCGCAAAACCGTGACCACCCATAGCAAGTGACACCGCTGGCGCAAGAGCACTTATTGCAATTGCCATGGCGGCAATCCAATGAATGAGGCGGTTTTTATGGAAATTCATGATGGGAGGATTTTATCTGAATTAACCAGTCACCCTCTTCTTCTGGTTCACTTTGCATTTTGGGCAAACAAAAAGGGGTCCGAAGACCCCTTTTTTTGGTTTTTAGCCAAATCACATACTGGCAGAGCGCTCGATGAGTTTGCGACGCATTGGACGCAATACAAACCAAGCCAAGATTGCAGCAGTTCCGTTCAAGAAACTAGCAACCCAGAAAACCGCTTCCCAACCACCAGTAGCTGTTACCAATACGCTAGACAATGGAACGAGCAATGATGCTGTACCTTTTGCTGTGTAGAGCAAGCCTGCGTTACCAGCTGCATAGGTAGATCCGAATGTATCAGCGTTAGTTGATGGGAACAAGCTATAGATCTCACCCCATGCAAAGAACACTAAACCAGTCAACAGAACAAACATCAATGGATCACGACCGAGGTAGTACAAACCAAGAATACCCAAGCACTCAAATGTGAAGCACAGTGTCATTGTTTGCTCGCGACCAATCTTGTCAGATACCCAACCGAAGAAAGGACGTGTCAAGCCGTTCAACACACGGTCAACTGTCAAAGCAAAAGTCAAAGCTGGCAATGCTAAGCCCATGATGCTAACTGTCACGCCAGCGATCTGGAAGTCCTTAGCAATTTGGCCCAACTGAGCAGTAGCCATCAAGCCACCAGCTGCAACCATCACGAACATTACGTACATGATCCAGAATACTGGCTGTTTAACCATCTCCATTGGACGGAAGTCTTTACGTGTCTGCACAACAGCTGCTTTTGCACTTGTGATAGCACTCTTAATTGGCTTAGAAAGCAACAAGCTGAGCACTACTACGATTACGCCCTGACCAATACCGAAATACCAGAAAGCATCTTGGTAGCCTTGGTTAGCAATCATGTTTGCAATTGGAATAACAGTTAACGCGGAACCAGCACCGAAGCCAGCTGCAGTCATACCAGCAGCTAAACCGCGACGATCTGGGAACCACTTCAATGCATTGCCAACGCATGTGCCATAAACGGCACCTGCACCAACACCACTTACAGCGGCTGCTACGTAGAGCATTGTTAATGTTTCTGCGTGGGCATTCATCATCCAACCGAGACCGCACAAGATGCCGCCACCAAACACTACTGGACGTGGGCCAAATTTATCAACGAGGTAGCCTTCGATAGGTACCAACCAAGTTTCGGTCAATACGAAAATCGTAAATGCAACTTGAATCGCTGCGCGACCCCAACCAAACTTGGCATCGATTGGGTTTACAAACAAGGTCCAACCGTACTGCAAGTTTGCAATCATCGACATACAGATAATGCCGATTAGTAGCTGAAACCAACGACCTCCAATTGGCCCAGTAGTTTGCGTACCGCTCATCTAAATCTCCTATTTATACTTTTATAGATTCTTAAAAATCACCCTATCAAAAGAGGTTGTATGATTTTTAAGCATTTGATTAAAGTTAATCTTGACGTTAATCAAGATTCCTTTAAAACCCCACTAGTGATTACCCTCCCAAAATCCTTTTAAAAATAAGGGGTATTAGGGGTGTTTTTACTGAATTTACTTGTACTAACGGATGAAATTTTTCCAACAAAAAAGCCACCCAAAGGTGGCCTTTTGTTTTTGTAATTCTTTAAATTACATGCCGCGGTAAGCGCCGTCAAAATCATAGTCACGGGGAGCCTGCTCTTGGCTAGTTGTGCTTTCAGTAAAAAGCTGGTTAATCATATTCAACAATACAGTCATTTGAATCTCCTTAAGGGTTAATACCTAGAGTATAACCCTAATATTATTGCGATGCAACAAGCATTGGGATGTTTAACTGGGCGCGCCAGAAATTCAATAAAAAAATTAACTTATTGTTTTTATTGAGTTTTTAGCTTTTTTGAGAGATTTATGGTGCCGCTTGCCGGAATCGAACTGGCGACCTTTTCATTACGAATGAACTGCTCTACCAACTGAGCTAAAGCGGCCTGGTTGGATGAATTCTAGCGGAAACGATCCAAAAACTTCTTGCTGAGCTTATCAAGCTGAGTTGAGTCTTTGATTAAAAACTGCAAGCCATTCGAATCAGCGATGAGCAGTGTATTGCCAGCAATTCTGCGGATATCTTCTTCGCCCTTTAGGCGAATCCGAGTGGGTCCGCGATTAGTTTCAATATCCCAAATACTCGGCGTTGCAAATGTAGAGACCCTGGTGATCTTTTCAATTACAGGCATAAACTCACGTGCAGCTAACTCTTTCTCAATCAGTGCAAGCTCTTCTTTAGGAATATCCGCAGCATTGGGATACCAACAAACTTCTTTGCCCGATTGATTCATCATGCCAATACCACCAGTTGGAGCAGTAATTGGAAATGCTCTCACTGGATGAACGCCAATATGTGAAACACCTTTTGCATCAACGAAAACTAAACGACCCAGTGAATCGCGGTATAGTTGATTGGCAGGATTATGTTGTGTCATACCCCTCCCCTAATATTTTTCGCGATTACTTGTAAAGTTTCTTCTTGCTTTTCTTCTTGTTTTTCTTGATCAGACTCTTCCAAGCTTTCACCAATAGCGCCACCTTCAACAAGCTCTGCAGCATGGCGCAATTGGGCTTGATACAAGGTGTAGTAAGCACCTTGTGCCTCCATCAACCGTTCGTGAGAACCAATCTCCACGATCCCACCTTTATCAAGTACTACCAGGCGATCAGCCTTTCTCAAGGTAGAAAGACGGTGCGCGATTGCAATGGTTGTCCGGCCTTTAACTAGGTTATCCAAAGCCCGCTGAATTTCTTTCTCGGTAGTGGTGTCAACCGATGATGTCGCTTCATCCAAAATCAAGATACTTGGATTAATCAGCAATGCTCTCGCAATCGAAATACGTTGACGTTCACCACCAGAGAGCGATTGACCACGCTCACCCACTAGTGAGTCGTAACCCAGTGGCAGTCGCAGAATAAATTCGTGGGCATGCGCAGCGCGGGCAGCCTCAATGATTTCTTCTCGAGTTGCATCAGGCTTGCCGTAGGCAATATTCTCCGCAATGATTCCAAAGAATAAGAATGGCTCCTGCAATACAAGGCCGATGCGCTTGCGATAGTCCGCGATACCGATACTGCGAATATCACGCCCATCTAATGCGATAGAACCAGAACTCACATCATAGAAGCGGCAAATCAAGTTCACCAAGGTACTCTTACCTGAACCGCTATGACCAACTAAGCCGATCATTTCGCCAGGAGCGATTTCTAGATCAATTCCCTTAGATACGGCGCGGTTGCCATATCGGAATCCCACGCCACGCATGGTGATTCGGCCTTGCACAGAGCCCAAAGGCACTGGATTGATAGGCTCAGGAACACTTGATACGTGATCCAAAATGTCAAAGATTCGTTTAGCGCCTGCAGCTGCCTTTTGCGTATGCGAAACAATACGACTCATGGAATCCAGGCGCACATAGAAACGACCTATGTATGCAAGGAAAGCAATTAGCACACCCACTGTTACTTTCTGATGTGCCACCTGCCAGATACCAAAACCCCACACCACTAGCAATCCAGTCTCAGTTAACAAAGTCACCGTTGGTGAAAACAATCCCCATACACGATTGACTCGATCATTGATTTGTAAATTATGTTTGTTGGAATCTACAAAACGTTTGAGCTCACGATCTTCTTGCGCAAATGCCTTAACAACCCGAATACCTGGAATGGTGTCAGCCAAAATATTAGTGACCTCAGACCAGATGCGATCAATTTTTTCAAAACCAAAGCGCAACTTATCGCGCACTACATGAATCATCCAAACGATAAATGGCAAAGGAGCTAACGTGACTAATGCGAGCAAAGGATCAATCGAAACTAAGATGGCCGCGGTCATCGTAATCATGAGGACATCGGTCGCGAAGTCAAGCGCATAAAGGGATAGGAAGACACAGATACGATCCGTCTCCGCACCAATACGCGCTATCAAATCACCTGTACGCTTGCCGCCAAAGTACTCGAGCGAAAGTTTTAGTAAATGCTCAAAGGTGGTGTTGCGCAAGTCAGCGCCAATACGTTCGCTCACCAGGGCAAGCAAATAAGTCTTCCACCAACCAAGCCCCCAAGCAACTAATGCAGCACCAAATAGCGCCAACAAGTACATGCTCGCCAAATGGAAATCAATTGGATTACCACGCTCATATGGAATCAATACATAATCCATTAAAGGCATCGTAAGGTAAGGCGGAATTAAGGTTGCACCAGTAGAAAGTAGCGTTAATACAAAACCGAGTAATAACTGGTTTTGATAAGGCTTAGCAAAACGCCAAAGCTTGAATAATGTCCAAGTAGATGGCGGCTTGTCATCTTCAGGATCGCACGTTGGGCAAACGTCTGAGTTTGCTGGTTTAGGACTCAAACAAACTGGACAAACTTGTTTGTCGTACTCACTGAGTTCAGCTTCGCTTTGCTGACCATCCTTAGTGAGTTTTCTGAAAGAGGATTGAAGACGCAATACCTGTGGGTTCACTGCTAGAGTGAAATACCAGACTCTTTTCAAGCTATTGGCTAGCTCAAGTCTTAAGTGTCCGACACCAGCGTGATCCCCATGAACCAAGCGCTCTTCTGCGCTGACCGACCAAGACTCAAAATGTTGCCCGTCAGTCCACATTAAAAGCTGCTCTGTCAAAAGCAAGAGGCTTTTGTTAAAACGCAGATCCGCATCTAAGTCGAGCTCAACCCATGCCAACAGAGCCTCTTGGGATTGAATAGGCGATTTTTCACCCCTCAAAATGGCTTGCCAGTGGCTTGGCAAAGCGGGGGCAAAAGGTAGGATTTCTGGCTTCATTAACCCCAAAAGTATAGTGGAGCTCAATTTTTTAGATTTATTGTCTCTGTCAACTTTAGGGGGCAGAAAACCGTTAAATTAGCGTAATCAGCCTTTTTATGTATTTTTGCCATTTTTTGGATTTTCAAGAAAACTAAAACTCAGAGACAGCCTGCTCCGTCTAAGCCCCAAATATCGGCCAAGACCCCTCGCTACACCATAAATGCCCCAGTTATTAGATAAATCCATTGAAATCCTGAGTGTTAAGCACCTGCGTGGTCCCAATATGTGGACCTACCACCCTGTCATTGAGGTTTGGATCGATATTGGTGAACTCGAAGACTACCCTTCTAACCTCATCCCAGGCTTTTATAGCCGCTTGGTAAAAGCGCTCCCAAGTCTGGTTGAGCACCGCTGTAGTTATGGTGAAACCGGGGGCTTTCTCAAGCGTGTTGAAGAAGGTACTTGGCCAGCTCACATCATGGAGCACCTCACACTGGAATTACAAAATCTTGCAGGCATCCCTGGTGGATTTGGCAAGGCCCGTGACGGCGACCGTCGTGGCGTTTACAAAGTCATGGTCAGTGCGATCAATGAAGAAGTTACCCTCACCGCACTAAAGTACGCTCGCGATCTTTACTTAGCACTTGCCCAAGATAACCAAGATTACCTAACCTTAGTTAAAGACATCATTGAGAAGTTACGTGATCTTGGTGATGACTTATTGCTTGGCCCTAGTACTGCATGTATTGTGAATGCAGCTGAAGAGCGCGGCATTCCATCAATACGTCTATCTGAAGGTAACTTAGTACAGCTAGGTTATGGCGCAAAGCAACGTCGCATTTGGACTGCTGAAACAGATCAAACCAGCGCGATTGCAGAAACGATTTCTCGCGACAAAGATTTAACAAAAAACTTATTGCGTAGCGCTGGTGTTCCAACACCTGAAGGCAGGACCGTTACCAGCCCTGATGATGCCTGGGAGGCAGCTCAAGCTATTGGTTTACCTGTAGTAGTTAAACCAATTGATGGCAACCACGGTCGTGGTGTCTTTATTAACTTGTATACCCAACAAGAAATTGAAGCGGCCTATGCCGTAGCAATTGATGAGGGTAGCGAGGTTTTGGTTGAGCGTCATATTGTTGGTGATGAGCACCGCTTGCTCGTTGTCGGCAACAAAGTAGTTGCCGCAGCAAAAGGTGAAACCGTTTGGGTAACCGGCGATGGCAAACACACCGTTCGCGAACTCATTCAGATTTAGATTAATTCCGATCCACGTCGCGGCACCGCTGAAGAGCATCCTTTAAATCCAGTCAGAATTGATTCTGCAGTTGAATTGGAATTGGCTCGTCAAAAACTTACAGGTGATAGCGTACCCGCCTTAGATCACAAATTACTTATTCAGAGCAACGGTAATGTTGCTTTTGATGTCACAGATTTAGTTCACCCCGATGTTGCTAGTCAGGTTGCTTTAGCGGCTCGTGTTGTTGGCTTAGAAATTGCTGGCGTTGATCTCGTGGCACAAGATATCAGCCGTCCACTGGCAGAACAAAACGCAGCGATTGTTGAAGTGAACGCAGGCCCAGGTCTGTTGATGCACTTAAAGCCTGCAAGCGGTAAGCCACAGCCTGTTGGTAAAGAGATTGCAAATCACCTCTTCCCTCCTGGCGCCGACTTCCGAGTTCCTTTAGTTGGCATCTGTGGCCAAAGCGGCAAAACACCCGTTGCTGAAATGGTTGCCCACTTTTTGCGTCTAACCAATGTTTATGTCGGCCTGTCTTGTAGCAAAGGCTTGTTCTTTGGTAATCGCGCCATACCGAATACCAATGCATCGAATTGGGAAAATGCTCGTCGCACACTACTTAACCGCGCCGTTGAAGCTGCGGTTATTGAAAACAATCATCTATCAATGTTGATTGAAGGTTTAGCTTACGACCGCTGCCTAGTGGGCGTTGTTCTCAATGTAGACCCTAAAGCCAACTTCCCCGAGTACGCCATCTATGATGAAGACCAAGTCTTTAGCATTGTGCGCACCTAAATTGATGTTGTGCTTCCAACTGGGGTTGGCGTTCTGAATGCTGATGATGCCATGTGCGTTCAAATGGCTGAGCTTTGCGATGGCGAGGTGATTTTCTTCAGCGAGAACTCAGACTCTGATGTAGTTAAAACCCACCTTCAAAATGGTGGCCGCGCTGTACTCGTTGGCAAACAACAAATCACCTTGAAGTCTGGCAAGCTGGATCAAAAATCGATCCCCGTACCAAGACATTCTGAATCAAATACCACTACACCTTGGAAGACCATGAACCTAGGCGCTGCCATTGCGGCTGCATGGGCCCTGGATATTCCATTTAACGTGATTGAAGCTGGCGCACAAACTTTTGTGCCAGATGCAACAACCTTAACAGGGGCTTAATTGGAAATCACCCGCATACGTATGTTGCGCGGCCCAAATTTATGGAGCCGCCACACAGCATTAGAAGCCATTGTCACTTGTGAAGTGAACGAGCGTTCAATCGATGCTATTCCACAGTTTGAAACCAAAATTCGTGAACGCTTTCCGCAACTGGGTAGTATGCGCCGCGGCGGACTAGCCGACCCACTCTCACTAGCAAATGCCCTAGAACATGCAGCGCTTGGATTGCAAGCACAAGCTGGTTGCCCGGTAACATTCAGTCGTACCGTACAAACAATTGATGAAGGTGTTTATCAAGTCGTTGTTGAATACATTGAAGAAGTTGTTGGCCGTATGGCATTTGATTTTGCCTTCGCACTCATCCAAGCAACCCTGAACGATGCCCCTTTTGACTTAGCTGCTGCACTAACAGAGCTTGAAGCACTTTATAAAGATGTGCGCTTAGGCCCCAGCACCGGTTCTATCGTCGATGCTGCCGTACAAAGAAACATCCCCTATCGCCGCATGACCGAAGGCAGCATGGTGCAATTTGGTTGGGGAAGTAAACAAAAACGTATTCAAGCAGCTGAAACCAGTGATACAAGCGCAATTGCAGAAGCGATTGCCCAAGACAAAGAACTTACTAAGAACTTACTTGCCGCTGCGGGCGTCTCTGTTCCAATCGGCGAAGTAGTTACCAACGCTGATGATGCATGGCGTGCTGCCCAAAAGATTGGTGGCCCTATTGTTCTCAAGCCGAAAGATGGCAACCAAGGCAAAGGGGTTGTAGCAAACATACAAACCGAGGAAGAAGTTCGTGCTGGTTTTGAAGTGACCCAAGCCTTTGGTCGTGAAACGATTGTTGAGCGATACCTTCCTGGAGCTGACTACCGTTTTTTGGTTGTAGGCAATCGCTTATCGGCTGCCGCTCGTCGTGAGCCTGCGCAAGTTGTAGGCGATAGCAAACACACCGTTACCCAGCTTGTTGAAAAAGAGAACCAGAATCCCCTACGCGGTGATGGTCACGCTACTGCTTTAACCAAGATTCGTTTTGACGATATTGTCCTAGCCCACCTGGCAAGCAACGGACTCTCACCACAATACGTTCCAAAAATTGGTGAGCGAGTCTTATTACGCAATAATGCCAACCTCAGTACGGGCGGCACCGCAACTGATGTAACTGACGATGTTCACCCAGATGTCGCAGCAAGCGCGGTTGCAGCAGCTCAAATGATTGGTCTTGACATTGCTGGCGTCGATATTCTTTGTGAGTCCATCTACAAACCACTTGAGCAACAAGGTGGTGGCATCGTTGAAGTTAATGCGGCCCCTGGATTGCGCATGCATCTCAAACCCTCTTATGGCAAAGGTCGTCCGGTTGGTGAAGACATCATCAATATGATGTTCCCCCCTGGTGAGGATGGACGTATTCCAGTAGTGGGTGTTACCGGAACCAACGGTAAAACCACCACTGTAAGATTAATTGCGCATCTATTAAGCGAAACAGGCTTACGAGTTGGCATGACTGGCACTGATGGTGTCTACATCAATAACCGCCTGATTGATACCAGTGATTGCAGTGGACCAAAGAGTGCCCGTAATGTATTAATGCACCTAGACGTAGATGCCGCGGTTCTAGAAACCGCTCGGGGCGGTTTATTACGTGAAGGTTTAGGATTTGATCGTTGTGAAGTGGCCGTTGTAACCAATATTGGTGAAGGTGATCACTTAGGCTTGAACTACATCACCAGTGTTGAAGATCTCGCAATTCTCAAGCGCGTGATTGTGCAAAACGTGGCACCTACTGGCGCCGCAGTTCTGAATGCAGCAGACCCAATGGTTGCGAAGATGGGTGATAAATGCCCCGGTCGCGTTATCTTCTTTGCCCAGAATCAACATCACCCTGTGATTACGGCACATCGGGCGAAAAACAAAAAAGTGATTTTCTTTGATGGCACCTATATCGTTGCTTCTAAAGGTTCACGCGTGATGTACCGCTTCCCTGTTAGCGAAATTCCATTAACCCAAAATGGTGTTCTTGGATTCCAAATCGAAAATGCCATGGCTGCAATTGGTGCTGCGTGGGCACTTGGCCTTGATGCAGAGAAAATCGCACGCGGATTAAGCAGCTTTGAAAGCACAGCCAATTCTGTGCCGGGTCGCTTTAACCAGTTCAAACATAAAGGCGCTACTGTTATTGCTGACTACGGCCACAATCCAGATGCTATGCGTGCTCTTACTAGCGCAATTGAAGCAATGAAACCCAAGAAGAGCCATGTAGTCATTAGTGGCGCTGGTGACCGTCGCGATCAGGATATTCGCGATCTCACCCGCATCTTAGGCAATGCATTTGACAATGTGATTCTGTATCAAGATGCCTGCCAACGCGGTCGCGAAGATGGTGAAGTACTAAAACTGCTTCAGGAAGGTTTGGTTGGTGCAACCAAAGCCAAACAGGTTAAAGAAATTCATGGGGAGTTTTTGGCAATTGATACCGCCTTGAGTGAAGTTTCTGAAGGCGATATCTGTCTCATTCTGATTGATCAGGTTGAAGAATCCTTGGCCTACCTCAAAGAAAAGGTTCAGCCTTAGAAGATTGAATTAATTAAGCATTACTCAATAAAAAACCCAATCAGATGATTGGGTTTTTTACATTTGATCTTGGCTTTTATTCCTGAGATATTACTTATGCGTGGTAATGACGTAAAAGATCAACCTCTTCCTTTGATCCGAGTATTACTGATACACGTTCATGTAGATCAGTAGGTTGCAAATCCATAATCAAGTCTTTGCCATTAGTAGAGGCTCCACCCGCCTGTTCTACCAGAAAACTCATGGGGTTAGCTTCATACATCAGACGCAATTTACCCGGCTTATTTGGCTCACGTTTGTCCCATGGGTACATAAACACGCCACCACGAGAAAGCACACGGTGCACATCAGCCACCATAGATGCAATCCAGCGCATATTGAAGTCTTTTTCGCGAGCGCCACCTACTCCAGCCAAGCACTCCTCCACATAGCGGCGCACTGGATCCGCCCAATGGCGCATATTTGACATGTTGATTGCAAACTCTTTCGTTGAATGCGCAATCGTTACGGCATCTTTAATAAGCAAGAACTCGCCCGTCACCTTATTTAAGGTGAACATGACTACGCCATCACCCAAGGTCAGAGCCATTGTGGTTTGAGGTCCATACACCACGTATCCAGCAGCCACTTGGTGACGTCCTGACAATAAAAAGCCAGAGGTTTGCAGTGGCGCCTGTGGATCTTGCTTCTTAAGGATCGAAAAGATTGTGCCAATCGAGACATTGACATCAATATTGGAAGAACCATCGAGTGGATCAAACAACAATAAATAGTCGCCTGTGCCCTGAACAGGAACTGGCAATTCCATTTCTTCGGATGCCAAGCCTGCTAATGATTTGCAATTCTTTACCCCATCAATCAATAGATCATTAGCAATAATGTCGAGCTTTTGTTGCACCTCACCCTGCACGTTCCCAGTACCAGCAGAGCCCAGCAAACCAATTAATGCGCCATGAGCAACTTCATGACTTAATGTTGAACAGGTGTTTACAACAGCAGTTAGCAAATCCTGAAGACCGGCAGGTATTGCAGCCCCCTTTGGTTTAGCTGTCGCTAAATATTGCTTGAAATTAGTATGGGTAGAAGACAAAACGATTTCTCCGAAGATTTCTGTTGGGGCTCAAGAACACGAATAACCTCTATTTTGCCCTGTTATCTAAAAACTCAAAAATAGGCGCCAAAATTAAACGCCTAGAGCCTTGCTAACCACCTCTTTAACGTCAGGTGACAAGGTCTGACAAGCTGCTACCTGCTCTAAAGCAACCTTCATTTTGCTCTGGAATGGTTCAGCGAATAGGCGCCAGCGATCTAAGGCTCTGGCAAGACGAGCAGCAACCTGGGGGTTGATGGGGTCTAGAGCCAAAACACTCTCAGCCCAGAAGGCATAGCCACTTCCATCAGCCTGATGAAAGCTCGCAGGATTATTTGCACAAAACACATGAATAATACTGCGGGCACGATTTGGATTATTCAACTTAAATGCTGGATGCTCACGTAAGCGCTTCACTTCATCAAGTGTGGTCTCAAGTCCATCAACGGGTGGGCGGCTAGACTGCAATGCAAACCACTTATCAATTACGAGTGCATCATCTGCAAAACGCTTGTAGAAATCCTCCAGACATTCAGCAGCGCCTTTTGCACCATGCATTACCAGCGCAGCAAGCGCAGCATAACGATCGGTCATATTGTCAGCAATCTGATATTGATTGCGTGCCATTGGCGCCCAAATTTTGGGATCCGCATCCAACAACATACTTAACGCCAAATTCTTGAGGGCACGCTTTCCAGAATTAACGGCATCGGACTTAAAGGGTCCTGGAGTTTGATTCTGCTGGTAAAGCGCAGCCCACTCTAACTGCAATTGCTTAGCAAGCTCTTTGCGGAAAGATTTTCGTGCAGCAAATATCTTCTGAGGATCAACACTCTTGCACTGCTCATACAAGTAAGATTCGGCAGGTAGTGTCAATGCTAATTCTTTAAATGCTGGATCAAGTTCTGAATCTAGCAAGATTTCGCGATAAGCGTTAATAAGAGCTGAATCTGGCAAACGATTATTCAAAATCATTTGCATGGCAAGTTTTTGTCCTGCTTCCCAGCGATTAAATGGATCATCATCGCTAGAAAGTAGCGTCAAGAGATCTTCTTCAGATTGCTCAAAGTCAATATTGACCGGTGCAGAGAAGTTTCGGTTAATAGACAGCACAGGTCGATCTTCAATCTGATTAAAAGACCATGTTTGTGTTGGCTCTGTCAGCTCAAGCAGTTGCTCTATTTGATCATTGCTAGAGGTGATTAGGCGCACTTTCAATGGAATATGAAATGGCTTCTTCTCTGCCTGGCCAGGTGTAGGTGCGCAGCTCTGAGTTAAGGTGAGGCTATATTGCTTATTGGCCGCATCGTATTGCTCTTCCACTTTCACGCGTGGAGTACCTGCTTGGCTATACCAATTCTTAAACTGGCTTAAGTATTTACCATTCGCATCAGCCATCGCCGCAAGGAAATCGTCGCACGTTACCGCCTGTCCATCATGGCGCTGGAAATACAAGTCCATACCCTTGCGAAAACCATCTCTGCCCAATAAGGTCTGATACATCCGCACGACTTCAGAACCCTTCTCGTACACAGTCACTGTATAAAAGTTATTGATCTCTTGATATTCGTCTGGGCGTATCGGGTGCGCCATTGGACCCGCATCTTCCGGGAACTGTAATTGACGCAATAAGCGCACATCTTCAATACGCTTAACCGCTCTTCCAGATTCACTACCCATTTGATCAGCTGAAAACTCCTGATCACGAAATACTGTGAGACCTTCCTTAAGTGATAGCTGGAACCAATCTTGGCAAGTGACACGATTGCCTGTCCAGTTATGGAAGTACTCATGGGCAACAACGCTTTCAATATTGGCAAAATCAGCATCGGTAGCAGTCTCTGGTTGAGCCAACACAAACTTGGTATTGAATATGTTCAATCCCTTGTTTTCCATAGCACCCATATTGAAGTCGCCCACGGCCACGATCATGAAACGCTCCAGATCTAGCTCAAGACCAAAACGCTTCTCATCCCAATGTATTGAAGCGATCAAAGAATCCATTGCATGACGGGTCTTTTGCAAATCATGGGGCTCGACCCAAATCTGCAGTAATTTTTTTGCACCACTACTGGTAGTAATGGTCTCTTCTATACATTCGAGCTTTCCGGCTACCAAGGCAAATAGATACGATGGCTTTGGAAATGGGTCTTCCCAAGTGGCGCTATGCCAACCATTTGGCAACTTTTCTTCTTTTAGCAAGTTACCGTTCGACAGCAATACAGGATATTTGGCTTCGGGCGCCTGCAAAGTCACTCGATAGCGCGCCATGACATCAGGTCGGTCTAAGAAATAAGTAATTTTTCTGAAGCCCTCTGCCTCACATTGGGTAAAGAAGTTGCCATTGGAGACATACAAACCCATCAGGCTGGCATTTTTCTCTGGCACGCAAATCGAAATTATTTCAAGGGTAAATTTCTCTTTACCCTCTTTTGGCAAAGAGTGAATTGTCAAGGTCTCTGGTGTGAGCTCAAAATGTCGATGCGCTTCACCATTAATTCGCAAGCTGACAAACTCCAGCTCCTGACCGACCAATACCAATGGTGCGCCTGGTTCAAAACTCTTGCCCGGCAAAACCTCAATCTTGCTTTTAACGATCGTGCGCGTAGGATCGACTGCGATATCTAATTCAACTTGATCAAAGGTGTAAATAGGAGGGCGGTATTCGAGCCGACGAAAGCTCTGTGCTAATTCAGTTTTCATGGGCCTATTTTAAGTCTAAGGCCCAGCGTATGCATAAGGCTAGCTAGCGGTCTAGCTCCAAAGTAAAGTTACCGCCCCAATAGCAATAAAGGTTAAAGCAGCCACGCCATGGACCCACTTGATTGGCATACGCTTGGTAAATTTCTGTCCCAGCCAAACCGCTGGCGCATTAGCCAACATCATGCCCAAGATAGTGCCAATTGTTACGGCGACTACATCTTCGTATTTCGCACCCAAGGCAATTGTGGCGATTTGGGTTTTATCACCCATCTCAGCCAAAAAGAACAACACTACTGTCAGAATAAAAACCTGCAAGGCTCGGTCCACTACTTTTGATTCAGCTGCGTCGTCAATGTGATCGGGTACCAATAACCAAAGACCAATACCTAAAAAGCTCAATCCCAAAATCCATCTCATTACATCGGGCGAAACTAAAGTCATCAGCCAATGACCTAAGAGTGCGGCGCATGCATGATTAGCAATCGTTGCAATGAAAATACCAGCAATAATGGCTAGCGCCTGTTTGGGATAACGAGCCGCCAGCATCAAAGAAAGCAATTGGGTTTTATCACCCATCTCAGCTAACGCAACAACGCCAGCCGAGAGGGTTACAGCAGATAAGTCCATGAGTTTGGTAGTGAAGTGATCAGAATCTAGTCAGTTTAAATCTTCTTTATGACTATTTTGAGATTTCACTCTCACCCATGGATCAATACTCCTTGCTAGGCCGCCAACAACTCCTCTGCTGAAGCAAAGTCCAGGCCTTGGGCTTGAGCTACGGGCTTGGAGGTGAGTACACCTTTATGCACACTTAAACCATTACGCAAGTGATGATCAATCGACAGTGCATTGACGACACCACGATTAGCCAAGGCCTCTACATAAGGAAAGGTGGCATTGGTTAGAGCAAAGGTGGAAGTTCTGGCTACGGCACCAGGCATATTAGCTACGCAGTAATGTAAAACACCATCCACCATAAATGTGGGATCCGCATGCGTTGTTGGTTTTGAAGTCTCGAAGCAACCGCCCTGATCAATCGCAACATCCACCACTACTGCACCTGACTTCATTTTCTTGATCATCTCCCGAGTCACCAACTTTGGAGCTGCGCCTCCAGGAAGCAGCACCGCCCCAATCACCACATCAGCCTCAATCACCTCTTGCTCAATAAGTAAACTATCCGAGCAGAAGGTACGAACTCGATTGCCATAAAACAGATCAATTTGCCGTAATCGATCAATATCGCGATCAAAGACACAAACATCAGCACCCATACCCACAGCGATTTGTAATGCATTGCGTCCCACTACCCCAGCACCAAGAATGACAACCTTTGCAGGCGAGACACCAGGCACCCCTGCCATTAAGACCCCAATACCTCCACGTGTCTTTTCTAAGTGGGTTGCTGCCGCCTGAATCGACATCCGCCCTGCCACTTCACTCATGGGAGCCAGCAAGGGCAAAGCCCCATTGAATGACGTGACAGTCTCATATGCAATGCAACTGGCACCGGATTGAAGCAATGCCTGAGTCTGAATTGGATCTGGGGCCAAGTGCAGATAGGTAAACAGAATCTGATCCTCACGCAACATGGCGCACTCTTGTGGCTGAGGCTCCTTAACTTTCACAATCATTTCTGCTTTCTTAAATACTTCGGCGGCACTATTAATTAAAGTGGCCCCAGCAATTCGGTATGACTCATCGCTGAGACCGATTTGCTCACCAGCCCCTCGCTGAACTAATACCGAATGCCCTTGTTTGCAAAGTCTACTGACATTGCCTGGCGTTAAGCCAACCCGAAACTCATTATTTTTTACTTCTTGTGGAACACCAATAATCATGTTGATCTCCTATGATTTAACTACAGCTTGTGTTTTTGTTTTGCGATGCAAGCCCACGATGTAGAACATCGCGAGATACACGCCCAGCAAGCACGGACCCAATATCAATGCAATCCGAGCATCCTCATGAAAGCCCATTAGCACTACAACTAAGCAAATAAATGCCAAAGCAAACCACGAGGAATAAGGCCACCAGGGAGCTCGATAACCAAGCTCAGCTACTTGTGCTTTTGTTAACGAGCGACGGAATTTCATTTGGGTAAATAAGATGGCAATCCAGACCATCAAGCCCACGAAAGTGACGGCAGCCATGATGTATTGAAAGGCTTTATCTGGAACGAAGTAGTTCAAGACAACCCCAGACATACAGACTCCAACGGTAGCCATCACTGCACGATGCGGAACCCCATATTTGGATAGCTTTGCAAAAGACGCGGGTGCATAGCCATTAGTAGATAAGGAGTACAGCAATCGACCACCACTAAAAATGCCTGCATTGCAAGATGAGAGTGCCGCAGTAATCACCACAAAGTTAATGAGCCCAGCCGCTTCACGCAAACCAATTCGTTCAAACATCACAACAAACGGACTGCCCTGCTGACCCACCTCATTCCAAGGGAAGATGGCCAAGATAACCAGTATTGCGCCCATGTAGAAAATCAAAATTCGCCAGGCTAATGAATCAATCGCCATCGGAATCGTTTTCTTTGGGTTCTCCGCCTCGCCAGCAGAAAGACCAATCATCTCAATACCAACATAGGCGAATAAGACCATTTGCAATGAGAGCAACATCCCCTCAAAGCCATTTGGAAAGAATCCACCATGCTGCCAGAGATTGCTCAAGCCAATAGGCTGCCAATCGTTTGTAAAGCCAAATAAGATGATCGAGCCGCCCAGTGCGATCATGGCAATGATTGCAACTACTTTAATCAGCGCAAACCAAAACTCAAACTCGCCAAATACTTTTACAGCGATGAGATTGATCAAGCCCATCAACACAATTGAGGACAGCGCCCAAATCCACTGCGGCACTTCAGGGAACCAAATTCCCATATAAATGCCCACAGCCGTTACCTCTGCAATACCCACGACTATCCAATAGGTCCAATAGCTCCAGCCCACCATATAGCCTGCTAGTGGGCCAACATAGCTATTGGCATAGGCAGCAAATGAACCTGCTACAGGCTCATGTACAGCCATCTCGCCTAAAGTGCGCAAGACAATGAAAGCAACGATTCCTGCGAGCAAATATCCCAACAGAATCGATGGGCCGGCGATTTGAATAGCGCTAGCTGATCCTAAAAATAAACCAACACCAATCGTTGATCCTAAAGCCATCAAACGAATATGTCGTACTTTGAGATGGCGTTTTAAGCCAGTTTGTTCAGTCTGCAAAAGAGACCTCCTTTTGATTTGCTGTTGGCAGTTTACCAACGAGGCAAAGTCTAGGGAAGAGTTTTGTTATTTACTAGAGGGCAAAAGTTCCTAAAGTGATTTAAAGACTAAATGTGAATTCAGAAATAAAAAATTCTCTTTAAAAACAACTGGGCTCTATTAAGAATTAATTCTTACCTGCAAAAGAATCAGTAATTTCCTACAGGGAATTCCCTTAGGAATTTCTACTGAATTGAAGACCTTAAATTAATTAATAAGGCGCAACTTACTGTTGCTCTTGACTAATTAGATTGAGAATCTCAGCGGCAGCCGCTAAGCCACAAGCCGCAGTCACCATGACGGTTGAGCCATAGCCTGAGCAAGCCAGCCCTCCAGTAGAAGCGCCTGCTCTAGGTTCATGCGAGTAGATTGCTCTAATGCCAATCTTATGTTTGAGGTTTCTTGAAAAACCATGATCTTGTCTCAGCCCCTGCCGTACTTTTGCTAACAAGGCATCTTGTTCAGTTCGCGAGAGATCATCACATCGCACTGCTGTCGGCTGGGTCTTTCCTCCAGCAGCGCCACACATTACTAAAGCACGGTTATGCGTTCTAGCCCATACCGATAATGCAATCTTTGTTTGAACTGAATCAGTCGCATCTAATACATAAGCATCAGCAGGAATGATGCGATCTAAATTATCTGGCTCTAAAAATTCATCGTAAACTGTCAAACGAATCTCGGGGTTGATCTGCAATATACGTTCGGCCATCGCTTGGACTTTTGCTTTTCCATACTGACCCTCGATAGCATGAAGCTGGCGATTGGTATTGCTCTCCGCAATATGGTCAAGATCTACTAGGACAAGGTGGCCAATACCGGTACGAGCTAGCGACTCAGCCGCCCATGAACCAACACCACCCAATCCAGCAACTACGACTGTGGCATTGAGAAACTTCACGCGCAGGTCGGGTCCATAGAGTCTAGAAACCCCTCCAAATCGGCGATCCTCAATGCTACTGTCTGTCTTGTTTTCTGCCATAGCCTCTTTATACTGAATAAATGAACTCCATTGCCCAACTTCGCAAAAACTATACCCTTGGTCAGCTTTCGGAAACCGAAGTTCCCCGTCAACCACTGCCTCTATTTCAGCTATGGTTTGAGCAAGCAATCAAAGCGGAGTGCCCTGAACCAAACTCCATGACCCTAGCTACCGCCGATCAAGCTGGGAATCCATCAGCCCGTATTGTCTTACTAAAAGGTGCTGACGAAAATGGCTTTACGTTTTTTACCAACTACGAGAGCCAAAAAGGTAAGGAATTGGCTATTCGCCCACAGGCGGCACTGCTATTTTATTGGCATGAACTTGAGCGTCAAGTACGCATCAAAGGAGTTGTTGAGAAAGTTGATGCCACTGAGAGCGATCAATACTTTCATTCACGCCCACCTGCATCGCGAATTGGTGCCTGGGCTTCGCCTCAAAGCGCCGCTATCCCTAATCGAGAATTTTTAGAGGCAGCGGAGCAGAAATTTAAGGCGGAGTTTGGAGAAAACCCACCGCGTCCCGAGCACTGGGGTGGATATCGCTTGCGTCCTACGAAAATTGAGTTTTGGCAAGGTCGTCCCTCCCGCCTGCATGATCGTATTCACTACCAACTCAAGGGTGACCACTGGGAAATTAGTCGACTTGCTCCCTAAGCTCTAGTAGCAAGCCTCACTGATATTGCGGGGCAATCAAGGATTTAAATTTAGTTCTGAATTTTTCTAGCTTAGGCGCAACCACAAATGCGCAATACCCTTGATTCGGATGTTGCTGAAAATAATTCTGGTGATAGTCTTCCGCTGGATAGATGATTGGCGCAGCTTCAATTTGTGTGACGACTGGATCACGATAAATCTTCGAAGCCTCTAGTTCGCGCACTACCTCTTGCGCAATTTTGAGTTGTTCATCACCATGAGTAAAAATCACTGAACGGTATTGTGTGCCATGGTCATTACCCTGATAGTTCAAAGTCGTTGGATCATGAATCACAAAGAAAATCTCCAAAAGATCTCGATAGCTGATGACTTGAGGATCAAACTCGATATCTACGATTTCCGCATGGCCAGTATTGCCATCGCAGACCGCCTCATATGAAGGGTTTGGCATTGCACCGCCAGCATAGCCAGATACAACCGTTTTTACCCCCTGGATTTGCTGATAAACAGCCTCAAGACACCAAAAGCAACCACCACCTAGGGTTGCCTGCTCAAGTTTGGAAGGGTTTTTATCGATGATTTCATTCATAGCTTTATCCTAATACCTTATTGAAATCCCTGCAAAACATAATCTTTGCCTTATTTACCCATTAATTAATACACCATGAATCGCTTCACTATTCAGCTTGATGAAATCAAAGCAGCCTTCGCAGCCGAACCCAATCCCAGCATCGAGGTTCGACTCGAGCGTATTGGGCGCATTGAAAGAATGATCAAGACCAACGAAGAAAAGTTATGCAAAGCACTAGCTGCAGACTTTGGCATTCGCCACCAAATTGAGACACGTCTAGCCGAATTTCAGATGATTTATCAAGCCTGCAAACACACCCGGAAGCACCTCAAGGAGTGGATGAATCCCATACAAAAAAATGTGCCATTTCATTTGGGGGGCTCTGAAGCATGGGTACAAAGCCAACCCCTTGGCGTTGTAGGCATATTAAGTCCTTGGAACTATCCTATTCAATTAGCCTTAATACCAGCAATCGCTGCACTGGCTGCGGGCAATCGTGTATGGCTAAAGCCATCTGAACGCAGCTCACGTACATCCGGGTTTTTGGCCAACCTCATTCAAAAGTACTTTCACCCCACCGAGTTTTGCGTAAGCACTGGCGGCCCAGAGGTTGCAGAACAATTCTCTGCGCTACCCTTTGATCACCTTTTCTTTACTGGCTCAGGAGCTATTGGCAAAAAAGTGATGCGCGCTGCTGCAGATAACCTCACTCCCGTCACGCTAGAGCTGGGGGGTACCACCCCGGTTATTGTTGATAAAAGCGCTAACTTAAAAGAGGCTGCCTCCTCAATTATTTATGGCAAGTTATTAAACGGCGGTCAAACATGTATTGCTCCTGACTACGTATTGATTGAAGCCAATCAGCAAGAAGCATTTATTGATGAATTGCTGTCTGCCGCCAAGATGCAATTCAGCAATCCTGATGAACTCACCGGCCCCATCGATGAAAAACAACTGCTGTTTTGGCAGCAGTTGGTTCGTGATGCATATGAGGGGGGCGCAAAAATTATTCCATTACTTGGCAATGACGCCGAAAGTAAAAGACGTTTTGAGCCACTTATCTTGATCAACACACCTGCAAATGCTCTCATTTTGAAAGAAGAAATTTTTGGCCCCATCCTGCCGATTGTCACAGTTAACGATACAAATGAGGCAATACGTTACATAAACCACAAACCAAACCCGCTAGCCCTATATTGGTTTGGAAAAAATAAAAAGAGCCTACATAAAGTATTAAACGAAACACAATCTGGTGGCGTCACAATAAATGACACCTTATTGCATATAACCATTGAAGATCTACCATTTGGTGGGGTTGGTGCAAGCGAGATGGGTAGCTATCATGGCAAAGCAGGTTTTGACACCTTTAGCCACCAAAAATCTGTTCTGCAAGTTCGAGGGTTTATGGGCTTAAATATATTACAAGGAACTAAAACAGCGCGCCCTCCATATGGGAAGAAAGTGGATTGGTTGTTACGCTACCTTAAGTAATCTAAAGTCTATGAAAAAATTAAACGTAGCGCGAAACTTAAAAATAAAATTCCAGTTAATACCCATAGTCCGGTAGCCATACGAGCATGGCATTTGAAATACTCTGAAAAATACTGGCCGGCAAATATCAAAGTTGCAAGGTAGGCCATGCTCATCATTTGCAGGACAACTGCAAGATATGTAAAGGTGTATAAAGGATAGGCAAAGTCTGAGCGAATAAATTGCGAGAAGAATGCAATAAAGAAAAAGATTGCCTTAGGATTGGTTAGTGAAAGTGACAAGGCCGCAACCAAGGGATGCAATTGCATCAAACGCGCTTGAATTTCGTGGGCGTTTGTTTTAGAAAATAAGGTCCAGCGTTGCCATCCACTACGCAATAAACCAAACCCCATCCACCCTAAGTACAAAGCACCAGCAATTCGCACTGCCTGAAAAAGCACTGGGGATGACATCAACATTGATGCAGCCCCTAAGGCAACTGCGATCATCAAAATGGAATCGCCAATAAAAATCCCGAGAGCGCCCCAAGCTCCATGGCGCCATCCCTTTTGCGTAGAAATCGTCAGCACATAAAGCGAGTTAGGGCCTGGCAACAAAATAATGAGTAAGGTTCCGAGCAAATAGCTTGAGAAATCTGCTATTCCAGCATTTGCTGGTGATAAAAGGGTTAATGCGCTCCATTTCATCGCTACATCATAATAAATTCGGGAAAACCCTTGTAATTGGACATTCAAACTGTCATAATGAGAGGCTTTTTAAGCAATTTGATTCATCGCCCCCCAGCTATATTTCAGCGTACCGTTTAGAAGCTATTAGCCCTAAACACCGGAACTTCCGGAATCACAATCGCGCTGCCGCCTGTCTGATGGTCGATGCCTTTGACCATCGCACTTCAATAAAACATGAGTGCAACATACGGAGACATCTCTCAAAAGGAAATGTGTAATAGCATGACTTTTTCTAAAGAAAACAAACAGACTGGAACTGAATTCCAGAATTTCACCTTAGCGGCGCCACTACTCAAGAATATTTCTGAGTTGGGCTTTACTCAGGCAACTCCTGTTCAAGCACAGGTTATTCCTGCAGCTTTAGCGGGTGGTGACTTATTGGTTAGCAGTCAAACTGGTAGCGGTAAAACCGCAGCCTTTTTGTTGCCGATCATTCATCAACTTATTGAAGATAATCCTAAAAACTCACCTATACCAGGTCGCGCGCAGCCAAAGGTTCTCGTGCTCTGCCCTACTCGCGAGCTAGCTCAACAGGTTGCTGCTGATGCAGTGAATTTCGTGCGCGGCATGAAAGGCATTCGCATTGCCACAATCATGGGTGGTATGCCTTATGGCAAACAAATCCAAGCACTGAAAGGTGCCTTGTTGGTAGTGGCTACTCCAGGTCGCTTACTAGATCTATGCGATAGCAAAGCGATTCGCCTGGATGATGTACAACAGTTGGTGATTGACGAAGCAGATCGCATGTTAGACATGGGTTTTGCTGAAGATTTGGAAGCCATCGATCAACGCTGCG
The DNA here is from genome assembly GCA_044225315.1 of Polynucleobacter sp. Lineage (GTDB taxonomy): Bacteria > Pseudomonadota > Gammaproteobacteria > Burkholderiales > Burkholderiaceae > Polynucleobacter. The sequence continues at coordinate 40,584 of JBGAIU010000004.1, forward strand.
CTGGTCGCAAGCAAACCTTGATGTTCTCTGCAACCTTTGCTCCAAAGATTATGTCTTTAGCAAATGAGTTGACCACAGACGCCAAGCGTATTGAACTGGCTCATGCCGGTGAAAAGCACGCCAATATTGAGCAGAAGCTGCACTGGGCTGACAGCATGTCACACAAACACAAACTTCTTGAGCACATCTTGGCAGATGCCTCTTTGGATCAAGCGGTGGTGTTTGCAAGCACACAGGTAGAAAGCGAAAAGATTGCGGATACCCTACGCTCTAATGGCTACGAAGCAACAGCACTACATGGCGCAATGCCCCAAGCAGTTCGTATGCGTCGTCTAGAGTCTTTGCGTAAAGGTCACACCAAGATTTTGGTAGCAACAGACGTTGCCGCTCGAGGGATTGATGTACCACGTATTAGCCACGTCATTAACTTTGGCTTGCCAATGAAGCCCGAAGACTACACACACCGCATTGGTCGTACTGGTCGCGCTGGTCGCAATGGCGTAGCAATTACCTTAGTTGAGCACCGCGATCGCGCGAAGATTCGCAACATCGAGCGCTTCACTCAGCAAGATATTGTTGCTTCTGTAATCGCAGGACTTGAGCCACAAGCTAAACCGAGCTTTGGTGGCGGCAATCGTTCCGGTGGTGGCGGTCGTCCTGGTAACCGCTCAGGCGGTGGCTTTGGTGGAAATCGCTCAGGCGGCGGTGGTGGCGGTAGTCGTTATGGCTCTGGAGCACGCTCTGAATCTCGTTTTGGCGGCAATAAAGAGGGTGGAAATCGCTTTGGCGACTCACGTCCTAGCCGCTCTGCCGATTCTCGTCCTTCACGCTCTGCGGACTCTCGACCAAGTCGCCCAACTGGTCCTCGCTTTGCGAAACCAAAGTCGGGTAGCCAACGTCGTAACTTTAGCGGCAGCTAAACATGTCTCACCGCAATCGTCTCCGTTCTGCATGGAATCGAGTCGATTCCGGTGAAATTCATCGGGCGCCACTTCAGTGGCAACCATGGTTAAGCGACACCGGTTCACTTACGCAAAAGATTGAGAAAGCAATTGGCCAAAAGTTAACCGTTCTGGTTTTACGAGATCGCCCACAATCGTTACATCAAGATGAATACCTCTACTTCCGAAACAGAATTAAACGCTGCCGAGTGAGAGAGGTATTGCTCTGCGTTAATGAAACACCACTTGTCATCGCACGCAGCATTATTCCCACACTGAGCTCAAGCGGTAGCAATCATTCAATCCTGCGTTTAGGAACAAGGCCTCTGGGCGCAGTTCTATTTAGCAAAACTCGGATGCATTCGAAAGCTAGACCCCAGCGTGATATTGCTCGCATTGATAAAAGTGTTCCACTGTGGAAAGGCTTTAATAAAGCAGGTATTACATTACCTTCATCTCTTTGGGCGCGCCGTACCCTATATCGCCTAAAGGGTCACCCCATCCTAGTCAACGAAGTTTTTCTACCTGCCCTACTCAAATACGCTGCAATTTAATTACTTTAATTACGGTGTCGAGGGTTGTGAGGGCAATGCTTTTAGATTGAGAGCCAAGCTAATGCAGCTTTAATCATGGCATCATCGCCTTGATCAGTCGTAAAGACTTCACCAAAACCAATCATCTCTGCAGCATCTGCAATGTTGTAATGCGGACAGATCGCCGTTGCATGATTTAGGGTTTGTGAAAGCTGATCTTTTGCCACACTTCCTAGATATCGCACCGCCTCCGAAGAGGTTAATAACCACAGCGATGTTGAAAAATCCATTTCTCGAATAGATTGCCAAGCGGGATTATCAAGATCCAATGGAATACGGGAATAGGTGGAAATCGCTTCTACTGTTGCACCAGCTTTATTCAGCGTATCAGCAAGCCACTCTCGGCCACCGTCACCTTTAAAGATCACAATTTTCTTGGTAGTCCAATCCCAATCCAGTTTTTGTAATTCTTTCCACAAACCCTCAGAGTCCCACTGTCCACTCTCTTGCGGCATGAGCACTGGGGTTGGAGCATCTTCAAGGCCGATTCCATGATTGTTTAATGCCAAACGACTGCTACCACCCATCACGCCAACTGGGATAATCTTCTTGGAAAAATCCTGCCAGTTGCGCTCAAGCAAGCGCATGACACTTTCAATCGCATTTGGACTAACAAAGATAGCTAAATCCGCATCTTTCAAGGCGCTAGCAATAGCGTCGGCCAATTGCTCATTATCTTTTGGAACAATCGTCAATAGGGGCAATGAGATGATGTTGACTTCCGATCTAATGTCGCTTTGATCGATAGCTTTCTGTAGCAATTCCACTTGCTGGCGCGCTTGACCGGCTGGCCTAGTAATCACGATGGTTTTAGTGCTCATGGTGACTTAAATATGGATCCGCAAAAAGATTGAAGTGTGCTTACTTGGCAATCTTGGGAATCAAATTTTCAGCGCCCTGTGCAATTAGATCTTGAGCTACTTTTAAACCAAGAGCTTCGGCGTCTGCGACTGAATTTACTTTTGCCCTACCAGTAGCCAAGCAGAATGATTTGCCATCGGTGCTAGCTACAAAGGATCGAATATCCATCTGCTGATCTTTCCACTGAGCATAGGCAGCTAAAGGCACCTCACAAGAGCCGCCCAGTTGACGGGAAACCATACGCTCAGCAGATACCGCATATAGAGTTGCAAGATCATTTAATGGCGCTAACCATTGCTTGATATTCGGATGCTTGCTAAGTGTTTCGATACCCAAAGCGCCCTGCCCCGCTGCGGGAGTGTAGGGATCAAATGGCAAATAATTACGAATACGATTCTCTAAACCCAATCTCTTTAAACCAGCTGCTGCCAAAATAATGGCCTGATACTCACCGCGATCCAATTTACCCATGCGGGTATCTAAGTTGCCGCGTAAAGGAACGATTTCTAGATGGGGAAATCTCGCGCGCAATACAGATTCACGGCGCAAACTTGAAGTACCGACAATCGCACCTTTTGGGAGCTCTTCTAAGCTAGGGTAGTCATTTGATACAAAAGCATCTCTGGCGTCCTCTCTTGCCATCACACAAGCCAACTCAAATCCCTCAGGCATGACCATAGGAACATCTTTGAGAGAGTGAACAGCTAGGTCAGCTCGACCATCTTCTAGTGCCGTTTCTAATTCTTTTACAAAGAGGCCCTTACCCCCCACTTTGGAAAGGGCTCGATCCAAAATTTGGTCGCCACGGGTAGTCATCCCCAAAATCTGCACGTCGCATGCTGGATAGAGCTTTTTTAGGCAATCGCGTACGTGTTCAGCCTGCCACATGGCCAATCGGCTCTCACGGGAGGTGATTACTAGGCGCTTAGGGACTAACTGAGCCGCTGCAGAGGATGAAGAATTCAGAGAATCAGACATAACATTTAAAATAATCAAAGACCTACACCAATATACTGTGTTTATGAGCTCACCTAAAAATTCCCTAGCCAATAAAGCCCAAGCCTGGTCGGCCCGTTTTGCCGAACCGGTTGACGAACTTGTTCAGCGTTATACAGCCTCTATTGGCTTTGATCAACGTTTTGCGCTTGTCGACATTGCAGGATCTTTGGCTCATGCCCAGATGTTAGCTGCTCAAAAAATCATCAGCGCCCAAGACCTTGCTGATATTGAGCGTGGTATGGCTCAAATTAAGAGCGAAATCGAAGCAGGTGAATTTAACTGGCAGCTCGCCCTAGAGGATGTCCACCTCAATATTGAAGCCCGTCTTACAGAATTAGTTGGCGATGCTGGTAAACGTTTGCACACTGGCCGATCACGTAACGATCAAGTAGCAACTGATTTGCGTCTATGGTTAAGAGGTAGCGTAGATGAGATTGATGCAAGCTTGAAAACACTACGCACAGCATTATTAGATTTGGCTGAAAAGCATGCTGAAACAATCATGCCTGGTCACACCCATTTGCAAGTTGCTCAACCAATTACTTTTGGTCATCACTTGATGGCTTACTTTGAAATGTTTAGTCGTGATGCAAGTCGTCTTGCTGATCTGCGTGCGCGCTTTAATCGCTTGCCTTTGGGCGCTGCTGCGCTTGCGGGCACGACCTACCCTATTGATCGCGAGCAAGTAGCTAAGACGCTTGGCTTTGACGGCATTTGTAACAATTCTTTAGATGCCGTATCCGATCGTGATTTTGCAATCGAATTCTGTGCCTTTGCATCAATTTTGATGATGCACGTTTCACGTCTTTCTGAGGAGCTCATCCTCTGGTTAAGCCCTCGCTTTGGCTTTATTGATTTACCAGATCGCTTCTGCACTGGTAGCTCCATCATGCCCCAGAAAAAGAATCCCGACGTTCCTGAATTGGCGCGCGGTAAAACTGGTCGTGTTTATGGCGATCTGATTTCTTTGTTGACGCTCATGAAAGGTCAACCTCTTGCGTACAACAAAGATAATCAAGAAGACAAAGAACCTTTGTTTGATGCTGTTGATACCGTACAAGACACACTACGCATCTTCGCTGATATGGTGCCGCACATCGAAGTCAAAGCAGAAGTCATGAAGGCGGCTGCGGAGGAAGGTTTTGCTACAGCAACTGACTTAGCCGACTACCTCGTGAAAAAGGGTCTAGCCTTCCGTGATGCCCATGAGGCCGTAGCCCATGCAGTTAAAGCTTGTGTTGGTAGAAACTGCATGCTGACCGACTTAAGCCTTTCAGAATTGCGTTTTGCTTGCGGTCTAGATAATCGTCCTGAACTCATCGGCGACGATGTATTTAAATTGCTTACCGTAGAAGGTTCCGTGCAATCTCGCCAGCATGCTGGTGGCACAGCTCCAGCCCAAGTTCTAGCTGCCATTAAACGGGGTCGTGCAGACCTGTAATCAGCATGGGGTTTTGGAACAAAATCTCTAAGGGAATTGACTGGATCAATCAATTGCTTGGCAGCGCAGCCAGCGTCATGATTTTGCTCTCTTGCATTGTTTCCGCTGCCAATGCCTTGCTACGTTATGGCTTAGATATCAGCAATAACTGGCCCCTTGAATTGCAGTGGTATTTATTTAGCGCTGCTGTCATGCTTGGCGCTTCCTACACACTCAAGCGCAATGAGCATGTCCGAGTTGATCTAATCTATTCCCATCTCTCTGATCGCGGTCGTATTTGGGTAGACCTATTTGGCTTAACCTGCTTCTTAATGCCCGCTTGCTTGCTCTTTACCTGGCTCTCATGGACAAGCTTGTTTTATCCATCCTGGCTTATCTCCGAAGGCTCGATGAACTCTGGAGGCCTTGCGCTATACCCCATTAAGTTCATCGTGCCGTTTGGCTTTTTTATGTTGAGCCTGCAAGGTTTATCTGAAATCATCAAACGCATTGGCGCTCTGAAAGGTGAATACACCTTATCCACCGTAGATCTTCATTACGAAAAACCCATGCAATGATTCCGTTAGAGTGGATGCCCCCTCTCATGTTTGGCGGTCTGGTCATCTTTATGTTGATCGGTTTCCCAGTGGCGTTCTCATTGATGGCCGCGGGTTTATTCTTTTCTGTGATTGCCATGAGCGAAGGCTTTTTTGGTATCGCATTTTTACAAGCCATTCCGCAGCGCATCTTTGGTAGTGTGCTCGCCAACGATTTACTGCTAGCCATCCCCTTCTTCACCTTTATGGGGGCTATTTTGGAGCGCTGTGGCCTCGCAGAAGAAATGCTTGACTCGATGGGTCAGCTCTTTGGCCGCGTGCGTGGTGGCCTTGGCTACTCCGTCATTATTGTGGGCTTCATTCTTGGGGCGATTACTGGAACTGTAGCCGCCCAAGTGATTGCTATGGCAATGATTTCTCTTCCGGTGATGATGCGCTATGGCTACAACATGCGCTACGCTACAGGCGTTCTAGCAGCCTCTGGTACGATTACTCAATTAGTTCCGCCTTCTCTGGTACTCATTGTGTTGGCAGATCAACTCAAAACCCAAAGCGGTAGTGCGGATGTAGGCAGTATGTATCTAGGCGCATGGGGTCCATCTATTTTGCAAATTGCTTTATTTGCGCTCTACACATTCTTCCTCTCACGTATTCGTCCCGACTATTTACCACCAGTCCCCGAAAGCGATCTCACTCTCAAAGGCTGGGCACTCTGGAAAAAATGCCTGATAGGCATCATCCCATCCGCAGTTCTGATCTTCTTAGTTCTGGGCACCATCATGACCGGTATTGCCACTCCAACAGAGTCCGGTGCGATGGGCGCGATGGGTGCGCTATTGCTTGCTTGGCTGCGTCGCGCCAGCATTCCAAACCTTTCAGAACTAATTAAGCAGTCTTATCAGAACACCATGCGCATTACCGCCATGGTGGTGTTCATCTTGATTGGCTCAACCTGCTTCTCAGTCGTTTTTCAAGGTGTTGATGGTGGTCGTTGGGTAAAAGAGCTATTTTCCAACTTGCCTGGTGGGTGGATCGGCTTCCTGATTGTCGTGAATCTCTTTGTTTTCTTCTTGGCCTTCTTCTTAGACTTCTTTGAGATTGCCTTCATTGTGGTGCCGATGTTGGCACCAGTGGCGGTTAAATTGCTTTCGCCTGTATTGCTCGATTCTATGAATGGCAATCCCTCGTTGGCAGCAAGCGCCGCCTTAGTTTGGTTCGGCGTAATGCTTTGCGTCAATATGCAGACCTCATTTATGCACTCTCCTTTTGGCTTTGCCTTGTTCTATTTGCGTGGTGTAGCGCCTAAAGAAGTGAAGAGTAGCGATATTTATTGGGGTGCCCTTCCCTGGGTAGCTCTGCAATTAGTGATGGTTGTCCTTGTGATGGTATTTCCATCCATGGTCACTACCTTCTTAGACAAACCTACGGCAGTAGTACAAAGCCAAGATTTCAATTTTACCGGGGCCGATGAAAACAAGCCGGAGCAACCTAACAAGGTTGATGAGGATGCTCCAGTCACTTTTTATCTGGATAAACCAGGAAAATAAAAACCCCGCTGCTGCGGGGTTTTTATTTGAGCAAGAATTCCTTTTATAGAGTGATATCTGGCTGTTGTCTAACGCAGTCAACATAGTACTCACTACGTCCATCCACATCGGCTTTAACAAGACCATGGATGTCCGTCTCAAATCCAGGGAACTTCTCATTGAAGTCTCTCGCAAAATAGAGGTAGTCAACGATACGCTTATTAAAACGCTCGCCCGAAATTAGCAATGGAATTCCTGGGGGATATGGTGTAACTAACATCGCTGTGACACGACCATCCAATTGATCCAATGGAACACGATCCACCTCTTTGTGCGCCATTTTCGCCCATGCTTCAGAAGGCATCATGGCAGGTTCCATATCTGAGGTGTACATCTCGGTTGTCATGCGCGCTACATTACGACTCTTATAGAACTCATGGATTTGTTGGCAAATATCTTTCAAACCAACACGCTCATAGCGTGGGTGCTTCGCCACAAACTCAGGCAGGACCTTCCAGAGTGGCGCATTTTTATCGAAGTGATCTTTAAATTGCTGAAGCTCTGTAACTAAAGTATTCCAACGGCCTTTGGTAATGCCGATAGTGAACATGATGAAGAAAGAATACAGGCCACACTTCTCCACGATCACACCATGCTCAGCAAGATACTTTGTCACGATACTTGCTGGAATACCCATTGAGCCAAAATTACCTTCGATATCCAGACCAGGCGTAACAACCGTGGCCTTAATCGGATCAAGCATATTGAAGCCCTTGGCCAGTTTGCCAAAGTCATGCCAGCTTGCATTCGGCTCCAGCACCCAATCAGAGCGCTCACCAATACCCTCTTCAGCTAAATGATTTGGACCCCAAACCTTAAACCACCAGTCCGCGCCAAACTTATCATCCACTTCACGCATCGCACGTCGGAAGTCCATCGCCTCAGCGATCGACTCTTCAACTAAGGTCGTGCCTCCAGGTGATTCCATCATCGCGGCAGAAACGTCACAAGAGGCAATAATGGCGTACTGAGGGCTAGTTGAGGTATGCATCAGATACGCTTCATTGAAGCAATCCCTATCAAGCTTGTGCTCCTCTGCATCCTGCACCAATACTTGAGAGGCTTGAGATAAGCCCGCCAAAAGCTTATGAGTTGACTGAGTGGCAAACATCAAGCTTTTCTTGGTGCGCTTACGATCAGCGCCAATCGCATGCATATCCTTGTAGAACGGATGGAAAGCAGCGTGTGGTAACCAAGCCTCGTCAAAGTGCAAGGAGTCTACCTTGCCATCCAACATCTCTTTAATCATCTCGACGTTGTAAACGATACCGTCATAAGTACTTTGTGTCAGCGTCATTACGCGAGGAACAACATTCTTGTTCTTAATGAACGGATTAGCGTCAATTTTTTTCTTGATGTTGGCCCACTCAAATTCTTCTTTTGGAATCGGCCCAATAATGCCAAGGTGATTGCGGGTTGGCATCAAGAAAATGGGAATCGCGCCCATCATCGTGATCGAATGAATCACGGACTTATGGCAGTTACGATCTACCAAAACAACATCGCCTGGGGCAACCGTGGAATGCCAAACAATTTTGTTAGAAGTTGATGTGCCATTGGTCACAAAGAACAAATGGTCTGAATTAAAGATACGAGCAGCATTGCGCTCACTCTGGAGCACCGGCCCGGTATGGTCCAAGAGCTGACCCAACTCCTCAACCGCATTACATACGTCAGCGCGCAACATGTTCTCACCAAAGAATTGATGGAACATACGCCCTACAGGGCTCTTGAGAAACGCAACGCCACCAGAGTGACCTGGGCAATGCCATGAATAAGAGCCTTCGGATGCGTAATTGGTTTGAGCACGGAAGAATGGTGGTGCCAATGAATCTAAATACACTTTAGCTTCACGAATAATATGGCGCGCCACAAACTCAGGGGTATCTTCATTCATATGAATGAAGCCATGTAACTCGCGCAAGATATCGTTTGGCATATGGCGTGAGGTACGTGTCTCGCCATAGAGGAAGATTGGAATATCTTCGTTACGCTTACGTACTTCTGTAATAAACGCACGTAAATTATTCAATGCGAGAAGATCATGATTCTCGGAATCCGATACAAACTCCTCATCATCAATCGATACGATGAATGATGAAGCACGGGAAGCTTGTTGCGCGAATGAAGTCAAGTCACCATAGCTAGTCAAGCCAATGACTTCCATGCCTTCATTCTCAATCGCCTCGGCGAGATCGCGAATGCCTGAACCCGAAATATTCTCGGAGCGAAAGTCCTCATCAATAATGATGATTGGGAAACGAAATTTCATAAATACTCCCTTGCTGATTTGTCCGATGTGTTCGGAACCCACTTCTCAAAATTGGCTAGATCGATGACCCGCCCACCATCTGGCAAAACCGTGACTATATCGATAAATGACACATTTTACTGCACATCCCGAGGCAAGTAAACATGCCGGGCATAAACTTGGTTGGCTAGGCTCTCGTGATAGCCGGTAAAGGTGATTAAGAGGTGCCAATGTCCATTGAGTGCGCTATTGCCTAGGAATTCATTTAAGGCGCTAGATTCATCCAGGCTATGCATCGCGGTCCACGTCAGAGAGAAGACTGGGCTCTCCGAGCGATGCGGCGGCAGCTCAACTGATCTGCGATAGCGCTCACCTTCTGCAGTCATGCTCTCTGCTATCAACCATAGTCGTAGCTGAGCTTCAACAATATGCGAACTACGATCGTTGGCAACGCGGAACTTTAAAGTTTTAATCCCATCGTGATTTCCGACAACGGCGACTTTTGAAAAACGCACGCCAGCAGTTGGTCGTGTAAATCGCGCGAAAGCCAAACCCGTTGTTAAAGCGGAATAGACGATTCCAAAGAATGCCTCAAATGTAACTATCGAATTTGGCCAATGCCCTACGGGCGTCATCTGCCCATAACCAATCGTTGCCATGGTTTGCACGCTAAAGAAAAACACATCAACTAGTGATCCGGGCGTTGTATTGGTAATGGCGCCAGGACCGCAAGCTAGATAGGCCAATGCGAATAAGAAATTGGTGCCCAAATACACACAGATCACCAGAAGCAAGAACTTTGTCCAGCTGGTGCCTAACAGCCAATGGTAGAAATTATTTTCGGGACGCGCTACTGCTGAGCGCGTCAGCGTAGCGCGGTATTCATCAAGGTTAATCCGCTCGGGGCGGCGACCCAGGTGAAATTTTTCCACTACCGTGAATGGATTAAGTCTTAGGCAGGGTTACGCCCCGCTGACCTTGATATTTACCACCACGATCTTTATATGATGTGCCACAAACTTCATCACTCTCAAAAAATAGCACTTGCGCGCAACCTTCACCAGCGTAAATTTTTGCAGGTAATGGTGTGGTGTTAGAAAACTCCAATGTCACATAACCTTCCCACTCAGGCTCGAATGGAGTTACGTTTACAATAATGCCGCAACGGGCATAAGTACTCTTACCGACGCACACTGTTAATACACTGCGTGGAATCTTGAAATACTCAACCGTTCTTGCTAAAGCAAATGAGTTTGGTGGAATGATGCAAACATCGCCCTTGAAATCAACAAAGGATTGTTCATCAAAGTTTTTAGGATCAACAATCGTGCTGTTGATATTGGTAAAGATCTTAAATTCGTCTGCGCAACGAATGTCATAGCCATAACTTGATGTGCCATAACTTACGATTTTGTTGCCTGAAGCGTCTTGGCGAATTTGCCCAGGTTCAAATGGGCTAATCATGCCTTGCTCGCCCATGCGGCGGATCCAGTGGTCAGATTTAATAGTCATGGGCGAATTGTAAAACCTTCAACCCCTACTGCCCACGAAATTATTGGCTTTTTGGACTAAAAACCACCCGCTCTGGGGCGTTGTAGATCTCAAAATGTTTGCCCGAACAACGGGACAGGATGGTTAGATTGGTTTTGCGAGCCAACTCCAGCCCCATTAGGGTGACTCCAGAGCGCGTTAACAAGAATGGGATACCCATTTGGGCGCCCTTAATAACCATCTCCGAGGTAAGACGCCCAGTAGTAAAGAAGACCAAATCTCTGCCAGGCTTATTGGCCAGCCACATCAAACCTGAAATAGAGTCCACGGCATTGTGGCGCCCTACATCTTCGATAAAGTGGAGCAGACGCACGCCATGCTCACCTTCGCGCTCGAAAACGGCGCAAGCATGAACCGATCCTGACTTCTTATAAATCGTGTCATGAGTCCGAATATCTTCAACAAGGGCGATGATGGCTTCTTGGGTTAGCTTCGGACCATCAGGCAAGCGAATTTCAGCCATCTCTTCCATGAGGCCGCCAAACATGGTTCCCTGCCCGCATCCAGTAGTGACAATGCGCTTACTTGTGAGAGCATCAATATCAACCGTGCTACGCCGAGTCTTCACCGCAGCTGAATCCGTTTCCCAGTCAACCTGAATACTTTCAATATCATCTGGCGATTCCACTAGGCGCTGATTGCGTAGATAACCCAAGACCAAAGCTTCGAGGGCGCTTCCTAAGGTCATCAAGGTCACAACTTCTCGCTTATCTAGATAAATCGTCAGAGAACGCTCTCCAGGAATATGGGTTAGCTTGCGACGCCCAGCCTCGTCCAATACCTCGACCTCGTGCACCAATGGCACAGAAGCACTAGACATCTGGATTGTGGGTTTTGCCGCCTCTAAGGACATGAACTACCTTCTAAATCGGGTGTGATTACTATTTTATCGAGACTAAATGGGTCTTTACTTTAACCGCAGACTAAAATCATTGCTCAAGCCATCATAATGTTGGATTGAGCCCCAATTTAACCTTTCTTGATTATTCCGCTTGCATGAGTAGCTCCCAGCGTCGCCTTCTCGTTACTTCCGCCCTGCCGTATGCCAATGGTCAGATTCATATTGGCCACCTGGTGGAGTACATCCAAACAGATATCTGGGTTCGATATCAAAGAATGCGCGGCCATGAAGTTCATTATGTTGGCGCCGATGACGCGCACGGCACCCCAATCATGTTACGTGCGGAAAAAGAGGGGCTGACCCCTAAAGAATTAATCGCCAATGTTTGGAAAGAGCATAAACGCGACTTTGATCATTTTCTGATTTCATTTGACAACTACTACACCACTGATAGTCCTGAGAATGAAAAACTCTCACGAAGTATTTACCTCAAGTTACGCGATGCAGGCCTGATCGAAAAACGCGCAATTGAACAAGCTTACGATCCTGTTAAAGAAATGTTCCTGCCGGATCGCTTCATTAAGGGCGAATGTCCTAAGTGTGGCGCCAAAGATCAGTATGGCGACAATTGCGAAAAATGTGGCGCGACTTACTCCCCAACAGATCTCAAGAATCCATTTTCTGTTGTGAGTGGCGCAACCCCCATTAAGAAAATATCTGATCACTATTTCTTTAAGTTATCTGATCCTCGTTGCGAAGCGTTTTTGCGCGAGTGGACACAGGTAAAAACACCGCTGCAATCCGAAGCTCGCAACAAGATGAAAGAATGGGTTGGCGAGCCTGGTGAGAGCAAATTAGGCGACTGGGATATTTCTCGGGACGCCCCCTATTTCGGCTTTGAAATCCCCGATGCCCCAGGTAAATACTTCTATGTCTGGCTGGACGCACCGATTGGCTACTACGCCAGCTTCCTCAATTACTGTCAGGCTAAAGGCCTGAATTTTGATGAATGGGTTAAGCCAGATACCACTACAGAGCAATACCACTTCATTGGTAAAGATATTCTGTATTTCCACACTCTGTTTTGGCCAGCTACTTTGCAATTTGCGGGCTACCGCACCCCTACCAATGTCTTCGCTCATGGCTTTTTAACCGTTGATGGCGAGAAGATGAGTAAATCACGCGGCACTTTAATTTCTGCAAACAGTGTGATTGAGTGTGGATTTAATCCAGAGTGGTTCCGCTATTACTTCGCTACCAAGCTCAACGACAGCATGGAAGATTTGGATTTAAATCTTCAAGACTTTGTTGCGCGTGTGAACAGTGACTTATTAGGAAAGTACATCAACATTGCAAGTCGCAGCGCAGGCTTCTTAGTAAAGCGTTTTGGTGGCGTTGTTTCTGATGAAGCAATGAGCCATCCATTACTAAAAGACATTGCGAGCGCTAGTGAAAAAATTGCGGCACTTTACGAGGCAAGAGAATTTGCGAAAGCATTGCGCTCCATCATGGAACTTGCTGACAAGGTCAATGGCTTTGTGGATGAAAACAAACCCTGGGAAATCGCCAAAGATCCTGCGCGAGAAGCTGACTTACAAAAAGTCTGTAGCGTGACGCTAGAAGCATTCAGAATGCTCAGTCTTTATTTGAAGCCAATCATCCCGAATGTAGCTGCTGGGGTTGAAGAATTTTTGTCCTTGCCAGCCCAATCATGGGCTGATATCAATATGCCCCTCTCAAGCAAAAACCCAATCAAGCCCTATAAGCACCTCATGTCCCGCGTGGAAGCCCCGCAAATCGAGGCTTTACTGGCTGCAAACTTGTAAAAATCGGCCCAAAAAGCACCTATAATGGTGCTCGTAGACCGTAATTCCCATTGATCATTAACTTTGTAAGTTATTGAATTTATTTAGTATTTTAGGAAATATCATGGCAAGATACCAATCTGAATTCACCCAGTTCTTAAATGAACTGAAGACCCAGAAACCTCATCTGGAAGCTGACCAACAAGCTGGTCGCGCCCTGCTATGGGACAAAGAGCCTCTCACCGTGGAAGATCAGCGTCGCGCAAAAGCAGCCAAACTCAAACAACGCGCCTACGTTTACTCGAATGACTGAGCCGAATTCTCAGCCAATTCCAGATTTACTAGATAGCACCCCATCGGTTACCGATGGCATGTCGGAGGCGTTCGCCAAGCTTTATGGCGAACCACTATTTAAGCTTCCAAACGATTTATACATCCCTCCCGATGCATTAGAAGTTTTTCTAGAAGCCTTCGAAGGTCCACTAGATCTTTTGCTGTATTTGATTCGCAAACAAAACTTTAATGTGCTCGATATTCCGATAGCGCAGGTGACTCAGCAGTACCTGAGCTATATCGATCAAATTCGTCATCACAACCTTGAGCTTGCTGCCGAATACTTACTCATGGCCGCCATGTTGATTGAAATTAAATCACGCATGTTGTTGCCAATGAAAAAGGCTGATAGCGAAGAAGAGGTAGAAGATCCACGCGCCGAACTAATCCGCCGCCTATTGGAATACGAGCGCATGAAATTGGCAGCCCAAGAGCTTGACCAAATTCCACAGTACGGACGTGACTTCCAAGTAGCACATGGCTTTGTGGACACTACTGTTGCGATCACATGGCCAGAAGTCAATTTAGAAGATCTACAAATGGCTTGGCGTGATGTATTGAACCGCGCCAAATTAACTCAGCACCACACTATTACTCGTGAAGAGCTTTCTGTTCGCGACTTTATGACTCGTATTTTGCGTCGCCTGCAAAGCACCCGCTTTATCGAATTTGGTGAGCTATTTGAAGATGCCATTAAGTCTGGCAAAGGCATCCCGGTTGTGATTGTTAATTTCATTGCTATGTTGGAACTTTCTCGCGAAGCACTTGTAGAAATTACCCAAGCCGAACCTTATGCGCCAATTTATGTTCGCCTGGCCTACACGCCTGTTGCATGAAAATCATTAGCGACATTCAAGAGCTGCGCGATCATTTGCGTGGACAAAATCGCGCTTCATTTGTGCCAACCATGGGCAACCTCCACGAAGGCCATCTATCCCTAATGCGATTAGCAAGACAGCATGGTGATCCAGTAGTAGCAAGCATCTTTGTGAACCGCCTGCAATTTGGTCCAAATGAAGACTTCGATAGCTACCCTCGCACTATGCAAGCCGATATCGAGAAGCTTGAAAAAGAAGGTGTTTATATACTGTTCGCACCTACTGAGCGTGACCTCTACCCACAACCTCAAGAGTATCGAGTAGACCCACCCCAACAACTTGGGGACATCCTTGAAGGCGAGTTCCGCCCAGGCTTTTTTAAAGGTGTTTGTACCGTAGTTTTAAAACTCTTTTCCTGCGTACAACCTAAGGTAGCCGTGTTTGGCAAAAAGGATTATCAGCAGTTGATGATCATTCGCCAAATGGCCAAGCAGTTTGCATTGCCAGTAGAGATTGTTCCTGGCGAAACCATTCGCGCTGACGATGGCTTGGCACTCTCCTCCCGCAATGGATACCTATCTGTTGAAGAGCGTGCTGAAGCGCCTCAACTCCAAAAAGCATTGAAGGAAGTACGCAAACAAGTATTGCAATTAGGTTCACGAAACACTGATGCGATTTCTGAGATTGAAAAAGCGGCGCTTGCCAATTTAGCAAGCCGTGGCTGGAAGCCTGATTACATTGCGATTCGCCAACAAAGCAATCTTGCCCCCGCCTCCAATGAGAACTTACAAGCAGGCGAGCCACTAGTTATTCTAACTGCCGCCAAACTTGGTAAGACTCGTTTGATTGATAACCTAAAGATTTAATCTCCAGGTTATTTGCTTACAGAGCGAAGAACTGCCCTACTTGTAAATTTAATTCT
>JBGAIU010000004.1:56108-122901 GCA_044225315.1 Polynucleobacter sp.
AATTCTTTAGCCATTTCGGCGCCATTTACCTTACCTGCAGAGCCCTTGGCTTTAAGTACTTCGATCTGCCCACCATTGCATGTCACAAAGAATGAATCTAGGGTGATTTGAGTTACTTCACCCGGCTTGCCTTTGACTGCACCAAAAGTTGCAGCGACATGTTTATGGCAATCGTAAATTTGCACTTTTTGTTCGCCAAACTTAGTCCATGCGCCTGGCGCTGGGTTGCAAGCACGAATCAAGTTGTAGATTTGAGAGATGTGACTTGCCCAATGAATCTGCGCAGCATTAACATCAAACCAGTCCTCGTAATTAGCTTGTGACTCGTCTTGAACAATTTCTTGATGCTTGCTAGCCACTACTAAGTCAGCAGCCTCAAGCAAAGCTTTTACGCCAATCGGAAATAAATGATCAAAGTAGATTTTTCCGAGTGTGTCATCAGGTCCAATTGCCACTTCTTTTTGCAAAATGACTTCGCCCTCATCCAAACCATCGGATGGACGGAAGATGGTGAGACCGGTTTTTTCTTCTCCCAATGCGATTGCCCAGTTGATCGCGCTAGGACCACGATACTTTGGCAATAAGGATGGGTGGTATTGAATCGTGCCGTGCTTCGGAATTTTGCAAAGCTCTTGCGGAACAAACTGCAATACATAAGCCATAACGCAAATATCCGCTTGGCTATCAATCATTGCCTGAGCAGCCTCAGGACTTTTGAGGGAAGCAAACTGCAAGGGGGTCAAACCCCTTGCGATAGCAGCCTCTTTTAAGACTTCTGGCTTACTTGACTTGGGATTGTCGGGTGGACAGAAAACAGCGACGATTTCATCGCCACGATCCAAAAATGCCTCTAAAGCTGCCTTACCAAAATCCGCACTCCCAATCAATGCAATCCGCATCTTAGATCACCTTATCGTGACGAAGTGCAATCAAATCGTCGGTAGTGTAGCCAAGCTCAGTCAAAATTTCGTCGGTGTGCTCACCAAGCAATGGAGAACGTGTCACCTCTGTTGGGCTATCAGACATTTTGATTGGATTGCCCACTGTCAAATACTTGCCACGAATCGGATGATCAACTTCCACTACTGTTCCAGTAGCACGTAAAGCTGGCTCTTCAGCGATTTCTTTCATCGACAAAATTGGGCCGCATGGAATGTCGTACCTGTTCAAGATATCCATGACTTCAAACTTAGTCATCGTCATTGTCCACTTCTCGATCTCCGCGAAGATCTCCATTAAGTGTGGCAAACGAGCCATTGGCGATGCAAATCGTACGTCAGTAATCCAATCTTCACGACCGATCACTTTGCATACCGCCTCCCATACTGGGGCTTGAACAATCACATACATATAGGCATTAGGATCTTTTTCCCAGCCTTTACATTTCACAATCCAACCAGGCTGACCGCCACCAGAAGCATTGCCGGCACGGGGTACAGAGTCACCAAACTCACCGTTCGGGAATTGTGGGTACTCTTGCATCAAGCCATTGCGCTCTAAGCGCTGCTGGTCACGCAACTTCACGCGGCACAAGTTCAATACCGCATCTTGCATCGCTGCCAATACCTTCTGACCACGGCCAGAATGTGTACGCTGATACAAAGCAGTAACGATGCCTAGGGCCAAATGCAAACCAGTACCGCTATCGCCAATTTGTGCACCAGTCACCATGGGAGGACCATCATCAAAACCAGTTGTGGATGCAGAACCGCCTGCGCACTGCGCAACGTTCTCATACACTTTGCAATCTTCGTATGGACCAGGACCAAAGCCTTTTACTGAAGCCATGATCATCATTGGATTGAGTTCTTGAATTCGCTCCCAAGAAAATCCCATACGATCGAGCGCGCCTGGTGCGAAGTTCTCAACTAAAACATCGCACTCTTTAATCAAGCGCTCAAGAATTTCTTTACCCTTTTGGGTTTTTGTATTGACGGTAATTGAACGCTTGTTGTGGTTTAACATCGTGAAATACAAACTATCGGCATCAGGAATATCGCGCAATTGACCGCGAGTTGCATCCCCTTCTCCAGATTTTTCTACTTTGATTACATCTGCGCCAAACCAAGCCAACAACTGCGTACAAGTTGGCCCTGATTGAACGTGCGTAAAGTCGAGGATTTTGACCCCTTCTAGTGCTTTTGCCATGGTTTAAGTTTTAATAAGAATGAAAATTTTGAATTAGGACGATTTTACCAGCGGGGGCTGCTGGGAAACGGTGTGTGCCTATTTTTTAAGCACACTCTGCGGAGCAAGCCCACAGGAACTGCATGCGGCTAAGTCGGTGGATTTTCTAGGTCTGCAATGCGCTTTTTAAGAGCTCTCTCCTCGGCAAACCGGGCGGTCTCATCCCGAATGATTGCAACCACACCATTTGCTTGATGATGCTCGTCAAATAGCATCCCAACCGTAAAAGCAATCGACAGTATGCTGCCGTCCTTATGCTTAGCGGGAACCTTTAATAAAGAAGTGCCGTAGCGAGTTGTTCCCGTCTCCATAGACTTGCTGTACCCTTCACTATGTCGTTGACGCTGACGCTCAGGAACAATTAAATCCAAAGTCTGCCCTAATGCCTCTTCTTCGGTGTAACCAAAGATTCGGGTTGCGGATGGATTCCACAAGACGATTTTTTCATTGGCGTCTGACACGATAATCGCATCGCCGACACACTCCACCAACTGGTGTAAATCAACACTGGTTTTCAGTGTCTCAGTCTAAATCGATTTCAAAATATCTGCTGAAGTAAACCTCTGTATTTGATGCAATAAAAAAAGGCGCTCACTAGGAGCGCCTTTGAGATACATCAATTACTGATAGTTCTTATTAAACCGCTTTCGCTGCATGCAATTTAGCGATGTCATCAGCGCTGTAGCCAAGGTCAGACAACAACACCTCATCAGTGTGCTCACCCAATACAGGAGATGGCTTCACATCAATTTGCAAATCAGAGAACTTGATTGGGCTACCGATAGTCAAATACTTACCACGTACTTTGTGGTCAACTTCAACGATCGAACCGCTCTTACGCAAGTCTGGTGATGCAGCCAGTTCTTTCATAGAGAGCTGCTTCGTATTTAGTCTTATCTTTTAGCCAATCTTCAATCGTTGCGAAGATGTCAAAAATCTTATCTTGACGAGCTTCAGCAGTCATGTAGGCAGGATCTGTTGCCCACTCTGGTTTGCCCAAAGCCTTAGTAATTGGCTCCCAAGCGTGACCTTGAATTGTGAAGTAGATATATGCGTTTGGATCAGTTTCCCAACCTTTACACTTCAATACCCAACCTGGCTGACCGCCACCACCAGCGTTACCGCCACGTGGAACTACATCAGAGAATGAACCGTGTGGATATTGTGGGCACTCTTCCAAGTAGCCAACTTTGTCCAAACGTTGTTGATCGCGCAACTTCACGCGGCACAAGTTCAATACAGCGTCTTGCATTGAGCAAGATACTTTTTGGCCACGGCCAGTTTTCTCACGTTGCATCAATGCAGTCAAAATACCGATTGCCAAGTGCATACCAGTATTAGAGTCACCCAAAGCAGCCGCAGAAACAGTAGGAGGACCATCCCAGAAACCAGTTGTAGAAGCTGCACCACCAGCACACTGAGCAACGTTCTCATACACTTTCAAATCTTCGTATGAGTGGCCATCGCTAAAGCCTTTTACAGAAGCCATGATCATCTTTGGATTCAATTCTTGGATACGCTTCCAAGAGAAACCCATACGATCCAAAGCGCCAGGACCAAAGTTCTCAACCATTACGTCTGAAGTCTTGATCATCTTCTCCAAAACTTCTTTACCTTCTGGAGTCTTAGTATCAAGAGTCAATGAACGTTTATTACCGTTGAGCATTGTGAAATACAAAGCATCTGCGCCTGGAATATCACGCAATTGGCTACGTGTAACGTCACCAGCACCTGGACGCTCTACTTTAATTACGTCCGCGCCGTACCATGCCAACAACTAAGTACATGCAGGGCCTGCTTGTACGTGTGTGAAGTCAATAATGCGAATACCGTCTAATGGTTTAGTCATGCTTGTTTCTCCTTAAGTCTTTCTTGTTTGCTTCTAAATTAATTTGCTTACTTTTTAGCAGCTGCTGTAGATGGGTTTAAGTTTGTTAAACGTCCACTTTCAGTACCTGCGGTCTCATCAATAACAGCATTGATGAGGGCTGGTTTACCGGCAGCAATTGCTTCTGTTAACGCTGCTTCTAATTCTGCTGGGGTTGTCACATAGTAGCCAACACCACCAAACGCTTCAATCATCTTGTCGTAACGCGCGTCTTTAACAAACACGGTTGGCGCAACATCCGCACCACCAGTTGGGTTTTGATCAGTACCGCGATACACACCATTGTTATTGAACACAACGGTTGTGATTGGGAGCTTGTAACGGCAAACTGTTTCTAATTCCATGCCGCTGAAACCGAATGCGCTATCGCCCTCAACTGCCACAGTTGGCAAACCGCTGGTTACAGCTGCGCCGATTGCGTAGCCCATACCAATACCCATAATGCCCCATGTGCCAGAGTCAAAACGCTTACGTGGCTTGTACATGTCCACGATTGCACGGCAGTAATCCAATGTGTTTGCGCCCTCGTTAACCAAGTTCACATCTGGGTTCTTCTTGATCACATCACGAATAACACGCAATGCGCCATGGAAGTTCATTGGGTTAGCTTCTTTAGCCAATATTTCAGCCATCTTCGCTGTGTTCTTCTCTTTCTTCTCAGTAATCGCAGCAATCCACTCAGCACTTGGCTTAGGAACAGCAGAAATACCCTTCAAGAGTTCGCCAACGCATGAACCGATATCACCGATCAATGGTGCAGCAATTTGTACGTTGCTATCCACTTTGTTTGCTTGAATATCGATCTGGATAAATTTCTTAGGCTCTTTACCCCATGTCTTGCCCTTACCGTGAGCAAGCAACCAGTTCAAACGGGCACCAACCAACATCACCGCATCAGCTTCAGCCAACACGAATGAACGAGCTGCAGAAGCAGACTGTGGATGATTGTCTGGCAACAAACCTTTTGCCATAGACATTGGCAAATAAGGAATGCCAGATTTTTCGATCAAATCACGAATCTCTTTATCAGCTTGTGCATAAGCAGCACCTTTGCCCAAGAGAATCAATGGGCGCTTAGCACCTTTGAGTACGTCTAATGCACGAGCAACTGCATCAGCAGCTGGAATCTGACGTGGAACTGGATCGATTACCTTGAAGATTGACTTCTTAGCTTCTTCAACTGGCATTGTTTGAGACAGCAACTGTGCTGGCAAGTCTAAATACACACCGCCTGGACGACCAGAAACAGCAGCGCGAATCGCACGAGCAAAACCAATGCCGATATCTTCGATGTGATTGATACGGTAAGCAGCTTTACAGTATGGCTTAGCAGCATTGAGCTGATCCATCTCTTCGTAGTCACCCTGTTGCAAGTCAACGATTTCGCGTTCGCTTGAACCAGAAATCAAAATCATTGGGAAGCAGTTCACAGTTGCGTTTGCCAATGCAGTCAAACCGTTCAAGAAACCTGGAGCAGAAACAGTCATACAAATACCAGGCTTTTGTGTCATGTAACCTGCAATTGCTGCGGCGTTACCTGCGTGTTGCTCATGACGGAAACCGATGAAACGCAAACCTTCTGCCTGAGCCAAACGGCAAAGGTCAGTAATTGGAATACCAACAAGACCAAAAATAGTATTGAGGTCGTTTGCTTTCAACGCATCGATAACGAGGTGAAAGCCGTCTGTTAACTGGGTGTTTTGATTATCTGTTGTCATAGTTGTGTATGTGAATTGCAGGTGTAGCCTCAATGTTCATTAAGGCGATTTAGCTTGCGCTACGGTCTCCAATAAAGTTATTAATCGCACTGCGGGTTTTGGGACCCGCTTAGGCTGATGTGAATATTAGGCTTGAGGGTGGGAATCATCATTGACTTCGGTCAATTTCCCTTAATTCCTTGATCCTAAAGGGGGTTACCCCTTTAGAAAGGGCTTAAATAAAGAGTTCTTTATGTTTGGTTTTGAGGCGGCTCAAAGTCTCTGGGGAGAGGTTCAAATAAGCAGCCAGCTCTTTCTTGGGGAGGAGCTCAAAGAGGTCCTCATACTTACGTAAAAAGCGCTCTACCCGACCAGGGGCATCAAGCATGTGCAAGGTAATTGTGTGGGCCATGATCTCACTCATCAGGCGCATCACCCCAAACTCAAAACTCTCTTTAAGTGACTTGTGCTCTTCCAGAAACTCAGCCCACTTTTTGAGCGGCATGCGGGCAACGCGGGCTTTAGTGACGCTAGCAACACTGTATGGAGCCGCAGTCTTCAAGCGCCATGCAGCATAACTGGTCTCTATATCTCTCTCAATCGCAAAACGCAGAATCATTTCTTTAGCGTCAGCGCTAGATACGATGCGTTTCAGAATTCCGTCCAGTACAAAGTATTGCTCCATTTGATGGTCACCCTGATGCAGCAGAATTTCCGACTTCTTAAGGTCTGAGATCTCCAAATGGCGCTCTAAATCCGCCATTGCAGCTGAATCCAAGCTTTTCAGTACGCAGTTCTGACTTAACTGAAGTCGAATCAGGTTTTTTTCGGGGTGCTTATCTAATACGGTCATGAATCCTTCATCCTAGAGCTCCATTGTAGGCTTTTTTGACCTAAAAAGCGGGCAAATGGGCTAGAATTGCGGGGTCGTGGTGCCTTATTGCAGCGCAATAGGGTTAAACGGGAAACACCAAACGTGTGCTGCCCCCGCAACGGTAAGTAAATGCCTCAAAAATAAGCAATTTCAGAGGTCAGGAGTCTGAAAACGCCACTGTGCGCGTCAATCGCATGGGAAGGCCAGATTCTGAGATTTACTAGCCCGGATACCGGCCAAGACAGGTGGAATTTTGCGGACGGGGAACTTCGCGCGCCGATGACAGCGCCCTATCTTGCGATCTGACGCCCAATTGACGCCAATCTCCCGCACAAGAAATTCTGTTCGACCCAGCTTACGGGGAAGTGAGCCAGGCATTCGATAACAGAAAGTAAAAAATGAAGCAGCAGTTCGGTAGTAAATATTTAGGCGCCCTACTTTGCGTTGGGTTAGCGGCTATCAGCAACCTAACTTATTCACAAAATAATTCAAGCGTGTTGGTTGCCACCGCAATCAACCAAATGGATCCTGTAATTGTTACAGCCACAAGGACTCCAACTCCCGCAAAAGATGTTTTGGCAGACTACACATACATAGGACCCGAGGAAATTGAGCAGGCTGCACAAACAAGTCTACCCGAACTGCTTCAACAACAACGCGGAATTCAGATTTCAGGGTCTGGGGGTGGCGGAAATGTTTCAAGCGTTTATATCCGAGGCAGCAATAACAATCAAAGCCTAGTACTTATTGATGGCGTCAGAATGGAGTCGTCATCTCTTGGCGGTCCAATCTGGAATGCAATTCCCGTCTCTTCAATCGATTATATCGAAATCATTTATGGACCGCAAAGCACCATGTATGGTGCAGATGCCATGGGCGGTGTTATACAAATTTTTACCAAAAAAGGCAGTGCCAATACTGAATTCAAAGCTTCAAGCGGATATGGCACCTATGGGACAAGCATTAATAATGCAAGCATAAGCGGCACAATTGATGGGATAAATAAAACCGCATATGCAATTGGAGTTAGCCAGGAAAATTCTTTAGGCTTTAACACTGTTGCTCCGAACAATGCCTGCTCTCCACAACAAAACCCAAGCAGACCTTATGCTTGTTTATTTCCAACAACAAATACTGGCTACACTCGTCTTGGCACAAATGGACAAATCTCACAAGAGTGGAGCCATGGTCAAGAATTGGGATTAACCTTCTTCGCCACAAAAAATAGTTATCAATATCCGATGTCAGCGGGTTACGACTCGAACTACTCAGAATCTACCATGATTCCAGTTGTTGACAATGCCGTCAATAATCTCTTTAGCGTCTCCGCTTACACGAAAAATCAAATAAATGAACAATGGCAAAGCATTTTGCAACTATCAAGCTCAAGTAGCTCTGGCCAGAATTTAACCAATTACAGCAATGACAAAATCAGCACACCAGAATACGACTTGAACTGGCAGAACAACATTGCAATTGGTCAAGATACTTTGCAGGTTTTGGCAGAGCGGAGAATTCAATATGTTTACTCTTCAAATTCACCTAATGGCACCCAAGGGGGCTGCGGACCCCAATACAGCGGGCCGGATATTCCATGCATTGTTAGTCAAAATCGCACAACTGATTCGATCGCTGGATCCTATCAATTAAAAAGGGGCGACAACCTAGCAAGCGCCTCCATCAGAAACGATTCGATCTCTAGCTACGGTTCAAAAGTCACTGGGAGTATTGCATATGGCTATTTCTTTACAAAGGAATGGCGCGCCAATATTAATTACGGAACAGGATTTAGAGCTCCAACTTTCAACGAACTCTATTATCCAGGCTCAGGAAACACCACGTTAGCCCCTGAATCTAATAGAAACATCGAGGCTGGATTACATCAAGAAAATAAAATTTACGACTTACATTTAGTTGCTTATCAAAACAATATTCAAAACCTCATTCAGTGGCAACCAAAAACATCCGATATTAATGGTTTGTGGGGTCCAGCAAACTATGGCCTAGTTCAAATCAGAGGCGTATCTCTGGGCGGAAATGCTAGATTAGGAAATTACACAATCAAAGGCTCATTTGATAATCTAAGTGCGATTGATCAAAAGACGAACTTAGATTTACCAAATCGCGCTAAACAAGTTGCTAATATCGGGGTCGAATATCGACATAATAAATTTGACGTCGGAGCAAACGTAACTATTTCTGGTGAGCGCTATGGAAGCCCCTCTTCCACCACAAATACTCAATGGATGGCTCCATATGCCCTAGCCAACCTTTACACCAGCTATGAATTTGATCGCCACTGGACTGCTTTTGCACGATGGAACAATATCTTCAACAGTAATTACCAGCTCACTTATGGAAATAACACACCTGGATCCAATATATTCGCTGGCATCCGCTATGCAATGAAATAAGCAAACCAACACCCCCATTCCAAAACTTGGGTTTAGGGGTGTCTTCAAGAATCCTTCGAGCAAGGCTACAATGCCCATATGAGCGAGCCTATCTCCCCGCCCCCTAGC
The DNA here is from genome assembly GCA_044225315.1 of Polynucleobacter sp. Taxonomy (GTDB): domain Bacteria; phylum Pseudomonadota; class Gammaproteobacteria; order Burkholderiales; family Burkholderiaceae; genus Polynucleobacter. The sequence continues at coordinate 65,277 of JBGAIU010000004.1, forward strand.
CTTGATGACCTTAGCGCGTCACTTCAGCGTTTGTCTGAAAAGATTTCTCTTATCCAAGATGCTGTCCGCAACCTGACTCAGAGTCGTGCGCAACTTGAGGGCAAGATCGAGGATGCTCAAAAGCGTGTGCAACGTATCTTGAGTCGCTTACCTGAACAAAACGATGGACGCTAACTGAACTTACTTGGCGAAACAATTCCTACAACTAATCCAGAGGACGACAGTGAGCCAACAACGCATTGAAGTAACTCTTGCCGGTCAGAAGATCACTTTAGCCACCAGCACCGAACATGAGCCTCTGCTTCGCGCAGCCTGTGTATTAGTTGATGAACAAATTCAACTTGCTATTAGCGGTGGCAATCGTAGTATCGAGCGCGCTAGCATGATGGCCGCACTCAAGATTGCTGGCGACCTCATTAAACTACAAAATAATTCAACGCAACAAAGTTCTTCCTCTACCGTTAGCTCTGATGAAGTTAATCGTCTTCAAGCAGAGATTCGCAGTCTTGAGGATCAAGTAGACACTTTGATGCAAACCCTTTCCCTGCCTGGTTCGCCAAGGCCAATAGTTCCTTGAACCGATGCGCAAGCATCAGGAACGATCTTTACCTTGTGGGCGTGAGCGTTTTGCGAGTTCACAGTGCCAACTCAGACTTGGTTTCTCCCTGAACTCCTTAATGCACCCGAAACAAAGTAGCCGTTCCACCTTGAACCTTTGGGTTCAGGATGACGGTCTAGCGGCTAAGGCGGGGAATTCATGTTACTGAGCGATATCTTGATGTTGATGCTTTGTGGAAGCATCTCAGGATTTTTAGCAGGACTTCTTGGTATTGGTGGCGGCATGATCCTAGTGCCGTTCATAATTCTTGTTTTTAATCACCTGGGCTTTAATCAAGAGGTGATTGTGCACATGGCTATCGCTACAGGCATGGCCACAATTTTATTTACCACCTCCTCTGCAATTTGGGCTCACCACAAGCACGGCTCGATTGATTGGAGGTTAGTCGCCTCTCTCAGCCCTGGGATGATTTTTGGTGGACTCATCGGTGGTAGTGAATTATTTGAAGCTTTGAAGACTTCCTGGCTCTCATTATTCTTTGCCATCTTCATTGTTTACACATCGATTCAGATGCTTTTGAATAAAAAGCCTACAGCGGGTAGAGATTTGCCTGGTGTTATCGGACTTTTCTCCTTCGGAACTTTCGCGGGCGCCCTAGCCAGCCTCGTTGGCGCAGGTGGCGCCTTTATTACCGTGCCTTTTATGCTTTGGTGCAATGTAAAGCCCCACACAGCTATGGCAACTTCTTCAGGCCTAGGTCTTCCGGTTTCGCTGGCTGCAACTATTGGTTATATGTACGGTAGCTGGGGCAATCCCAACCTTCCATCGGGATCTTTAGGATTTGTGTACTTGCCTGCGGTCGCCTGCATTGTGATTGTGAGTATCTTTACAGCACCCTTTGGCGCCAAGATGGCCAGAAAACTCAACGTCGCTCAACTCAAACGCGTCTTTGGCATCATGCTGTTTTTCCTTGCAGCCTTCATGTTCAATGAAAGCCGCAAGGCATTTGGTTTTTAACAGCTACTGAATTAACTACTGTATTGCTGACGCAAAATATTCTTCTGCACTTTACCCATCGCGTTACGTGGTAAATCCGAAACAATTTCCAAACGCTTAGGAATTTTAAAGTTAGCGATCTGGGTTTTCAGTGTTGCAATCATGGCATCGGCATTTAATTTAGCACCCGCCTTAGGAACGACGATTGCCATTACTGCCTCACCAAAATCAGGATGTGGAATGCCAATTACAGCGCTCTCATCCACGCCATCCATATCGTCAATAAAGCCTTCGATTTCTTTTGGATACACGTTATAACCACCAGAAATAATCAAGTCCTTACTGCGTCCAACGATGCACAGGTAGTCATTCGGGGCTTTGCCGCCATTGGCCTCACCACCCCAGCGACCCACGTCACCAGTCTTGAACCAACCATCTTTAGTAAATTCTTCTGCGGTTTTTTCTGGCATGCGCCAGTAGCCCTTAAATATATTTGGGCCTTTGACTTGAATGCTACCGATTTCGTTAACACCACATGGTTTATTTTTGTCGTCTACTACGCGCACTTTTACACCTGGCAACGGCAAACCAACTGATCCGCCTACGCGCGCACCTTTGTATGGATTAGAGACCAGCATCACAGTCTCGCTCATGCCATAGCGCTCCAAGATCGGCTGCCCAATCACCTTCTTGAAGGTATTGAAGGTTTCGGTAAGTAATGGTGCTGAACCAGAAATAAACAAACGCATATTGCGCGCAACTGTCTTATTAAATCCTTTATCAGCCAATAGACGAACATAGAAAGTTGGCACACCCATCAATACTGTTGACTTAGGCATGTGATGGATTAACTGCGACACATCCAAACGTGGCAACCAAATCATCTTGCTACCGTTAATCAGTGCACCGTGCGCCGCCACAAACAGACCATGCACATGGAAAATTGGCAATGCATGCAAAAGCACATCGCCCTTTACCCAACCCCAGTACTTTTGCAACACTTGAGCATTGCTATACAGGTTCTTATGGGTCAGCATCGCGCCTTTACTGCGGCCAGTAGTGCCAGAGGTATACAAGATGGCCGCCAAATCATCATCTCTAGTTGCAACCGTTTTAAATACATCGCTTAACTTACCCGCTCTCTCGAGCAAGGTGCCTGTGCGATTGTCGTCCAGGGTTAGAGCATGCTTAGTACCCGCTTTGGATGCAACCTTCGATACCCAGGAGTAATTCTTGCTACTGCAAACAACTAGAGCGGGCTCAGCGTTCTCAATAAAGTACTGCATCTCAGCTGCTTGATAGGCGGTATTGAGCGGCAAGTAGACATAACCAGCGCGGATCGTAGCCAAGTACAAAAACAAGGCTTCAGGAGATTTTTCAACTTGAACTGCGACTCGAGCACCCGCTGGGAGCTTCAGACTCTTTAATAAATTTGCCAGCTTGGCTGTAGCACGCTCCAAATCACTCCATGAGTAATACAAGCCATCATGGGTCTCAATGGCGCAGGCTGATTTATCTTTTGGAAAGCCTTTTTCTAATACCGAATACAAATTCATGAAGTGGTCCTAGTAAATACAGTTATTTCAATTCAATCAATGAACCCTTGCTGGTCCCATAACGTAGTCAGATAAACCGGTAGCAATCTCTGGCATAAAGCAGAGCAGCACAACAGAGAGAATCATGATCACAACGAATGGCAGAACTCCATAAATGATTTCATTTAGGGAGATATCGGGTGCAATATTTTTAATCACAAAGATATTGAGACCTACCGGTGGATGTATCAAGCCTGTCTCCATCACAATAGTCATCACCACACCAAACCACACTAAATCAAACCCTGCAGCACGTAATGGTGGCAAGAAGATCGGTGCAGTCATCAAAATAATCGACACTGGTGGCAAGAAGAATCCCAAAATAATCACCAGAATCAAGATAGCGGTTAAGAGACCCCATCTACCCAACCCAAGATCCACAATAGCTTGCGCCGCTGACTGGCTCAAATGCAAATGGCTCATGACGTTTGAGAACAGTAAAGACATGCCAATAATGAACATCAGCATGGTGGATTCTTTAATGGTGGCATTAAGCAATGGTGATAAATCTTTGACACGCCACATTTTGTAGATACCGGCAATCAAGGCAAAAGCCAAAATCGCACCAAGGCCAGCAGTCTCAGATGGGGTTGCATAACCTCCATACAAAGCAACCATTACACCAATCAACAGAACCAAGAAAGGCAGGACGCGAGGGAGCGAACTCATTTTTTGCTGCATGGTGTAAGTTTGTCGCTCCAAAATTGCCTGCTTAGGAGCACCCTTCTCTACCGCATGCAGAGCCATGTTGTATTCCTTACGGAAACGGTACACGGTATACATAGAGAAGAAGACCACCAACATCAAACCAGGACCAATACCTGCGAGGAATAAACGACCTAATGATTGCTCCGCAGCAACAGAGTACAAAATCATGGTGATGGAAGGAGGCAACAAGATACCGAGCGTTCCACCAGCGGCAATAATTCCCGCGGCTAAGCCAGAAAAATATCCACGCTTACGCATCTCTGGAATGCCAGCGCTACCAATTGCAGAGCAAGTTGCTGGGTTTGAGCCTGCCATTGCTGCAAATAATGCGCACGCCAATACGTTTGCAACTCCAAGTCCGCCAGGAACCTTACCCAACCAAACATGCAATGCCTCATACAAATCTTGACCAGCGCGTGATCGACCGATAGCCGCGCCCTTCAAAATAAAAAGTGGAATTGAGAGCAAAGTAATACTTGCCATCTCTTCATATACGTTTTGGGTAACCGTATCCAATGAAGAGGCCGGCATGAAGAAGAACATAAACACAACTGCGACAGAGCCAAGTGCAAATGAGATTGGCATGCCTGAGAACATAATCAGCAAAGTGACTACGCCAAATAACAACCCGAGCATCATGATAGACATGCTTATTCCCCTTTGTTTGGATTAACTACATCTCCAAACGCTTGGAGCAAAATTTGGAATGCCAATAAAGTCATTCTGATCGACATCATGATGTATGGAATCCACAGGGGTGGCGCCCATGAGGATGAGGTAACTTGCCCATCCACCCAAGCTTCATGAAACAAAGTCCAAGACTTCCAAGCGAAGAATGCGCAAAAGGCAAAAGACGCAACATCAATCAGCAAGACCCTGACCTGATTAACCGCCTTAGGAAGCATTGTCGAGATCGCAGAAATGCCAACGTGCCCCCGAATTTGCTGCACATAAGCGCCACACAAAAATGTCGCACCTACTAAACAGAAAACCGCAGCCTCATCTTGCCAATCTGTCGTAGCCCCAAAAAAAGCACGAGAGGCCACGCTGTAACTCAAAATTACTGAGGCCGCTACCAAGGCTAACGATCCCAAAAAGACCATCAGTCGATTAATTCCTGACATAAAGCGGCCAGTCGCTTGCAATAGTTCAGTCATATCAGCTTACTTTTTCCGCAGCTTTGAGTAATGCCGCACAACTTTCGTTTTTCTCTGAGTAATCTTTCCATGCGGTATCACGAGCGATTGCTTTCCACTTATCCACCACAGCGGCATTAACATCAGACACCTTACTACCCGCTCTTGCATAAGCTAGGGCCGCAGTCTTGTCATCATCCTTTGCCGCATCCATACCAAATTTTTCCATTTCAGCGCCAGCAGCCATCAATGCATCACGCTGATCTTTTGGCAATGAATCAAAAATTTGCTTAGACATCATTAATGGCTCAAGCATGAACCAATAGGATTTTTGACGGGCGCCTGTAAATGCCTTAGCCAATTCTTCTAACTTAAATGACATAAAGCTAGTAGAAGAGGTATATGCGGCATCCATTGCGCCAGTCTGCATTGCGGCATAAATTTCGTTAGAAGGTAGAGAGATCACTGAAGCGCCAGCTGCTTTAAGCATCAAATCAAACTCACGGCTTCCGCCGCGGATCTTTAAGCCTTTAACATCCTCTGGCAGGACAATTGACTTTGAACGGCTAGCGACACCGCCCGCTTGCCAAACCCAGCTTAAAAGAACAATCCCTTTATCTTCCAAAACCTTAGTCAACATGCGGCCAACTTCCGCAGTCTTCCACTTAGCCGCCTGCTCATAACTGCTAACTAATGCTGGCATTAATCCAATATTGAGCTCTGGCACTTCACCGCCTGCGTATGGCATTGGGAACAAGGAGATGTCCAAGGCGCCCTTACGCATGGCACTGAATTGCGCGTTAGTCTTCATTAATGATGAGCCTGGGTAAATCTGAAACTTCAATGCGCCTTTAGTGCGCTTTTCTACAGATTCAGCAAATTTTCTGCACAGACGATCACGGAAATCACCTGCCTGAATCGTTCCTCCAGGAAATTGATGAGAAATATTCAAAGTCTTGCTCGCACCTTGGGCAGTTGCATTAGAGCCATAACCCATCACTCCCGTCAAAGGCAAAGCGGCTGATCGAGCTAGTAATTGCCGACGTACGCTATTTGGCTTTGATTGGCCCGCATTCAAATGAAATTTGTTGCTCATGCTGATCTCCTCGTTAGTTCATTCTTTTACTATTTATCGTCTGGATCTTAGGGCCCAGTTTTTTTAATTCTAAAGCGAATCACTCTTTGGGATTCTGCCTCTGACGCTCCTCCTAAATACCTTCTACGGCAAATCAAACCTGCATCAAGCGCCCCACCGCGCGCGAATAATCAATTTCTCCATGGGTAAAGCGCTCATGATTTTCCTCAACAGAAGACAAATCGTATAAATAGTTGACCATCAAAGAGGCAGATTGACGTAATCCTTTGCGAGACAAATCCCCTGCCCAATTGATTTGATGTAGCTTCGCACCGTTGCCTAAGTGAAACTTAGCAACCGGATTACCGTTTCTACTAGCGGATCCCAAGGCAAGATAAATACTGGCAAGACAAAGCAATGCAGATTTTTCTTTTTCTGTTGCATTGTCAGGATGCCATCCAGCGCTGAGTCGCTCAGTCCAAGATCGATTAGCAAGATTCAACACTTCCAAAGACTGCTCTCGAGCCAATCGAATAGCTGGCTTTAATTGGACGCCCGTTTTTTCATCGCTTATGTCAGCGCCTGAAGCAACCCAATCAATAAATCCAGGAATGGGTGAGAGTGTTACAAAAGTTTTGATACCCGGGAATTCAGCATGCAATTGTTCAGCAACACGCTTGATTAAGAAGTTGCCCATTGAGACGCCACGCAATCCTGGCTCACAGTTACTAATTAAATAGAAGGCTGCAACTTTGTATTGAGATGTCTGGTGTACAGTCTCTGCCTTTTTATCTACCAAGGGCGTTATAACAGCTGGAATTTCAGGGAGTAAGGCAACCTCAACGAAGATCAGAGGCTCATTAGGTAACTGCGGATGAAAGAATGCAAAGCAACGTCGATCGGGCTGCAGACGTCTGCGCAAATCGTCCCAACCATCAATTGCATGAACAGCCTCATGCTGGATCAGCTTCTCTAGTACTTCTGCTGGCGATTTCCAATCCACACGGTGCATCTTTAGAAAGCCAGGATTAAACCAAGAAGATAAAAGATGGCGTAAATCAAAATCAACAGCGGTTAATTCTGGTTGCTTATCTAATAACTGCAGCAAGTCACGGCGCATTGCAACCAAACCCGCAGTACCATTCGTTGCGCGATTTAAGCGACGGAATAATTCCTGTCTGGGTGGCTCGGTAACGCGCTGCAACTTAACATAGTTACGGGCATTTGCTTCGCTCGCAAAATTTTGAGCGGCAGTTATTACTGCCGCTGGATCTGGATTCAGTTTTTCAAATAAGAAAGTAAAAAACTTCTGATGCTGATCTTTGGTGAGCTTGCGATAATTATTAAATACATCATCAGCCATACTGAGAGCATTCGATTCCCCCCTCTCGGAGATGAGTCGATTCACCGCGCCAGTTACGCGAGAGAAATAACGTGCTTTTGCCAACTTTTCCAGCATGGATCTTTACCTAGCAAGAGAATTCATTGAAGTACTAGAAATGTATTCCCGCCACTACAGTGAATCAATTAACTGAAGTCTACTTTCATTAACTTATAGTTAATGAAATATAGATAAAACCATAATATCTACTTAGTATTGCGTCGCAACATACGGGCTTCAGCGGCTAAAGCCAAAATATTGGGGTTGGATTCATTAGCCTGAAGGTACATTAAGGCAATTCGTTGGGTCACTTGATATTTTGGGTCTAAAGGGGTGAAGTCAAGCGCATCCCCCATGAGTGCCCTTACCCTTCCTGGTAACAAAGATCGGCCCATATCGTTTGACACCATATTCATCAAAGTAAAGATGTCGCCTACCTTCATAACTACGTTTGGAGTAATTCCGGCGAGTCCGAGGGCGTCATAGAAACCAGAGGTAGTAGCAAAGCCATCTTGCAGTGTTAAAAATTTTTCATGTTCGTAATTCGATAAATCCACACTTTCTTGCGTGGGCTTCTTGTTCTTTGAAGAAGCTAAGTAAAGCTGATCTTCGAATAAGGGAACAATTTCAATACCATCAAGCTCATCGTCTGTTGGCACTGCAATCACGACGGCATCAACATCACCCTCGTGTAATTTTTTCATTAGGTCAGCATTTGATCCCAAATAAAGATCAATCTCTAAATCAGGGCGTCTGACTTTGGTTCCCATAATCACCCTGGGAATGATGTTCGCAGTCAAAGAATACATTGATCCTAGACGAATTTGCTTGCTCTCAAGACCAGCTTTAGCCCTAGTCTTTTTTAATACACGATCAAGCTCTTCCAACACCTCAATGCCGCCCTCGGCCAAGTAAAGAGCTGCTGGCAAGGGCTTTAACTGTCTACCCTCTTTAACAAATAGAGGGCAAGCGATTGCGGTTTCTAGAGAATGTAAAGCCTTGTGAACACTAACTGAACTTAACTGCAATTCCTCAGCAGTCTTCACTAAGCTTCCTGTGCGTATAAAAGAACACAGAATTTCTAACTTTCGAAGGGTTACCTCTTCATAGAGCATGTCGGTCTCTGGATAACTTGATGTATTTTTATGCAGCCAAAGATGTTGATCGGCGTTGCATTAGATAAATGCCGCAGATGATCATCGGTACGCAAAGCCATTGACCCATAGTTAAGCCAAGACCCAAGAGACCCAGAAATGCATCAGGTTCTCTAGCGTATTCCGCTAAGAAACGACATACGCCATAACCTAAGAGGAACATACCAGAGATCTGGCCCACTCTTCTAGGCTTGCTTGCGTAGATCCATAACACCACCCCAAGCAAGACACCCTCTCCAAGCAATTGATAAATTTGCGAAGGATGGCGTGGAACGGAATCCACCAAGGGAAACACCATGGCCCAAGGCAAATCTGTTGGCCTACCCCAAAGCTCACCATTGATAAAGTTACCTAGACGCCCAAAGGCCAATCCAAACGGAACCAAAGACGCAACCAAATCACTAACAACGAAAAATTGCGTACCCTTCTTTTTGGCGAACCAGAGCAAAGCTAGCAAAACACCCAATAGGCCGCCATGAAAAGACATACCGCCTTCCCATATTTTCAAAATATTTAATGGATGGAAAAGATAAAAACCAGGCATATAGAACAAGGTATAACCAATGCGTCCGCCAAGCACCACACCTAAGACACCTGCAAACAGCAAATCTTCCAAATCTTTATAGGTCCAACCTAAGGCTTGATAGCGTGGCGCTTGAATGCGCAAACGACCGAGCAATAAGAATTGCGCAAATGCCATCAGGTACATCAATCCATACCAGTGAATCGCAAAAGAGCCGATACGTATCGCGGCTGGATCAAACTGTGGATGAATCAACATGAAGAGTGAAGATTAGTTTTTATTTAGATTGAGATTGGTCAAAGTTGTGTAACTCATGACCAAGCTCACGATAGGCTTTGTAACGCTCGCGCCCCGCTAGGCGCTCGGCCTCATTGACGGTTACCACTTCAACAATGCGGGGAAATCTCGCCACTAAAGCTGGTACATCTGCCGGCATACGCATACCTAGATGAATCATGACATCCGCATGCGGAATAGCGGCAAGCGATGGTGATGCAAAGCTCTCGCCCAGAACAATCGGAGTTTCAGCGGCAGCTTCATCATCGATGTAACAGTGAGGTAAAAAGTCCGTACTGCTAAACGACCAAAGCAACTCATCTAGTTTTTTAAGATCTGCTTTTTCACCAACAATCACAATATTGCGAACGGGCTGACCTTCTGGTATCGCACTCCAAATCTTGCGCGTCAGACGACACGCATACTTCAACTTATCAGCCACATTGCTGTGAAAATCAATTCTTGCCATGGTTGCTAGATTTATTTTTGCTCGAGCAAGAAGTTCACTAATAATGGCACTGGGCGCCCAGTAGATCCTTTAGCGGCACCACTCTTCCATGCGGTGCCGGCGATATCCAAGTGCGCCCATTTGTATTTCTCAGCAAAGCGTGAGAGAAAACATGCCGCAGTAACACTACCAGCAGGACGGCCGCCAATATTAGCCAAATCCGCAAAGTTCGATTTCAACTGCTCGTGATAGGCAGCGTCTAATGGCAATCTCCACACTGTATCCAAAGAGTCTTTGCCTGCCTTGGTAATGGCATGAACTAAATCCTCATCATCCGAGAATAGACCGCTATGCACATGACCCAAAGCAATAACACATGCACCTGTAAGAGTGGCGACATCAATCACCGCTTTTGGTTTAAAGCGCTCAACATAAGTCAGCGCATCACACAGAATTAAACGGCCTTCAGCATCCGTATTCAGAATTTCAATTGTCTGGCCAGACATACTCTTCACAATATCGCCAGGACGGGTTGCTTTACCTGAAGGCATATTTTCACAAGTAGGAATGACGCCAATGACATTCTTCTTCAATTTCATCAGGCCAACTGAATACATTGTGCCAATGACTGATGCAGCGCCACACATGTCGTATTTCATTTCATCCATTGCTTCGCCTGGCTTTAATGAAATTCCACCGGTATCAAAAGTAATTCCTTTGCCTACCAAAACAATCGGTGCCTCACTAGCTTTACCGCCTTGATGACGTATCACGATAAATTGAGGTGGCGTTTCAGATCCTTGCGCCACAGATAAAAAAGATCCCATACCCAAAGCCTGAATCTGTTTGAGACCAAGCACTTCTACTTTGAGTCCTGCCTTCTTGGCCAAGCCTTGCGCAGTTTTGCCAAGATAGGTGGGCGTACACACATTCGGAGGTAAGTTACCTAAATCCTTGGCAAGGTTCATACCCTCAACCATGGCGCTACCCTGCTCTACAGCGAGCTTCAACTCTTTTGCGCACGCATCATTACCTGCAAATACCAAGTGCTTGAAAGTGTCAGCTTTATCTTTGGCCTTAAATTTCATTGCGGGTTGGCGCACACCAAAACGATAAGCTTGATCGCCTGCATATTGAATTGTCAGGCGCACTTCTTGAGCAATTGCCTCTGTTGATTTTGAATGCGTAAAGCTCGGAGCAAACCAAATGGCACTCTCGATCGAGCCACCACTTAAAGCCTTCAATCCTGCACGCGCGACTTTAGAGTAAGCGAGTAGGCTGCGCTCAGACGCTAGATGCAAATCACCTAAGCAAGTTAGCATCACACGTTTCGCCTTCACAGCATTTGCAGACCATGACTTGTCTGCTCTCAATACACAAACAGAAGCTTGTTTGTCATCTAGATCACCCAATATATGAGCATGGCTCACAGCCCCGCCCAAACAGATATCCAACTCAGCCAAAAGTCCTGATTTTGTTTTTGTAGCCTTTGTTCCAGCAAACCCATCTAAATCCGATTTGGAGTAAGCCAAAACCAAACAATCGGTTGTTTGGGCTAATAGGGTTTTTAGGCTCGATTTGAGAGATTTGGCGCCCTGAAGGTCTGCTTGAGGGAAAATCTTGGTACTTAATTGAATAGTCATGGTGAATTGCGTTACTTTTAGGTCGATCTAAGGTCTAAAGATACAGATTTATGATGTTTATCCATTATCCTCCGACATGAGATTAACCTAATTTGTCTACCCCGACTGATAAGCAATCAAACCCCAAAAGCCACAAATTAGCCTGAAATCAGCCCTAGACAAATCACCCAGCCATGATCTTTAAAAGTGCCCTCCGCCGCGAACTAAGCTTTACTACTGGTGGGGTCTTTTTGGTGCTGGTAACCATTATGGTCACCACCCTAGTGATTCGAATCCTGGGTTACGCAGCCAACGGCACTGTCAACCCTGAAGATGCCATCGTACTGATTGCATTAGCCACCCTCGGCTACCTTGCCGTTTTATTAACCGTTTCGTTATTTGTTGCCACCCTCATTGTCTTAGTGCGCTGGTACAAAGACTCAGAAATGATTGTTTGGTTTGCTAGCGGACTAAGTATCAGTAACTTGATTCGGCCGATTTTGCAATTTGCTACACCACTCATCATTGTGATCGCCCTACTTGCTCTTTTTGTGTGGCCTTGGGCAAATCGCGAGACAACACTGATTAGTCAACGCTTTCAACAACGCGATGATGTCTCGATGGTGAGCGCTGGTCAATTTAAGGAATCCGCCAGAGCAGAGCGGGTTTTCTTCATTGAGGAGCTTGATGTCGATAAGAGTGAAGTAAAGAATATTTTTGTTGCGGATAATAAGAATGGGCGTCTGAGCATTGCTGTCGCCTCTACCGGATTCATTCAAAATGCTGAGGGCGGGGAAAAATCTATCGTACTGCGCAATGGACGTCGCTATGAGGGCCACCCAACAGAACCTGATTTCCGGATTTTGGAATTTAATGACTACACCACCAAGATTCGCAGCAAAGAAGCTCTAGCACCAGCACCTCGCGATCGAGAAAAAACCATTTCTGAATTGTTAAACGATAGCAATCCCAATGCGGTCAATGCGAATCGTGCTGAATTACTCTGGCGTGTAGGTCTGCCGCTCATGGCTTTGGGCTTGGTATTGATTGCCATCCCCCTTGCCTATGTTAACCCTCGTCTTGGTAATTACACTGCTATGTTTTATGCGGTTCTTATCTATTTGATTTACAGCAACTTACTCAATCTCACACAAAATTTTGTTGCCCAAGGAAAATTCAGCGTGTTTGTTGGCATCTGGCCAATTCACCTACTGGCCCTATTTATTGCAACGATATTAATTCGTAACCGTATTAACCCATCCGTGAAGTGGTGGCGCCGTCAATTGCCTGTCGCATTAGCCAAAAAATGAAATTGCTCTTTCCCTACATCTACGAACGCTATTTAGCCAAGCAAATTTATGTTGCGTTTGGCTTTATCTTGTTTGCATTGGTAGCCCTATTTCTATTTTTTGACATCCTAAGCGAACTGGGATCGGTGCAAGGCGGTTACACCCTACCGCTAGCGCTATTGCATGTTTTATTAAAAGCACCAGGCCGTATATCTGAAATCATTCCTATTGCAGGCTTGATTGGCAGCATCTATGTGTTTGCGATGATGGCTAGTCAATCCGAGTTCACCATCCTGCGTATCGCTGGATTAGATGTGAAGCGCGGCCTGGTTGCGCTCACCAAGATCTCTATTCCGCTGATCGTTCTCACACTTGTAATGAGCGAATGGGCTGGTCCATATGCCGAGAATAAGTCTGAGCAGATTCGTATGAAGGCATTGGGAGCGACATACTCTTCGCAATTTAAGACCGGTGTTTGGGTTAAAGATCGCCTGCGTGATGAGGATGGCAGCGGCCCCGTGCGCCCTGGTGTTCGTTATGTCAACGTAGGTAATGTCGATAAAGACAATGAGATTCGCAACATTCGTATGTATGAGTTCAACGATACCTACAATCTGCTTTCGATTCGTAGCGCGCCCTCTGGTCACTTCGATGAGAGCGGCATCTGGGTTCTCAATGATGTGACTGAGACACGCTTCAAAGAAATAAAACAATCTGATCCATTAAATCCTGTTTTTAGTGCGCAAACATTGACTCACCCTATTTTGACTTTGGAGTCTGAGGTAACGCCACAAATTTTGAATGTACTCTTAATTAGTCCAGAGAAAATGTCGATTGTGAGTCTAGGTCGTTTTATCGCTCACCTTCAAGAAAACAAACAGGATGCAAAACGCCATTCCATCGCCTTCTGGAAAAAAGTCATCTACCCACTCACGATTTTTGTAATGCTTGCTCTTGCTCTTCCCTTTGCCTATTTAAAGGTGCGTGCTGGAAGCGTGGGTATCAAAGTATTTGGCGGCATCATGCTGGGCATGAGCTTCCAACTGTTTAGTTCCCTGTTCTCCAATGTGGGGCTATTGAGCGCATGGCCAGCACTTTTGACGGCTCTCATTCCCCCAGCGCTCTATTTCTTCTTAGCCCTAGCAGCGCTGAGATGGGTTTCTAAAGCCTAATACCTAAAATTCATATAGAATTTGATTCCTATATCTTTGCAGATATATAGATAGGAGTCGTCCTCATGAATTTGCATCAATTTCGCTTTGTCCGCGAAGCCGTTCGCCAGAACTTCAATTTGACCGCGGCAGCAAAGGCCTTATTCACTTCACAACCTGGCGTTTCGAAAGCGATCATTGAGCTTGAGGATGAGCTCGGAGTCGAGATTTTCCGTAGGCACGGTAAACGCATTCGCTCGCTCACAGAGCCAGGTAAACGAATTCTGAGCTCAATCGAGCGCATTCTGGATGAAGTAGAAACACTAAAACGCGTGGGTAAAGATTTTGCGAGCCAAGATCAAGGTAACTTTGTGATTGCGACTACACACACTCAAGCGCGCTACGCACTACCTAAAGTGCTCACAGAATTTACTAAACGCTTTCCAAAAGTACGCGTCAGCATTCAACAAGGTAGTCCAGGGCAAATCGCTGAGCTACTCATTCATGATCGTGCGGATATCGCCATTGCGACTGAAGGTATTGCAAATACGCCTAGAGTACTGGCCCTGCCCGGATACCAGTGGCAACACGTCATCATGGTTCCACTCAGCCACCCCTTGTTAAATCAAGCCGCCGTTACCTTAGAGGAAATTACTAAATACCCAATCATCACCTACGACAAAGCCTTTGCTGGTCGCAGCAAAATTGATGCTGCATTTGCGCAACGTGGCATAACGCCTGACATTATTCTGGAAGCGATTGATGCTGATGTGATTAAGACCTATGTTGAAGCAGGTATGGGTATTGGCATTGTTGCTGGACATGCATACGACACTGACAGAGATCGCAATCTGAAAGTTATTCCCGTGGGTCATTTATTCGGAAACAACGTAACCCACTTAGGCGTTAAGCAAGGTGCTTATCTGCGCTCTTTTGTGCACACCTTCATTGAATTATTCTCACCAACGCTCACCAAGAAAATTGTTGAGCAAGCCATGAACGAGAAGACAGAGACATACGAGATCTGATTGCAGATCTGCTAGCTTTTAGTACCTATTTGAAAAATCTTGGAGTTGAACCAGGTTCAATAGATGGTGCCTCGGGGCGGACTCGAACCGCCACGCCTTGCGGCACCGGATTTTGAGTCCGGCACGTCTACCAATTCCATCACCGAGGCAGGTGTTTGCAGTGGAAATTCTGCTTTTTAGCCAAATTGCTACAGCTAAGACATAAGAGTGTAACAAAAATTGCCTCCGTGCCCCCTACCTCGCATTCAGAACCCCTTAAAATAGGGTCTTATAGCCAAATAATGTAAAGGACTTACCCGTATGGCCGGCCATTCGAAATGGGCCAATATTCAGCACCGCAAAGGACGTCAAGACGAAAAACGCGGCAAGATTTGGACCAAGCTCATCAAGGAAATCACCGTTGCTGCCAAGTTAGGTGGTGGTGATATCTCCACTAACCCCCGTTTACGCCTTGCCATCGATAAGGCAAAAGATGCCAATATGCCCAATGACAATGTGCAAAGAGCGGTTGCTCGCGGCACTGGCTCACTAGAGGGTGTGAACTATGAAGAAATCCGTTACGAGGGTTATGGCATTAACGGCGCAGCGGTAATCGTAGATTGCTTAACGGATAACCGTACTCGTACCGTAGCTGAGGTTCGTCACGCTTTTAATAAAAATGGTGGCAATATGGGTGCCGAAGGTTCTGTTGCTTTCTTATTCAAGCATTGCGGTCAAATGCTATTTGCACCAGGCACAAATGAAGATCAACTCATGGAAATGGCATTAGATGCTGGCGCTGATGATGTGATTAGTCATGATGATGGATCTTTTGAGGTACTTACGCCTGTGCCTGATTTTCCGAAGGTGCAAGATGCCATTGCTAAGGCAGGATTAAAAGCAGAACTAGCTACGATCGCGATGCGCCCTGAAACAGAAATTGCACTCGAAGGTGAACAAGCTGAAAGCATGCAAAAGTTACTGGATGCCCTCGAGAATCTAGATGACGTGCAAGAAGTATTTACCAACGCCGCTCTATAAGCTTTGCTCTATTACTCTATCTATTCTTTTTTATATTTGCCATTATGAAAATTCTTCTCGTTGGTTCCGGTGGACGTGAACACGCATTAGCCTGGAAGCTAGCCCAGTCACCACAGGTGCAAACCGTATATGTAGCACCAGGCAACGGTGGCACGGCTACTGCAAAGCAAACTGCAGCTGGCATTGAAAACCTTCCGATAACCGGTCTGCAAGAATTAGCTGACTTTGCCAAACGTGAAAAGATTCATCTCACTGTGGTTGGCCCCGAAGCGCCTCTAGCAGCTGGCATTGTTGATGTGTTTCGTAACAATGGTTTGCGCATTTTTGGCCCAACACAATTGGCTGCTCAACTGGAATCATCGAAAGACTTTTCTAAAGCCTTCATGAAACGTCACGGTATTCCAACCGCTGACTATCAAACATTTTCGAGCGCATTAGAAGCGCATGCTTATATAGATGCTAAAGGCGCTCCGATTGTGATTAAGTCCGATGGTTTAGCAGCAGGTAAAGGCGTAGTTGTCGCCATGAGCCTTGAAGAGGCGCATGCAGCAGTAGATATGATGCTGGCTGATAACAAATTAGGTAACGCTGGTGCACGTGTTGTGATTGAAGAATTCCTGACCGGCGAAGAGGCAAGCTTTATTGTTCTAGTTGATGGAAAAAATGTTCTTGCACTAGCTACTAGCCAAGATCACAAACGTTTATTAGACGCTGACCAAGGCCCTAATACCGGAGGCATGGGTGCCTACTCCCCTGCTCCTGTGGTTACCCCTGAAATTCATGCGCGCGCTTTACGTGAAGTAATCATGCCAACAGTTAAAGGCATGGAAGCCGATGGTTTGCCATACACTGGATTCCTCTATGCGGGACTCATGATTACGCCTGATGGAAAAATCAAAACTCTCGAGTTCAATTGCCGTATGGGAGACCCTGAAACCCAACCAATCATGGCTCGCTTACGCAGCGATTTAGTAGATGCCCTCGATCATGCTGTTGATGGCAAGTTAAATGAAGTTGAATTGGAATGGGATCGTCGTACCGCGCTCGGAGTAGTGCTTGCTGCACACAACTATCCAGACACCCCACGCAATGGCGATGTCATTACTGGTATTCCAGCGGATACCGATGATCAAATCACCTTCCATGCTGGCACTAAATTACAAGACGGCAAAGTGATGGCGTCTGGTGGGCGTGTTCTCTGTGTTGTTGGCTTGGCGGATACCGTTAAAGGCGCGCAACAAAAGGCTTATGACGCGATTAGCAAAATCCAATTTGACGGCATGCAATACCGCAAGGATATTGGCTACCGCGCCATTAAGTAAAACTTCAAATAGAGATTCGAGCTTTTGTCAGCAGAACAAACCCAAATTGATATAGCAGCCCTCAAGAATTATTTTCTTGGGCTGCAAGATCGCATCACTAGCGTAATGAGCGCACTTGATAGCAAAGCTTTCATCGCCGATGAATGGCATAAGCCTGAAGATAGCAAGCTCAAAGGGTACGGTCGCACTTGCATTTTGGATGGCGGCAATATTCTGGAAAAAGGTGGTGTTGGCTTCTCCCATGTTCGCGGTGACCAAATGCCCCCTTCCGCATCGCACCACCGCCCTGAAGTAGCTGGACGAAGCTTTGAGGCTATGGGCGTCTCTTTAGTTTTTCATCCGAACAATCCCAAAGTACCAACTACGCACATGAACGTGCGCTGCTTTATTGCTCAAGCGCCTGGTAAAGAGCCAGTGTGGTGGTTTGGGGGTGGCTTTGACTTAACACCCTACTACGGTGTTGATGAAGATTGCAGACACTTTCATCAAACCGCGAAAGATGCACTCGATCCTTTTGGCGCAGAGCTATATCCCCGCTTTAAGAAATGGTGCGATGAGTACTTTTACTTGAAGCACCGAGAAGAACCCCGCGGCATTGGTGGCGTATTTTTTGACGACTTTAATGAATTGGGATTTGAGAAGAGCTTTGCCATGACTCGCGCAGTCGGTGATGCATTTATTAATGCCTACCTGCCAATTGTTGAGAGACGCTATAAAGATTCCTTCACTGCCGAAGAAAAATCATTTCAAGAATATCGCCGTGGTCGTTATGTTGAATACAACCTCATTTTTGATCGTGGCACTATCTTTGGTTTGCATTCCGGCGGACGCACTGAGTCAATCTTGATGTCGATGCCGCCAGTGGTGCAGTGGCGTTATAACTGGAACCCAAAGCCAGGCACCCCCGAGGCTAAGCTATATGACTATTACCTCAAACCGCGTGACTGGTTAGCTTGAGCACTACAGAAACAAGTCCTCGCAAACGCATTGGTATTTTGGGTGGTACCTTTGACCCGCCTCATGTTGGTCATTTAAAACTTGCGACTCATTTTGCAAAACTGCTGCATCTCGATACTCTGTTATTTATACCTAGCGGTGAGCCGTGGCAAAAAGGCACTGGTATTACCCCTGCCGAAACTCGCTATCAATTAACGGAAGCAGCTGGCATTGATTTAGCGAGAGCGTTTCTGTATCTGAAGATACCTACTCAAATTGGAATTGACCGAATTGAAATCGACCGCGCAGGACCGAGCTATGCGATTGATACCGTTAAGGAATTGCGAGAGCGATTTGGCAATGAAGTTAGCCTGATCTGGTTGATGGGCGCGGATTCACTCAATGCACTCCCGAGCTGGAACTCCTGGAAAGAACTACTGAATTATGTGAACTTTGCTGTTGTAAGCAGACCTCACCATGATCTTGAGGCAAATACAAGCCCTGAAGTAAAAGAATTGCTCCTCAGCCATCAAACCATGGATGCAAGCACTCTTGAAAACCAAGCTTTTGGCCTTATCTATGTAGATGAGACGCTTTCAGTCGATCTTTCTTCAACAAACCTGAGAAAACAGCTTAAAACGGCCCGTAATTCGATTGAGGCCGAAACCATTCCTTCTCAAACCCTCAGCCTCATTCACAATCTGGGCTTGTATCAGTAATCAAGCCAAGATCAATCCACACACAACAGTAGAATAGTTAACGATATGGACTTGAAAAAATTACAACGCGTCATCATTGATGCCTTAGAAGATGTAAAGGCGCAAGATATTCGCGTATACGACACCACCAAACTGAGCGAACTGTTTGATCGTGTCATCATTGCAACCGGTTCTAGCAATCGCCAAACACGCTCTTTAGCCATGTCGGTCAAAGAAAAGGTGAATGCCAAAGGTGGCGAAGTTATCTCAATTGAAGGCCTAGAAACTGGCGAGTGGGTGCTAGTGGATTGTGGCGATATCGTTGTGCATATTTTGCAACCGATGTTGCGCTCCTACTATCAGCTCGAAGGTATGTGGGGTGCCAAACCCGTGCGCGTGAAATTGGCTGGCGACAAGGGTCTTGTTAAAGCAAGCGAGCCTGACGAAGAGTAATTTACGTCCTACCAATGCGTTTAACTATTGTTTCCGTTGGTCACAAAATGCCAGATTGGGTTGCCACAGCAACCCAGGACTATATCAAGCGGATGCCTGCCGACTGCAGTATTGACATCAAAGAAATCAAACCGGATCTGACTCCTGCTAAAGAAGCTGTAAAGATTCTGGCGGCGATACCGAAGGGATCACGCGTCATCGCTTTAGATGAGCGCGGCAAAGATCAAACTACCCAGAACCTCGCTACTCAATTAGCCAATTGGCGCCAGGAAGGCTTTGACATAACCTTCTTGATTGGTGGTGCCGATGGACTTGATGCTGACCTCAAAAAGAATGCACAAGCCATGTGGAGGCTCTCTAGCCTCACAATGCCTCATGCGATGGCCAGAGTCTTGCTCGTAGAACAACTCTATCGCGCCTGGACCATTTTGCAGGGCCATCCCTATCATCGCGAGTAATCTCTTGAGTGACTTTATCTACCTCGCTTCTCAAAGTCCTAGACGCCAAGAACTCTTAAAGCAAATTGGGGTGTGCTATGAAATGCTGCTTCCCACGCCCGGCGAGGATGCTGAAAGTATTGAAATTCCGTTACCCCAAGAAAAGGCGCGGGATTATGTGAAACGCGTCACTCTAGCTAAAGCGTCATTGGCACTCGCACGTTGGAGAAAAAGTGGCTTGTCTTGGGCGCCTATTCTCTGTGCAGATACTACGGTTAGTCTGCCTAATAGCGAGAATGGAGAAATTCTTGGAAAACCCATCAATGCGAATGATGCTCGCCGAATTCTAGAAATGCTGAGTGGCAAAACCCATGAAGTATTAACGGCTGTTGCCCTCATCAACAATCCAGAAGATGCGCCAAATTGCGTAGTCCAGATATCGGAAGTGGAATTTGCCAATCTCTCTTCGGAACAAATTAATAGCTATATCGCCAGCCAAGAGCCTTTTGGCAAGGCTGGCGCCTATGGTATTCAAGGCGGTGCTGGAGCTTTTATCTCCAAGATTACTGGGAGTTATAGCGGTATCATGGGGCTTCCGCTTTATGAAACTGCTCAATTACTAGATCACGCGCGAATTACCCGCATATGAATGAAGAAATTCTGATTAATATCACCCCGCAAGAAACGCGTGTTGCACTTATTCAGCAAGGTGCGGTCCAAGAATTGCAAATTGAGCGCACCCGTCAGCGAGGAATTGTTGGCAATATCTATCTAGCAAAGGTTGTTCGAGTTTTACCAGGCATGCAATCCGCCTTTATCGAAATTGGCCTTGAACGCACTGCATTTATGCATGTGGCTGACATTACTCAAAATAATCCGCAAGCTCAAATTGAGAAATTATTGTTTGAAGGTCAAACGCTACTAGTACAGGTCTTAAAAGATTCTCTTGGCACTAAGGGCGCTCGCCTAACTACCCAATTAAGCATTGCTGGTCGTAATCTTGTTTACCTACCACCAGCAGGCACTGATGTCGCTACCGAGAAATACATCGGCGTATCTCAGCGTATCGACCAACCAGAAGAACGTGAAGCGATCAAGGCGCGTCTAGCGGGTTTAATGGCCGAAGATGAAAAAGGCGGAATCATCGTGCGCACCAGTGCTCAAGATGCTACCGATACCGAACTACAGCACGATATGCACTACCTCAGAACTACTTGGGAAAGCATTCGAGAAGCCATGAAACATAAGGCAGCACCAAGCTTGTTATATCAAGACCTCAGTCTTGCTGAGCGCGTACTACGAGATGTTGCTGGCGAAGAAACTACGCAAATTAGAGTGGACTCAGCCGAGAACTTTGAGAAGCTCAAGGGCTTTGCCAATTTGTATATGCCCAACCTCTTGAGTAAGTTAACCCTACATCGCGGAGAACGTGCCCTCTTCGATCTATTCGATGTCGATGCTGAAATCAATAAGGCGCTTGGTCGTCGGGTCGATCTCAAGTCTGGCGGCTATCTCATGATTGATCAGACGGAGTCCATGACAACAATTGATGTCAACACTGGAAGTTATGTTGGCGCCCGCAACCTAGATGACACTGTCTTTAAAACGAATCTAGAAGCTGCTCAAGCGATTGCTCGTCAATTACGCTTACGCAATCTTGGCGGCATCATCATCATCGACTTCATTGACATGATCAGCAAAGATCATCAAGAAGCCGTTTTAAACGAACTGAAACGCAACCTTGAACGAGATCATGCTCGCACCTCGGTGAGTGACTTCTCCGCCTTAGGCTTAGTAGAGATGACGCGTAAACGCACTCGCGAATCACTAGCCCATATCACCTGCGAGCCCTGCCCCACCTGTACTGGCAAGGGCGAGATCAAAACTGCGCAGACCATCTGTTATGAAATTTTGCGAGAAATCGTGCGCGAGCATCGCCAATTTAACCCACGTGAATTTAGAATCGTCGCCGCACCCGATGTAATAGATCTCTTTCTAGAAGAAGAAAATCAATTCTTAGCCCAGCTCGGCGACTTTATTGGCAAGCCCATCACACTTCAGGCAGAAGGAAGCTTCCGCCAAGAACAATACGATATTGTCCTGAGCTAAGACTAGAAGGTATTAAGCGTTCGCAAACTGAATGCGATGAAGATTGGCGTATAAGCCATCTTTCTTGATCAACTCTTCGTGCGAGCCATTCTCCACAATATGTCCATGCTCAAGCACCACAATGTGATCCGCATGCTCAATTGTTGAGAGTCGATGGGCAATTACTAAGGTAGTTCTGCCCGCCATCAAACGCTCCAAGGCGTCCTGTACTTGACGCTCTGATTCCGAATCCAAGGCAGATGTGGCTTCATCCAAAATTAGGATCGGCGCATTTTTATAAATTGCCCTGGCAATCGCTAGACGTTGGCGTTGCCCGCCAGACAAGCGATTGCCGTTATCGCCCACCAAGGAGTCGATTCCGTCTGGTAGCTCACGAATCATGCTGCTCAAATTGGCAGCCTCTAAGGCCTCCATCACGCGCCCCCGTTCAACACCCTTCTCATTTGTAGCGCCGTAGGCTACGTTAGCCGCAATGGTGTCATTGAACAAAATCACATCCTGACTAACAAAAGCCAATTGCTTTCTGACATCAGCAAGCACAATATCTTCTAGAGGATGATCATCAAGATATATATGCCCACTAGTAGGCTTAAAGAAGCGCGGTAATAAATTAACCAATGTTGACTTACCACCACCAGAAGGTCCAACGAATGCAACAATTTCTCCAGGCTTGATATTTAAGTTAATGTTGCTAAGAGCATCTTTACGACCTTGCTCTTGCTGATAGGAGAAGCCCACGTTCTCAAACCGAATTGCGCCCTTTGCTTTATCCAGGGATTTCATATTGAGTCGACGATCCTCTGACTCTTCAAAGGGTTGATCCATTAAACCAAAAATCATTTCTGCCGCAGTAAGACCGCGTTGCAACGGTTGATTAATATCTGCTAAATGTTTTAAAGGAGAAATCACCAACATCATTGCAGTAATAAAGGCTGCGAAGCCACCAACAGTAGGGCCTTCCGTGGCAGACTGCATCAAGGCAATTACCAAGACTATTGATAAGGCCATGGAAGCGATTAACTGCGTAATAGGTTGGTTCAAGCCCCCTGCGGCTGCTGACTTAAGGGCAAATTGACGCAAGCGCTCCGCCTTTTGCATGAAGCGATTCATTTCGTATTCATGTGCGCCATGAACCTTCACAATTTTGTAACCAGCGGCCGATTCCTCAACGATATATGCCAACTCGCTAGTTAAATTTTGTTGCTCACGATTGAGAGATCTCAAACGACGATTAATCTTGCTCATGATGAAAGCAATGACAGGGAAGATAAATAACACAACCAGTGTTAACTTCCAGTTCAGATAAATCAGGTAGCCCATCAAACCAACTACTGTTAATGAGTCACGCACCAGACTAATTAACATGCCGCCCATAATTGAGAGCACATTGTTTACTTCAAATACCACTGCATTAATTAAGCTCGATGCGGAATTTTTCTGGAAGAACGTCGTACTGGCATGCAACAGCGTCTGAAACATTTGCTCGCGAAGTTTTAAGAGAACCGCATTAATGACGCGAGTCAGCAAGTAGTTCGACAAAAATTGCGCCAAACTCCGAACCAAAGCCAATCCAACCAAAAATACGGGCACTTGCCAAAGCTTGCTATTTAGCTGACCAGTGAAACCACGGTCCAATAAAGGCTTCATCAATGCCGGGATCGATGTCTCGGCAGCAGCCACTACCGCCATAGCCAATAAAGAGCCAACAATCAGCCCAATATGGGGTTTTAGGTAAGAAATTAAGCGATTTAGTGCGGTACGGTCTTGAGCATTCATATAATGAATTATGCCCACCTTATCCGTCATACTCATCACCCGCAACGAAGAGGCCAATTTAGAGGACTGTCTAGCCTCCCTGGATGGCATTGCCCAGCAGATCGTGGTGGTGGATACCAATAGCACCGATCGCACCCTAGAAATCGCCCAAAAATATGGCGCCACCGTCTCCCAGCCATCAGATTGGCCTGGTTTTGGTCCCCAAAAGAATCGTGCCTTGGACCTGGCTACTGGAGACTGGGTTCTCTCTCTGGATGCTGATGAGCGTCTAACGCCAGCCTTGAGATCCGAGATCTTGACCGCGATTCACCATAGCGCCCACGTGGATTGCTTTGCCATTCCTAGACTGTCTTGGTATTGCGGGCGATTTATTCGCCACTCTGGATGGTCCCCGGATTATGTTGACCGCTTATTTAGACGCGGCACTGCTCGCTTTTCCAATGATTTAGTCCATGAGAGACTTATTCCGAATGGTCCAGTAGCCAAACTAGAAAACCCTATGCTGCATTACAGCTTTATGAATTACTCCCAAGTCTTACAAAAGCTGGATCGCTATTCAACTGCGTCCGCTGAGCAGGCGTTTTCCAAAGGCAAAACCAGCAGCCCCTTAAAAGCAGTTTTGCATGGTGTTTGGGCTTTCATACGCACTTACTTCATTCGCGCTGGATTCTTGGATGGCAGCCAGGGATTTGCTTTAGCTATCTCTAATGGCCAAGGGACCTACTACCGCTACA
Organism: Polynucleobacter sp.; assembly: GCA_044225315.1. Taxonomy (GTDB): domain Bacteria; phylum Pseudomonadota; class Gammaproteobacteria; order Burkholderiales; family Burkholderiaceae; genus Polynucleobacter. Next base: position 89,703 of record JBGAIU010000004.1, read on the forward strand.
TCAAGCTATGGCACCTCAATCAGGAAGCCCGTAAATGATTTCGATTTTGTTGGCCACCTATAACTGGCCACAAGCGCTACAGCTTTGCCTCCAATCTTTAGAGACTCAAACCGATCGTGATTTTGAAATCATCATCGCTGATGACGGATCTACCAGCAATACCAAAGAAGTTATTGAAGCATTTAAGGCACGATCATCCATTCCACTCACCCACTTGTGGCAAGAAGACAAGGGGTTTCGGAAAACCAAAATTCTGAATCAAGCGATTGAGCATGCCAAAGGAGATTACTTAGTATTTCTGGATGGGGACTGCATTGTTCAACCGGATTTTGTGGCACAACATCGCGCGCTTTCACAAAAAGGGTTTTTGGTAACTGGCAGTCGCGTACTGCTAAATGAGCAATTAACCAAAGAGCTCACTGCTTCAGGGAACTGGAGCTACAAACAATTCAGCTCACATCTATTGCAATATCGCCTTTCTGGTCAAATCAATAAATATTGGCCTTTAAAAATCAAATTGGGCAATGGGCATTGGCGGGAATACAAGAAATTTGTTTGGCGCCGTATTAAAGGCTGCAATATGGCTTGTTGGAAAGCAGATGCCCAAGCAATCGGTGGCTTTGATGAAACCATGACTGGCTGGGGTCATGAAGACGCGGATTTTGTTTTCCGCTTGCAGCACGACCATATCAAACGCAAATCAGGCTCATGGGCAACAGAGGTGCTCCACCTCTTCCACAAAATACATGACCAAAGCAATGCCGCCGAGAATGCTCGCCGAGTTCGTGAAAAAATTCTTGCAAAGGCCCTTTGAATACGAACGCTATGAAGTCCTTTTCTAACTTCAAACCGAAAAAAGTATTATTCATTGCCACTCGGCAAATTGGGGACGTACTTGTCACCACTCCTTTAATTACTAAAGCACGAGAGCGCTGGCCTGAGGCAGAGTTTCATTTTCTGGGCTACAAGGGCAAGATGGATATGCTCAAAGGCAATCCAGATATCGCCCAAATCATCGAGACCTCTGATCGCCCCGGCTTTGCTGAATATCTCTCATTATTTAACCAACTCTTTCAGCGCTATGACCTTGCATTTGTTACCCAACCAAGCGATAGAGCCTACATATATGGCCTAGTTGCAGCCTTTCATAGGGTTGGCGTGCTTGGAGGGCATCCTCAAGGCAAGCAGAGTCCATCAAGCGATAAAACTCAAAAGCAAAACGCATGGAAAAAGTTTGTTTCTATGCGTACAGTCGATGTCGATTATTTCAACCAACATGTCATCACCGAAAAATTGCGTTTGCTTGAAGCGTTTGTTAAAGAGCCATTCCAGTTATTTTCAAAGCCGATTAATGTCACTCCGCCAGTGGGTGAGGCGCTAACTACTGTTATTGCCAGCCAGCTAATGCAATCCTATGTGGTTTTACATCCTGGCCCGTTAACAGCATACAAACGCTGGCCACTAGCGCATTGGCAAGCACTCATTACTTACTTGGTTCAACGCGGACTTCAAGTAGTTCTCAGCGCATCACCAGCCAAACAAGATTTACAACTCAATCAAGATATCTCTTCTTTACTTAGCGATGATGTGCGTGCACAGGTAATTGATACAGCAGGAAAACTATCTATCCCACAAGCTGGCGCCCTACTCAGAAATGCATTGCTATATATCGGGGTTGATACCTCAATTACCCACCTAGCTGCGGCGTGCAATACCCCAACAATTACTTTATTTGGGGCTACACCGCCTACCAACTTTGGCCCATGGCCCAATGGCTTTATTGGCAAACAACCTTATCAGTTACGCGCACGCTCCCAGACTGTTGGCAATATTACGATTTTGCAAGGCCCTGGTGAGTGTGTCCCCTGCCGCAAAGCGGGTTGTCTAGATCGCGCTGATAGCAATAGCGAATGCCTCGATCTACTCGAGCCCAATCAAGTTATTACCGCCGTAGAAAAAATTCTCAATTAAAGCCTTTTGGCTTTAGTGATACTGAACCTGAACCGGGTCTTTCTGCTTAACACCCAGTAATTGATTCAGGCTATGTAAGCATGCATCATCTGGATAGATGCGCATCTCTTCTGGGAATTGCACCAGACATGCGCCGCCGCTCGTAGTAACTGCGGCAGTAAGCATCAAACCCTTCACACCATCGTTAGCATTTACAGTTGGATTTGACGCCATTGGATTTGAATTACCCAGTTTTAGATCGCGCGTACGATTGGACATTAGGTATGGACCAATCTGATTACGCAGCATGCGAACGTCAACCGCAGGGTCAAGATTGACATGAATATTACGAGCGAATCGCATACGTGCGCCAGTGATATCCATCACTGCTTCAGAAACGATCCGCATGCCACCCGAAAACTTGTCAGGCGTGACATTTACCTTGGCAATTAACAACTCGTCTTCCTTGAGCCAGGAGCGATTGGGCTCATAGACTTCGCTATACAGCGTGATCTCTAGCGCAGCTGTGCCATCATCAATGGTGGCGATCATCATGCGGCCCCGTTGACCAGTCAACATGCGGGCCGAAGTAATGATGCCAGCGATCAATTGGTCTTTACCTTCGGTAATTTTTGCCAATGGCTGACGTATGAAATGAGATGTCTCTTCACGATAGGCATCAAACATGTGGCCAGTGAGACAAAGTCCTAAAGCAGTTTTCTCTTCTTGCAGTCGTTTCTTCTCAGACCAAATGGGTTCGCGCACCAACTCAGGAAGATGGCGATGATCTTCACCAGCCACCTCAAACAAGCTCACCTGATGAATCGATGCTTCAGCTTGTTCCGCCGCTTCAATTGCTCTAGCCAATGAAGCCAATAGAGTTGAACGAATGTCATACAAGTTGCCGCCAGCAGGAACCTGATCGCGATACAAGCTATCAAAAGCGCCTGCGCGCATCAATGCCTCAATCGCTCTACGGTTCACTTGCCTGCGGTCTACGCGGGCGCAAAAATCAAATAAGTCTTTGAATGGGCCGCCAGCTTGACGGGCTTTCACAATCACTTCGATCGCCGCTTCACCAGTACCCCTAACCGCTCCTAAACCATAACGAATATGGCTAATTGGGGAGTCTGGCGCTGCATCTGGCGCACGCAATGGCGTGAACTCATAGACCCCAGTATTGATATCCGGTGAGAACACACGAATTTGATTAGCCAAGCAATCGTCATACAGGATCTTTACCTTATCGGTGTCATCCATTGCGAGCGATAAGTTGGCAGCCATAAATTCGGCTGGGTAGTAGGCTTTTAACCAGGCAGTTTGGTAAGCCAGCAAGGCATAAGCTGCGGCGTGCGACTTGTTAAATCCATAGCCCGCAAAACGCTCCATCAAGTCATAAATCTCATTAGCTTTAGCTTCGGAGATACCACCTGCTTTTGCGCCATCGCTAAAGATCTTACGATGCTGAGCCATTTCTTCTGGCTTTTTCTTACCCATCGCGCGACGCAACATGTCTGCGCCACCAAGCGAGTAGCCGCCAATCATCTGGGCCATCTGCATGACCTGCTCTTGGTAGACCATGATGCCATAGGTCTCACGCAAAACAGGTTCAATACGAGGATCTGGATATTCTACTTTTTGACGACCGTGCTTACGCTCAATAAAGTCTGGGATCAAATCCATTGGGCCTGGACGATATAAAGCCACCAAAGCAATAATGTCTTCAAAGCGGTCGGGCTTAGCTTCGCGAAGCATGCCTTGCATGCCGCGACTTTCTAGCTGGAACACAGCAACGGTATTTGCCCTTTTTAAAACCTCAAACGCTTTTTCATCATCAAGCGGAATATCGCTGATACTCCAATCTTTACGATCCGCATGCAAGGCTTTAATCCAGCGCTCTGCAGCTGCCAAGATGGTGAGCGTAGTTAATCCCAAGAAGTCGAATTTGACCAAGCCAATGGCTTCTACATCATCCTTGTCGAACTGACTGATAACAGAGCTACTGTCTTGATCTTTGGTCTCTTGCGTGTAGAGCGGGCAGAAGTCTGTTAAACGCCCTGGTGCAATCAATACACCACCCGCATGCATACCCACGTTACGGGTCATACCCTCTAATTGTTCCGCTAATGAAAGTAACTGACGAACTTCATCTTCATTTTTCTCACGCTCGGCTAACTGCTTCTCTTCCTTCTTAGCCATATCAATGGTCATGTATTGACCCGGCTTATTCGGCACTAGCTTTGCAATACCGTCAACAAAGTTATAGCCTTGCTCCAAAACTCGACCCACGTCTCGAATCGCTGCACGCGCAGCCATAGTACCGAAGGTCGCAATCTGACTAACCGCATCTTTACCGTACTTATCTTTCACGTACTGAATCACGCGATCACGCCCATGCTGGCAGAAGTCGATATCAAAGTCGGGCATCGATACCCGTTCTGGATTCAAGAAACGCTCGAAGAGTAAGTTGTAACGAAGTGGGTCTAGGTCCGTAATACCCAATGAGTAGGCCACCAAGGATCCTGCACCAGAACCACGACCAGGCCCTACTGGCACGCCATTATTTTTTGCCCAGTTAATGAAGTCCGCCACAATCAAGAAGTAGCCAGGGAAGCCCATCTGCGAAATAGTCTTCGCTTCAAACACGAGTCGCTCGCGATAGCGCGGTATTTCTTTAGCGCGTTCTTCTGGATCTGGGAAGTTACGTTCCATATGACGATCCAAGCCCGCCTCAGATTGCGCTAAGAGATACTCATCTAAAGTGATTCCAGGAGGTGTTGGAAAATCCGGTAAACGAGGTTGGCCCAAGACTAGCGATAAGTTACAACGCTTCGCAATCTCAACAGAGTTAGCCAGGGCTACCGGCAAATCTGCGAACCGTTTTTCCATCTCTTCTTGCGTCAAGAAATACTGCTCTTCATTAAATTTCTTTTGACGACGTGGATTACCGAGCAACTCACCTTCAGCAATGCAGACCCGCGCCTCATGGGCAATGAAGTCACTCTTTTGCATGAACTGCACTGGATGCGTCGCAACTACAGGCAAATCAAGCTGGCTCGCTAAATGACAAGCTAGCTGTAGTTGCCTCTCATCTTGTGGATGACCACCCCTTTGCACTTCCATGTAAAAGGCATTGGGAAATATTTTCTGAAAACGCTTAATGGCTTTTTTAGCCTGCTCTTCTTGACCCGCTAGTAATGCAGTACCTACTTCGCCCATGCGCGCACCTGAGAGTGCAATCAAACCATAAGCAAGTGTTTTCTTCGCACTCTTATCTTCAGCCTTTGCAGCAGGGTCACTAAACCATGACAAATCAATTTCAGCACGGCCACGATTTTGATTGTCCAAAGAAGCTCTGGATAAAAGCTGGCACAGATTTAGGTAGCCAGAATGGTTTTGTACCAACAAGAGAAGTCGATGAGGCTGATCTGGATCTTGTGAATTACTTACCCACACATCAGCACCTGCAATCGGCTTAACACCCCCAGAACGGGCAGCGGTATAGAAACGCACCAAACCAAATAGATTACTCAGATCCGTGATGGCTAGAGCACCCATCTCATCTTTGACCGCCGCAGCCACCGCATCGTCGATGCGCACCGTCCCATCCGTAATGGAAAACTCAGAATGGATGCGAAGATGTACAAAACGGGGTGAAGCCATGAGATGATTTTAGCTGTGTCCAAGCTCAAAAACCCCTCATCCCCATCCGACGGCTATCGCGGGCGATTCGCCCCTTCGCCGACAGGGCCACTTCATGCTGGATCCCTAGTTGCAGCCCTTGGAAGCTGGTTAGATGCCCGTGCAAATGGGGGTCAATGGCTCCTCAGAATCGAGGATATCGACACCCCTAGATGTGTGCCCGGAGCCGACTTTCAGATACAGGCTCAATTGCATGCTTGCGGCCTTTTTTGGGATGAGGAGCCCAGCTATCAATCTAGACGGCAAGAGCATTATCAAGCGGCTTTTCAGCGCCTTAATGGGCTCGGCAAACTATATACATGCACCTGCTCAAGACAAACAATTGCTAATACCTTGGCAGCAGCAGGTATTCACACTCCACGCAATCAAGAGATGGTGTATCCAGGAACCTGCAGACCATCTCAGCTAACCCCCTATTCAGATAAATTTTTAGGTAAAACCAATAAAGCATGGCGTATCGCTCTTCCTGAAAATTGCCAGATTCAGTTTGCAGATTTTTCTCTCGGCGTGCAGAATCAAAACCTTAATCATGAGGTGGGTGATTTTGTTTTACGCAGAAACGATGGCTTATTTACCTATCAACTCGCAGTCGTTGTTGACGATGCGCAGCAAGGCATCACGCATATTGTTCGCGGCCAAGACTTGCTAAATAACACCGCTAGGCAAATTTATCTACAAAATCAATTGGGCTACTCAACCCCATGCTACCGCCACCTTCCGTTGGTGTTGGATGAGCATGGCGAAAAGCTCAGCAAGCAAACGCTAGCCAGCTCAATCAATACCGGAGATGAGAAAAGTGCACTAGCTGAACTTCGCAAAGCCGCTACACACCTTGGCTTATATGGCTTGCCTGATGGGGATATCACCATTGCAGAGTGGTTATTCTCAGCCACTCACGCATGGAAAAATAATATCCTTTAAAACTTTAGCTTATTCGCTATTGATTTAAATATTGAATTATTTTTTCTTGAAGCCACCGAGTAAGGCGCCCACAGCAGGCTTAGCAGGAGTGATGCCCGCTCTTTTTCACTTCACTGGCAACTGGGTTGTTTGCGCTGAATCTGCATTCGTAGATTTTGGTGCGCTACCGGTTCATAAGGTTTGTTAGAAAAATGGTCTGTGATTTGACCTGCGGATTTCATATCAGGCAATGGCATCTACTTCTAGTTTACGCTTCATTAATTTCTCGATGTCATCGAGCAAACGCTTTTCACTATCATCAACTAGGGCAATCGCGTCGCCTTTGCTACCCGCACGACCAGTACGACCAATACGATGAATAAAGTCTTCAGCATTAAATGGCAGTTCATGATTAATCACGCATGGCATATCTGGAATATCCAAGCCACGAGCAGCAACGTCTGTCGCCACCAGGGCTTCAATTGCGCCCGACTTAAATGCTTTTAGAGTTAAGGTGCGTTCACCCTGACTCTTATCACCATAAATTGCACCAGCTTTGATGCCATCGCGCTCTAGGGCGCGCGCCAATTTTGCGCAACCTAGACGGCTATTGGTAAAGATGATGCACTGACGTGACAAGCCTTGACGAGTGCGATTCTCCAAAACTTTCACGATCGCGCGTTGTTTGTCCATTGAAGATACTAAATGCACCACTTGCTTTACGGTGTCAGCCGCGGCATTTTGTCTTGCCACTTCTATCGTTACTGGAGAGCGCAAATAGCTTTGCGCTAATTTTTTAATCTCTGGCGAGAAAGTTGCAGAAAACAACAAAGTTTGGCGTTGCGCTGGAATCAAATTAATAATGCGTTGCAAGTCAGGCAAGAAGCCCATGTCAAGCATGCGGTCTGCCTCATCTAGCACTAGCAACTCTACTTGTGACAGGTTGGCCACCTTAGAGCCAATGTGATCAAGTAAGCGCCCTGGTGTAGCAATCAAGATCTCTACGCCATTACGCAAGACTTGCACTTGCTCTTTCATATCAACACCGCCATAGACCACAGCAGTGCGTAAATCTGTATGTTTGGAATAACTAGCAGCGTTATCGGCCACCTGCACTGCCAGCTCTCGCGTTGGTGTCAGCACTAAGGCGCGAATTGGGTGACGCGCTGGTGAAGCACTATTACTTGCATGGCGCAAAATCTTTTGAATAATCGGCAATACAAAGGCCGCTGTCTTACCAGTCCCTGTTTGCGCTGCGCCCATCAAATCACTTCCCGCTAATACATGGGGAATCGATTGCGCTTGAATCGGTGTTGGGTTGTTATAACCCTGTTCAGCAACCGCTTTTTGAATCAGCGGATCTAAACCAAATTCAGCAAAAGTGATTGTTGCTGTAGGGCTGGCAGCAGGAGCTGCGCCAGACCCTGTAGATGAATTGTTATCAGTAGTAGTGTTTGTCAAGGTAACTTACAGAATGGCCGCAATGCCGGCCTTAGCGGTCTCAGCATCTTCGGACGATTTAACGCCGGAAACGCCGACTGCGCCGATGGTAAACCCATTTACCTCGATGTTGACCCCACCCTCTAACATGCCAGCAATATGCGGAGCGGATAAGAAAGAAGTGCGGCCATTGTTAATGATCTCTTCGTAAACGCGGCTTTCGCGTTTACCTATTGCGGCAGTGCGTGCTTTTTCTTGCGCAATGTATGCAGACACTGGAGCGCAACCATCTCGACGAATTAAGCCCAACATATGGCCACCATCATCACAAACCGCAATTTTCACTGCCCAGTTATTCGCAGCAGCGTGTTTGTTTGCAGCATCCAAGATCTTTTGAACATCTACTTGTGTGAGGTAAGGTTTAGTAGCCATCATGTTGAATCCTTTTTAAATACGTTTGTCTCGAATATGTTTTATTTGATGAAAATATCATCTTTACAAGTGCCTGAATTATAAAGGGTGTAGCCAGACTCGAACCTACAAGTCCCGATACACCCTATTCCTAACACCCATGGGATTACTTTAGGTACTCCTGAGCAGCTACTACACCGCTAGCCTTAGGCTTATAGCCCATTGCGCCCAAGCTCATTTCTACACCGCTCAAAGCTGCCATCAAACTCAATTCATTACAGTCGCCTAAGTGGCTAATACGGAATGCCTTGCCTTTAATCTTGCCAAGACCGGTACCCAATGAGAGATTGAATTTCTCAAGCGCATGTTTACGCAATACATCCGCATCCATGCCTTCAGGTACTGCAATACAAGTAAGCACTGGTGAATAGCAATCTTTATCTTGACACTGAATTTCTAAGCCCCAAGCATTTACCGCCTCACGACATGCAGCAGCTAAACGTTGATGACGTGCAAAGATGTTATCCAAACCTTCAGTCATCATCATGTCCATGGCTTCATGCAAGCCGTACATCAAATTGGTGCTTGGGGTAGTTGGCCAATAACCATTTTTATTGGACTCCAAAATTTCATCCCAAGCCCAATATGACTTCGGAAAAGTATTGCGCTTGCTTGCTTCAATCGCTCTTGGCGACAAGGCATTAAATCCAATACCGGGAGGCAACATTAAGCCCTTCTGAGAGCCAGATACTGTCACGTCTGCACCCCACTTGTCGTGCTCGTAGTCTGCTGAACCCAGGCCAGACACGCTATCTACCAGCAAGAGAGCTGGGTGCTTTACTGAATCAATTGCTTTGCGTACTGCGGCAATATTGGAAGTGACGCCAGTAGAAGTTTCGTTATGCACTACACGAACTGCTTTGATCTCGTGTTGTGTATCTTTGCGCAAACGCTCTTCGATCACAGAAGCATCAACACCCCAACGCCAAGAATCTTGACCTGGTTTACCAACTACCTCGACATCCAAGCCAAGTCGTTTTGCTAAGGCACGCCACAAGTTTGCAAATTGACCGGTCTCATAGAAGAGCACCTTGTCACCAGGATTAAGAACGTTTACTAAAGCACCCTCCCATGATCCAGTTCCTGATGCGGAATAAATAATCACCGGTTGCTCGGTTTTGAAAATCTTCTTAATACCCTTTAGCACTTCCAAACCAAATGCCCCGAATTCAGGACCGCGATGATCGATAGTTTGGTAACTAATAGAACGCAGCACTCGGGAAGGCACAGGACTTGGACCAGGAATATGCAAAAAATGGCGCCCTGATGCGTGGTTATCTAGTTTCAGCATGGTTTGTCTCGCTATAGATAGGTTTTAGGAATTTGAATTCTGCTGCTAGTGTATGCCAATTTTTGGTAATTTTCCATTTTGTATACAAATTAATTTAATTAAATTGCCTAAATCTGGCTTATTTATGCTTTATTATGGATTATCGACTATTTTGTATATAAATTTAGGATTCCAGAATCATGGCAAACGAAACGCTGAATTCCCAGAATCTTCACGAAGCTACTTTCCAGAAGCTCCGATCTTTATTAGTGGAGGGCAAGATTGACCCGGGTAGCAAACTCAATGAACGCGAGCTAGCTGAAAGTCTGAACGTTTCTCGCACGCCGATTCGTGAAGCGATTCGTCGTTTGGCCGCTGATGGCTTAGTAGAGCTGATTGCCAATCGTGGCGCCATTGCGGTGCAACTCACTTTGGAAGATGTGATTCACACATTTGATGTCATTGCTGATCTCGAAGGGTTCTCTGGAGAGCTAGCAGCAAACAATATTAGCGATGCTACCCTTTCTGAATTAGAAGCCCTCCAATATGAAATGATGGCTTCATACGCACGCAGAGATTTATCAAGTTATTACCAACTCAATCTGCGTATTCATCATCTGATTAACCAAGCAGCAAATAACCCCGTTCTCTCTCGCTTATTTACTCAAGTGAATGCCCGCATTGAAGCCTTGCGTTTCCGCTCCAATCAAGATGGCGTGAAATGGGGGAAGGCAGTTGAAGAGCATCAAGAAATGCTCGACGCCTTGAAGGCTAGAGATGCAAAGCGCATGCGTAGAATCATGATGCAACATGTCCATAACAAGCGTGACGTAGTTGTGCAATTACTCAAATCAGAAATGCCCAAGAAGGCAAATGAAGCAACCGAGGCAATCAAATCATGAACAAACCCCTTACTAAAGAACTCTTGATGGATACGGCTTTGCTTGCCAAACGCTTACGCCAAGAGACTTCTGGTGAAGTCATGACAGACACGGCCAGTCGTGGCCGCTATGCAACCGATGCCTCCATTTACCAAGCCATGCCTGTCGCTGTTTTTGTGCCTAAGACAGCAGAAGATATTGCCAACGCAATTCAGATTGCAGCAGAGCTAAAGGTACCTGTATTACCTCGTGGCGGTGGTACAAGTCAGTGTGGTCAAACTACTGGCGCCGCTTTAGTCATCGACAACACGAAGTACTTTTGCAACATTCTCGACCTCAATGTAGACAAGGGTTATGTAGAGGTTGAGCCTGGAATGGTGCTTGACCACTTGAATGGTTCGCTTAAGCAACATGGTCTTTGGTATCCAGTAGATGTTTTTACTGCTGCGCAAGCAACGATTGGCGGCATGGCAGGTAACAACTCTTGCGGTAGTCGCTCTATTGCCTACGGCAATATGGTTCACAACGTATTGGGTATTGATGCCTGGTTGGCGGATGGTCAGGTTGCGCAATTTGGAAACTATGCCAATAGTTCTGGTGTTGCAAAAGAACTGGGTGATTTTGTTAAGGGATTAGCCCACACCCTTCAACCTGAAATCGAAGCACACTTTCCGAAAGTGCTTAGACGTGTTGCTGGCTACAACCTCGATATCTTTCATCCGCAAAGTGAACTTCCCTACACCCAAGATGGCAGCGTTAATCTCGCGCATCTCTTGGTGGGTAGCGAGGGCACGCTGGCTTATTTCAAATCCCTAAAACTTCAGCTAGCGCCCTTACCCAAACACAAAGTGCTCGGTATTGTGAACTTCGCTAGCTTTTACAAAGCGATGGATAGTGCGCAACATATTGTCAAACTCGGACCATCCGCTGTTGAGCTCGTTGATCGCACTATGATTGATTTGGCACGCAGCAACCCTAGCTTTAAGAAGACCATTGAGACCTCACTCATTGATCCTGCTGCGCAAACTCCCGAAGCGATTCTCTTGGTGGAGTTTTGCGGTGAATCGCATGCGCCATTGCTCGAGAAACTCAAAGCCCTACAAGAACTTATGGGTGACTTGGGTTTGCCAGGTTCCGTTGTAGCAATGCCCGATGCAGGATTACAGAAAAATCTTTGGGAAGTTCGTAAAGCCGGTCTCAATATCATGATGAGCCTTAAAGGTGACGGTAAGCCCGTGAGCTTTATTGAAGACTGCGCCGTTCCCCTAGAAAGTTTGGCTGAATACACCCAAGCCTTGACTGATGTGTTCTCTAAATATGGATCGCGTGGCACTTGGTATGCACATACATCAGTTGGCACTTTGCATGTACGCCCTATTCTAGATATGCGTCGCGATGGCGCGCAGAAGATGCGCGCGATTGCCGAAGAAGCTTCTGCTTTAGTACGCAAATACAAAGGGGCTTATAGCGGCGAGCATGGTGACGGCCTCTGTCGTGGTGAATGGATCTCTTGGCAGTTTGGCTCCAAGATTACTGAAGCGCTTGCGCAAATCAAACAGGCTTTTGATCCAAAGGGCTTATTTAATCCTGGCAAGATCATCGACCCACCGAAGATGGATGATGCAAGCAACTTCCGCTATCCACCAAGCTACAAAGTCATTCCACTACAGCCCGCTTTAGATTGGTCTGCCTGGAATGTGCAAAACAATCCTGTCACAGAAGAAACGACTGCGCCTGGTACAGGTGGTGACCCTGCGCAAGGTTTAGCTAAAGCGGTTGAGATGTGCAATAACAATGGCCATTGCCGTAAGTTCGACGCTGAGGTGATGTGCCCTAGCTATCGCGTTACCCGAGATGAAAAACATCTGACACGTGGTAGAGCCAATACGCTTCGTTTAGCACTATCCAACCAATTAGATCTTCAAGATGAGGCATCACCATTGGGGAGTGATGCCATTAAAGACGTGATGGAGCTTTGCGTAAGTTGTAAGGCCTGTCGTCGCGAGTGTCCTACCGGCGTTGATATGGCGAAAATGAAGATAGAGTTTCTCTCAGCTTATAAAAAACGGGTTGGTCACTCATTACGAGATCTAGCAGTAGCGTATTTACCTAAATATGCAGCCATAATTAGCAGCGTTCCGCTACTACCATCATTACTCAACCCACGCAATCACATCGCGCCCGTCGCCAAGCTACAAGAATGGGTAATGGGTATTTCTGCACAACGCAGTTTGCCGATCTGGAAAAGCAAGACCTTCTGGAATCAGAAGAAGGCGTCCTCCTACCAATACAGTCCCGCTCAATTAGCAAGCCAAGATGGCAAAGGTGTTGTACTGTTGGCTGACACCTTTAATGCCTACTTTGAAGATGAAAATCTCCAGGCAGCAATTAAAGTGCTCGAGGCTGCTGGGTACCGAGTACATGTTCCTCACAAGAGTAAAGAAAATAGCCAAGATAAAACCAAGACAAATACCTCCACTCAAAACACCTGCTCAAAAGAATTTTGTTGTGGCAGAACATATTTGGCTGCCGGCATGGTAGATCAAGCTAAAGCGACATTGGATGAGTTAGTTAATCATTTAGCGCCCTACGCGGACCTCAATATTCCGATTATTGGCTTAGAACCCTCATGTCTTTTTACCTTAAAAGATGAAGCACTGGTAATCGGTATTGGTGAGCAAGCAATATCAGTCTCTAAACATGCTCAGCTTTTGGAAGAGTTCTTAGCCAAGGAAGCCAAAGCTGGAAAGTTATCACTCAATCTGAAGGCGGCAAACAAGGAAGTGTTGTTCCATGGCCACTGCCATCAAAAATCTTTCGCAGCAGTGACTCCTGCGCTTGAGTTGCTCAAGTTAATACCTAATGTAGAGCCTAAGCTGATTGAGTCTTCTTGTTGCGGCATGGCGGGTAGCTTTGGTTATGAAGCTGAGCATATTGAAGTATCCAAACAAATGGCTGAAGCTAGCTTATTGCCAAGCATTCGTAAATCGCTAGATAGTTGGGTGGTTGCCGATGGCACCAGCTGTCGCCATCAAATTGCCGATGGCACAAACAAAAAAGCAGTGCACATAGCCAAAATATTGGCAGCGCATCTAGAGTAAAAAAACCTACAGTAAAAATTAGCGTATTACGCCGTAACCTACCATGAGCAAAGTACCGGTCAATAAGGCTGGGACTAAGCGCTTGGTAGGTTTAGATACCATCACGCCAATACTGAGCGCGCAAATAAGGATGCGTATCCACAACGGCACGGTTGCCATCAAACCTAATGGCATCACAATCAATCGTATCGTTAATGCGGCAACCATCGCATAGGTCACCGCTGAGAGCCAACGGAAGATTTCGCTATCTTGATTGATACTATTGGAGAGTAGGACTCCAATCGCCCTGCAGAAGTAGGTACCGAGGCAAGCGCCGACCAAGGCGATCCAGAGACCCCAACCTGAGAGCGCATCAGCCATGTTATGAATCACATTCATTAGCCGATCACTCCTGGTCTCTTGCGCAAGAACTTACGATCGATGAAATAAGCCAAAGTACCGCCAATGACGCCTGCGGTTAACAAACTGGTATCGCGATCGACGATAAAAAAGATAGGGCCAAAGATGCAACCCATCAACAGTGCAATGCGATTAATCCAAGGCTTAACTTCGGTAAAGGTCAGCAAGAAGAACAATGGGTTAATAAACACCAAGCCCAAAGTCACCGCTGGCGGAACCATACCTGCCAAGTAAAAACCTAAAATCGTCCCTGGTATCGAAATCAACCAACAGAGCAAGCCTAAGCCTACGAAATAACTCAAACGATGCTTCACCTCAATCGAATGAAACTCTTTCATCGAGATAGCCCATGCGGTCATCGCCAATAAATGCACTGAGGCATATAGATTACGATTGCGATCTTTTTGATGAAACTGTGGAAAGAGCGTCACTGTCATCGTGACAAAGCGAGTTGAGGTTAAGGTGACGGCTAAGGCAATTGCTAAAACTGAAGAGCCGGTAATAGCCATTTCCAAAAGAACTACTTAGCCTGGCAATGCAAACATGAAAAATGTAGTGAAGCTGGTAAACCAAACATCAAAGCCATTAGTCTTACCCATCGCCCCAAAGCCCACCATGCCCGCAAACAAAACCATAGCTGGGGCACCAGCTGCATCACGTATGCCCGACCAAAATGCATCGCCGCGATTTTGAAAGCGTTGCACTACAGGATTTTTTTGGAGGACATGATGTGATTGTAAAAGCTAGGCTTAATCCTTGCTTAATCTTTGCTTGCTTCAACTGAAAGCGCCCACTCAATATGCTTAGCCACCAAAGGGTCTGCAGTAGCTATTGCATTTTGCAAAGCCTCACGAATCTCTTGCTTCTCTTCATTGTTTACCTTAGGGCTGGCTAAGGCATTACCCAAGCCAACAGCAAGATTACGACGCCAACGAGCATATCCAATACGACGAATCGCACTACCTTCATGACGCTGGTTAAATTCTGCTTCAGTCCATGACCAGAGTTGCAACAAGCTAGACTGACCTAGACCATGCCGCTCGGCAAAATCAGGAAGTTGAGAACGCTTTGCAAATTTATTCCATGGGCAAATGAGCTGACAATCATCGCAACCATAAACACGATTACCCATCGCTCTTCGATACTCCACTGGAATAGCTTCTGGATTCTCAATCGTTAAATATGAAATACACTTTCGTGCGTCTAATTGATATGGCGCAATAATCGCCTGTGTTGGACAAATATCAATACAAGACTGACATGTTCCGCAATGCGCCTCTTGAGACTCATCTACCGGCAAAGGAATATCAACTAAGATCTCGCCCAAGAAAAAGGTGGAACCTGATTCTCGATTGAGTAATAGCGTATGTTTGCCACGCCAACCAAGCCCTGCTTTTCGCGCAAGCTCTACCTCCATCAATGGCGCTGAATCTGTGAACACACGATAACCAAAGGGGCCAACTTTTTCTTCGATGGCTTTTGCGAACTCTTGCAAACGATTTCGCAGGACCTTGTGGTAATCACGACCACGAGCATAAATAGATACAGACGCTTTGACTGGATTCTCTATGCCCTGCCACTCTGCATCAAAGTCAATATCAGGTGAGAGATAGTTCATAGAAACGCAGATCACTCTGAAGGCACCCGGAACCAATAACTCAGGGTTCGCTCTTAAATCTGCATGACGCTGCATGTAGTCCATGTGGCCATGACGCCCTTCCGCCAACCACTCTTGAAGTTTTTGGCTGGCATCACCCAATATGGTATCGGTGATTCGCAGATCATCAAAATCCAGCTCCACTGCCTTTGCTCTCAGCCATGCACGCAGCGAGGCAGTATCCTCGGCTGAAGCTTGACTTGAAGAATCAGTAGATAAAGGCATATAAATAGAGAATGTAGCCTAATAATTGAATAAACTAGAACAATGGCCAAAATACCAGAACCACTGGACACCATTACGCAATATTGTAGGCAAGAAGCAGATACCGCTCAGCTTGCCCAGCGATTCGCCTCCAGCATTCGTAAAGGGCTTGCGCAAAACCCTAGTAGCCATCTCAATATCGCTCTGGAAGGAGATTTAGGGGCCGGCAAAACTACTTTTGCTAGATATCTAATTCAAGGTCTTGGTTACTCAGGCAAGGTAAAGAGCCCAACCTATACCTTATGCGAGCCTTACCCACTTGAAGTTGGCAATACCCAATACTCCGCACATCACTTTGATCTATATCGCATGCGCGACCGATTGGAGTGGCAAGAGGCAGGATTTGCAGAGTACTTTGATATACCTGGATTTTGTTTAATTGAATGGCCAGAAAAAGCAGAGGGCACTTTGCCACCATTTGATGTTGAGATTGCGCTCGTGGCTGGCAAAGACGAGAGTGAACGCACCATCAAGGTCAACGCTTTATCTGAACAAGGTCTTACTCTTTTGAAGAGCATTGCTTAATCAGCCTCTTAATCAAGTGATGAATAAGCCAAAGACTCAGAAGCCCAATATCCAGACAAACCTTTCTAGAAGGCACCATCTCAAGACCACTGCAAAAGCACTGGGCTTTGTGCTTCTGATGGGTGAGCTAGAACTTGCCTGGGGCGCCAAGATCTTGGGTGTGCGCGTTTGGCCTTCTGAGGATTACACCCGTATTACTTTGGAATCCGATACACCGCTGCCGATCACCCAACAGATTTTGACTAATCCCGATCGCTTAGTGGTTGATGTTCAAGGATTGGAATTGAATCCAACACTCAAAGATCTGGTTGCTAAAGTTAAACCGAATGATCCTTATGTTTCGCAAATTCGGGTTGGGCAATTTCAGCCAGGAATTGTGCGTTTGGTGTTTGACTTAAAAGAACCCATCAAGCCACAACTATTTACCTTGGATCCTGTTAGTGAATACAACTACCGCATGGTGTTTGACTTATATCCAAGCACCCCACTCGATCCGTTGATGGAGCTAGTGAAAAATAGCGCTCGTAAAGAAACGGCTTTAGCTAAATCCAATGAAGAAGTAGATTTGATTGCGCAATTTGCAACCAAGAAAGATAAAGAAGTAGCAAAGGGGCCATCTGGCCCAGTCGCTCAAGCCATTCCAGAAACCAAGGAAGCGGCTACGCCCTCTAAATACAAACGCCTTATTACGATTGCCATCGATCCTGGCCATGGCGGTGAAGATCCTGGAGCCATTGGCTCCTTAGGCTCCAAAGAAAAGCATGTTGTTCTATCGATTGCCAAGCGTTTACGCGACAAGATTGAAAATGAATCCTATATGCGCCCCTTTTTAACTAGAGATGGCGATTACTTTGTGCCGCTACACACTCGGGTGCAAAAAGCCAGAAGAGTTGAGGCTGATTTATTTGTATCGATTCATGCTGATGCATTTATTCAGCCCCATGCAAAAGGCGCATCTGTTTTTGCTCTCTCACAAATGGGTGCCAGTAGTACTATGGCGCGCTGGATAGCCAACAAAGAGAATGCATCAGATTTGATTGGCGGCATCAATATTAAGGTTCAAGACAAGCAAGTAGCCAACCTGTTGTTGGATATGTCTACCACCGCTCAAATTAAAGATTCATTGCAGGTAGGCAATTCAGTGCTGAGACAAATTGGTGGATTTGCACCCTTGCATAAAGGTAAGGTTGAGCAAGCGGGTTTCGCCGTTCTTAAAGCGCCAGATGTGCCCTCTATCCTCGTAGAGACAGCATTTATTAGCAATCCCCAAGAAGAATCCAAATTAAATGATGATGGCTACCAAGACCGAATTGCGGATGCTATTTTGAAGGGAATTAAGGACTATTTTGCAAAGAATCCGCCCGTTGCCAGACGGGGAAATGCATAGCAAACTTGCAACCCTACTTGTAAACACAATGGCTCTAGGGCAGAGACCCCGCACCCGAGGAAGAGCCAAGAACTTCTTGCTATAATCTATAGCTTAACTGGGTCGGTAGCTCAGTCGGTAGAGCAGCGGACTTTTAATCCGTTGGTCGCGAGTTCGAATCTCGCCCGACCCACCAGTTATATAAAAGCCCCTTGAGAAATCTAGGGGCTTTTTCTTTTGGGGGCTACCGAGAATGTGAGTGACTGTTGGTGGTCAATGGGTGATCTTTGGAGCCGTAATGGATCAGAATGGGAGACGCTGGAAGACCGTGGGCGACTATAGGCATCTCAAGGAAGATTGGGATATAGACAAATCGTTGGCTGGGCCCATATACCAAAAAATTTATTGATTAACCCCAAAAAAGGTTGAATACTAAAGCATCCTACTAATTTTGAATTCAACGAATAATGGCAATCAACGAGTCTAGAAAATTAAAAATTACCGAGAGAATTTTTACGCGCCAAAATATTGAAAGTCTTGCAAAGGTTATCGCAAATCAAGCTACCTTAGCTCAACACTCAAAAGACGCCAGAATACTATTCAGTGCGTATTCCAGGGATAATTCAACCTTCAGCAGCAAAGATCTTTCATTATTTGATGATGAATCACCGATTTTTGTTAAAGATATTGAGCGTATAAGATTAAAGTTCAATAGCTATAGTGCCGAATCCAGCATTGACATAGAGTTAACTCCTGGAAACTCAAGTTACGGCAATCAAGTAGTGGTTGAGGGAACTGATAGTCATTGGGTTAATGGAACACTTAAGCAGATTGAAGAATTAATACAAAGCTTTTCTCCCCAAGAATCTTTTTTTATTACATATAAGACTACGGTCCAGATTATTCTTGCACTTGGAATTGGCATAGTTTATCAACGACTATTAAACTTTATTCCAGTGTCACCCCCTTCAGGCCCTCCACCTGACTGGGCGATTAGAATTAACACATTAATTACTGCCATTCCTTACGGCTACAAAATAGTTAGCTACCTACTTGCCCTTGTTGGCGGATGGTTTCCAGCAAAATTTGCATACTCCAAATTAAGAAATTTATGGCCATTAATAGAATTACAAATTGGCCCTGAGCATTATCAAATTGAAAAAGCTCGACGCAAGGCCTTTGCCGCCTTCATAGCTCTGGGCATAGCCCCAATCCTGACATCATTTGCCTATGACTTAATCAAATAATAAAGATTCATTCATAACAATTTACAAGTCCCAAAAGCAATTCCACCGCGACCATTGTTTTCAACAAACTTCATATCGGGAAAGAGTTGAATGTCGAATTGACTTCTAAATAGATAAAACTTCTTATAGCCAACATGTTTATCGACCTCTACCCTATCGATATCGTAAGAATCACAAGTTACTTTATTGTCGTTTGGCTTAACGCTGCATCTATCAACCTTGGGCTTATCTGAATCATGAATTCTGGCGGAGAATTTGTATTTCTCCATTTGGGCTGGCTGATAGGCATTCTCAAAATCTAGCTTTTTGGTAACGGTACAGTCATAGCTGGCAGCATTAGCCATACCGAAAGAAGAAGATAGTAAAAGCAATAAAAGATATTTCATAAAATCCCAGGTTAATTACCAAGACCTTAAAGATAGCGATAGTGTTGAACCAAAAAACAAAAGCGTGATTCCATTGGCCATAATGAAGACCCAAATAAATAGCCAAATCATTCCAAAAATGAACTGCCTATCATTAGTTACACCATATTCATTTCTTTGCTCTTTATAACTGCCCCTCAGCAAAAAGAAAGAGCAATAAAAGCCACGCCCAATACGAATTCCATGGAAAATCCCTTAAATTGAATTTGCCCAGTTTAGTTATGGAATCGATAACTGTCTAGCCGAACACATAAGATGTCGGGTAACCCGACAAATCATATTTCCCGGGCACGGATAACCCACTTGCTGTAGCATAAATCCATGAAATTCTCCCTAGTTAATGGACAACGCCAGGAAGCTCAACCAAAGCTAACAGGCATATGCCCTGCTTGCGGCACCTTTATGACCGCAAGATGTGGAAGAGTTCGAGTTCATCACTGGGCTCACAAAAATCAAGGTCTTTGTGACCCCTGGTGGGAAAGAGAATCAGAATGGCATCGCAGCTGGAAAAACCAATTCCCCGCTGAATGGCAAGAATTCATACAACGTGGCGATACAGGCGAAAAGCATATTGCTGACGTTAAATCTAAAGATGGCTGGGTCATTGAATTTCAACACTCCGTTATAGATTTTGATGAACGCTTATCGCGTGAGAAATTTTATCAAAAGCTCATTTGGATAGTGGATGGCACAAAACGTAAAAGCGATATTGAGCCATTTAAAAAGGGATTTATTTATGGACAATCTCCTGACTCGCTATCACCTAACAAATACCGAACATTTTTCCCCAAAGGGAATCTTCTTAAAAATTGGTCAGAAAGCTCTGGTCACGTATTCTTTGATTTTGGTGAGGAACACCCACTTTGGTGGATTTATCCCGGAAGTAACGAAACCTACGCATATATTCAAAGCATCACAAGAGCCCAGTTAATTCAAAGCCTGCAAGAACAGAATATTGGCAACCCCAATGGATTTGATGCGCTAATCAGTGACTTTGAGGACTTTATTAAGCGGTGTGAAACTGATCCAGAACTACCCCGACTTCAGAGATTGAGGGATATCCAGAGGGGTTAAACCCTAAGATTTGGTATTCAAGTGTCGCGATACGCGACACTTGTAGCTTAACTTCAGATTAAGGATTGGGCGGCCACTATATTTGTCGGGTAACCCGACAAATATAGTAATAAAAATACAAACCCAAAACATTTCTGACAAGGGTTTGATTTATGGAGAGTAGTTTAGTAGGTTTTATATGACAAATACTTGCCAGATAGAACAACTTGCACGCGGTCCCCTTTGGGATCAGGTTCGCGCTGGATATCCATTGAGAAATCAATTGCACTCATAATTCCGTCACCAAACTCTTCGTGAATTAACTCTTTAATTGTAGTGCCATAAACACTCACAATTTCATACCAACGATAAATCAATGGGTCTGTTGGAACTACTGTTGGCAACGATCCTTTGTAAGGGACAATTTGCAGCCAAGCCATTTCTTCATCAGTTAAATCAAACAACTTTCCGGCTGCCTCAGCTTGAGCCTTATTAAAAGTCATTTGACCTAAACATCCTGCGGTTACCCACTCTTTTGATTCACCAATTGCCTTAGCAATATCAGCCCATTTCAAACCTTTTTTTACTTTTGCTTCAACAATCTTTTGAGTTACTACTGAACGATCCATTTTGATCTCCTTTATAAAATTAATTTTTTACTTCATTCATACCTGGATAAACTATTACGGGTTTATATCCAACTAACCCACCACTTGCACTCTTAGCTTGCAGATCTTTAGACCGGTTAACCAAGAAATCGACCAAATGATTCCGCATTGGGTAATACATAGGGTCATGGTGTAGACTTGCCCGCTCTCTTCCTTTTGGCAATGTATTGACTACTATTTCCGCAATACGTGCGTTGGGTCCATTACTCATCAACATGATCTTATCTGACAAAAGAATAGCTTCATCAACATCATGCGTAATCATGAAAACGGTTTGCTCAGTCTCTTTACAGATTTTAAGTAATTCATCTTAAATAACCCCTCGAGTAAGCGCGTCTAATGCTCCAAATGGTTCGTCAAGTAGAAGCATTTTGGGCTCAATAGCAAATGCTCTTGCAATACCAACCCTTTGCTTCATGCCACCAGATAGCTCAGATGGTCTCTTATTTTCAGCGTTTACTAGCCCCACCATTTTTAGATATTTCTTTGCGTGGTTAGAAATTGCTTCATTGGTCCAATCTGGATACTTAGACTTCACAGCAAAGCAAACATTTTGAAGAACTGTCATCCAAGGCATTAACGCATGACCCTGGAAGACTACACCCCGCTCCAATCCGGGGCCTTCAATGCGCTTACCAAGGATAATCGCATCATTTTTAGTGGCTTCCTCAAGTTCCGCAAGTACATTCAAAATAGTTGTCTTGCCACAACCCGAATGTCCTATAATGAAAACGAACTCACCCTTATCGATCTCAAAATCTATGCCCTCAAATACTGGAGGAGCATCCTCTTTGTAAGACTTTCCAAGATCAACAACTTTTAAAAATGCGCCTTCAATCTGCATAAGAGACCGCCTTCTGTAATCTACCAAATACAACATCCAACAACATTCCGACAATGCCAATTAATAGGATGGCAAAAATTACACTTGGAAGAGAGAGGTTGTTCCATTCATTCCAGAGGAAATATCCAATCCCCGTGCCGCCCACGAGCATTTCAGCAGCAACGATTACCAGCCATGCAATACCCATGGAGATTCTCATGCCAGTCAGAATAGTCGGCGCCGCTGCAGGAAGAATGACTAGAAATGCTTTTCGCAATGGAGACACTTCCAAAGTTTTTGCTACGTTCAATAGCTCCTTACGAACATTGGCTACTCCAAATGCAGTATTCAAAAGCATTGGCCATACAGAGCAAATGAAAATTACGAAAATCCCTGAGATTGAAGAGTCTTTAATCGTGTATAAGGCAATCGGCATCCATGCTAATGGAGAAATCGGCTTTAATATCTGAATGAATGGATTAAATGCTTGATATGTGAGTGGAGACATTCCGATAAAAAAGCCAAACGGTATTGCCACCAACATTGCCAGGAAAAAACCAAGTCCAACACGGGCTAAGGAGTAAGCAAGCTGAATACCAATACCCTTGTCATTCGGACCATTGTCATAAAAAGGATCTGACAATTGTTTATAAATGGTTTGCCCCATTTGAGTAAGCGTCGGAAATCCTGTTTTTTGAACTTGCTGACCCCCTCCTTGCCCCATTAAAGCGCTGTACTCACTATTACCTTGAGATATCTCTTGTTTTGGAACATTTTTAGGGGTAGTCGCAACGTGCCATAAAAATAGACAGGCCATCAGAATTGCAAATGAAACAATTGCTCCTCTGACTTTGATTGATGCCGTTTTCATTTTTAACCTTAAGCTTTATTGACTGGAAATGACTTGAGATAAGCCGCTGGCTGATTTGGATCAAATTCTTTACCCATAATCTTGACCTTTTTATAGCCACTTTTTGCTTGTTCAGGGACAGCAATACCAGTCTCACCCATATACTTTTTGGCGTCAGTTAACAAAAATACTTTTTCAGAAATATCTTTGTAATTAACATCTCCTTTGACGTAACCCCAACGCTGCATTTGCGTCAACATCCAAGTTGCCATTGAGTACCAAGGAATTGGGTTGAAATCAATCCTGTCGGGTACGTTTTGAACATTTCCAAGACCATCTGCAAATTTCCCAGTAAGAACTTGCATTACCACTGTTTCAGGTTGATTGAGGTAATTGGGTGCAGAAATTACTTTCGCAATTAATGGTCGATTGCCGGGATCGCGAGCCATCGTCGATGCATTTAGTACTGCACGATATAACGCTGCGAAAGTATTTGGATTTTTCTTAATAAATTCCTCGGATGTTCCAAATGCACAGCATGGATGTCCATCCCAGATTTCTTTAGTTAGGATATGAATAAATCCTACTTCATCATAAACAGCGCGTTGATTAAATGGATCTAGCCCCAAGAAGCCATCAATATTGCCAGCGCGTAAGTTGGCCACCATCTCAGGCGGAGGAGTTACGCGAATCTAAATATCTCTATCAGGATCTAATCCAGCCTGAGAAACGTAATAACGCAATAAGAAATTGTGCATAGAATATTCGAATGGAACTGCAAATTTCATGCCTTTCCAGTTCTTTGGATCGCGATTATTCTTGTGTTTCATGGCCAAGGTAATCGCTTGTCCATTTACATTTTGAATAGTTGCTACACGCATAGGTGATGGATCTGACCCCAGACCCATCGACATTGACAGTGGCATTGGAGATAGAAAGTGTGATGCATCATGCTCCTTATTGAGCATCTTGTCTCGAATCAAAGCCCAGCCAGCTGTTTTGTTCAAAGTAACATTTAGCCCTTGTTTTTTATAGAACCCTAAAGGGTCGGACATGATAAGCGGTGTTGCGCAAGTAATGGCGATAAATCCAATTTTGAGATCTGGCTTTTCGAGTGGCCCCTTTTCTTGAGCCATTGCCTGCAATGCACCGATTGGCAAAAATCCAGATAGAGCACTTAATGCACCACCCGCTCCTACCGCTTTTAAGAATGCTCTTCTGCGCGCCTCTTGCGGAAATAACGCCTTGACTAAACTTGCCTCAATAAAGTCAGCACTGATTTTTTCTTCGTCTGCTTTAATGGATGCCTCTTGCGCATGCTTTTGTTCAGAATTATGGCGGCCACAACTACAGCGGCTTGTAAATAAAGGCTTGTTAGGATCATAAGGGTTAAATAAATTCATTACTGCCTCCTGTTTTATTAAGATGCTTTTTGCAATACTTCATGAATATTTTTTGCTACAACAAATGACTTCTCTGTCTTCATTTTTTTTCTATATACTTCACCTATGAGTACTATCACCGGTTGCTTGTCTGCAAAGTAGTGATTCACATCTCCTAATTGCAAATCTTTCACACTGCAAACATAAATTGATTCGGACTTCAGGCTCACTGATTTCATCAAACAAACTGGGGTATTTTCACCAAAACCTTGTGACAGCAAATCAACCGATAGTTCTGGTAATGTCTCGCGTGACATGTAGTAAATGGCCGTCTTGTGATCCACATGGGAAATGCGACCTGGCAAAGTCGTAAGAGTTAAGGTCCTGCTTAAATTACGAGAAGTGGGTGGTTGTTTAAGCTGCGCTGATGCTGCTAGCGCGGTAGTAATACCTGGAACAACCTCAAAATAAGTCCCAGAGGTCTCTAAAGCATCAATTTCCTCTTGGGCTCTGCCAAAAATTAATGGGTCACCGCCTTTGAGCCTCACAACAACAGAGTATTTTTGGGCTGCATCAACAATTTGCTTATTAATAAAGTGCTGAGAACTTGAATGAAGGCCGCATCTTTTCCCAACTGGCACCAATTTGGTGCCATTACACCACTCTAAAAGAGCTAAATCTATGAGAGCGTCATAAAAAACAATATCCGCTTTCGCCAAAATCTTTGCGCCACGTACAGTAATTAGATCACTCGCTCCTGGGCCTGCACCAATAAGGTAAACGCCAGGCTTAATCGTTTGCGTCTGGGGATCTAGATTCAAATGCGGTGTAGTTAATTGCATATCGTATTTGTAACAGTCGGTAAATGCTTGAATTTTTAGGTTTGCACCAAAGTCACACGCCCTTTTTTAGTCGTGCACTCAATTTGTGCTTTCTTCCTGTTTAGGGTTTTACAAGTTCCTTAAATTAAGTTAAC
The DNA here is from genome assembly GCA_044225315.1 of Polynucleobacter sp. GTDB lineage: Bacteria > Pseudomonadota > Gammaproteobacteria > Burkholderiales > Burkholderiaceae > Polynucleobacter. The sequence goes on from JBGAIU010000004.1 coordinate 115,053, forward strand.
AACTCAAGGAGCTGCAAATGAAAAATGTTTTGACACCTAAACTGACGAATTCAACAAAGCCAGATTCAAGTCGAAGAAAGTTCATTCAAACGATTAGCTCAGCAAGCATCCTGTCTTTAATAGACCCAATGGTCAAAGCTGGCGCATGGGCAGCAGGGTCTGATGCTCCCGAGAAAACTGATGTGAAAGTCAGTTTTATTGCCCTTACCGACTGCTCGTCTGTTGTGATGGCCAATCATCTTGGGCTTGATAAAAAATATGGCGTCAGAATTATTCCTACAAAAGAAGCTTTATGGGCCGCGATACGAGACAAACTTGTTAATGGCGAAAATGACATATCCCATATCCTTTACGGCTTAGTTTATGGCCTTCAGATAGGCATTGGCGGCCAGCAAAAGGACATGTCTATATTGATGTCTCTAAATAACAATGGCCAAGCAATTACCTTATCAAAAGCATTAAATCAAAAAGGGGTTACGGATGGCGCCAGCCTGAAGGCCCTGATGGATAAAGAGAAGCGCGATTACACATTTGCGCAAACTTTCCCTACGGGCACACATGCTATGTGGCTTTACTACTGGCTTGCAAACTATGGGATTAATCCTTTTAAGGATGCCAAGATTATTACTGTGCCTCCACCACAAATGGTAGCCAATATGCGCAGCGGTAATATGGATGGCTATTGCGTAGGCGAGCCTTGGAATGCTCGCGCAATTATTGATGGCATTGGTTTTACCGCCACCACTACCCAAGCAATTTGGCAAAATCATCCCGAGAAAGCATTGGGCACCACGGCAGATTTTGCCAAGAAATATCCCAATACTTGCCGTGCTGTTACTGCAGCAATTTTAGAAGCCGGCAAATATATTGATGCGTCGACCACAAATAAACATGCAACTGCTGAAGTGGTTTCTGCACCAGCATTTGTGAATACTGATGTTAACGTGATCCAAGATCGCATGATGGGACGCTACAACAATGGTATTGGAAAAACTTGGGATAATCCACATGCCATGAAGTTTTATAACGATGGCTTAGCAACCTACCCCTATCTTTCTGATGGAATGTGGTTTATGACGCAACATAAGCGTTGGGGCTTATTAAAAGAGCATCCAGATTATTTGGCTGTTGCTAAAAAAGTAAACAACATTGCACTCTACAAAGATGCAGCTACCGCCTCAAAAACCCCACTTCCAAAGAGCGATATGCGTTCAAGCAAATTATTCGATGGCGTGGTTTGGAATGGCAGCAATCCTGCTGCATACGCAGATAGCTTCAAGATCAAAGCATGAAAAAACAAAAACTAGTCATGGTCGGCAATGGGATGGCCGGCGTCAGAACAATTGAAGAGTTACTTAAACTCGATCCTGAACTTTACGACATCACCATTTTTGGCTCTGAGCCCCATCCCAACTACAACCGCATTCTATTGTCCCCAGTATTGGCGGGTGAACAAACCCTTGAGCAAATCATCTTGAATGATCTTGCATGGTACAAAGATAATGGAATTAAGCTGCATCTAGGCAAAACCATAACCAAGATCGATCGTCAAGAAAGAATGGTGACTGCCTCTGATGGAACTACTGAAGTCTATGACCGACTGCTTCTAGCAACAGGGTCACAACCATTCATTCTTCCCGTCCCTGGAAATGATTTACCGGGCGTGATCGCTTATCGTGACATTAAAGATACTAATGAAATGATTGATGTAGCTACTCGCTACAAAAATGCTGTGGTCATTGGTGGCGGCCTACTCGGCCTTGAAGCTGCCAATGGGCTTGCGCTAAGAGGAATGAGCGTCACAGTCGTCCATTTAGCTGACTGGCTCATGGAAAGGCAGCTAGATAAAACTGCGGCAGACTTACTTCAAAAATCTTTAGAAGAAAAAGGGTTAAAGTTTTTACTTGGCACCTCAAAAGAAGCATTAATTCCTAACCCCAAGGGTGATCGAGTAGGATCTATTCGATTCAAAGGCGGCCTAGAAATTCCAGCCGATTTAGTAGTAATGGCGGCAGGCATTAAACCCAATACTGCCCTAGCAGAGTCTGCTGGCCTACATTGCAATAGAGGCATTGTTGTCAACGACACCCTGCAAACATTTGATCCCAGAGTATATGCTGTAGGTGAATGTGCCAGCCACCGCGGTACGGCTTATGGCCTGGTTGCGCCACTTTTTGAACAAGCTAAAGTCTGTGCGAACCATTTAGCCAAGCATGGCATCGGCCGTTACGAAGGATCTGTAACTTCAACCAAACTTAAAGTTACTGGCGTTGATCTTTTCTCCGCAGGAAATTTTATGGGTGGCGAGGATACCGAAGAAATTACACTCTCCGATCCTATTGGAGGTGTTTATAAAAAATTAGTTCTAAAAGATGATCGCCTCATCGGTGCATGCATGTTTGGAGATACGGCAGATAGCACCTGGTATTTTAAGTTGATGCGCGATGCTCAAAATGTTTCAGAGATTCGGGACTCTCTCATGTTTGGAGAATCCAATATTGGCGATGTGGGCCATCAAGGCCACAACAAAGCTGCCGGAATGAAGGACTCTGATGAAATCTGTGGCTGTAATGGCATTACCAAAGGAACCATTGTCAAAGCTATTCGTGAACAAGGCTTATTTACGTTAGATGAAGTAAAAAAATGCACTAAAGCTAGTAGCTCATGTGGATCATGCACTGGATTAGTTGAGCAAGTATTGATGAACGTTCTTGGAACTGACTATTCAGCCACCCCAAGAAAGAAATCAATTTGCGGCTGCTCAGATCTCTCTCACGATGAAATTCGCCAGGCTATACGTGCAAACCATCTCATCTCGCAGGAACAAGTTCGTAAGGAACTTGGCTGGAGAACGCCCAATGGCTGTGCAACCTGCCGACCTGCGATTAATTATTATTTGATTTCCACATGGCCGCATGAAGCGAAAGATGATCCTCAATCTCGCTTTATCAATGAACGTGCTCATGCCAATATCCAAAAAGATGGCACCTACTCTGTAGTACCCAGAATGTTCGGCGGACTAACTACTCCTGCTGAATTACGTCGAATTGCGGATGTTGCAGAAAAATATCAAGTACCAACAGTTAAAGTAACCGGTGGTCAACGAATAGATTTACTGGGCATTAAGAAAGATGATCTGCCTGCTGTATGGAAAGAATTGGATATGCCTTCTGGGCATGCATACGGTAAATCCATTCGAACTGTGAAAACTTGCGTAGGTGATGAACACTGTCGATTTGGCACTCAATCATCTATGAAGATGGGCGTTGAACTTGAACGTATGCTATTTGGAATGTACTCACCCCATAAAGTAAAGCTTGCTGTTTCAGGATGCCCAAGAAACTGCGCCGAAGCCGGCATCAAGGACGTAGGCATCATTGGTGTCGAATCTGGCTGGGAAATTTATATCGGCGGTAACGGTGGCATCAAAACAGAAGTGGCAGAGTTTTTATGCAAAGTGAAGACCGATGAAGAAGTCAGAGAATATTCGGGTGCCTTCTTGCAACTTTACCGTGAGGAAGCTTGGTACTTAGATCGTACCGTTCACTACCTTGGTCGCGTTGGAATGGAATACATCAAACAAAAAATAGTTGACGATGCAGAAAATCGAAAAGCACTTTATGAGCGACTACTTTTTGATCTTAAAGATGCGCCAGACCCATGGAAAGACTATGAACGTGCTGGTGTAGATATCCGCCAATTTAAAACGATCCCTATCGTCGAGGCTTGAAATGTCAAATAACATCAACGCCAAAGAATGGCAAAAAGTGACTACGGTGGAAGAAATTCCCGTTTTGGGCTCAAGAGTCATTAGTACTAAAGCAGGTCAAATTGCCATTTTTCGTAATTCTGAAAACGCAATCTTTGCAGTGCTAGATAAATGCCCACATAAAGGCGGACCACTTTCACAAGGTATTGTTCATAGATTAACAGTGACATGCCCACTGCGTTCGTGGAACATTGACTTAACAAGTGGTTGCGCTATTGCTCCAGATATAGGTTGCGCCAAATCTTTTGCTATCAAAGTGGAATCTGGAGAAGTCTGGCTTAACCGCGAAGAAATTCAAGCTACGCATGGCTGAAGTCAAAAGCACCTGCTGTTATTGTGGGGTGGGATGTGGTGTCATTATTGAAACCGCCACCAATAGTAAAGGTAAAGAAGAAGTTATTGGGGTTCGCGGGGACCCCAATCATCCAGCTAATTTTGGGAGACTTTGTAGCAAAGGCTCCACACTTCATCTGACAGCAGACCCCGGTCTTCAAGCGCAGGCACGACTGGGATCCCCTGCTATTCGCCGAAAAAGAGCCGAAGACCCAGTAAATATATCTTGGTCTGAAGCGATTCAAACTGTTGCAAGTAAATTTGCGCAAATCATTGAGGAGCATGGTCCAGAGTCAGTTGGCATCTATGTTTCAGGGCAACTGTTAACTGAAGACTATTACGTCTTTAATAAACTCATGAAAGGCCTGATTGGCGCCAATAATATTGACACCAATTCAAGGCTTTGCATGTCTAGCGCTGTAGCAGGCTATAAGCAGACATTAGGGATGGATGCCCCTCCCTGCTGCTATGAAGACATTGACATGGCATCTACCATTTTTATTACTGGATCGAATACAGCATTTGCTCATCCGATTTTATATAGGCGACTTGAAGACGCCCGCAAAAAGAATCCCCAACTAAAAGTTATTGTTGTTGATCCAAGGCGAACTGACACAGCAAAAGAAGCTGATCTTTATTTACAGATTCAGCCAGGTACAGATGTTGCCCTTTACCACGGCATGCTACATATCATGCTCTGGGAAAAATGGATCAATGAATCTTATATTCACTCCTATACAGATGGCTTTGAGGCATTAAAAGATTTAGTTCGCGATTTCACGCCAAAGGCAGTTAGTGAAATCTGTGGAATCAGTGAAAAAGATTTAATCGAAGCAGCAAGACTATTTGCAACATCGGATACCACCCTCTCTTTGTATTGCCAAGGTCTCAACCAATCAGCTTCAGGCACTGCGAAGAATGCAGCTTTGGTTAACCTGCATCTAGCAACAGGTCAAATAGGCAAACCTGGCGCAGGGCCTTTTTCTTTGACTGGCCAACCAAATGCGATGGGGGGGAAGAGAAGTTGGCGGATTAGCCAACCTACTATCAGCACACCGCGATCTTACCAATGCTGAGCATAGAGCTGAGGTGGCAGAAATATGGGGTGTTCAATCCGTTCCCGAGAAGCCTGGCCTTAGTGCAATACCGATGTTTGAAGCCCTTAGAAGTCAAAAGTTAAAAGCGATTTGGATTGTCTGCACCAACCCTGCACAATCAATGCCAGACCTTAACGCGGTGCATGAGGGCTTAAGTACTGCAGAGTTCGTTGTTGTCCAGGAAGCCTACGCTAATACAGCAACCACACTTTATGCTGATGTCTTACTTCCTGCCACTACCTGGGCAGAAAAAATAGGAACCGTCACCAACTCTGAGCGCAGAATATCTAGAGTCAATCCCGCGATTGACCCCTATGAATTAGCAAAGCATGATTGGCAGATCGCATTAGAGATCGCTCGTGCTTTAGAAGCGTTGTTGCCAAATAATAAAAATAATGGTGCTCAGACACTCTTTCCCTATGGCAACGTAGAAGAAATTTGGAATGAGCATCGAGATACTACTGCCGGAAGAGATTTGGACATTACTGGACTGAGCTATCAAATTCTTGAAGAACGTGGACCCCAGCAATGGCCAATGCCCAAAGGAACGTATTTTGGGAAAAAACGACTTTATGAAAATGGAGTATTCCCAACAAAAGACCAGAAGGCGCACTTTATAGCAGCCCCTTACAAATCAACTGCAGAGTCGGTAGACGCCAGATATCCATTTGCATTAAATACTGGAAGACTAAGAGATCAATGGCATGGAATGAGTAGAACTGGAACCATAGGAACGCTTTTTGCCCATGCACCAGAACCCTGTGTTGAAATATCCCCAAAAGATGCTGGAAGGATGAATCTTGCCAATGGCGACTTAGTTCACGTTACCAGCCGCAGAGGTAGTGAAATATTTCCCATTAAGATTTCGGAGGATATTGCGCATTCTCAAGCCTTTATTGCCATGCATTGGGGCTCTGAGTTCATCTCGGGTGCTGCAGGTAAAAATCCAGGCCGTGGAGTCAATGGCTTAACCTGCAATGTCATCGATCCCGTATCTGGCCAGCCCGAGTTAAAACATTTTGCAGTTAAGATCTTGCCAGCTAACCTACCTTGGCAATTGGTAGCATTTGGATTATTTGCTAAAGATGAAGTATTTCAAATACACAAGCAATTACGCAGCTTGTTGCCTCATTTTGATTCTGCTCAATGCGTTCTTTTTGGGCGTGAACAAGATGGCGATCAAATTGGCATTTCTTTTAAAGCAGCCCACCACGAGGATCCCCTTGAAGTTGCCGAATCAGCTGCAGCTTTTGCATTAAAACAGGTCATTGAAAAATTTAAGCTAGATGAAGCCTCCGGTGAGCCTGTCATGCGTTATAACGATAAACGCAGAGGCATCGTTCGCCTAGTCAGAGCGAAAGAGAAAGTGCTTGCAGCCATGCTTACAGGCTCTACCGAAAGCCTAGCTAGTACATCTTGGCTTAAGGAATACCTAGAGAATGGTATAGACGCTAAAAAATTGGGGCGCTCACTATTAATGCCTATTAGCACCCCGCCCTTTGAAATTAAGCCCAGAGGTAAAGCCATTTGCAATTGCTTTAATGTCTCTGCTGATACGATTAATTCCTGCTTAGATAATTTAGACCCAAAAACTGATTCAGAAGAAATGCTGGAATCATTACAAAAGCAAACTCAGTGCGGAACAAATTGCGGATCATGTAAGCCGGAAGTAAAACAAATCATCAACAACTTCATTTCAAAATCTAAGCTAGCCGCTTAATCAATAATGGGCATCTCTTCCTATTTAAAAATTATTGGGCGTGGCAGCAAAAAATCTGGGGATCTTACCCATGAACAAGCTAAAGAGGTTTTCACCGCCATCCTAGAGGGATCTGTAAGTGATCTTGAAGTAGGAGCGTTTTGTATAGCCATGCGTATTAAGGGGGAGTCAGCATCTGAATTAAATGGATTCATGGATGCACTCAACCTATTCATAGCAAGATTAAATATTGGAACCCGCCAAACCATTGTTTTACCCAGTTACAACGGCGCTAGAAAACAGGCAAATTTAACGCCCTTACTTGCAGGTATTCTTTTTAGCCAAGGCTTTACCGCGATAGTTCAAGGTGTTGAGCATGACCCTAATAGAGTGACTAGTTTTGAAATTTTTAAACAACTTCAATGGCCCATACTAGAAAGTACCTCCGATTTAGGTAAGCATCTCAATCAGAGCACCCCAATCTTTTGCCCTATTGGCGTAATTTCTCCAGCACTAGAACGCTTATTAAATATTAGACAAACAATAGGCCTGCGAAATACTGGGCATGTCTTGGCAAAATTAATTAATCCTTGCCCTAAAAGCGTTTGGCAAATATCGAATTACACCCATCCCGAATATCCAGAAAAACTCAAAGAATTCTTTGCTACTCGCGGCGCCAATGCAATCTTAATGCGCGGCAATGAAGGCGAACCAACCGCCTCATTAACTAGGCTTCCAGAACTGCATTTTATTTTTTTAAATGGCAGAACCAAAAGCACCTCGGAAGAACATTTTTCAGATATGAGTCCATTTACTGGAACTGATGCAATGTCGACAGCCGCTATTACCAACCAAATCCTGCTTGGCAAGGCCCCCTGCCCGAATACTATTCTTAAACAGGCAGGCGATATTGCAACAATGGTTGGTATAAATTAGAGAAATGCTGAAATT
>JBGAIU010000004.1:122913-125783 GCA_044225315.1 Polynucleobacter sp.
AGTTGCGCTGGGTCTTGCGTTATTTGTCACAAAACCACCAGCGTCACCCTTACTACTTGCTTCTCTTGGTGGCTCCACCATCTTTCTCTTTGGTTTAACTGGAGCCCCCGCCGCCCAACCAAGAGCATTATTTGGAGGGCATCTCCTAAGTGCTCTCATTGAAATTATTTGCTATCAAGCATTTGGAGACGACTTATGGGTTTTTATTACAGCTGAAATACTTACTCTTGCAGTATTGTTGCTAACTCAAACAGTCCACCCTCCAGCAGGCGCCAACCCATTAATCATGATTCAAGCTCATGCTGGTCTTAGCCATTTGACCGAGGTTGTACTTTTAGGAGTTGCCATTCTGGCAATCGTGGCAGCGATCTGGAGCCGAATCACTCCAGGCAAAACGATTTCTTATCCAGTTAAATGGAACTGCCCATCTCCAGCAGCAAAAGACTGGAGTATTTGGGAATAAAAAACTATTTTGAGTGACGCGATTTTAATAGTTGGTTTAAATAGCTTGCAAAAGCCAGAAGAGCCGAATCAACTAGAACGGGATGGAGAGTAAAGTCAAAACTCGTTTCACCTGCCATCACAATAAACACACTTAAAAATACCGCTGGTGGATGCATACAGCCCAAAAGATACATACCCGCAATCGACCCAATAATCGCCAAAACAATTCCAAGATATGTTGAAGGAATTGCTAAAACGCAAATAAATGCAACGCAAGCTGCAAGTAAATTTGCCTCAAGCAAGACAATAGGCGAAAAAAGTTTACTTTTGGGAAATAAAAAGATACAGAAAGCACTTACACCAAATACCGCGGTAACCATGTTTTCTTCCCGCGTTAAATCACCCCATAAGTGATTAAAAAAGGCTATAGCTAAAACGGTTAGTCCCACCCCCAGTGAGATACGCAGCCTATCAAACCAAGAATAGCTCCCTTGTGGCGGAGCAATTTGATTGAAGAGAGCAACTAATTTGGCAAAGAAATTTTTCATCGGATTTCGATTGACTGATCAATTGCCTTAACAAAATCAGACTGAGTAATCATGCTAACCAATTTTTTCTTGTCATTTATAACTGGTATATGGTGATGGCCATCACCACAGAAAATTTCAGCAAGATCCAACATATTTCGATCTTCACTAATAACTCTAACTGGTTTACTCATTACCTGCCCTACAGCATTTGGCAATGCGTTCAACCCTGGTATTGCGTTACGCATAAAACCTCTGATTCGTTGCCCAAAGGTTTGATGAAAATCTACTGCCGCACTCTTCAAAAAGTCCTCCAGCGTAATAATCCCCAGCACTCGTCTGGCGCCATCGATCACCGGCAGCGCCTTGATATGACGACCACGCAATAGATTCCATGCCTGCTCCAAGGAAGAATCCATGGTGACAAAAGCAACCTCTCTGGTCATAATATTCTTGCAGTGCATCTCCTGCAGTTTTTTTTGATATGCCCCGTGCTCCACTTCAATAATCAAATTGGCTAGATCAGCTTTATTGATATCTAAGACTTCGTTGTAACGAGATAAGACCTCATTAATCTCCTCGTCCTCTATCAGTCTGTTTCTTTTTTGAGCTGGAGTTTGATCTAAAACCGGTTTGGGTTTATGGGGATAGGGCTTTCCTGTCAGAGTGTTATAGAAAGATGCGCAAATAATTAATATCAACGCATTTCCAAACACCGGCGAGAAAATGAAAGAGAAATCTTGAATGCCATTAAAAGGTATTAAAAGTGCCAGTGCTGCAGCCGGAGGATGCAGACAACGCATTGCAAACATTGCAAGAATCGCTAGTCCCACGGAGATAGGAATAGCCACCATTATTGGGTGGATCCACTTAGAGCACAAAACCCCCACTAGGGCAGATATACAGCTACCGCCAATGACGGCCCATGGTTGAGCCATCGGGCTAGAGAGCAATACAAAAATCAAAAAAGCACTGGCACCCATAAAAGCAACAACCCATGGCAGGCTATTTTCATGATTTGAAAGAAATAGCCCTGCTCCAATGACTGCCGATAATGCAACCATCACACCGAAAGCAGCTCTGAAACGCTCAGACCAGGAAACGGAATTTCCATCAGGCTTAAATCCAGAAAGGAAGTCGGTGATTATTTGTCTCAAATGATTCATTTTTTGCGATGCAAAATAAGATGCACCATTATTGGTAATTATTACGTCATTGTAGTCATTTCATTAGATATGCTTAGCGATGAAAGTATAGGGAGACGAAATGAACCAAAAACCACCACTACCGCCATTTACAAGAGAAACCGCTATTCAAAAAATCAGAATGGCAGAAGACGCCTGGAATACACGAGATCCAGAGAAGGTATCTCTGGTCTACACAGAAGATACGATTTGGCGTAATCGCGCAGAATTTCCAAGGGGACGAGAACAAGTAAAAGAGTTCTTGCAACGCAAGTGGGCCAAAAAGCTTGACTATCGCCTTATCAAAGAACTATGGGCATTTACTGAAAATAAAATTGCCGTACGGTTTGCATATGAATGCCATGACGACTCTGGTAATTGGACCCGCAGCTTTGGAAATGAAAATTGGGAATTTAATGAAAATGGTTTCATGATGAGGCGTTTTGCAAGCATCAACGATCTTCCCATTAAAGAATTGGATAGAAAATTTTTCTGGCCATTAGGAAGACGACCAGATGATCATCCGGGATTAAGTGATTTTGGATTCTGAAAAGTCTAATCAATTAGGAGAATTTGCATCTGCCTTAATTTATAGCAGACAGCATGTATCGCCTAAAAGACTGATTGCATTAGGGCCAAACTCTACCCAAAAGAAGCAAATACTAGATGCTGCTGGTGCCGCCCCCGATCATGGAAGAGTGACACCTTGGCATTT
>JBGAIU010000036.1:0-13950 GCA_044225315.1 Polynucleobacter sp.
AGCTATTCGTAAAACTGCCACACCAGAATGAAAACATTGAAGCCAATGCGATGCGCCAAGAATTCCCAAAAACCGTTTCTAAGCCGTGTTGATAATTGGCCATGTATTCACCGGGGGCAACAGGTAAGGCAATCACAATCTGCGCCATGATTGCAGCAAATAGTAGCGCTGCAAATCCAGCCCAAACCGCTCTTCGATCATAAGCGTATCCATACACCTCGGTCAAAATATCGCCGAAGAAATATGAGATAGGGAAAAATAAAATGCCCCCGCCAAAAGGCAATTCGCCAAACTATGGCAAGGTGACTACTGCGGCTTTGCCAGCCCCAATAAAGTTGGAGCACAACAAGACAACCACAAAAGCACCCAGAATCAAGTCGTAATAGCGGTGATGTCGTCTTGGCGCGTCCATAAGCTCAAAAAATGGATAATAGAGAAAGAATATCCCCTTTCAGTAAATCACGCTGAAAGCCAGGTGATTTAATACCAAAAATTACTAGGACGACTAAAGACAATGAGTAAAGCAAGCTTTAATTGGGAAGACCCCCTTCTACTAGACACGCAACTGAGCGAAGACGAGCGCATGGTACGTGATGCGGCTGCTGAATACGCGCAAGGTCGCTTGATGCCACGGATTCTGGATGCGTATCGCAATGAGACAACCGATCCCGCTATCTTTCGTGAAATAGGTGAACTAGGCCTGCTAGGCATCACTATTCCAGAGCAATATGGTGGAGCCAATCTCAACTATGTCTCTTACGGCTTAATTGCCCGTGAAATTGAACGAGTAGACTCTGGTTACCGCTCGATGATGAGCGTTCAGTCTTCATTAGTAATGGTCCCCATCAACGAGTTTGGTAGCGAAGCGCAAAAACAAAAATACCTTCCTAAACTAGCAAGTGGCGAGTGGATTGGTTGCTTTGGTCTGACTGAACCGAACTATGGCTCCGATGCAGGCGGCATGATCACGAGAGCGAAAAAAGTTCCTGGCGGCTTCTCGCTGACTGGCTCAAAAATGTGGATCTCTAATGCACCGATTGCCGATGTATTTGTGGTGTGGGCCAAAAATGATGAAGGCGTCATTCGTGGCTACATTCTTGAGAAAGGCATGAAGGGCCTAAGCGCTCCGAAGATCAGTGGCAAGATGGGTCTACGCGCCTTCATCACCGGTGAGATCGTCATGAATGAAGTCTTTGTACCCGCTGAAAATGAGTTCCCTGAAATTACTGGTCTCAAAGGCCCATTCACTTGCCTTAACTCAGCACGCTATGGCATCTCTTGGGGTACATTAGGTGCCGCCGAATGGTGCTGGCATGCAGCGCGTCAGTACACCATGGATCGCAAGCAATTTGGCAAACCCCTAGCATCTAATCAGCTAATTCAGAAAAAGTTAGCCGACATGCAAACAGAGATCGCATTGGCACTACAAGGATGTTTACGTTTGGGTCGCATGAAAGATGAAGGCATTGCAGCGCCTGAGATTACCTCCATCATGAAACGTAACTCTTGCGGCAAATCGTTGGATATCGCACGTATGGCTCGCGATATGCATGGTGGTAACGGCATCTCTGATGAATATGGCGTAGTACGTCATATGATGAATCTAGAAGTCGTGAATACCTACGAAGGTACGCATGATATTCACGCCCTCATCTTAGGTCGGGCGCAAACGGGTATTCAGGCTTTTAGTTAAGCTTTAGCTTACTGACGATGGCCTTAGCTGCTTTTGCAAAGGCCTCGTCACTATTATCTTCTAGCTGCACAAAGTGATCAATGTTGTATTGGGGAAAGTTACGCACAATAGAAGATTGGTAGGATGGATCGTAGTGTTTTATTAACAGTTCCTCAACCAAGCTTGGGAACTGCCCAGCATCAATCGCTTCATTCCATTTGGCAATCTGCACTTTTCCATAGTGAGCTGTTAATAGCGCCAACTTAGCTTTAAAGCCATCTGTGTCAGTCAAAAAATGGCGGTATTCACGTATTAACCAAGACACGCGTGTTTGCGGACTTGACCTCAACTCAATACAGGCGCCACTGCGGATCTTTTCTATTAAGGCATCGGGCACATGAAGTCCACCCACCTTCTTGCTTTCGGACTCAACAAGCACAGGTTTAGAGGGGTCTAGAGCTCGCAGAGCATTCCATAAGGCTGTCTCAAAACCTTTTTGGGATGGTTGTTCAATATTAGGCTCATTACCCAACACAGAGCCTCGATGTATCGCCAACGCCTCAAGATCCAATATCTGAGCACCATAGTTACGAGCCTCTTGCAGCACCCGAGTCTTACCGCTACCAGTCATACCGCAAATTACCTGGAAGGAAAATTGCTTAGCTGCCTCTTCTAAACCATCTATCACTGTCCGACGAAAGCCTTGATAGCCGCCCTCAAGCTGCATGGCTTTCCAACCAATACGATTCAGGATATGAGTAAACGCACCACTACGCTCACCACCGCGCCAGCAATAAACTAAAGGACGCCATGTGCGCAGAAAATCTTGGAAATGTTTTTCTAAATGATTGGCGATATTACGCGAGACTAAAGCTGCACCCAACTTCTTAGCGGCAAATGGGGAATCTTGTTTATATAAAGTGCCAATCTTTGCTCGTTCTTCATTATCAAGAACTGGGTAGTTCACCGCACCAGGAATATGATCCAAAGCGAACTCCGCTGGTGATCGCACATCAATAATGCAATCAAAGGAATCTAACTCAGCAAGGAATTGATCCAACCTTAAGATCTGAGGATTGCTTGGCTGCATACCGCCTATTTAGCCAATCTTTTGCAAAATATGATCAGGCCAAGGTGCTGATTTGTTGGTGGTGAGATCAACCCAAACCATGGTTGCACCACCTATTGCCACCTCCTCATCAGGCTCGGTTGTCAAAGCCATGCTCGTATAAACATCCATGCTAGTACGACCAATCGCGCCAATTGATGTTTTCAGAATCAAGTCGCTAGGATAAGAAAGCTGCTTATAAAAATTACAAAAGCCATTCATCATCAACATAGATTCTCGACCAGGTGCAACTTGGTAACCTAGAGATGTAATCCACTTTACCCGCGCTTGCTCCATATAACGAAAGTAAATCGTATTGTTGACATGACCATAAGCGTCCATATCACCCCACCGAATAGGTGCGACCATTTGGTGAACTAACTTTCGGTCTTCTGGGATGACAATGCGCATGCGCTAATGCCTAGCTAATCTGCAGGGCAAAGTTATATAAATTAGTTGATCTAGCGCCTGAGCGGCAAAAAGCCAATACGGGACCTGGCAAAGTTTTCAATAAGCGTGCCATCTCTTGAACCTGATCAGGAGTGAAAGCTCTAGGAACTACAGGCAAATAAACATAATTAAGGCCTAACTTCTCGGCTTCGGCCTGAATTGAGGCATTTGATGGTTGATCGGGTCCACCTTCGCCATCTGGACGATTATTGATCACACTCTTAAATCCAAGGCTGGCGATTTTAGCAATATGTTCGGGCGCAATTTGCCCAAGGGTTGCAAATAAATCAGTATGGCGAGTAATTGGAAGGGACATCACTACCTCAATAAAATCTATAGATCTTTCAAGTTTAAATCAAGATGATTTATGCGCCTCAAAGAAGCGGTCACAAATCTCCATACCCACTAACATAGCAATCAGGAAGATAAAAGCTTTCAGATGACCAGTTCCTAGAGCAACGATGGCCGGGCCAGGGCAAAAACCAGCAATGCCCCAGCCAATGCCAAATACAAAACTACCAATTACCAAAGGCTTGGTGATATCCCTTCTTTTTGGCACATGCAAAGCGCCGCCAAAAAAGGCTTCAGAACGCTTGCTTACAATATAAAAACCGCAAAGACCAACAATTACTGCACCCAACATCACAAATATTAATGAGGGATCCCAGAGACCCGCAAGATCCAAAAATCCTAAAATTTTATGTGGATTGGTCATGCCTGAAATAATCAGGCCCCATCCAAAAATCACGCCAATGAAATACTGACTTAATAGACCGTAGTGTTTTTTCATATTAAGCACCGAATAGATGACGCAAAACATAAACGGTTAAAAAGCCTGCAGTCATAAATGAAAGGGTTGCGACTAAAGAGCGTGGTGATAAACGCGAGAGACCACAAATACCATGACCGCTTGTACAGCCAGAGCCATACTGAGCACCAAAGCCCACCAATAATCCTGCCAAGATGACTGCAATCCAGCCTGCGTCAACTTCAATAATCGGTCTAATCTCAAATATGAGTGCAGCTAATAATGGAGCAGTCAGCAAGCCAATAAAAAGAGAGATACGCCAAGCTCCATCACCCTGCTTTGGACGCAATAATCCAGAAACAATTCCACTAATACCAAGAATTCGACCGTGCAACAAAACATACAAGGCTGCAGCAACGCCCAAGATCATTCCTCCCAATAAGGAAGGAACTGGAGTAAATGAAAGCAAATCAATATGCATAAACGTACTATTCTTTAAATAGAAAAACGCCACTAAACACAATGTGAATGCTCTACAGAGCGCTCAAGGTAACGCAAAGCTATCCAAGCCCCAATCACAAAACCTGGTAAAGCGATAAAAGAGCTTAAGGCTAAGGTTGACATACCACTAATTCCCTGACCGATGGTACAACCCAGCGCGAGCACCCCTCCAAGACCCATCAAAGCAGCACCAATCAAATGATGGGCCATATCTTTTGAACTGGAAAATGATTCCCAACGAAATGATTTTGAAATGATCGCATGTATAAATGACCCAATTACCATACCCACAACAGCAACCACTCCGATCGTTAGCACCCTAGAAGTATCGCTATAGAACATCAACCAATCCAAAGAATATGCAAATGGCGCCACGAAAGATAAGCTTTCCATTTTTCCAGAATTGGTAAATAAAAATACCTCTTTAAGCGTATTTGGATCTTCTGCTAAGTACGCCAACGAACCAGATACCCACCAAAATCCCGTGACCAATAAACCAATGCCAAATCCAGCCAATAGATTATTCACGGTCCAAAAGGATTTTTTAATTAAAGAAAATAGAACGAACACTAAACCTAAAGTGAGGCCCAAATAAAGATGGGTAAGCGATCTGTCAAAGTTAAATTGTTGAGCCAATACTGAGGGGAGATCTTGGGAGCCAGATAATTCAATGTAATAGGAATCGAGCACATTCACGCGAAAGACTGCCAAAAAACCTCTCATCGTAAAGTAGGCAAAAAGACCCAGAACAATAAAAACAATGAGGGACTTAAGATTGCCGCCCCCAATACGAATGAGTGTCCTACCACCGCAACCAGAGGTCAGAACCATACCAAATCCAAAACTCAGGCTCCCGATTAATGTGGATAGATACATCAAACGTGAGCCGGAATAAATTGACTTTGTAATATCAATCAAACCAATAGTACTAAGAAGCACCACTCCAAGGATGGCAATACCAATAGCCAGCGACCACTGTCGCAAACGTGTGAAATCTGATATCAAAAAGCTATCTGCAATAGCGCCCATGGTGCAAAAGTTGGTCTGACGCATCAACATACCAAGAAGGAACGCCCCAAAAAAACTGACCCACAGGATTTCAGTAGTTGCTAGTTGCTTGCTCATCATTAACTCCAATTACGAAACAACGGCCTCATCAGACCGCTTGTCACCCCTAGTGTCTACCCAAGATACCACCAGCTTATCGCCCTTATTGCCCCGATATTTAAAGTTGATATAAGGATCTTTTGAAATCGCAGATCCAAAATCTGCATTAAGAACATCTCTGCCCTGAGCTTTGACGTTCACTGTTTTAATAAACCACGCTGAGATGACCTTCCCCCCTGAATCTTTACGCTGACCTGATTCCATATCGTGTTTCATCAAAATTTTGACATTCACAATACCTCTCTCTTCAGAGGCACGCACTCGGGTAATTTCACTCATGAAATTCTCTTCTGTAAATTGATGATGCACTTATGAACCACATCCACCCAAAGTCACCTTAACCTCCTTAAAGGCAACTAACCACTTTAAATCAACTCTCGCCAAAGCATAAACATTTGAGGTTTGAGCCATTTTGATTCGTGTTGTTACATATGATTCCGAAGTTGGTGAAAAGAAAAATTGCCCTGCTAATGCGCTTGGATTTTTTTCAACCAAGATAGCGATTTGTTGGCTCTTGAGATCTGTACTGATCGTGACTGGTACCAGAGATCCGTTTTCCGAAAGCTCGGGAACAGTTAGATTAATGGCGCTTGATTTTTCTGGGGCAGATGCACCGAGCGCTTTATACACATCCTCTATATTTTTTGCGTCAAAAGCGGCCTTGTTCCATTCTTCAGCCTGAACTGCAGAAATCAAGCCTGTACTAGTCATTAGACTTAATAATGCCGTATATTGAACAAATTCTCTTCTTTTTAAATCCATAAATCCCTCGGATCCCCTCCTGCGCTCAGCCGATAATCACAAATACCTTTAATCTACCTATTTTAAGGCCCGCACACCAAAATCTTAGCTTATTTACAGGTATCTTTAAGATCAGAGACAATGATCATCTTTTCATAACAACCCTCATTAGTCGTGTTTGACCAAGAAGCCCTCCTACTCTCTTTAAGACTTGCCTTATGGACCTTATTATTAATTATCCCTTTCGGGATTTGGGTTGCGCATGCTCTTCAGAAAATGGGCAGTAGTAAATCATGGATTGAGGCCGCCCTAGCATTACCCCTTGTTCTACCGCCAACAGTTCTTGGTTACTACTTACTTGTTGGCTTAAGCGGTAAATCTTTTCTAGGAACCCCATTTGTATTCTCTTTCTTGGGAATTTTGATCGCCTCATTTATTGTGAATCTGCCTTTTGCAATACAGCCCATCCAACGCGCCTTTGAAGCAATCAACCATGAAGTTATCGAAGCCGCTGAAGTGAGTGGGCTATCTCAATGGCAAATCTTCCGCCTAATTGAATTACCTCTTGCATGGCGCGGGATTACTAGTGCTGCAGTCTTAACATTTGCGCATACGCTTGGTGAATTTGGTGTAGTTCTTATGGTTGGTGGCGCCATACCCGGAGAAACAAAAACCGTATCTATTGCAATCTACGATAAAGTGCAAAGTTTTGATACTTCTGGAGCAGGAATACTATCTCTTATCCTGCTAGGCACTTCATTAATAGCCATCATGCTCTCTTATGGTGTATTTGGCCGTCAATCAAAGCTGGAACGTAACCCTAAGTGGAGAGCCTGATGCTGAAAGTGAAGCTCTCCCAAGCCTTACCTAATCCACTGCAGCTCAATATTGAGTGCATTCCTGGCGAACTGCATGCACTAGTAGGTCCATCAGGTAGTGGAAAAACAACAACATTACGCACCATCGCTGGATTAAGCAATCCGCAATCAGGAAAAATTGAATGTGGTGGCAATATCTGGTTTGAAGCAGATGAAATTAGGGGGGTTGCAACGTCCTTGAGCCCAGCTCAGCGCTCTTGTGGATTCTTATTTCAACAATACGCATTGTTTCCGCACCTATCCGCACTCGAAAACGTTTGTATTCCGCTTTACAACGCTATTCCAACATTATCAGAACGTGAGGCATCAGCTCAAGAGTGGCCTGATCGAATGGGTATTGGCGAGCTTGCAAAGCGGATGCCTAATCAATTATCCGGTGGACAACAGCAGCGTGTCGCACTTGCCAGAGCGCTTGCAAGATCGCCGAGGATCTTATTGTTGGATGAACCTTTTTCTGCGATTGATGCTCCAACACGTCAGAGTCTATATAAAACACTTGCACAACTACGCAAGGATTTGAATATTCCCATATTGCTAGTGACGCATGATTTAAGAGAGGCCGATCTCTTGGCCGACCGAATTACTGTCATTGACCAAGGTGTTGGACTTCAAACAGCACCGCCCAAAATTTTGTTTGAACGTCCCCGAAATTCTCGTGTTGCGGAACTCGTTGGCATTAACAATAAATTCGAGGGTATCTTTACCTCTGGGAAACTTAGCTGGAATGGTTGTCAGCGGGTATTTGATGTTGTCGATAAAGGAAAAATCCCACCCAATACGCCTGTTGCTTGGGTTATTCCCGCTGACGGCCTAAGCCTGGATATGATTCGGAGCGCTACGTCTATTGAGGTGATGGTTGAACAAATCAGTGCAATTGGACAAATAGCCGTTATTCAATTGCGGACAATTGAAGGAAGTCATATGGTTACCTGGGAGGCATCCGCTGCAGAAGTTAAACGCCTATCCCTAGAAGTCAACAAAATATGTCATCTAGAGATCGATGGTGGAAAGATCCACATCATGCCGCTGCGCCCCATTAATGATCCTAGGCGCTTTAGCACTTAAAGCTTTGGCTTTTGAGCCACCAAGCCTAGCAATGCAGACATGCCTTCATGTCTAGTGCCCTCAGATAAAACCTTTTTATAGGAGCGAAGCTCCAGAATCGAGAAATCTTTTGCCAGCTCACGAATCAACCTTTCGGTATACAGATGCTCAATCAGTGATGGGCCACCAGTCTTATATTCCAACTGCTTTGGCGTATAGCCCTGAAGAATAGATATTCCACCGGGCTTTAAAGTCTCATAGGTTTTTTGGAAAAGGCGTTCACGCATTGCGGGATCCGCAAACTGAATAAAGATTTCAACCACCGCATCATAGACATCCTCAGGCCATGTATAACTATCTGTATCTGAGAATGTGTATTCAACATTAACGTGATTGTCTTGAGCAAATTGATTTGCCTTTGATAATGCGATATCTGATGCATCAAAGCCTACAACCTGCATCCCCCGTTTAGCCAGCCAAACACCATTCCGTCCCTCACCATCCGCAATACACAAAACTCTATTGCCCGGCTTTAGATGTCTTTTAGCTTGTTCAACTAAATATTCGTTGGGCTCTTTTCCGAATATGAACTCTTCTTTATTAAAGCGCTCATTCCAGAACTGCGTTGCATCAGAAAACCCCATAGGCCTATCTTGATGTACTTCTTTATTTTTTTAGGCCGCCAACGAGGTCATTCTTGAGATCGTTGATATTTTCCAAGCCCACGGCAATACGCACTAAACCATCCGAAATTCCAGCGGCTTTGCGGACCTCTGGACTCACACGACAATGGGTTGTAGTGGCAGGATGAGTAATCGTTGTACGTGTATCACCCAAGTTTGCGGTGATAGAACACAACTTGGTTTGATTGATCAGCTTAAAGGCGGCTTTTTTACCACCCTTGAGAACAAAGGAAACGATTGCTCCGCCCTCTTTCTGTTGGCGCTTTGCCAAGGCATGCTGAGGGTGTGATTTCAGGCCGGGATGGTAAACACGCTCAACCCCAGATTGCTTCTCGAGCCATTGAGCCAAAGCAAGGGCATTCTGGCTTTGTTGCTTCATGCGAAGCTCAAGCGTCTCTAAGCCCTTTAAAAATACCCAAGCGTTAAATGCAGATAAAGTTGGTCCGGCTGTACGAACATATGGGAAAACTTTGCCCATCACAAAATCATTGCTTCCCACAATTGCGCCACCCACAACCCTCCCCTGACCATCTAAATATTTAGTGGCAGAGTGGATCACAACATCAGCGCCTAAGGCCAATGGCTTTTGTAATGCGGGGGTGCAAAAGCAATTATCAACAGCTAACAAAGCATTCGCTTTCTTAGCAATCTTAGAAATGGCTTTGATATCCGCAATTTCAGTTAATGGGTTTGAAGGCGTCTCTAAATAAAACAGCTTTGTATTAGGCTGAACAGCGCCCTGCCATGCTTTGGGATCAGTCAAATCCACATACGTCGTGGTTATGCCAAAGCGGCCTAAGATATTGGTGAACAATTGAATCGTCGCACCAAATACAGAACGAGAGCAAATCACATGATCGCCAGCCTGAAGGTGCGCCATCGCCATCGTCAGAATTGCAGACATTCCTGAAGCAGTCGCAATACAAGCCTCGCCACCTTCTAAGGCAGCCAAGCGATCTTGAAACATGCTGACAGTTGGATTGGTAAAGCGTGAGTAAATAAAACCTTGATCCGCATGAGCAAAACCATCGGCAGCTAACTCAGCACTATCAAAGCAGAAGCTTGATGTCAGAAACATCGCTTCAGAGTGTTCTTGAAAATCGGTTGTACGACGAGTGCCAGCGCGGACAGCAACTGTCTCTAGCGCTAACTTAGAAAAATCTGGCTTTTTGCGGGTAATTTTGCTCTTCATACTGCTATTTTGACACCGAATTCCGAATTTGCCTCAGAGAAGGCGATTCGTGTGGCTTTTTAGTCTTCGGTTGCCAAATGCAGGTGCAACTGCGAGCGTGCGAAATCACTTGAGTCACGCTGACGGTCAGCCTTAGCCGCAGAGGAATTGCGTTGCGCCTCTAGGGCATCTAAATATGACTCGTTGATATCGCCAGTAATGTAATTGCCATCAAAGCATGAAGCTTCGAAGTTCTGAATCTTCGGGTTGATATCACGAACCGCCTGCTTCATATCCTCAACACTTTGATAGATCAACTGGTCAGCACCAATCATCTTATTGATTTCTTCATCTGTGCGGCCGTAAGCCACCAACTCGCTACGAGTCGGCATATCAATACCATACACATTAGGGAAACGTACTGGTGGTGCAGCTGAAGCAAATATCACCTTCTTGGCTCCGGACTCACGCGCCATTTGCACGATCTCAAATGAAGTTGTACCGCGCACAATCGAATCATCAACGATCAAGATGGTCTTATCCTTGAATTCAACACGCATCGCATTGAGCTTTTGACGAACGGATTTTTTACGAACAGCCTGACCAAGCATGATGAAGGTGCGACCAATGTAACGGTTCTTGAAAAATCCCTCGCGATAATCCACGCCTAGGTTTTTCGCTACCTGCATCGCAGCAGGACGACTAGAATCCGGAATTGGCATAACTACATCGATCTCATCAACGTTAGTCTCTTTACGAATCTTCTCAGCCAAATAATCACCCATGCGCATGCGCACGTTATAGACAGTCACCCCATCAATAGTAGAGTCAGGACGAGCCATATAAACGTACTCAAAGATACATGGTGTGAGAACAGCATTTGCAACGCATTGGCGTGCATAGAAATTACCATCTAAATCAATATAGATCGCTTCACCAGGATTAACATCACGCACAAATGTAAAGCCAAGCCCTTCTAGGGCAACTGACTCTGATGCAACCATCCACTCAGGACCTTGAGGGGTATCAATTCGACCAATACACAAAGGACGAATACCGAATGGATCGCGGAATGCTAATAAACCATAGCCAGCAATTAAAGAAACAACTGCGTAAGAGCCTTTAACGCGACCAGCAACGCCAGTCACCGCATTAAACATTGCGCTCTCATCCAAGGCAGCGCTGTTGGTTTCCTTTTGAAGCTCATCAGCTAGGACGTTTAACAATACTTCAGTATCTGAGCTGGTATTAATGTGACGACGATCACGGTAAGCCATCTCAACACGCAAACTTGCTGCATTAGTAAGGTTACCGTTATGCGCCAAAATAATTCCATAAGGAGCGCTTACATAGAATGGCTGCGCTTCCTCTTCGCTACTTGCAGAACCAGCAGTTGGATAACGCACCTGGCCAATACCGGCATTACCCACCAAGTTGCGCATATTGCGCGTTCTAAATACATCTCGCACCAAGCCATTAGCTTTATGCATCGTGAATGAATTACCATTCATGGTGGCGATACCAGCAGCATCTTGACCACGATGTTGCAAAAGCAATAAAGCATCGTAAAGAAGCTGATTTACTGGTGAATGGGAAACAGTTCCGACAACGCCGCACATATCGCTAGATTCCTATTGTTAATTTAGGAGTAATGGTTGGGGTAACTTTTGGCATGGCATCGCTTAACTGCTTTGCCCAATCACTTGGGAGCCAACCTTTTATCAAACCAGTTGCCATATCAACAGCTGGTCGAGTAATTGCATTTTTCCAAGCTATGCTTTGTGGAATTGGAGTTAAAGCTGCCAAGGTAGCCAGCACCACAACTATTAAGCCGCCGCGCGCTAGGCCAAACACTAAACCCAAGAAGCGATCTGTCAGACTCAACCCTGCAGACAAAATAATCTTCTGCACAACACCGCCAAATAAGCCGCAAACGATCAAAGTCAAGATGAACAATATTAAGAAACTTAATCCAAGACTTAAAAGCTCTTCTAGATGAAATGTTGAAAGCCACTCAGTAGAAAGGTAGTTGCTGTAATGGTAAGCAATCCAGGCTGCTACGAACCATGAGGCTAGCGCGAGAACCTCTTTAAATAGACCTCTAGAAATACCTACTAAAGCTGAAACCAAAAGCACAACTAGGGTGAAGTAATCCACCGAAGTTAGTTTTAAGGTGGATAAATATTCCATTACTGCTTAGCGCTCTCGACAATTTTGGCAGTGGATTTAAAGGCTTGATTTTCTTTAAGGCTGCCTCTGCCACATCTCTGTCGGTAAATGGACCAGCACGGAATGCGGTCTGTTTTACGCCATCGCTCTTTATCTTGATATACACAGCGTATGGAATTTTGCTGTCCTTCAGCTTTGCGGTGACATTCTTGATACTCTCTTCAGTCTCGAATGTGCCAACTGGAATAACGTACTTCACATTTGCTTTTGGCGCAGCGCTATCAGCTGTCTTGGCCGGGGTATCAACCTTTTGTTTTGCATTAGATGCTGTCGCAACTACCTCTTCACCAGCTGCCAAGCCTAGCGCGGGAGCCTTAGATGTTGTCGTTGGTGTTGCTGATTTAGCGTCTGCCTTAGCATCGGCTTTCACTTCAGGTGGAGTTGCAGGTGGCGTTACTTTCGGCGCCTCTACAGGTGCCTCTTGTTTTGTTTCTATTTTCGCTTTTTCTTCGGCTTTTGCATCAGCCTTTTGCTCAGCGACTGGAGTTGGCAAACTCGTCACAATATTGACAGCAATATCGTTGCTTACAGCCTTGGGTTTGTTATCCAAAATACGAGGAAGTCCAACGACTGCAATCAACACCAAAACGGTTGCGCCGATTAAGCGATGACGTGCTCGTTGTTGTTCGGGATCTTCGGTGAGAGCGAGCTCTTCAGACTCTATGGCACGTTGGAATGCGCGAGGGGCAGCTCTTTTGGTGGTGCGACGCCCCACAGACCCTGTTTCAAGGTCATCAGACTGAGTTTTTCGCTTAAAAAAGCTTGGTAAACGAATCATGGATCAATGCGCCTGGTTGTTTCGATAAGCCATTACGCCTGCAACGGTATAGAAGGATCCGAAGGTCATAATTCTATCACCCTCGCCTGCCTGAGATAGCGCTTTTTGATACGCTAAAGCAGGATTTTCAAAGATTTCGATACCTCCATCAGCCCCATTTTTAGCTTTCACCCCCATGGATTCGAGCTTCTGAGCCAAGGCCTCAGCAGAGGCCGCCCTAGGGGTCGGCAAATCAGTGCAAAACCAAAAATCTACGATATTTAGGAGGGGTTTAATAACGCCCTCAATATCCTTGTCCGCCATGGCGCCAAAAATGGCATAGGTATACGGGTGGTACCCCATCTTATCCAGACCCTGCCCCAAAGTAGCTGCCGCATGAGGGTTATGGGCTACATCCAACACAACCGTTGGTTGCCCAGGCAGAACCTGAAAGCGGCCAGGAAGCTCCACCATGGCAAAACCATTTCGAATATCTTGGGCGCTTACCGGCAAGCGCTGATGCAACGCCATTAATGCCGCTATTACTGCGGATGCATTCAGGATTTGATTTGCACCCCGCAATGCTGGATAGCCCAAACCGCTAAAACGCTTTCCTCGCCCTGCCCAACCCCATTGTTGCTTATCACCTTGAAAGTTGTAATCTCGCCCCTGTAACCAAAGATCGCAACCCAATTTTTCAGCATATTCAACTAACGATTGGGGTGGCACTGGGTCTCCACAGACAGCGATATGTCCCGGACGAAAAAGTCCCGCTTTTTCCAAACCAATTGCTTCGCGTGT
>JBGAIU010000005.1:0-119840 GCA_044225315.1 Polynucleobacter sp.
TTCCTCGTTATGGCCAACTCTCTGGCAAAACTTTAGATGAATTAAATGCAGGCGAGCGTGTAGCGGTTGGCGGTGGTAAACGTGACCCACTCGACTTTGTTTTGTGGAAGAGCGCTAAGCCTGAAGAGCCAGCTGATACCCGTTGGGCATCCCCTTGGGGCGAAGGTCGACCAGGCTGGCATATTGAGTGCTCAGCTATGTCATGCGACTTGCTAGGTGACCATTTCGATATTCATGGTGGTGGAGCCGACTTGCAATTTCCTCATCATGAGAATGAAATTGCCCAGAGCGAGGGTGCTATGTATGGCCAGAATCGTAAAGATAGCGATGCTCCATTTGTAAATTATTGGATGCATAACGGGCATATCCGCGTAAACGAAGAAAAGATGTCTAAATCATTAGGCAATTTCTTTTTGATTCGAGATGTACTAAAAAGCTTTGACCCAGAGGTATTGAGATTCTTCATGCTCAAAGCGCATTACCGTAGCCCAATTAATTACAGTGATGCGCAATTAGAAGAGGCGCGTTCTGGCTTAGTGCGTTTATATACCGCACTTGCTCAAGCGCCAACGGTCAGCAACCCTTCATTGGATGTAAATAGCCCATGGGTTCAGCACTTTACTGAGGCGATGAATGATGATTTCAATACGCCAGAGGCAATAGCTGTTCTATTTGAACTGGCAAGCGAGGTCAACCGTGCTCAAGGCCAAGACAAGGCGACTCTAGCGGCAACCCTCAAGACTCTCGGCGGCATACTCAATTTCTTGCAAAGAGATCCAACTGCATTCTTGCAAACGGGATCGAAGAGTGAGGATGGATTGCAGGCACAAGATATTGAAGATCAAATTGCTGCACGTGCTGCCGCTAAACAAGCAAAAGATTTTGCTAAAGCGGATCTCATCAGAAAAACCTTACTAGAGCAGGGTATCGTTTTAGAAGATAAACCAGGCGGCATTACAGAATGGCGTAGAGCGTAGTGTCGACTGTCAAAGAAAAAGTAGTATTAATTGATGGAGCTCCGGATTATTGGGAGCAAGCTTGTCGCGACTTGATGAAACAAGATCGCATCATGAAAAAAATCATTCCAAAGTATGGCTCTGGATTTTTGGTGACACGAGGCGATGCATTTACAACCCTTGCAAGAGCGATTGTGGGTCAGCAAATCTCTGTAGCAGCAGCCCAAGCAGTGTGGGATCGCGTTCTTGTTGCCAGTAAGAAAAAGATAAATCCTAAAAATATTCTGGCTTTATCGGTTGAGGAGTTACGCGCTGCAGGATTATCAGGGCGCAAGGTTGAATACATTCGAGATTTGGCTGATCACTTTGATTCTGGGCGTCTTCACGCCAATCAATGGAAAAACATGGATGACGAGAGCGTTATTCAAGAATTGAGCGCTATTCGAGGCATTGGTCGCTGGACCGCGGAAATGTTCCTCATTTTTAACCTGATTCGCCCCAATATCCTTCCTTTGGACGATGTGGGGCTAATTAAGGCTATTTCCCTCAATTACTTCAGCGGCGAGCCTGTAAGCCGTCATGAGGCTAGGGAAGTGGCGGCCAACTGGGCCCCATGGCGTACGGTTGCTACCTGGTATATGTGGAGAAGTATCGACCCCATTCCGGTTGAATATTAAAATCAGACTATGAAAATGACTTTCCTGGATTTTGAGCAGCAGATCGCCGAATTAGAGTCAAAGATTGAAGAGCTGCGTTTTGTGCAAGATGAATCATCGGTAGATATATCCGATGAGATCAAAACGCTTTCTGAAAAGAGCCTTCAGCTTACTAAAGATGTTTATGCCAATTTAACTCCATGGCAGGTGTCTCAAGTTGCGCGACATCCTCAAAGGCCTTACACCTTAGATTACGTAGGTGCACTATTTACTGATTTCCATGAATTACATGGTGATCGTACTTTTGCAGATGATCAATCCATTATCGGTGGTCTTGCGCGCTTTGATAATCAACCTTGTATGGTGATCGGTCATCAAAAAGGCCGCGATACAAAAGAGCGCGCATTGCGTAACTTTGGCATGAGTCGCCCTGAAGGTTATCGCAAGGCAATGCGCTTGATGCGTCTTGCAGAAAAATTTGGTATTCCAGTATTTACTTTTGTAGATACACCGGGCGCCTTTCCTGGAATTGATGCGGAAGAGCGTAATCAATCTGAGGCGATTGGTCGCAATCTCTATGTGCAAGCGGAGTTAGAGGTTCCCATCATCGCCACCATCATTGGTGAGGGTGGTTCTGGAGGGGCCCTAGCGATTGCAATGGGCGACGTGGTTCTGATGCTGCAAAACTCCACCTATTCCGTGATTTCCCCAGAGGGCTGTGCCTCGATTTTGTGGAAGACTGCTGATAAAGCATCAGAGGCAGCTGAACAGCTAGGCTTAACAGCCCAACGCTTAAAAGCGCTCGGTTTAATCGACAAAATTGTCGCTGAACCTATTGGTGGTGCGCATCGTGATTACGATGTAATGATGAGCAATATGCGCAAGGCGCTTGCTGAATCCCTTAAAACTTTCGATGGCATGAAGACAGATGCATTGCTTGAGCGTCGCCATGAACGCCTAATGAGTTATGGCAAGTTCAAGGAAGTCGCAGCCAAGTCTTAATTCACCAAAACGAATTGCGGTTGCTCTAAGTGGTGGCCTCGATTCGGTGGTGTTGCTCGATACGGTTTGTCGATCGCAAGCCAAGAGCAAAAGTCTCGCACTAGAAATCTACACCTTTCATATTCATCATGGTTTGCAAAAGCCAGCAGATGAGTGGCTGCTTTTCTGTGAAAAGCTTGCGAAAAAATATCAAATTCAATTCGATTTTCGATTGCTGCATCTTGGTGATCAAAAGAGTGGTGGCAATATTGAAGGCCGAGCGCGCAAGGCGCGGTATGAAGCTTTGGCGGAGCTTTGCGAGCAATATGGAATCGACGATTTACTCTTAGCGCACCATCAAAACGATCAAGCGGAGACTGTTCTCTTGCAGCTACTTCGAGGTTCTGGCGTCGCTGGATTGTCTGGAATGCCAAATACCCGCGAGTTGAAGACGCCAAATAAGCAAATTACTTTATGGCGACCATTACTTAATCAAAGTCGCGCTGAATTAGAGTCCTACGCGAAAGAGCATAAGCTCAAATGGATAGAGGATCCAAGTAATCAGGATGATGTATTTAAACGCAATGCCATTCGCAAACAAGTTATTCCTCGATTAGAAAAGCTTCAACCCGAAGCAGTTGCAAATCTTGCGAGAAGCGCTGGCTTAATTGGCGAGTCTCAGGTCTTATTGGATCGCTTGGCTCAAATTGATGGCAAGACTATTTACGAAGATGAGTCTATTGCCATCAAGCCATTAAAGACGCTGGCAAAGCGGGATCTACCGGCTGCAAATAATGTATTACGTTACTGGCTAAAAACCAAAGTACTTGCCATGCCTTCACAAGAGAGGCTTGGTGCTTGGTGGCAAGATCTCGAAGCGGTGAACTCAGATGCGCAGTTAGAGTGGCTACATGATGGGCAAACTATTCGGCTTTGGCGAGGACGGTTGCAGGTGGCCGAAAATCAAACAGGGCAATGGGTTTTTAAATCTATTCCCACTAGAAGTAAAAAACCAGGATTAAGTGCCGTTTGGATAAGGGAGGCTCAAAAGGATGGGCTAATCTGCACTAAGGCGAGATCAGGCGCTGAAAAATTGCAGGTCAAGGCAAATGCGCCGCGTAGAACCCTCAAAAATCTATTTCAGGAGAATGATATTCCCCCATGGCAGCGTCATGCGCCATTGCTCTATGTGGATGAGGAGCTAATTGCAGTTGCTGGAGTAGGGGTGAGCTACCCACATTTGGTTCATTCAGGATCAAGGGTTTGGCCAGAGTGGCAGCAGGCGTCAAACTAGGGTGTAAAACCCTGTAAAATATAGCCTTTTTAGACTATCAGAAATTATTTTCCTGCTTAACAAACGGCAAACAGTTTTTATGGCTCTTATTGTTCATAAGTATGGTGGCACCTCGATGGGTTCGGTTGAGCGCATCGCGAATGTTGCAAAGCGTGTTGCTAAATGGATGCGCGCTGGCCATCAAGTGGTAGTTGTGCCATCCGCAATGTCAGGCGAAACCAATCGCTTGCTAGGGTTGGCAAAAGAAATTAATCCAAATCCAAGTCCACGTGAGCTTGATCAAATTGCTTCTACAGGTGAGCAAGTCAGTTCTGGTCTATTGGCATTGGCCTTAATGAAAGAGGGCATTGATGCGGTTAGTTATGCTGGTTGGCAAGTAACTGTTTATACGGACTCATCCTTTACTAAAGCGCGTATTAAAAGTATCGATAGCAAAAAGATTTTGAATGATCTGAATGCTGGGCGTGCAGTTGTTGTTACTGGATTCCAGGGTGTGGATCCAGAAGGCAATATCACCACATTAGGCCGTGGCGGTTCTGATACTTCCGCAGTGGCTATGGCCGCTGCGTTAAAGGCGGATGAGTGTCTTATCTACACAGACGTAGATGGTGTGTATACGACTGACCCACGTGTTTGTGAAGATGCGCGTCGCCTAGATAAGATTACCTTTGAAGAGATGCTTGAGATGGCCAGTTTGGGCTCAAAGGTATTGCAAATTCGTTCTGTTGAGTTTGCTGGTAAGTACAAAGTTAAAACCCGTGTTCTGTCATCGCTGACAGACCCTTTGATGCCTTTAGACCAAGAGATGAAGTCAGGCACATTGATTACATTTGAAGAGGACAGCACTATGGAAGCCGCCGTTATTTCCGGTATCGCCTTTGCGCGTGATGAAGCGAAGATAACCGTACTCGGAGTTCCTGATCGCCCAGGTATTGCATATCAAATCCTAGGCCCAATCGCCGATGCGAATATTGATGTAGACATCATTATTCAGAATCAATCGGTTGAAGGTAAAACTGATTTCACATTTACTGTACCGCGTGCTGATTATCAAAAGGCTTTGGACATTCTTAAAGGAACTGTGCAAGCACATATCGAGGCGAAAGAAATTTCAGGTGATCCTAAAGTTTCTAAGGTGTCTGTTGTTGGTGTTGGTATGCGTTCGCATGTTGGTATTGCGAGCAAAATGTTCCGCACCTTGTCAGAAGAGGGCATCAATATCCTCATGATCTCTACTAGTGAAATTAAGATTTCTGTCGTGATCGATGAGAAATACATGGAATTGGCAGTACGCGCCTTGCATAAGGCGTTTGAGTTGGATCAAAAGTAAACCCCTCAAAAGGTCAATAAAACCCCTCAGAAGCGGTTATCCGTTAAACTGTGGGGCGCAGTAAAAGTACGGAGACGTGGCCGAGCTGGTCGAAGGCACTCCCCTGCTAAGGGAGCATCGGGGCTAAAACTCTGATCGGAGGTTCGAATCCTCTCGTCTCCGCCAGTACTTTTTCAAATAAACCCAATAAATATAAGGATTTTCTGGGTTTTTTGTTGTCTATGTTATTTCTTAAGTTATTGATATTTAACAATAAATTTCCTTATTGAATTTTATTTGTTGCTTAGCAGCAAATAATTGTTGCAATACAGCAAAAAGTTTGGAACAATGGTGCATCGCAACAAAAACGTAACCATATTCATAAAGGATTAATCATGTCATTTCAAAATCAATTAAACGATCAAATCGCTCAAGCTCAAGCTAAAGCTGTTGAGAATGCAAAACATTTGGCACAAGTAGCAGTTGAAAGTGCACAAGAGTTAGCAGAAATCAACCAAGCTGCTGCTAAAGATGCATTGGCTGCTGCTCAAGATGCTAGCTCACAGTTGTTGGCTATCAAAGATGCACAGCAATTAGCTAAATTGGCTCAGCCAGAAGCTGCTCAAGAAGCTGCTAAGTATGCTGCTGCATACCAAGCTAAAGTTAACAAAGTTGTTCGCAACGGTAACAAAGAAGTTGCTCAAGTTGTTGATGCTTCTATCGATGATGCACGTGATGATTTAGTTAAGTTTGTTAAAGAAGCTGCTAAATCCGCTCCTGCTGGTTCTGAGGCATTTGTATCTGCATTCAAAACTGCTTTCGAAGCTTCTATTCAACAATTCGACCAAGTTCGCGCAACTGCAACTGATGCATTCGCAACTTTTGAAAAGAATGTTGATGCTGCATTGGCTAACCTCCAAGGTCAGTACGCTGTAGCTAAGCCAGCTGCTAAAAGCCGTAAAGCTGCTTAATTAGTAATTGCCTTAAAAAGAAAAACCGCCTTCGGGCGGTTTTTTGTTGCTCAAAATCAAATAAGGCTAGAAGCCTTTGTTATCAAGGTTTAGTAAGCAACTCCGTCCACAGCCTTCAAGTATCCCTGAATGTATTGCGGTGGAATGTATACAACTGTTGTAGCCCCAGCTTTAGAACCAAGTTTGAGCTCAAAACCATTTTTCATGTTTTGTTTTAAGAATGCATCAGTCACTTTGATGGAAAGCAATTCTTTAAACATGCAACCCTTAGATTCGCAAAGTCCAGCTTCTTTAGAGACTACTTTAAAGTTGCTTGCTGGACCATTAATGAGGCTTGTAGAGTTGTAGTCACGAACTTGATTGAAGTAGGTGAGGTGCACCTGAAGCTCATAGGTCTTCATGCCTTGCTGAGTTTCTGCGGTGCGAAGGTTAAACATTTCATAGGTGTTGGCTTCATCCATCGTATTGATAGATGGCCCTAGATATGTTTTGCCACCAGTTGTGGGATTTGGGGTAACAGTGGTGGACTGATACACGTCATTTACTTCCCATGAGCTGATCTTTTTATCGTTATTGGCGCAGGCGCTTATACCTAGGGCGATTGAAGTAAGTAAAACAAGATTTGCAAGACGGTACATGTATGGCTCCTTAAGTTCCTCAAATCATACTATTGCCATCACCCCAATGGCTTTCTTGCCTATTTTCCAGGTAACTTTTTCCCGCATTTATTAAATCAACCGCTTTTATTAGGGTTTGTCTTGATGAAATTACTAAACTTCACAACTTCACAAGTTGTGAAGTTGTGATATAGTCTCAGAACTTGGAGATGAAATGAAAAGACAAACACCGAAAACACATCAAGCCTTGGAGTGGATAGGGAAGGGCATGAGCGCAGCTCAGGCCGCTAGAAAGATGGAAATTTCAGAATCCAGTGTGTATGCCGCTCTCAGAAGGACGAGAGCAAAAGATATGGGTTGCTGTCCAACATGTGGTCACAAAATAAGGAACTAAGATGAAAAAAACTCTACTAGCAGGTGTAACTATTTCACTTGCAGCATTTGCATATGCAAGTACATCGTCTGATTCATCTGCGTTGGTCAGTCAGCAGTGCAAGATTTCTGCTGAGGCCGTGTCCACTTTAAAGGGCTTGCAATACGGCAATACATCTATTCGTAAGGATGTGGCAAGTTTGATCGATCGCCACCTTAAGACGCCAGAAAATAAAGAGATGGCTTATAAGAAGCTGAACTTGATGGTGGATGACAAGTATAGTGACGCAGCGACTTTAGAGTCAAAGTACTGCTCATAAGCTGAATTAAGGGCTTATATGGCTCAGATAGCGGAATGCTCTGAGTGTGGGAATGCTCGTACCTTGTTTGGTGATTGCCCACATTGCGGATCATCACTAGCCCCAGTTCTGGCTGTAGATGTAGTTCAATTCAATATTAAACACAGCAATCCAAGCGTTGAGGATGCATTAGATATCCTCACGGAGAAGATTCGCGAACTGCAGGACCTGGGGGTCAAAGCAATCATATTGATCCATGGGTACGGCTCATCAGGCGAGGGTGGGCATATTAAGCGAGCAGTGCATGAAGCCCTTGAGTTAAATCGTTACGCAGACCGGGTAGACGAGTATTTTTACGGAGAAAATGTGCCGTATGGAAGCCCCGCCTATCATGAGCTAATGAAGAAGCGACCTAGCCTCAAACGCTATTTTAGGCATTTCAAGGCCTCTAATGCCGGTATGACAGTGTTGCTACTAGGGTCGGGCTACAGAAGTGCTTAGAATAGATATGACTACAGGAAATTATCATGACAGCAAAAAAATCAGAGCAAGCGGATCAACTTATCGATGAATTCAAATCTCTAGTTGCGGATGCGGAGGCTCTAATCAAGGCAACCCAAGATCATCCAGGCGAAACGATTGGCAACTTACGCAATAAGGCATTGGAAACAATCTCAGGTGCCAAAGAAAGGATTTCTAGCTTAGAGGGTGATTTGGCAGATAAGGCAAAAGTTGTAGCGGCAGGGGCTGATGATTTCGTGCATCGCAATCCTTGGGAAGCCATTGGAGTTGCTGCGGGATTGGGTCTATTAATTGGTTTGTTTATTCGTCGACGCTAGGTATTTATGTCTCAAGAAAACTTACTGTCATCAATAAAAAATCTGGCTGCGACTGTTGCGTCGATTGCACAGACGCGCTTAGAGCTGCTCTCGGTAGATGTGCAAATTGCTAGAAGTAAATTTTTGCAGTCTCTTGTCATGATCGTGTCGGCACTGTTCTTTCTGTTTTTTGGTTTAGTGATGCTTGCACTATTGATCGTGATCTATAGCTGGGAGTTTGACCGAATCTTGGCGCTTAGTTTATTGACAGGCGCTTTTATCTCCATTGGCGTCATTTTGGGTGCCATAGTCATTCAATCTTTACGTACCATGCCCAAATTATTTGAGGCATCCATTACTGAGTTAGCAAAGGATGCTGAAGAATTGAGCCGCTAATTTATGAATCAAAAGTTAAAAGGTTTATTGCTAAGACGTTCTGAGTTGCAAATGCGGTCTCAGAGAGAGCGACTTGAATTTTTAAAGCACTTTGAGCCTTGGGGGAAGCCTTTATCATGGGCTGATAAAGGTATTGATGCGTTTCATTTTGTTAAGGACAATCCTCTGTTATGGACTAGTGCTTTTGCAGCTTTAGCTCATTACAAGCCTAAAATAGCTAGTAAGGTGTTGGCTTTGGGATGGGGTGCTATGAAAATTGTTAAAGGCATCAAAAAAATTGCCTAGTTGGAGGCTGCTAGCTAGTCAAGCCCATCAAAGTTTGGGGTACGCTTTTCCATAAAAGCCAATAAAGCTTCTTTTGCAGATAAGCTGTTTAACCTATCAATGAAAATTTTGCCCTCGGAATGAATTTGTTTGAAAGTATCCGCCTCAATGACTGATTCTTTTAATAATTTCTTAGTTTGCAAGATCGAGCCTTGAGGCAGTCTGGTAATCGCTTTTGCTCGTATTTCAGCATGGTGCAGGGCAGTAGTCTCATTTACAACGCGGTTAACGAACCCAAGTTGTTGTGCTTCCTCTGCGCTGATATGTTCCCCAAAATACAGAATTTTACTCGCTCGTTGGTGGCCAATAAGCTTGGGGAGCAATAGCGATATCGCACCCTCTGGAACCAGCCCAAGTGACACAAAGGGAAATATAAAGCGCGCAGATTAGTTTGCGTACA
Source organism: Polynucleobacter sp. (assembly GCA_044225315.1). Lineage (GTDB taxonomy): Bacteria > Pseudomonadota > Gammaproteobacteria > Burkholderiales > Burkholderiaceae > Polynucleobacter. The sequence continues at coordinate 9,394 of JBGAIU010000005.1, forward strand.
CTAAATCACAGTGAAAAAGCATTGTGGCGCCGATGCCAACGGCTACACCGTCGACAGCAGCGATTAATGGTTTTTTCAATTCCGCCAAAATCTTCAGGAGCTCAATTGGTGGTGCATTTTCATGGGAAATGGGAGACGTCATAAAGTCAGCAATGTCGTTCCCAGAAGAATAAGCATTTCCAGCTCCATAAACCAAAAAGACTTTGACTTCAGAATTTTCATCGCCGTCTCTAAGAGTCTTACTCAGCTCAAGATACATCTTTCTAGTGAAGGCATTTTTCTTTTCAGGGCGATTGAGCTGAATCTTTAAGACTCCATCTTCTAAAGCTGAATTAATCATGCAATCTTCTCTTTGCGATTTCACTTAAGGGGCGTATGAATTATTTGCAACCTAGCTTGCTCATATTCGGATTGCATTCTTGCAATTAATTCCTTGGAGGGCACTACTTTTTTAACTACCCCGATGCCTTGACCGCAGCCCCAGATATCTTTCCAGGCCTTTTGAGAGTCTCCGCCAAAGTTCATCTTGCTTGGATCGCTCTCGGGTAAGTTTTCGGGATCAAGTCCGGCGTTTCGAATGGACGGTGCTAAATAATTACCAGACACCCCAGTAAACAGGCTGCTTAAAACAATATCGTCAGAATTGCATTCGACCACGGCATTTTTGTATGCGTCTGAAGCTCTTGCTTCATCTGTGGCAATGAAGGCCGAACCGATATACGCATAGTCGGCACCCATAGCTTGAGCTGCTAATATGGCATTGCCTGTCGCAATTGAGCTACCGAGTACTAAAGGCCCATCAAACCATTCTCGAATTTCTTGAACAAGTGCAAATGGACTTTTAGTTCCCGCGTGACCACCAGCACCTGCTGCTACAGCTATTAAACCATCGGCACCTTTTTCAATGGCCTTCTTGGCAAATGTATTGTTGATGATATCGTGCAAAACAAGCCCACCATAACTGTGAGCTGCTGAGTTTATTTCTTCACGTGCACCTAAGGAACTAATAATGATGGGAACTTTATATTTAACGCATAGAGCCATATCATGCTCTAGACGGGTATTGCTCTTGTGAACAATCTGATTTATTGCAAAGGGTGCAGCAGGTTTTTCAGGATGCTCTTGATTCAATGCATTTAATTCTTCAGTAATTTCTATTAGCCATTCCTCTAATTGTTCTGCTGGGCGTGCATTTAATGCGGGTAACGACCCAATTACACCAGCCTTGCATTGAGCAATCAGCAATTTTGGATTGCTGATGATAAACAGAGGGGCTGCTATGACAGGCAGATTTCCGTAATCGAGATGTTGCTGCAGAATGGCTGGAAGTTTAGACATAAATGCTTTTGAGAAAAGATATTCTGCTTATTGTTCGGCTTTGTACCAGACTTGAGTTCTGCCGAATAATGGAATGCCAATATAGCCCCGCACATCCATTTTTTTACCATCCTCAGTTAATAATTTCACTTTGTAAATTTCACCTTCTTTGGGATCTAGGATAGTGCCACCAGACCAAGCACCCGCGCTGTCACGTTTTAGGCCTGTCATGATTTTCATGCCAATAATAGGCTTATCTTTACGATCATCCTTACATAAATTGCATGTTATTAAAGGTGTTTCGTTTGGTCTTGGGAAGGTCTTAATAATTGTGCCTTCAAGCTGTCCATTTATTTCCTCAATCTTAATGAGGCTGGCGGGTTGGTTAGTTTTGTCATCAATCGTTTTCCAAGTGCCAATTGTGGGATCAACTGCATGAGCATAAGCTAATCCAGCATCCAATCCCATTAAGCTGGCTGAATAAATAATGCAAACTACAATTTTCATTTTCAATATTATTTCTTCCTTGTTGGATGATTAACAACGCTCAAAAATTCCCGCTGCGCCCATGCCTGTTTCAACGCACATTGTGACCAGAGCATGCTTCAAATTTTTTCTTTGTAATGCATGAATTGCAGTAGTGGCACGAATTGCTCCGGTTGCACCCAGGGGATGTCCGAGAGCTATCGCGCCGCCCAAAGGATTTACTTTTGAAGGGTCTAATTGCAAATCTCTCATCACCGCTAAAGACTGCGCTGCAAATGCTTCGTTTAGCTCAATCCAATCTAAATCCTGCATGGATAGACCCGCCGATTTCAGTGCCGCTGGAATGGCCTCTTTAGGTCCAATGCCCATAATTTCAGGGGGAACGCCTTTGACAGCAAAGCTAACAAATCGAGCAAGAGGCGTAAGACCAAATGTTTTGATTGCTTTCTCGCTTGCTAAGATTAAGGCGCCAACACCATCTGATGTTTGAGAGCTATTCCCCGCAGTGACAGAGCCTTTAGCTGCAAAAGGAGACTTTAGTCTAGCCAACCCCTCCAGAGAGGTGTCCTGTCTAGGGCCTTCATCCTGTAAAAATTCCTTCCACAGAGTGTTGACCTCACCTTTATCGGCATCCATTGAACGTTGAGCTATTTTCACTGGAAATATTTCCTTATTAAACTCTCCAGCGGCTTGAGCTGCAATCGCCTTTTGATGTGAGGCAAGCGCAAAAGCATCTTGATCTTCGCGGCTGATTTTCCATTGTTAAGCTACTTTTTCAGCGGTGAGGCCCATGCCGTAAGCAATACCAATATTTTCATCGCCAATAAAAATTTCTGGTGAAAGTGATGGGGTATTGCCGCCCATAGGAACCATGCTCATAGACTCGATGCCGCCTGCAATCATTAAATCAGACTCCCCAACCCGAATCCGATCTGCTGCCATGGCGATAGCATTCAATCCTGAGGAGCAGAAGCGGTTTACAGTAATCCCCCCAACACTATTCGGTAGTCCGCCCAATAGGAGACCTATGCGGGCAATATTGAGCCCTTGTTGCGCTTCAGTCATGGCGCAACCAATAATGGCATCTTCAATGGCATTCGGATCTAAAGATGGCACTTGGGTAAGCACATGCTTCAATGCGCTCCCAAGCAAATCATCTGGCCGAGTATTTTTTAGTGCGCCACGACCTGATTTACCAACGGCACTTCTTGTGGCCGCAACAATATATGCATCTTGTAATATTTTCATGATGACTCTTTTCTAATTCAATTAGTTTCGGACAGGCTTTCCGTTTTGTAGAATCCCCATAATGCGTTCCATTGTTTTTGGATGCCCAATTAATTCTACAAAGGCCTTGCGCTCTAATTTCAGCAGCCAATCTTCGGTAACTAGGGTGCCGGCATCCACATCTCCGCCGGTAATAATTTCAATAATTTTCTGGGCAATATGTGCATCATGTTCAGAGATGAAGCCGCCATCACGCATATTGACTACTTGCCCCATCACGGTAGCCGCAACTGAGCGTCCCCCAACGGGAATCAAGCTTGGAATCGGAGGTCGATAACCCGCGTAATGCATTGTCTGAACTTGGTTTTGGGCTAGGGCTAATAATTCATACACATTGGAGACGATGATGTCTCCTTTTTGAAGATAGGCCATCTTCAAGGCTTCTTGAGCTGACGAAGACACTTTTGCCATTGCAGCATTTTCAAATGCGGCTTTTGTGAAGTCGAGGTAGTTTGCGTTTCCAGCTAAGCGCACACCTTGAGAAGCGCGTATGGCTGCTTCCTTTAGTCCTCCACCAGCAGGTAATAGGCCAACACCAATCTCAACAAGACCAATGTAACTCTCAATTGCTGCAACCCTTCTTGCAGACTGCAGGACTAATTCACATCCGCCACCAAGGGCAATACCAGAAATCGCGCTAATCACGGGAACTTGTGAGTACTTCACTCTCATCATAGTGTCTTGAAACAGCTTAACGAAGGGTTCTACACCAGCGGGGCCGCTCTTCATGACCATCGGTAGGGCAGCCTCCAAGTTTGCCCCTGCAGAAAATGGCCCACCTGGTGTACCAAGTTTTAGTGAAGTAGGTTGCCAGATAACGAGGCCAGAATAATTTTCTTCAGCAAGCTCAATTGCCTTTTGTATACCGGTCAGCACATCGGGGCTGAAGGTATTCATCTTAGATTTAAATGAAGCGATTAGTACGTCAGACGCATTTTCATTAACCCATGCCCTTAGATCAGGGTTCTCATAAATCGTGGTACCAGCTGTTTTTGGATCAGGAGAGCCATCGCCTAATAATGATGCTCTAAAAACCTGTTTTTGATAGACAGGTAAGTTGGAGCGCGGAATATATCTCGCTTCAAATGCAGACCATGAACCTTCGGGGGTATGAAATGCTTGTTTATCGACTACGAGGCCGGTAAACAACCATGCTGGTAAGGGCTCGGAGCTAAGCGCCTTTCCAGATTCAATATCTTCTTTAATCCAATTGGCTACCTGTGTAATCCCGGCTGCTTGCCAGTCTTCGAATGGGCCTTTGTCCCAGCCATAACCCCAACGCATTGCAAAGTCGATCTCTCTTGCGGATTGGGCGATATTCCCTAATTGAATAGCGCAATAGTGAAAGATATCTCTATAGATTGCCCATAAAAATTGTGCTTGGGGTTCATCGGTATTTCGTAATAACTCTAAGCGTTCAGAGATGGGCTTCTTTAGAATGCGTTCAACTAAAGGATTGATTGTGGCAGTAGAGGGTTTGTATTCACCAGTACTAGGGTCCAAAACTAAAACATTTTTTCCATCTTTGCGATAGAACCCAGCTTTTGTCTTTTGACCTAAAGCGCCTTTGTTAATGAGTTGAGAAACTACTTTGGGTGTTTTAAATAATTTAGAAAATGGATCATCTTGGAGGGATTTCTCCATTGTTGAGATCACATGAGCCATCGTGTCTAGGCCTACAACATCACTAGTCCTGAAGGTGGCTGACTTAGCTCGACCTAACTTACTTCCAGTGATTGCATCTACCTCATCAAAGCCTAACCCGTATTTTTGAGCTTCTGCAAATACCGCTAAGATAGAAAAGACCCCAACGCGATTGCCAATAAAATTCGGCGTGTCTTTTGCTCTTACTACGCCTTTGCCCATCGTGGAGGTCATGAAGGTTTCTAGGGTATCGAGAACATCAGGATCAGTTTCATTTGCAGGGATGAGTTCCAGTAAATGCATGTAGCGAGGGGGATTAAAAAAGTGAACACCGCAAAAGCGTTTTTTAAGATCCCCAGAAAATCCTTTAGCAAGCTCACCTATCGGCAATCCGGAAGTATTACTTGCGAATAATGCATGCGCTGAAATATGAGGCGCAACCTTTTCATAGAGAGCATGTTTCCAATCTAAACGCTCAGCAATGGCCTCAATAATTAAATCGCAGTCAGACAATAACTCAAGATCATCTTCATAGTTTGCCGCTTGGATTAAATTGGCATCTGAAGTCAAGCCTAATGGAGCGGGCTTTAGTTTTTTCAAGTTTTTAATGGCTTTGAGAGCAATCACATTCTTGTCTACATGTTTACCATCTTCCGCTTTGGCAGGTAAATCAAACAGAACCACCGGCAATCCCACATTGATGCATTGAGCGGCAATTTGTGCGCCCATGACACCCGCACCTAATATCGCTACTTTTTTAATAGTTCTTTTGTTAGTCATAGTAGTTCCTTAAAAGAGATCTGCGGGCATAGTCATCAGTACTTTTGAACCGGCGCGCGCTTGACGAATCAGCATGGCTGTCTCAGGTAATAATTTGGCAAAGTAGAAGCGAGCAGTGGCGAGTTTTGCCTCATAAAAGGAATCGCCACTAGCTTTATTTGCCAAAGCAATTTTTGCCATTCTGGCGAATAGATAAGAATAGATAAGATGGCCAACTACGCGCAAATAGGGAACCGCTGCAGAGCCCACTTCTTCGTGATTCATCATGGCTTTCATGCCAATTTCTTTTGTTAGCTTTTCAACTTTGACAGCAATATCGGCTAGGGGATCAATAAACTCTTGCATCTCCTTGCGTACACCTTCATCTTCAATAAAGGTTTCGATTATTTTTCCAAATTTAGTGAGTTTCTTGCCCATGTCTCCTAGCACTTTGCGGCCGAGCAGATCAAGAGATTGAATGGTATTGGTGCCCTCATAAATCATATTAATACGGGCATCGCGCACATACTGCTCCATACCCCATTCAGCAATATAGCCATGACCACCAAATACTTGCATACCTTTGTTTGTGGCAATAAATGCGTTATCAGTTAAAAAAGCTTTCACAATTGGAGTGAGCAGTGCAACCATGTCACCCGTTTCTTTTCTAACATTTTCATCTGGATGATTGAGTTCGGTATCTATCATTAGGGCAACCCAATATGCAAATGCACGCGCACCCTCAGCATAGGCTCGCTGGGTCAGCAGCATTCTGCGCACGTCTGGGTGAACAATGATCGGGTCGGCAGCCTTATCCGGAAACTTTGCACCTGTAATGCTGCGCATTTGTGTTCTTTCCTTGGCGTAGGCTGCAGAATTTTGATATGCCACTTCGGTTAAACCAAGGCTTTGCATACCAACTCCAAGGCGAGCAGCATTCATCATCACAAACATAGCGTTGAGTCCTTTGTGTGGCTCTCCAACTAGAGTGCCAGTGGCTCCATCAAAATTCATGACGCAGGTTGCATTGCCGTGTATACCCATCTTATGCTCCAAGGAGCCGCAGGAAACCTGATTTTTGCCAGCTAATGAACCATCTGGATTCACGGAAATTTTAGGAACGGCAAACAGCGAGATGCCTTTAGTGCCAGCGGGTGCATCTGGAAGGCGTGCCAAGACGAGATGAACGATATTTTCCGCTAGATCATGCTCTCCACTGGAGATAAATATTTTTGTTCCAAAGATTGAATAGCTGCCATCAGAATTTGGCTCAGCCTTAGTTTTAAGCAAGCCCAGATCGGTACCGCAGTGAGGCTCAGTTAGACACATGGTGCCTGTCCACTGGCCTGATACCAGCTTTTCCAAATAGATTTTCTTTTGTTCTGGTGTTCCATGCGCATGTAGACATTCATAGGCGCCGTGTGAGAGTCCCGGATACATCGTCCAGGATTGGTTAGCAGAATTTAAGGTTTCATATAGCACTGTGTTGAGGAGTTGTGGCAAACCTTGCCCGCTAAATTCAGGGTCACAAGATAAGGCTGGCCAGCCACCCTGTACATATTGCTCGTAAGCCGATTTAAATCCGCTAGGGGTCTTAACCGAGCCATCATCATTGCGTGAACAGCCTTCTTGATCGCCAATTTGATTTAAAGGGAAAACAACTTCACTTGCAAATTTGCCTGCCTCTTCAGCAATTTGATTCATTGTGTCTTTATCAACGTCTTGATAAGCAGGTAGTTTGGAAAATGTGTTTTCTGCTTCAAGGAGTTCATGAATAACAAATTGAATTTCACGAAGTGGTGGGTTGTACTGAGGCATGATTTATCCGGTTGAAAATTTTGAGTTAAGAAAATAGTAAAAATTATTGAAATATAAACACGCTAGGTCTAATGTGCCGCCTTGGACTCAGTCAAAATCTGCTTAATTAGCTTGTTAGCTACAGAAAGACTTTTGGTGTTTTCTAAAAAGCGTGAGTCATGATGAGCTCCAAGAACAATGCTGTAGATTTGAAAGAGAAGCAGTTGAGCATCTACGGATTTTTTGAGATGACCTACAGCGATAGACTCTATAATTGAGCGGAGTAGGGCAGAGCGCCAAATCTGAACGCTTTTTACCAATTCATCACGCACTATTCCAGGCCTATCATCAAATTCTGCAGCACCAGAAATAAAGAAGCAGCTAGAGGTTCCTTCACCTACGCTCATCTTTAGCCACGAGCTAATCATGTGATTTAAGCGTGGCAAACCTTTTGGTTTTAGTAGGGCGGGGGAGAACACTACTTCCTGAAATAGTTGATGATAGGCTCGCACCACCTCAACCTGCAACTCTTCTCGAGAGCCAAAGTGGGCAAAGACGCCACTTTTGCTCATCTGAACCACTTCAGCAAGATTGCCAATAGTCAAACCTTCAAGACCCATCTTACTTGCTATATCGAGCGCCGCATTCAGAATGAGGCCGCGTGTGATAACACCCTTTTTGGGTTCACCAGATTCAGCGCCAATAGACCTTAATTGAGTCATGGAATAGTAAAAAAACGAATAATTGTTGCAAAAATAATACGATCGTTCGTTTATATTACATGATTTTTATGGCAGTTCAAATTCGCGAAAGTAGTATTGATTGCCTATAAATATTTGATTTGCTGCCTCGTTAAGATGAGCAAGTAAAAATTCGCCAATACAAATTTGTGCGGCACAGTAATTTATTTGGGGAAAACCCGAGCTTTAAAAATGAAGAAATATCTTTAGAGTCACAAATGCTGTAATTAACAAAGACTAAACATAAACCCACAAGGAAGAGACATGAAGCAATTAAAAATGAGCACGCTCGCTTTAGTATTAACAACTGCGGCAATGAGTTCTGCAATGGCACAGTCAACGAAGACAAATGCTTGGGAGGGGGCTTATGGTCAGGTTGGTATCGGCTTTGGCATATTTTCACCATCAATATCAAGCGGTACAGCGGTTGCGCCTGCGCCTTACTCTGCTGCGCAAATTACAACATCTGCAACCAACGTTAATAATGTAAACACGGGATTGGTAAACCTTGCCGCGGGATATAACTTTGCCATTGATAAAGAGTTTCTTCTTGGTTTGGGTGTAACCTATTATCCTGGTGCAAGTTCTGGTGCTACTGGAACCTTGGTGGGAACTGCTGCTGCTCCATATGGGGCTTTAAGTAGCTCACAAACTGCTACTTACAATGTAAAAAATTTATATAGCATCGTATTGACGCCTGGATATGCAATTGACAAAGATCGTTTGGCCTATGCAAAGATTGGATATACGGGTGCTACCATTGGCCTATCCACCCCCTCAATTGCAAACTTTACAACCAACTTAAATGGCTTAGCGTTGGGATTGGGTTACAAGCAAATGATTACTGGCTCAATTTATGGTTTTGGTGAGGTTAACTATGCAACCTATGGAAGCAAAAATGTCGCTTCTGTTGTAAGCTCCTCAGGTGTAACTTATAGCGGTATGTCGGTCAAGGGGACTGGAACAGACTTCTTGGTAGGTATCGGCTATCGCTTCTAATTATTGCTTACATGACCTAAGGCCCTCTTGATTGAGGGCTTTTTACTTTCTGCTTCTGCGTTTAGATTCTCGTGATTAGAATGGTCTGTAGGATTTAGCTTAATTAATTACATAAAAGAAATATTGGGACAAGGCGCTCTCCATGATTAACCCCTCTAAGCCCTGGTTGAAGAGCTATCCAGAAGGCGTACCTCACGAAGTTGATATTTCTGGTTACTCTTCTTTATTGGAGATGTTTGAGGAAGCTTTTGCACGCTATCCAAACAGAAATGCCTGTGAGTTTCTTGGTAAATTCATGACTTATCGGGATTTAGATCGCCACTCCAAAAGCTTTGCAGCCTATCTCCAGTCTTTAGGTCTTGAGCCTGGTTCACGTGTTGCCATCATGCTGCCAAATGTGCTGCAGTTTCAGGTTTCTATGTTAGGTATATTGCGCGCTGGCTATGTTGTTGTAAACGTCAATCCACTTTATACCGCTCGAGAACTTGAATATCAATTAAAAGATAGTGGGGCTTCAGCTTTAGTAATTTTGGAAAATTTTGCACATGTCTATCAAGAAATTGCAAAAAATGTATCGGTCAAAACCGCCATCGTGACATCTATTGGTGAAATGATTGGTCTGAAGGGTGCAATTGTTAACTTTGTTGTACGTAAGGTTAAAAAAGCTGTGCCTAAGTGGGATATTAATGGACATATTGCATTTTCTGAAGCTTTGCGGCATGGCAGTAGTCGGACTTGAAATAGACCTAAAACAACTATTGATGATATTGCTTTCTTGCAATATACCGGCGGAACCACTGGCCTTTCTAAGGGTGCAATTCTGCTTCACAAAAATATTCTCGCAAATGTGTTGCAAACTGAACTTTGGCTTGAGCCAGGATTAAAACGCAAAAAAGTTGATCAGTTGGTCTTCTTGTGTGCATTACCGCTTTATCACATCTTTGCACTCACAGCATGCGCTGTACTTGGAATGCGTAAGGGCGGATTACTAGTTTTAGTGCCAAATCCAAGAGACTTTGATGGTTTCATTAAGTTATTAAAGAAACACTCTGACATTAATATTTTTCCTGGCGTTAATACGCTTTTTAATGCTTTAATTCATAAACCAGAATTTAAGTCTGTGAAGTTGCCGAATTTACTTGCCACCATTGGAGGCGGTATGGCAATGCAAAAGGTTGTTGCAGACCAGTGGCAGCAAATGACAGGAGCCCCTATAGCAGAGAGTTATGGTCTTTCTGAAACATCACCTGTTGCATGCGTTAATTCCCCTTTAATTGAAAGCTTTACTGGGTTTATTGGTTTACCGGTACCAAGTACTGAGGTTGTCATCTTGGGCGATGACGGTATTGAAGTTCCATTTGGCACGCCCGGAGAGATCTGCATTCGGGGACCCCAAGTTATGGCCGGCTATTGGAATAAGCCAGAAGAGACAAAAAATGTAATGACACCTGATGGGTTCTTTAGATCTGGCGATATCGGTATCATGAACTCTGAAGGCTATACCAAAATTGTCGATCGCAGGAAGGATATGGTTCTTGTATCTGGTTTTAATGTCTACCCAAATGAAGTAGAAGAAATCATCTCCTTGGTGCCAGGTGTTTTGGAGTGCGCAGTGATTGGTGTTCCAGACGATGATAGTGGGGAGGCAGTTAAAGCGTTTGTTGTAAAGGAAAATGAAGCCCTAACGGAGGCCGAGATATTAGTTTTCTGCAAAGAGAAATTGACAAACTATAAACGTCCCAAATACATCGTTTTCAGAAAAGATTTGCCCAAAACTAATGTCGGGAAGATTCTACGTCGGGAACTTAGAAATCTATAATTCACCTTAAATTCATACCGATTTAAGGAAGATTCTATTGATGAAAGCTCGGTTAGCGGCCTTAATTTTTTATTTGTACGGCGTTATCACAATGGTGATTGCTGCGGCCGCGATCCTATTGCTCATTCCTTTTACTAGCTCAAATACGCGTTACAACATTGGTGTTTTGTGGTGTCGATCATGCTTGCATGCTTTGTCTATTATGTGTGGAGTGCGCTATCAAGTTGAAGGGATGCAAAACATTCCCAAAGATATGAATACTCCGTTAATTGTATTGGGTAAGCATCAATCTGCTTGGGAAACCTTTGCGTATCCGGCAATCCTACCTAAGGAACTCTGTTTTGTATTTAAGCGAGAGTTGTTATATGTGCCATTTTTTGGATGGGGGCTCGCTTCTTTAAAAATGATTCACATAAACCGAGGCGATCGAGATAGCGCTCGAAATCAAGTGGCTACACAAGGTAAGAAGGAATTGGCTCAAGGCAAGTGGATAGCAATTTATCCAGAGGGCACTAGGACTCCTCGTGGCTCTATTAAGCCCTATAGAACCGGGGGTGTTCGCTTGGCAATCAATACTCAGACTGATATTTTGCCAATTGCGCAAAATTCGGGAGCTTTATGGCCTAGAAATTCTTTTTTAAAGAATCCAGGTTTGATCACTCTCTCTATAGGGCCTGTGATCTATGTCAAAGGTAAAACGGAAGAGCAGCTTCAATCAGAGGTTGAGGGTTGGATTGAGGGTGAAATGAGAAAACTTGATCCATCAGCATACACAATTCATTAAATCTTCTTCAAACAGTTAATCTTGATCCATAGCCTTTGAACCTGAATTTGATTTCATAGTTGTTGGAGGCGGATCTGCTGGCTCAGTCTTGGCCTCTAGGTTAAGTGAATCTGGAGAGTATTCGGTTGCCCTATTAGAGGCTGGTGGCAAGGGCGATAGTTTTGTTGTTAATACACCGCTGGCTGCAGTGGCAATGCTACCCACCGTACTGAACAATTATGCGTTTAAAACGGTGCCTCAAGCGGGTCTTGGCGGTAGACGCGGCTATCAACCCCGTGGGAAATGTCTTGGTGGATCTTCCGCCATCAATGCCATGATATATACCCGCGGCCATCCATCTGACTATGATCACTGGGCTGAGCTTGGTAATAAAGGTTGGTCATACTCCGATCTTTTGCCTTACTTTATTAAAAGTGAATGCAATTCGATTCTAAAAGATGAATATCATGGGAATAGTGGACCTCTTCACGTATCTCATCTGCAATCTGATAACCCATTTCAGAATGTATTTTTAACAGCCGCAAAGCAGGCTGGATTTCCCATTTGTGAAGACTTTAATGGAGCCTCTCAAGAAGGCCTGGGCATATATCAAGTAACCCATGAGAATGGCGAGCGTTGTAGTGCAGCGCGAGCTTATCTTTTTCCACATATGGGTAAGCGTCAGAATTTGCACATAAAAACACAAGTTCAAGTTCAAAAGGTAATTATTCAAGATCGTCGTGCAATTGGTGTGGTTTATCTTGAGGATGGGCGGCAAAAGCAGCTCTTTGCTCGAAGAGAGATCATTCTTAGTGCTGGCGCCTTCCTTTCGCCTCAATTGCTGATGTTATCTGGAATAGGTCCTGCATCTCAATTGCTGCAATTGGGCATTCCAGTCATTCATGATTTACCAGGAGTGGGGAAAAATCTGCAAGATCATCCTGATTTCATATTTGGGTATGAAGCTAAAGATATCAATTTATTAGGATTCTCGCCGGCTGATACATGGAAGCTTATGAAAGAATTTTTTAGATATCGCCAAACTCGCAGAGGTATGTTTGCTAGTAATTTTGCTGAAGCAGGTGGTTTTCTAAAGACCGATCCTACTCTTAGTGCGCCTGATATCCAGCTTCATTTTGTTGTTGCATTAGTGGATGATCATGCGCGCAAGTTACGTCTGAAACATGGATATTCTTGTCATGTGTGTGTACTTAGGCCTTATAGTCGTGGACAGGTAACTTTGAGCAGCTCAAATCCAAAGAGTTCACCACTAATTGATCCTGGATTTTTAAGCGATGAGCGCGACATGGAAATCATGCTCAAGGGTTTCAAATTGACGCGAAAATTAATGGATGCACCAGTATTTCAAAAGATACGACAGCGCGATGTGTTCACTACTGATATACATTCGGATCAGAATATTCGTGAAATAATCCGACAACGAGCAGACACGGTCTACCACCCTGTTGGAACATGCAAAATGGGTATTGATTCTATGGCGGTAGTTAATAGTGCGCTAAAAGTTAATGGGATTGATAATTTGAGGGTTGTTGATGCTTCCATCATGCCAACACTGATTGGGGGTAACACAAATGCACCTGTAATAGCAATTGCTGAGAAGGCAGCCGACATGATCTTGCGATCATAGCTTCAAGTTTTAAGTAGGTTTTTTACGTATATAGAGTGTTTTAGAGACTTTTGCTACTACGTCGCCATTTTTATCATTGATATCCACTGAGAAGACTTTGAAGATTTTTTCTCCAGATTCACACTCACAAATAATATCGTCTAACTGATCTTTGTCCAGTTTGAACTCAGCGCAAACCTTGCCTTTCCCAGGCTTTAAAAAGTCTATTGTTGCCGCTCGATCCCAAACAATATATCGCTTACCAAGATTTTGCGAGACCATCATCATAAAAAAGGGGTCGGTCATTGCAAAAAGACTTCCACCAAAATGCACCCCAACAATATTACGATTCAGGAGTCTGAGCTTGAGGCTTACTTTTGCGCTTCGAAAGTCACTGCCTATTTCATCGACATGTATTCCCGCGCCCAAAAATGGCGGCCATAGATTCATGCCAAGTTTTAGTATGTTTGCTTTCACTATGAAGATGTTTACTTTGATGAAGGTGTTTTACCAACAATCTTTGCTGCCCTTAAGAAATCAAAATCAACGCCTTTATCTGCTTGAGTAACGGTATCGAGGAATAATTTCTTGTAGCCGCGTTCAGCTTTAGGCACTACCACTGGGTTTTCTTTGGCGCGTTTCGTCAGTTCCTCATCTGAAACAAGCAAGCAAATTTCACGATTTTTAACGGAGAGGCGTATTCGATCACCATTGCGAACGTAAGCAAGAGGGCCGCCAATTGCAGATTCCGGAGTAACGTGCAAAACAATGGTTCCAAATGCAGTGCCGCTCATACGGCCGTCAGAAATACGCACAATGTCTTTAACGCCAGCACGAGCAAGTTTTAATGGAATAGGGATGTAACCTGCCTCAGGCATTCCAGGGGCACCCTTAGGTCCAATATTCTTGAGTACTAATATATCTTTTGCTGTGACATCTAGGTCTGGACTATCAATGCGATTAGCCAAATCTTCTGCGTTCTCAAACACCACTGCGCGACCTTCATGTTCCATGAGTTTCTCATTGGCTGCGGACTGTTTGATAATCGCACCACCAGGAGCTAGATTGCCATGCAGGACAGCAATACTGCCTCTTGGGTAAATGGGATCGTTGAATTTACGTACGACATCTTGTTTGAAGCTAGGTGGACCCGCATCAATCTCTTCCCCCAGGGTCCTGCCTGTAACGGTCATTGCATTGAGCTTAAGGAGTGGCTTAAGTTCATGTAGCAAAGTGGTCATACCACCTGCATCATGAAAGTTCTCCATGTAGTGATCACCTGATGGTTTGAGATCTAACAAGACTGGGGTTTCATCGCCCATTTTGTCTAGAGCATCAAGATCAATCTCTAGACCCATGCGTCCAGCAATCGCCGCTAAGTGAACTATGCCGTTGGTTGATTCACCGATTGCCAATAGAACACGCATAGCATTCTCAAAGGCATCTGCTGTCAGGATTTTGTTGATGGTTAAGCCATCTTTGGCCATTTGCACGGCTCTAGCCCCCGTCTCTTCCGCGATGCGAATACGATCAGCGGTCACTGCTGGAGGTGATGCACCACCAGGTACGGTCATGCCAAGGGCTTCAGAAATACAAGCCATCGTGCTAGCCGTACCCATGACAGAGCAAGTGCCAACACTGGCTACCAGCTGATCATTTACTTCATCTTTTTCGACTTCATCAATCTCGCCAGCGCGAAATTTACCCCAATAGCGACGACAATCTGTACAAGCCCCAACACGCTCACTGCGATGAGAGCCGGTCAACATAGAGCCGGTAATGAGCTGAATGGCAGGTAATCCTGCAGACGCTGCGCCCATCATTTGTGCTGGCACGGTTTTATCGCAACCCCCAATCATGACAACTGCATCCATGGGTTGTGCGCGCAACATCTCTTCAGTATCCATGGACATCAAGTTACGTAGCATTGATGTAGGTGACGAGAAGCTTTCATGAATGGAGATTGTCGGAAAGTCCATTGGCAATCCACCAGCAAGCATTACACCGCGTTTCACTGCTTCAATCAGTTGTGGCATATTGCCATGACAAGGGTTGTAAGAGCTACCCGTATTGATAATGCCGATGACCGGGCGATCTAATGCGCTATTGGTATAGCCAGCACCTTTAATAAATGCCTTGCGCAGAAATAAGGAGAAGCCTTTATCTCCATAACTGGTTAAGCCTTTACGTAGACCGCTTTCTGGAGTGGATTTAGGGTCTTTTGGTTTGGAGGTCATATTCGTCTCGGTATAAGTCTAGTAATTGTGTTTCTTCAATTGTAGCGATGCCAGGATTGCTCTATCTATGGGGTGCCACCCCAGCGGTATTGCCAAGAAATGCCTACTGCGTTGTAGCTGGTATCGGTGCGTGAATAAACCCCTTTGCTACCACTTAGACGTATAGAGTTACTTTTATCTATTGGGTAAGACAAGGTGCTACCAAAACGCCAGTTCTCTTGAGTACCACTTGCAGGTATGCCATTGACATAGGTTTGACCGCCTGTGAAATATGTCGCATCAGCGGAGATCCAGGCGGTATTGGGAAAATAGTAAATCACATAAGTTTCGCCCGAGTAGATTGGATTCTGCGAGAGGGTATTGTTGCCCATGAAATTGTTATTGCTCGTATAGATAGTTGCCATACCCGCAAGCTCTAATCGCCATGGGCCAAGGGCCTGAGAGAGTCCCATTGCGGGTTGAATGAGTGACCGATTGGCGCCCACATTAATCATCTGATTGCTGTTGTATTGCCCCCAGGGGATAGAAGCGGCGATACTGGCGCCAATAATTAAGTCCTGTCGATAATTCATGAACTCACTATTGGTGAGTGCCGGGGCGCCATAAAGGTTAACTGAGGCCTTAATGAGAGGGTCAGAAAGCCCCTCAGCAGATGCATTAATTGTTTGCGCCCCTACTTGGCAAGTGCCAGTAAGCTCAGCATAGGGTAGTACCAAAGTTAGTCGTCCTGATTAGCCTGCAACATCAATTACATGAGTAAGGCTTAATGCTTGAGTATTGAGGGTGTATGAACCACTTTTTGCTTGAGCTAGACCGCCCGTGAGAAAGTTCATGCCTATAGGCGCATTTGAGTACGCACGCGCTTCAATTTCTTGAGCATTGACACTAACAGGCAGAACAATTGCAAGAAATAAAAGCCCAGCTTGAAGAATTAAATCTTGAAATGACGACCAGGGTCGGATCGTCAAATTCAATTTAGTTATCGCTATAATTTTTGGATCCAAAAAATAAGCTGAGGATGTGTTCTTGACCCATGATGAGCTGCATGCCGGCAAGCATGAGGTATGGCCAAATGATGAGCCAGTAAACGATGGATAGGGCAACTAATCTCAAGGGATTAGACTGACCAAAGGATTCTAAAGATTCTAGGAAGTGCTTTCCATGAATGACACCATCGATACCTGCCTCAAGATAATTTAGTCCTAAAACAATGACAATGTAAATCAGAGATTCAACAAAAAGTGATTTCACAATGCCATGGGCTTTATCAACTTTAATCGGATAAATTGCTTGCCCAATTAACAAAAACTTCGCAGTAATTCCTGCCTTAATTAAAGCAAAGCCAAACATGCTTAGTGGAATAGGGCGCTCATCAAGCAAAGTTGCTGCTAAGAAAGCGAGGGCGCAGAACCATGTTCCTAAATAAAGAGTTAAAGCAAGCGCCTTTTTGGCCTCTTCAATCAGCTTTTCCTTAAAGGTGGATTTTGTTGAGTTGGCGTTCAAGGCAGTATTCATGGAGAATTTAATAAATCAGAGTTAAGCATTGCAGCAAGATTCGCCATTTGAACAAGAGGAGGCGGTCTCGATTGGCGCTGGCTCATTGGTGTAGCGGGCGATATATGCCTTCTTACCTTTAAGGGGTAATTTGATCCATACAAAGTGGCCAGAACCCGGCGCAACAGATATAGGTTCACCATTCATATTCCACATCTGTTCCAAGACAATATCTTGATTTCCGTTAGGTTCAATGATTTCTAATTTGTCACCAACAGAAAAACGATTTTTGACATCTACTTTCACACGCCCATTCTCGTGGTCGACATCTAAGGTCTCGCCAACATATAGACTTCTTCCTGACAATGAGTGACCACGCATGTAGAGCTGATACTCCTTATCATGATGACGTTTATAAAAGCCATCGGTATAGCCACGATTAGCCAAGCCTTCTAGGTTGCCAAGCAGGCTTGTATCAAATGGTTTTCCTGCTACAGCATCATTAATTGCGGAGCGATAAGCCTGGCAAGTACGTGCTACATAGTATGGTGATTTTGTACGGCCTTCAATCTTGAATGAGTCGACACCCATTTTCGTGAGTCGCTCAATATGTTCGATAGCACGCAAATCCTTAGAGTTCATGATGTAAGTGCCATGCTCATCTTCTTCCATAGGCATTAAATCATCAGGTCTCCTTGCCTCTTGAAGCAAGACAACATCACCGCTTTGGTTTTGCTGGCCAGGTTTCACTTTGTAGTCCCAGCGACAAGCATTCGTACATGCTCCTTGATTAGAGTCGCGGTGGGACATGTAGCCCGAGAGGAGGCAACGTCCAGAATAGGCAATGCATAAGGCGCCATGAACAAAAACTTCTAATTCCATTTCAGGGCAGTCTTGGCGAACTTCTTCAATCTCATCAAACGACAGTTCGCGAGACAGAATGACGCGACTAATACCAACAGAGCGCCAAAATTTTGCAGATGCGCCATTGACAGTATTTGCTTGCACCGATAAATGAATCGGCATATCTGGCCACGCTTCTCTAGCCATCATGATGAGACCAGGGTCAGACATAATCAGTGCATCTGGTTTTAAAGCCACCACAGGAGACATGTCACGAATATAGGTGCGAGTCTTTGCTTCATGTGGCAATAGATTTGAAACTAGGTAAAACTTTTTCCCCAAGTCGTGTGCAGTATCGATGCCTTGTTTTAAGACTTCAATTTTTCCAAAGTCATTATTTCGCACACGTAATGAATAACGTGGCTGACCTGCGTAAATTGCATCTGCTCCAAAATTAAAAGCAGTTTGGAGCATCTGTAGGCTGCCCGCTGGGGCAAGGAGTTCAGGCGTTTTTGTCATGACGCCATTTTAATGCGTGATTCGGGTATTTGCCCGGCCTAAAACCCTTTTAAATAGTCTTTGAGAGGCCATTAAAAGGGCTTTGTATGCCCAACAATCGGGTTTGATTGGTTACTCATCAACAATGGTATTGCGCAAGATGCCAATAGACTCAATCTCAATCTCGCAAATATCTCCAGCTTTCATAAAAACAGGGGGATTTCGAGCATAACCGACACTTGCAGATGTGCCAGTGATAACAACATCACCCGGTTCTAAGGTCATGCATTCAGAGATCAACACAATCGTTTCTGCGATACCCCATAGAAAATCTTTGGTGTTCGCATTCTGCATCACATTACCATTGAGTCGCGATTGAATATTGAGGCCATGGCATCCAGCAGGTAGCTCATCCGGTGTGACTAGCCATGGACCAAATGCTCCAGTCTGATCAAAGTTTTTGCCGATAGTCCATTGTGTTGTTTTGCGTTGGTAATCGCGAATGCTGCCATCATTAAAGATGCTATACCCAGCCACGTAATCCAATGCATTATCCAAAGTAAGGTGACGCGCTTTTTTGCCAACCACAAAAGCGAGCTCTGCCTCATAGTCTAGTTTGTCAGAGGTGCGCGGCTTGATGATGGGGCTAAGGTGCGCAGTGAGTGAGCTAGGGCCTCGCATAAAAAAGCTGGGGTATTCCGGTCTAGCATTGCCGCCTTCTTTTGCGTGATCCGCGTAGTTCAGACCCATGCAAACAATTTTCCCGGGCCTATCTATAGGGGGCTTGAAGGAGACGAGGCTGGTCTTGCTGCGAACTGCATTCGGGTTGATGAGGGCGCTATTTGCTCGATTTAATAGACTTTCTTCCTGAATGATTGATTGCTTGTTGGTATTAGATTATCAGTAGCGCACAGGTCTACAAACTCATCAGTGCTACCTTTAATAAGCGCACCTACGCCGTCATTGCCATCTGATCCCTGATATGCGAACAGTCTCATGTCATTGTCTCCAACTAATTGGTTTGATCTGTAATTGTTTTGTAAAGTATATGTCAGGCAATCCCCTGAATTCTCGGTAGGGTCCATAAAGTGTGATAACTTTCAGTAAACACACCACCGACTGTGGCATGAAGTTATAAAAAAGGCATAAAGGCATGGAGACATCTAGTAAGTCGCTAAATGGCGGCCAAATCTTAGCTAACGCTTTGGTTAGGCAGGGCGTGGATCTAGCGTTTGGTGTTCCTGGCGAAAGCTTTCTGCCTTTATTAAATGGTTTAGTAGACCACCCCGAATTTCAATTTATTACCTGCAGTCAAGAGGGTGGCGCAGCCTATATGGCAGAGGCTTATGGCAAATTAACAGGTAAACCCGGTGTCTTAATGGTCACGCGCGGACCCGGTGCATCAAACGCGATGGTCGGGGTACATACCGCCTATCAGGATTCCACCCCAATGGTTTTATTAATCGGCCAAGTGGGAACAGACATGGTTGAGCGAGAAGCGTTTTAAGAAGTTGACTATCGCCACATGTATTCCGAATGTGCAAAGTGGGTTGGAAGTATCGATCGTGTTGATCGCATCGATGAGTTTGTATCTCATGCATTTCATGTAGCGCAAGCAGGTCGCAAGGGTCCCGTTGTACTGGCATTACCAGAAGATGTTCTCTATATGACTGGAAATGAACATCCGCTTGCGCCTGCACATGTTGTGCAGCCAGGCTTGGACATAAAAGCTTTTGAGCTGGCAATGAAGATATTTGCTGATGCTAAACGCCCTATGATTATTGCCGGTGGTGGCAACTGGAATCGTGCTTCATGCGATAGCCTAAGCGCTTGGGCAAACCGTGAAGGCATCCCTGTTGCCACTAGTTTTCGCTCGCAAGATCTTCTAGATAATCTTGATCCCATCTTTGCGGGTGATCTGGGGATTGGAGCTAATCCAGCTTTAGTAAAGCGCGTTCAAGATGCTGATGTTTTATTAGTTATTGGCGAGCGTCTCGGTGAAATGACAACTGCGGGCTATAGCGTATTAAATGTGCCTAAGACAAAAAATACTTTGATTCATGTACATTCAGGCCCAGAAGAATTGGGGCGGGTGTATCGACCTGACTATGCGTTCAATTGCAGTCCAGAAAACTTTTGCGCCGCTTTAGGCGGTGTAAGGATGGGTGGCAAGCACAGTTCAAATGATGCGAAGACGGCGCATGATGAGTATTTAGTATTCTCAAGTCCAGTAACCGAGCCAGGTGACCTGCAATTAGCGCAGATTATGAGTTCCTTACCAAAAGCTATTCCGCGTGATTCGATTGTGACTAATGGCGCAGGAAACTTTGCAACGTGGGTTCATCGTTTCTATCCATACGGTCCATTTAAGACCCAGTTGGCTCCAGCAAATGGTTCTATGGGCTATGGCTTGCCAGCAGCAATTGCGGCAAAGATTGTTCATCCTGAGAGGGTGAGCAGTTTGTGGCGATGGAGATTTCATGATGAACTGTCAGGAACTTGCGACAGCGGCTAGATATGAGGCTTTCCCAATTGTTTTCGTTGTCAATAACAGCATGCTGGGGACTATTCGTATGCATCAAGAGCGAGAATTTAAGTCACGTGTTATCGCTACTGGATTAACAAATCCAGATTTTGTGAAGTTTGCAGATAGTTTTGGTATTCCCGGCTTCAGGGTCAGCAAAACAGAAGAGTTTGCACCTGCTTTTGCTAAAGCTCTTGAGAGTAAAAAGGGCGCTCTCATTGAGTTGATCCTAGATCAAGAGGTAATATCGCCTAGCAAGTTACTATCGCAGCTCGGCAAATAAAAAGAGGGCGGTGAGTCCTCTTTTTATTAAACTTATCAGTCAACTATCTGGCAAGTATTAATCAACCTTTGCACCAGAGTCTTTGACAACCTTAGTCCATTTAGCAATTTCATTTTTGATAAAGGTTGAAAACTGGGCTGGTGTATTGCCAACTGGTTGCGCACCCATAGCAAGATATTTCTCTCTCACAGACGGACTATTAATTGCCGCCATTAAAGTGACGCTATCTTTATTGAGAATATCCGCTGGCATGTTGGCTGGTCCAACCACCCCAAACCAGGAGGTGGCTTCATAACCAGGTAGATTTGCTGCCTCAGCAATTGTTGGTAAATCTGGGAATGCAGGAGAGCGTTTTGCGCTAGTCACTGCTAAAGCCTTTAAACGACCTGCGCGAATATAGTTGATGCATGAAGGGAGATTATCAAACATGAGGTCTACATTACCTGCTAACAAATCCGTTACAGCTGGAGGGCTGCCTTTATAAGGCAAGTGCACCATGTAGGTTTTGGTCATTGTTTTGAATAGCTCTCCCGCCATATGGATGGAAGTGCCATTTCCGCTAGAGGCCATATTGATTTTTCCGGGATTGGCTTTTGCGTAGGCAATTAAGTCATTCACAGAATTGATGTTGTTCTTGGCTGCAAATTCAGGATTTAAAACAAGAACATTTGGTAACTCTGCCACTAAGGAAATAGGCGTGAAGTCCTTAATGGGATCAAAAGGCATCTTGCCGCCGCCTTGTGTGTAGAGCGGTAAATTGATTCCATGTGTTCCGACTGAAGCCATCAGCCATGTGTAACTATCCGGAGCTGATTTAGCAACAATCTCTGCACCGATATTGCCGCCAGCCCCAGGTTTGTTATCAATAACCACATTCCACTTGAATGAAGTTAGTAGTTCGTTCTGCAGGGGTCTTGCGATATTGTCTGTAGCGCCTCCAGCAGGAAATGGAACAACATAGCGAATGGGTTTATTTGGGTAATCAGACTGCGCAAAAGTAGATTGAATGCTAGCAAGAAACAGTGCCGCAAAAATGGTAAAAATTTTACGCTCCAATCCAAGCGCTTTAGTTAAGCTGCATTGCATCATTATTGTCTCCCTCAGAATATTTATTTTTTGATTCTGTTCGTAAATAATAGCCTAAAGAATAATTTGGATAAATTCATGATCAATTTCTGTAAATTTGCTTCAACTTAAACAACTTTTTATTTGTTATTTTTTAAACATTTATAAAATTTAATTAAATAACTTCAAATCAATAGTAATAGCCATGCACCCATTCTATGCCTAGAATTGGTGCATGGTTTTGAAACACCCCTCTATCTATCTGGCTCTATCCAGAGATTTT
This sequence comes from Polynucleobacter sp., assembly GCA_044225315.1. Taxonomy (GTDB): domain Bacteria; phylum Pseudomonadota; class Gammaproteobacteria; order Burkholderiales; family Burkholderiaceae; genus Polynucleobacter. Next base: position 31,859 of record JBGAIU010000005.1, read on the forward strand.
GATCTCATTAATAAGCGCTTTAATCTGGAGCGACCGCTTGAAATAAGCATGTTGGATGCCATTTATGGGGCTCATTTAAATCGGAATCCATTGAGGGTTCTTGATTTGTTGTTGCTGGAGGGGCTTGCATCACAGGCGACTCTGCATGCGACTTTAAAGATCTTGCGGGTCAAGAAATTAGTCGAAACCAAGGTTGATCCTGCGGATGGGCGTAGTAAGTTGGTTTTCCCTTCTAAATTAGCTCTTAAGCGTTTAAAAGAGTGTGAGTCTGCAATCTTAAATCGCGCTAAGTAATGAATTCGAGCATCCACAAAAAACTCGCTTTCTTTTTAATGCTATTTGCTCCATTCTTATCCGCAGAAGTTAATGCGCAAAAGGCAGACGCAAACCAAGTAGTTTGTTTTGTATCTCAACTGAAAAATCCCTATGCTTTTTTAGGGATGTCTGGGGGTAGCTTTGAATTGGCGGATGGAAGTGCTTGGCGTGTAGCTGGAACAGCATACTCCTATACGCCCAATTCCTCGGGTAGTGTCTTGATTTGCCCCGAAATCAAGAAAATGTTTATTTCCAGTACATCAATCTCTATTGAAAAGTCTGCCAAGAAGCCTTGGTAGCGCCTTTTTCGGTTTGGTAATAAAAAAGCCCCTAAATTTTTTTAGGGGCTTTTTTATTTGGCTCCTCGACCTGGGCTCGAACCAGGGACCTACGGATTAACAGTCCGGCGCTCTACCGACTGAGCTATCGAGGAATAAGCCGATATTATAGCAAGATGGAAACACTTCTTCCCACTTCTGTGCAGATCCCCAAAGTACTGACCATTGCTGGCTCTGATAGCGGTGGTGGGGCTGGTCTACAGGCGGACCTCAAGGTAATTACCTCCTTGGGTGGCTATGGTATGTCGGTGATTACCGCGATCACGGCACAAAATACACTTGGGGTTACACGTATTCAGGATGTTGACTTAGATGTCGTAGAAGCCCAGATGGATGCTGTTTTCTCGGATATTGGTGTTGATATCGTCAAGATTGGTATGTTGGCCAGTCCAGAAATCGTCCATACAGTAAAAACTTTGCGTAAATATGGGATTAAAAAAGTAGTTCTAGATCCTGTTTTGCGAGCTACCTCTGGTGCTAGCTTGGGTGGTGATGACACTGCGCAAGCCATCATTAAAGAATTATTTCCATTGGCTCTGTTGATCACGCCAAATATGGATGAGGCATCTTTATTGTTGGGTAGAGATGTAGTTGGTCCAGATGACTTCAAATTGGCCGCACAAGAATTATTAGATATGGGACCACAAGCTGTGCTCATTAAAGGCGGACATCTTGATAGCGCCCATACGCAAATTACTGATTACCTAATGTGGCGCACCATCGAAGATGAGCTTGAGGTTGTTCAGTCTAAAGAATTCAAACACTATCGAGTAAACACTGCCAATACTCATGGAACTGGTTGCTCGCTTGCATCAGCGATTGCCACTTATCTTGCAGCAGGGCATGATTTGTCTCATGCTGTGGCTAAAGCAATTGCGTATGTTGAGGCTGGGTTACAGGCAGGGCGTTTTCTCAGTATTGGAGAGGGGCCAGGACCTTTGTGGCATATGCATGACTTCTATCCAACCGCTTTATTGGACGAAAAAGAAAAAAGATAATCTATCAGAAGCGTAATCGCTAATAGATTAGGCGCGCATCAAATCCTGTAAATACTTTACTGCTGCCTTAGGGTCTTTAGCTTATGTAATGGCGCGCACCACTGCTATAGATCCAACACCACTCTTAGCAACCGCATGAATGCTATCTTGATCAATACCGCCAATTGCCACTAATGGGTAATGACTCATCAGTTTTGCGTATTGATATAACCTTCCCAACCCTTGGGGTGCGGTAGGCATTTTCTTGAGATTTGTTGGAAAGACGGCGCCCATAGCAATATAGCTTGGACAAAAGCGATCCGCATGGACCATTTCAGCATAGCCATGGGTGCTGAGACCTAATCTCAACCCAGCAGCTCTGATTTGCACGAGATCAGCATCTTCCAGATCTTCTTGCCCGAGATGTACGCCATAAGCTTCTGCATCAATTGCTTCTTCCCAATAGTCATTAATGAATAACAAAGTCTTACTACCCTCGGTGGCTTTAACCGCTTCCTTAATTTGCTTTCTGATTTTGAATCGGTCTTCAGATTTAAAACGCAATTGAACTGTGGGTATTTCCGCTTCGACCATACGTTTTACCCAATCAGCGTCTGGCATAACGCCATAAAGGCCTAAACGTTTAGGACATTCTTTAAATGCCTTGGGATTCATATTGCGAGTCCATGGCAGTAGATCAAAGTGTTCTGGTCTAGTTGGCCATTTAAATGGATTAAAGCCGCCATCTTGAATCGTCATGCGTGACCAAGCTTTGCCTAGAGTTCGCGCATCAGATTCAATAAAGCCCATTTCAATCGCTGCGAGCGCTCCGGCAAGCTCATAGTGATCGGTGGCTAGCTCATTATCGATTCTGGGCGGCGGTGAGCTGATCGAGTATTGTGGAATCGGCAGACATAAATCATCGTTGCGATGCGCTGAAATGATTTGATCGGCGAGATTTCTTACTAGGCTCATATCAATCCCCTTAATCTCTTAGCTTTGATGCCAAAAGGGTGTGCCAACAAGAGGGGTGCTGGCTTGTGCTGATGTCTGCGGTTTCATGGCACCAGATAGGTATGCGCTGTGTCCAGCATCTGTGGCCATAGCAAAGGCTTTTGCCATCGCTACTGGATTTTCAGAAAGTGCCACTGCCGTGTTTAGCAGAACGGCATCAAACCCCCATTCCATTACCGTGCAAGCGTGCGATGGTAAACCAAGGCCAGCATCAACAATGAGAGGAACTTTGATGCGATCGCGTAATAGCTTCATTGCATAGGGGTTTAGTGGGCCTTGTCCAGTTCCAATCGGGGCGGCCCAAGGCATGATTGCTTGGCATCCAGCATCTACTAGACGTTGGCACAGAATTAGATCTTCAGTGCAGTAAGGCAATACCTTAAAGCCATCTTTAATCAAGGTCTCAGCAGTTTGTACTAAACGCAAAGTATCGGGTTGCAAGGTGTAGTCATCGCCAATGAGTTCCAACTTAATCCAGTTGGTTTCAAAAACTTCTCGCGCCATCTGGGCAGTTGTGATGACTTCTTGAGGACTATGGCAACCAGCAGTATTTGGCAATACTGGAACTGCCATCTTTTTAAGTAATTCCCAAAATCCACTATGCGCTTCTGTAGTGCTGGTGCCTTGGCGACGAAGGCTAACGGTAATCATTGCAGGATTAGCGACTTTTACGGCATTTTCCAAAACCAAGGGCGATGGATAGCGTAAAGTGCCCAGTAGCAAGCGACTAGCAAAGCTCTCGCCGTATAAGACTAGGGCATCTGCTTTATTGAGTTGGTTGGGTAATGGTGCTGTCATGGATATTTAGCCTCCAGTAACTGGGGCAATCACTTCAATTTGATCGTTTTCATTTAATGCGTGCAGCGAATATTGAGATTTAGGTACAAAATTCAAGTTGACTGCGACCGCAAAAGGAGGCTTTGCATTAATAAGGTTAGGAGCATCCGCAATCATGCTGTGCGAAGGTAGATCGTATTCCACTTGATTGACGGTTATGCGCATACGCTTGCCTCATAACTGATGTTTAAGCCCAGTTCCAGTGCAGTATTACTTTGACCGCTCTCTAGTATTTCCATGGTTGCATCTAGCACCGCAGGAGAAATCATGAAGCCATGACGATAGAGGCCATTAATCATCATCAAATCAGGCATACCCTTTTCTTTATTGATCAATACCTCAGGTAGATTGTTTTTGAGAGTCGGACGACATTGCGTAGCCATCTCAAGAATGCGAGCTTCCGCAAATCCACTGTGTACTGTGTACACGGCACTAAGTAATTCCATGGCAGAGCGAACGCTCATTTGCGATAAATCTTCGGATTCAATTTCAGTCGCTCCAACCACATACACATCATTCTCTTTAGGGGCGATATAGATGGGATAGCGGGGATGTATTAAGTGTGTAGGTCTGCGTAACTTTACTTCTGGGGCATACAAGCGAATAACCTCGCCACGAACCCCGCGCAGAGTATTTTCATTGGAAGACCAGGCATCTTTTGCGCCATTGCCACGGCAATCAATGACACATTGATATGCAGAGTCATTTCGTAATGCATCAGTATTGACTTTAGTATTCCAATGGCATTTCACACCAAATGTATTTGGCTCAACCAGTAAGGCATCTAACAGCTGTCGGTTATCCAATTGACCTTCATGGGGAAGATAGAGGCCTTGAGTAAATCGATCGGTAACGCCAGGTTCAAGGTCGCGTAATTGCTGCTCATTCAATCGTTTAGGTGGATTGAGTTGGCTGTTGTGTAAACAATTTTTATCCAGGTGATTGGTAAAGCGTTCTGCTTCAGCGGCATCTTGCCGATGCCACAGTATCAATGTGCCGTCTTGTTGGAAAAATACGGGTGAAGAGAGGTCTTCGATTAATTCCTTCCAACGAGGTAGGCTATAAATCCCCATCCGCACAACCGAATCTTCTGTAATTGCAGATTCCGCAAGAGGGGCAAGCATCGCGGCAGCCACTCTTGCTGCAGATTCATTCGCGCTAGCATCGCCACGGTCAAATAAGTCAACCTTAGCGCCGCGTTTTGCCAATGCGAGTGCCAGCAGCCGGCCCATTAGGCCAGCGCCGACAATAGCAAAGCGTTTGTGTGCGAGGGAGGCGCTGCTCATTTACAAATGCTTACTGATAAATTTCACTACCGCGCTTGCGGAACTCCGCAGACATCTCTTCCATACCCTTATTAGGATCAGTAGCTTGAGCAATCGGAATTACTTTGGCATCTGCGTTGAGTGTTGCTGCGTAGTCACGAACCTCTTGAGTAATCTTCATCGAGCAGAACTTTGGTCTACACATGGAGCAGAAGTGCGCAATTTTTGCTCCTTCGGCGGGCAAAGTTGCATCATGGTATTCGCGTGCACGCTCTGGGTCTAAGCCTAAATTAAATTGGTCTTCCCAGCGGAATTCAAAGCGCGCCTTAGAAAGGGCGTTATCGCGAACTTGAGCGCCCGGTAAGCCTTTTGCAAGATCCGCACCATGTGCTGCAATCTTGTAAGTGATGATGCCTTCACGCACATCTTCTTTATCTGGGAGGCCTAAATGCTCTTTAGGTGTGACATAGCAAAGCATCGCTGTGCCATACCAACCAATTTGCGCAGCGCCAATGCCGCTGGTGATGTGGTCGTAGCCTGGGGCAATATCAGTGATCAATGGCCCGAGGGTATAGAAAGGCGCTTCTAAGCAATGCTTGAGCTCTTCGGTCATATTTTCTTCAATACGCTGCATTGGAACGTGTCCAGGACCTTCAATCATGACTTGGACATCATGTTTCCAAGCCTTTGCAGTTAATTCACCAAGGGTATGGAGTTCACCAAACTGCGCAGCATCGTTTGAGTCGGCAATACAGCCAGGACATAAACCATCACCTAAGCTGAAAGAGACATCATAAGCCTTCATGATTTCGCAAATCTCATCAAACTTGGTGTAGAGGAAGTTCTCCTTGTGATGGGCTAAGCACCATTTAGCCATGATGGAACCACCGCGTGACACGATGCCAGTAATACGATCTGCAGTTAATGGTACATAGCGCAGCAATACGCCAGCGTGGATCGTGAAATAGTCCACGCCTTGCTCGGCTTGTTCTACCAAGGTATCACGGAACATTTCCCAGGTGAGATCTTCGGCGATACCACCAGTTTTATCCAGAGCTTGATAGATTGGAACTGTACCAATAGGTACTGGTGAGTTACGAATAATTCATTCACGTGTTTCATGAATATGCTTTCCAGTGGAAAGATCCATGATGGTGTCTGCCCCCCAACGAATAGACCAAACCATTTTCTCTACCTCTTCGTTGATTGAAGAAGTGACTGCTGAGTTACCTAGGTTGCCGTTGATCTTCACGCGGAAGTTTCTGCCAATAATCATTGGCTCTAATTCTAGGTGATTGTTGTTTGCTGAAATAATCGCGCGACCTGCAGCAATCTCCGAGCGCACAAATTCACCAGTAACAATTTCTGGAAGATTGGCACCATAGGATTTTCCAGGGTGTTGTTTGAGTAATTGCTTATAGGCGGGATCTTTGCGTAATTGCTCTAGACCCATGAATTCACGCAGGGCCACATATTCCATTTCAGGGGTGACGATTCCCTTGCGAGCGTAATGCATCTGACTCACGTTATGACCAGACTTAGCCACGCGCGGTGCGCTGATGTGCGCAAATCGTAAGCTTTGAGTTGCGGCATCATTTGCGCGAGCTACGCCATATTCAGAACTTGAACCAGATAACTGCTCAGTATCGTTACGCTCTGCAATCCAAGCATCACGCAATCTTGGCAAACCTTTTTCCAGGTTGATCACAATATCTGGATCGCTATAGGGGCCTGAAGTGTCATAAACCGGAATAGGGGGATTTGGAATGAGTTGTTCACCAACGCGTGTTGGCAATTGCTCAATCATGCGAATCGGCGCTTTGATATCTGCGCGTGATCCTTTTAAGTAAGTTTTAGTAGATGCGGGATACGCAAACTTTTGACCGAAGTCACGTTCCAAGCTTTTAAGGCTTGGAATTTCATGTTTATTTGATTTTTGATTGCCTGAGCTCATGTCCATCTCCTTGCTGTTTTAGATGGACGAAACCGGGTGTGTCGGTCTGATGTAACTCCCCACGCCAGCATTACCTGGATCGGGTTTTAGGGTCTCTCTCAGCGCCTCAGAGCAAAATCTGCTTTTGAGGGCACCCCTGTTTCATCCTTAGCTAGATTTAACCACGAAAACAGGGCTTAGGCTCATGACGCGGGTCAATTGCCCATACAGCAGCCGTTAGGCTTATTTATTGCGTCGCAAAATGAAGTCTGCCGTCACAAAAGCGGCATCGCTGGTGAATTCATCGGCCAAGATACGGGCAGCAGCCTCCGTGTAAGAAACCTCAATAAAACCGCTTACTTCACCGTCATGATTGGTTGGAATAAATTGCTTAGGGAGCTCTAGATCGTAAATAAACAGTTGTTCATCATGAAAACCTCGTTCATTAGCGATGCGACGCATATGAATTCGACCAATCGGCTCGATGTCATTGGAAATGTGCTCTGGGACACCAGCTTCCTCCCATAGCTCGCGACGTGCGCTAACCCATGGAGTTTCATCAGCGCTGATTCCGCCAGCGGCGAGGTTATCTAATTTGCCTGGATCTGTCGGTTTGTTTTCGCTTCTGCGGCCTAACCAAATAGTGTCGGCTTTTGTGTAGCCATTGATGTGTGTCGCCATGCTACGAAAACCAAACGTCCTAAAGGCAGACCGTTCTAAGCGAAAGAATTTATGGCCATTTTGATCAACCCATGCAAATTCTTCATTGCGCCAACCGGGAATAAAACCACCTTGTCGCATGTGATTCGCTAAGAGGCTTAGCGTTGCTGATAATTCTTTTGGGCGCCCAAGTTCAATACTTAAGCGATCATGCGACATTCTTGCCAAAGGAACTGATTGTTTTTTGAATAATTCCTGCAAGTGAGTAATGAAATCAGGGTTGAGATGTCCAATCAGCAGGTCTTCGTGATTTCCTCGTGAAAAATATATCGGCAAGAAATCCGCAGGAGCAGGTCTTGCGGTATTTTGAAGCATTTCTTCAAGGGCTGCGATGGTGCTGGTAGACAGGGCTGACATGCGGCTTAGTGTAAGGGAACTTCACAAAATAAAGTGGTTTTTAAGGTCTCATTACCACAAATAATTTTAGAAGTTATCAATATCTTTAATAAGGATATTCATTTTTGTTGCTAGAAACTTCTGCACACAAATTGAGCATGTCAGGTCACTCTATACAAATCCTCGACTTACGAAAACTTTTGTGGATTTATCCACATACCCTGTGGATAAGTTCTGACAATTTTGTGGTCCCGCCGACAGGAATCGAACCTGTATCCCACGCTTAGGAGGCATGTGCACTATCCATTGTGCTACGGCGAGATGCATACATGTACAAAGTATGCTAATGAATCAAGCTGACAATGCTAACCGATAAAAACGATCTTCATCGACTACTACCATCCACAAAGTGCCCAAACTTGATTGGTAATCGACATCATCATTTCAGGAGCATAGTAAGCGGAAAATACCATCAGCAATATAAAGATGGCAAAACCATATGCAATGATTTTCCAAAAAGAGGTATTGCGATTTGACGACTTAGGCATTTGCCACTCGATGAATCGCGCGTTCTTTAACCGGTAGGTTAACTAAGAATGCAAACACTCCTAATCCAATCGCAAGCTGCCAAACGATGACGTAAGAATCGGTGCGATCGAATAAATAGCCGCCTAAGAATGCTCCACAGAAGCTGCCAAGTTGGTGCGAGAAAAACACCAAACCAGAAAGCATGGCGAGGTACTTCACTCCAAATATCTGAGCCACGATGCCATTGGTTAAGGGAATAGTAGATAGCCACAGAAATCCCATGATTGCGGCAAATACATATGTGGTAGTGGGGCTTAGCGGTAACAATAGGAACCCTGTAATAGCAATCGCACGACCCAAATAAATGCTTGATAACAAATAACGCTTAGGGAACCGTTGGCCCAAGATACCAGCGCTATAGGTGCCAAAGATATTGAATAGGCCAATGAGGGCGAGGGCGGTTGTCGCTACCGCAGGCGCTCCAACTGCTGGATAAATAGATGAAAGATCTTTTAGGTAGGGGGCAAGGTGAACAGCAATAAATACCACTTGAAAGCCGCAAACAAAATATCCTAAGGTAAGCAAACGAAAGCTGGGGTTTCCAATTGCCTCTTTCAGTGCTTCTTTGATAGTTTGATCGCCATGACTATGCTGATGAGCGAAATTTTTCTCGCGCAATAAAAAAGCAGTGGGAATCATTAAGCTAGCCATCAATGCCAAAATCAGCAGAGCATCTTGCGCACCAAATGCGCTTAATAGACCTTGCTCAGCAGAAATCATTAAAAATTGTCCAAACGATCCGGCGGCTGCTGCGATACCCATCGCCCAAACCCGTTTATCTGCAGGAACGTTGCGACCTAAGATGCCGTAGACCACGCTATAGGTGGTAGCAGTTTGTGCAAGACCAATTAATAATCCGCCCGCGATGGTGAAATTAAGCGCATCTGTCGAAATCGCCATTCCCACCAAACCCAAGGCGTAAAGCGCTCCCCCCTGCAACCATAATCTTGAACGCGCCAAATCTATCGGCTAGTGCGCCAGTAATTGGCTGTACTGCGCCCCAGATCAAATTTTGCAGCGCAATTGTCAGTGCAAAGGTTTCACGACCCCAGCCGTTGGCCATCGTGATTGGCAAGTTAAATAAACCAAAGCCATGACGAATGCCCCTAGACATCGTCACCATGAATCCGCCAAAAATCAGGACTTGAGCCATGGTGAGAGATGTTTTAGGGCTTGAGCTCATTAAATAATTCCCTTTTCTTTCAATTGGGCAATAGAAGCATCATTTAATTGAAGGCGCTCATGCAAAACTTCATTGGTATGCTGCCCCAGAGTGGGTGGTGGCATCCGAACTTCTACTGGTGTTTTAGAAAGCTTCATAGGGCTTGCTACGAGTTTCATGCTACCAACTGTCGGGTGCGGTACATCAATCTGAATATTTCTAGCAAGGACCTGTTCATTTTCAAACACTTCTTTGAAATTATTGATGGGGCCACAGGGAACATTTGCCGCTTCTAAAAGCGCAATCCACTCTCCCTTGGTTTTTTTGCGAGTCATTTCTTCAAGCAAAGGAATGAGCTACTTGCGATGGAGGACTCGATCAGGGTTGGTGAGATACAAGGGGTTATCTGCTAGATGAGCTTCACCACCAGCAGTGACAAGGTGTCGAAATTGACCATCATTGCCTGCTGCTACGATCATCCAGCCATCCGAGGTGGGAAAAGTTTGATAAGGAACAATGATTGGGGAGGCATTCCCCCAGCGACGCGGGATCTCACCGGATGTAAGGTAGGCGCTAGAGACATTGGCCATTACCGCAACTTGTGTATCTAGTAAGGACATATCGATGTATTGGCCTTCACCGGTCTGATCACGATGAACTACAGCAGCCAATATTGCGGTAGTGGCATACATGCCAGTAAAAATATCGGCAATCGCAACACCAGATTTTTGTGGGCTAGCACCTTCAACATCCTCGGCTTCGCCAGTCACACTCATAAAGCCACCCATGCCTTGAATAATGAAGTCATATCCAGGGCGATGCGCGTAAGGACCCGTTTGTCCAAATCCAGTAATAGAGCAATAGATCAAATCGGGCTTGATCTTTGTAAGACTTTCATAATCTAAGCCGTATTTCTTAAGATCACCCACTTTGTAGTTTTCAATCACTACATCTGATTCGGAAGCTAACTGACGAATGATGTCTTGACCTTCTGGTTTGCTGATATCGACTGTAATCGAACGCTTATTGCGATTGATGCAAATAAAATAGGCAGATTCTTCTGTATCTTGGCCTTTTGGGTCCTTGGCAAAGGGAGGACCCCAGTGCCGGGTGTCGTCGCCAGCTCTAGGACGTTCCACTTTGATGACATCTGCACCCAGATCAGCAAGATTCTGAGCGCACCAAGGACCTGCAAGCACGCGGCTGAGGTCTAAAACGCGAATATGACTTAAGGCTCCCATGCCTAATTTTGGCATGGATAGCAGGAGAATATCAGAAAAGTCCGACCCATTCCCAGACATGGCTACAATTTTGGCGCATGGCTACCCGTAAAATTTCCGAATACAGCGAATCGTCGATTCAGGTCCTCAAAGGACTGGAGCCAGTCCGTCAGCGGCCTGGTATGTACACCCGAACCGATAACCCCCTACACATTGTTCAAGAGGTTTTGGATAACGCTTCCGATGAAGCCTTAGGCGGTTATGGCAAACAAATTATTGTGACGATGCACACCGATGGCAGTGTGAGCGTCGAGGATGACGGTCGCGGAATTCCAGTGGGGATGCATCCCACTGAAAAATTACCGGTAGTTGAAATCGTATTTACTCAGTTGCATGCTGGCGGTAAATTTGATAAAGGTACTGGTGGTGCTTATGCATTCTCAGGTGGTCTGCATGGAGTGGGTGTTTCTGTAACGAATGCATTATCCAAGCGTCTTGAAGTAACGGTATGGCGCGATGGTCAAGTTTCTACACTCATATTTGCTGATGGCAAAGTGATTGAGAAACTCAAATCCAAGCCTGCTTCAAAAGACGACAAATCTCACGGTACGCGTGTGCGTGCTTGGCCCGATGGCAAATACTTTGATAGTGCTGCGATACCGATGGCTGAGTTGGTGCGTTTACTCAGATCCAAAGCAGTCCTATTGCCTGGCGTTAAGGTCACTCTTATTCAAGAAAAGTCTGGTGAAAGCCAATCATGGCAATACGCACAAGGCTTGCGTGGCTACCTTAATGAAGCGATGGCTCAAGCGGGTCATGGTGCTGAAGTCATACCTCCATTCGAGGGTGAGCAATATGCAACTGGCGCTGGTGATGATGATTCTTTCGCCGAAGGTGAGGGCGCTGCTTGGGTGGTTTGCTGGACCGAAGATGGCACACCAGTGCGCGAGAGTTATGTGAACTTAATTCCTACTCCTGCTGGCGGCACTCATGAAAGTGGCCTGCGCGAAGGATTGTTCAATGCGGTAAAAGGTTTTATTGAGATGCATGCGTTGCAACCCAAGGGTGTGAAGTTGATGCCTGAAGATGTGTTTGCGCGCGCTTCATTTATTTTGTCTGCCAAAGTATTGGACCCGCAATTTCAAGGTCAGATTAAAGAGCGTCTAAATTCTCGTGATGCAGTACGTCTAGTTTCGGGCTATGCTAAATCTGCTCTGGAGTTATGGCTTAACCAGCACGTTGACTATGGTCGCAAACTAGCTGACTTGGTTATTAAACAAGCCCAAGCTCGTACTCGCGCAGGCCAAAAGGTTGAGAAGAAAAAGTCCTCTGGCGTGGCTGTATTACCGGGCAAGTTAACGGATTGCGAGAGTGAAGACATTGCTCAAAATGAAATCTTCTTAGTTGAGGGTGATTCTGCGGGCGGTTCTGCCAAGATGGGTCGCAACAAGGAATATCAGGCGATTTTGCCTTTGCGCGGCAAGGTTTTAAATACCTGGGAAGCTGAGCGCGACCGTTTATTTGCTAATAACGAAGTGCACGATATCGCTGTTGCTATTGGCGTCGATCCACATGGCCCCAATGATGATCCTGATTTATCCAATTTACGTTACGGCAAGATTTGCATTTTGTCTGATGCGGACGTAGATGGTGCGCATATTCAGGTTTTACTACTGACATTGTTTTACAAGCATTTCCCTAAGTTGATCGATTTAGGTCATGTTCATATTTCTAGGCCACCACTGTTTAGGGTCGATGCTCCTGCAAGAGGTAAGAAGCCAGCGCAAAAGATTTATGCCTTAGATGCCAACGAACTTCAAGCAATTGAAGATAAATTGCGTAAAGAGGGCGTTAAGGAAACGGCATGGCAAATCTCTCGCTTTAAAGGATTAGGCGAGATGAGTGCCGAGCAGTTATGGGATACCACTTTGAATCCAGATACACGTCGCTTACTGCCAGTAACTCTTGGTTCGTGGACTGAAGATGAAACATTTAAAACCATGGATATGTTGATGGGTAAATCAGAATCTGGTGCTCGTCGCGATTGGCTGGAAGAGCGCGGCAATGAAGTTGAGGCGGATATTTAATGGCTACTAAGAAAACACCGGGCAAGAATAAACCTGCTGAGCAGGCTGATTTATTTTCTAACGCCATTGAAGAGATGGATATTGTTGAGGTAGAAGAAGCGCCCAAAGTAGCCGCATCCTCTAAGGGTGGTTCCAATGGACCCAAAGATCCTCATGATCCTAAGACCATGGATTTGAATGAGGATAACAAGGATAGTTTGACGTTGGCTGTGTATGCCGAACGTGCTTATCTGGATTACGCTATCAGCGTTGTAAAAGGACGCGCATTACCAGAAGTCGCAGATGGTCAAAAACCAGTGCAGCGCCGCATCCTGTTCTCAATGAACGAGATGGGTCTTCGTGCAGATGCTAAGCCTGTAAAGAGTGCGCGCGTTGTTGGTGATGTATTGGGTAAGTTTCACCCGCATGGAGATCAATCTGCTTATGACGCATTAGTCCGTTTGGCGCAAAGTTTTTCTCTGCGCTATCCATTAATTGATGGTCAAGGCAACTTCGGTTCCCGTGATGGCGACGGTGCCGCAGCGATGCGTTATACCGAAGCGCGTTTAACCAAGATTGCTGGCTTGCTGTTAAGTGAAATCGACGAAGGTACGGTTGATTTTGCGCCCAACTATGACGGTTCATTCCAAGAACCTAAATTATTGCCAGCCCGTTTGCCATTCGTATTGCTCAACGGCGCATCTGGTATTGCAGTGGGTATGGCGACTGAGATTCCATCGCACAATCTACGAGAAGTAGCTTCTGCCGCGATTGCCTTGATGAAGGCACCCAAGCTATCTACCACTGATTTGTTGGAGATCATGCCTGGTCCTGACTATCCAGGTGGTGGTCAAATTATTTCTTCGTCTGCGGAGATTGCGCAGATTTATGAAACAGGCCGTGGCAGCCTTAAAGTTCGTGCTCGTTGGTCTATTGAGGAATTAGCTCGTGGTCAGTGGCAAATCGTAGTCAATGAATTGCCACCCTCAACATCTTCACAACGTGTATTACAAGAGATTGAAGAGATCACCAATCCAAAAGTGAAGGTTGGTAAGAAGACCTTAACTCCAGAGCAGAACAATCTGAAGTCCACTATCTTGAATGTTTTGGATGGTGTGCGTGATGAATCAAGTAAAGATGCTCCGGTTCGTTTGGTGTTTGAGCCTAAGAGCAAAAACATTGATGTAAATGAGTTCATTAACCTCTTGTTGGCGCACACCTCGCTTGAATCGAATGCGCCAATGAATTTGGTGATGATTGGCAACGACGGCCGTCCACGCCAAAAAGGCTTAAAAGAAATTATTTCCGAGTGGATTGAGTTCAGGCTTGTAACAGTGACTCGCCGAACCCAATTCCGTCTCGGCAAGGTAAAAGACCGGATGCACATCTTAGAGGGGCGCTTAATTGTTCTTCTGAATATTGATAAGGTTATCAAGATCATTCGCAATAGCGATGAGCCTAAAGCTGACTTGATTAAAGAATTCAAGCTTACCGATCGTCAAGCAGAAGACATTTTAGATATCCGCCTGCGTCAATTAGCTCGCTTAGAAGGCATCAAGATTGAGCAAGAGCTCAAAGAGCTCAAATCAGAGCGTGATGACTTAGAAGGATTGCTGCAAAGTGACTATTTTACGTAAGCGCATCATTAAAGAAATTGAAGCTGATATCAAAGATTTTGGTGATGATCGTCGTACGTTGATTCAGGAAGATAAGCGTGCTATTGCCGAGACTAAGGTGATTGATGAGCCTGTTACTGTCATCGTTTCACAAAAAGGTTGGGTCCGCGTTCGCCAAGGTCATGAGCATGACGCAACACAGTTCAGCTTCAAGGCTGGCGATGCTCTCTATGCAACCTTTGAGGTGCGCACAGTTGATGTGATTCAAGGTTTTGGTAGTGATGGCCGTGTTTATACCGTGCCTGTTAGCGAATTGCCAGGCGCTCGTGGCGACGGCTCACCATTAACCAGTTTTGTAAATCTGGCCGCCGGTTCTCAAATGGTTGCGTATTACGCTGGCCAGCCTGATGACTTGGTCTTGTTATCCACAAAAGCAGGTTATGGATTCTTGGCCAATGTGGCTGATATGAGTACGCGTAATAAGGCAGGCAAATCGTTTATTAGCATTGACGCGAAAGTTGCTGGCGATGCACCACTTGGCGCCGCTAAGGTTGAGGTGGGCATGAAGCAGGTTGCTTGCTTATCAGCTGCCTCGAAGTTGCTAGTGTTCCCATTGGATGAACTCAAGCGCTTGCCTACTGGTGGTAAGGGCGTAATCTTGATGGGTCTTGATGACAAAGAGTTCATGTCATCCGCAATCGCAGTGGGTCCAAATGGAGCAACATACTCTGGAGCGGGACGTGCAGGTAAGCCTACCGAGTTGAGTTTGGATGCGAAAACACTGAAGTCTTTTGCTGGCAATCGCGCTCGTAAGGGTTATTTTGTAGAGCCACGCCTGAAAGACGGCAAGCTGAAAGCAAACTAAAGTTAACCAAGCGAACTACCTAAAAAATTAACCTTTTTTAGGTAGGCTCACCCCATATTTGACGGCAATCACTTCCGCCAGAATAGAAACAGCAATCTCTGGTGGGGTGAGGGCTCCAATCGACAGGCCTACAGGGCCATAGAGTCTTTCAACCTCTTCTTTGCTGACATCAAACTCTAATAGGCGCTCTTTACGCTTCTGAGTATTCTTTTTGCTACCTAAAGCGCCTACATAAAATGCGGAGGACTTAAAAGCCTCCATCAATGCCATGTCATCAAGCTTAGGATCATGGGTGAGCGCTACTACGGCAGTATGAGGATCTACACCAATCTCGAGCAAGACATCATCTGGCATGCCTTGAATAAAGGTGACATCGGAGCGATTTAATCCTTCGGTGTATTCATCACGAGGGTCAATCACAATGACTTCAAAGTCAGATGCAATTGCAAAATCTGCTGTGTATTGAGAGAGCTGACCAGCGCCAATAATGACCATGCGCCAGCGTGGACCGTAAGTAGTCCGCATCTCTTTATCGTTACAGGCGAATTCATCATTACGTGTGCCGGGCTCTAAGGTGAATTTACCAGTGGCAATATTTACAGACCGTCTGGTAATTTGATGGGAGCTAATGCTTGCTAATAATTGTTCCAAAATAGCTAGCTCAGGCTTAGGCTCTACCAGTAGACGAAGCGTGCCACCGCAAGGCAAGCCAAAACGCGCTGCTTCCTCTTGACTAACTCCGTACACTACCATTTCAGGGATATTGCGAGTCAAAACTTCAGTTTGTACGCGACTAATCAGATCGTCCTCAACACATCCTCCAGAGACAGACCCTGCGACTTGTCCGTCATCTCGGATGGCAAGCCAAGATCCAACTGGACGTGGAGCCGACCCCCAAGTTTGCACAACGGTGGCTATTGCAACAGAATGGCCTGATTGAAGCCAGTTCACTGCGGATTTGAGTACGCTCAGATCGGTGCTATTCATGCGGTATCTTTGTTTTTGAATTCTTATTTATTATCACCCTAATGACTTCATTGCGTAAACCTTCCAATCTGCGTCTGGCGATTGTCTTATTAGCTGCCGGCGAGGGGAGTCGTATGGGCTCTGTTCCAAAGGCGCTTTTGCAAAAGGATGGCAAAACTTTGTTGGAGGGGTTTTGTACTGCCGTTAAAGTCCTTCATCCAGTTGAGTTCCTTGTCATTACCGGATTTCATGCGGCGCCAATAGAGCTGGAGCTCAATAGATTGGCTAAGTTGATGGATCTAACCATTAACATCGTTCATAACCAAAATGTATCTGTTGGCCAAGCTTCATCTGTAAGACTCGCTCTTGAATCTTTAGGTGATGCATTTGAAGTAGTGGCAATGTGCTTAAGTGACCAACCCCTGATTGGTGAACATGAGTTGATTGCCTTGCTAAATCAATTCGTTGATCGTGAGCCGCATCAAGATGTAGTGATGCCGATCGTGGGTGGTCAGCGTGGCAATCCGGCGTTGTTTTCCAAGAAAGCCATAGATGAGATGCGACAAATTCCGGGAATGGTTTGTAGACCATTTATGGATCAGCACCCAAATCGAATCAAAATATTTAATTCAGATAATCAAGCATATATTCTGGATGTCGATACTGTCGCAGACATCCAGAAGTTGGGTATTACACGAGCTTAGTTGTTCAGCCTAGATCTCGGCAATCAACTCAATCTCAACACAGGCTCCCAGTGGAATTTGTGCAACCCCAAATGCGCTACGAGCATGTTTGCCAGTATCGCCAAATACTTCAAAAAGCAATTCAGAGCACCCATTTACCACTAGGTGTTGCTCAGTGTATTCATTGGTGGAGTTCACTAAACCCATTACTTTTACGATGCGCTTAACTTTGTCGAGTGAGCCAAGATGATTTTGCAAGGTAGAAATGAGGTCAATCGCAATGGATCTCGCAGCAGCTTTACCTGTTTCTGTATCCATATCTTTACCAAGCTTTCCAACCCATGGTTTGCCATCACGTTTGGCAATGTGCCCTGATAGAAAGACTGTATTGCCTGTAGTGGCGGCCATGACATAGGCTGCTGCTGGTGGTCCAGGAGGAGGTAAGTCAATGCCAAGGGTTTTTAAGCGATCGTTGATAGTGCTCATAGTTTTCTCTGTCGGTGTAAATTGAATTAGACAAAATCTTACAGGTAATTTATTTCGATAGTTGACGCATCGCTGCTTCTAAGCCATTTAAGGTCACTGGGTACATGCGATCTTTCATGAGATTTTTCATGATGTCGATAGATTGACGGTATTCCCAGATAGATTCAGGTTCGGGGTTAAGCCATGCAAAATGTGGAAAGTGATCTAAGAGCCGATTTATCCATACTGCGCCAGCTTCTTTATTGTTGTATTCAACTGAGCCGTTGGGGCTGAGAATTTCATAAGGAGACATAGTGGCATCGCCCACAAAAATCAGTTTATAGTCAGGCCCGTATTTATTAATGATGTCCTGAGTAGCTGTCACTTGGTCTCTACGGCGTCGATTGCTTTGCCAGAGATTTTCATAAACGCAGTTATGAAAGTAATAATGCTCCAGGTGTTTGAACTCTGCCTTTGCTGCTGAAAATAATTCACCAATACGCTGGATATGATCGTACATGGAGCCACCAACATCCATGAGTAGCAATACTTTGACCTGATTGTGGCGCTCTGGGCGCATCTGAATATCCAACATGCCTGCGTTAGCTGCAGTGGAGTGTATGGTTTTATCAAGATCAAGTTCTAGTGCAGAGCCCTGGCGAGCAAAGCGACGTAAACGCCTCAGAGCCACTTTGATATTCCTCGTGCCAAGGGCTAGGTTATTGTCGTAATCTTTAAATTCTCGAGCTTCCCAAACCTTAATGGCGGTGCGATTGCCCGCACTCTCGCCACCAATTCGGATTCCCTCCGGGTGGTAGCCGCTATGACCAAAAGGTGATGAGCCGCCAGCACCGATCCATTTATTGCCACCCCCGTGCCACTCCTTTTGCTCTTTGAGTAATTCTTCAAGGCGTTTTTTGAGTGCCTCAGGGCCACCTAGTTTTTGTAGCGCCGCTTTTTCCTCTTCGGATAAAACACGTTGCAATTTTTTCTCTAGCAAATCGACTGGAATATCTGGTGATAGGGCAATGATTTGCTCCACACCCTTAAAGTAGTTACCAAATACTTGATCAAAGCGATCAAAGTATTGCTCATCTTTGACGAGCGTCATGCGTGAGAGTTGGTAGAACTCATCAATAGACGGGGCAATGACGCCTGACTTCAGCGCTTCCAATAAAGTTAAAAACTCTCTCACAGAAACAGGCACCTTGGACTCTTTCAAATTGAGAAAGAACGAAATCAGCATTGCTTAACTCTAGTTTTTGATGAACTAATTAGCGATGATTGCGATTCATCATCACTAAGCGCTCAAAAAGATGAATGTCTTGTTCATTCTTGAGTAAGGCGCCATGTAGAGGTGGCACCACAATTTTTTCATCTTGGGAGTAGAGTGCCTCTGGAGGAATATCTTCCGCGAGTAAAAGCTTTAACCAGTCAATTAATTCGGAGGTGGACGGTTTTTTCTTTAGCCCTGGTAAAGCGCGGATTTGATAGAAGGCTTTGAGGGCGGCCTCTAGGAGATCCTGCTTGATATTGGGGTGGTGGACATCAACAATGCTTTGCATTGTAGTGGCATCCGGAAAGCTGATGTAATGAAAGAAGCAGCGACGCAAGAAAGCATCTGGCAATTCTTTTTCATTATTGGAGGTGATGATGACAAGAGGGCGGTGTTTTGCCTTTATTAGTTCACGGGTTTCATATACGTAGAACTCCATGCGATCAATTTCTCGTAGGAGATCATTTGGGAACTCAATATCTGCTTTATCAATTTCATCAATTAGTAATACCGTTGGCTGATCTGCTTCAAAGGCTTGCCACAAGACACCTTTCACAATGTAGTTGCGAATGTCTTTAACCTTTTCATCACCCAATTGAGAGTCACGCAAGCGACTAACCGCGTCGTATTCGTAAAGTCCCTGTTGCGCCTTTGTAGTAGATTTAATGTGCCATTGCAGTAGCGGCATATTGAGAGCTGCTGCCACTTCTTCCGCCAGCATGGTTTTGCCAGTGCCTGGCTCCCCTTTGATAAGAAGGGGGCGTTGGAGTGCCATTGCGGCATTTACTGCCAATTTCAGGTCATCGGTTGCCACGTATTGCTGGCTGCCATCAAAGCGCTTTGAGGGCTTGGGGTTGCTAGTCTTGTGTGCTGAGGTCATTTCGGCCAATCAAAATCTGTTTTATGGAGTGTTCCAGTATAGGTAAATGGTATTTAATTTTCAGTATTTCTACTGATTTTTGACGCTGAAATGACAAAAGCAAGCCCCAAATGGGGTTAAAGAGCCTACTCTCCGCTATACTCTCCCAAGTTGATTTAAATCAAACTCATTAATACTGATTTCTATGAAAAAACTCTCAATTCTTTCTAAATTGCTCGTCTGTGCTGGTCTGGCGTTTGCTGGATTTGCGGCTCAGGCTGATGAAGTTAAAGGTAACGCCAGTGCTGGTAATGGCAAGGTATGGCTTTGTGTGGGCTGCCACTCAATTCCTGACTATCGTGCGGACTACCCATTGGTATACAGAGTTCCAATGTTGGGCGGCCAAAACGCTACTTATATTGCTACCGCTTTATCTGAGTACAAGAAAGGCGAGAGAAAGCATCCAACAATGCGCTCCATTGCAGCTAGCTTGTCTGATCAAGACATGGCTGATATTGGCGAATACTATGCTGCGCAAACTGCCAGCTCACCGAATAACCCATTGAAGTAATAGAGGCGCGTTTATGAAATTTGCACTAATTACAGCAGCATTGCTTTCTGGTATTGGTTTGGTAAATGTGGCAAATGCTGCAAGCGTTGATAAAGGTCAGGCTTTGGTAGAAAAAGCAAATTGCGCCTCTTGCCATGGCGCTGGCTTGAATGCTCCAATCTTGCCTGCATACCCTAAACTGGCTGGCCAATATCCCGACTACATCTATTACGCATTAAAGGCTTACAAGGTAGGCAATGGCAATGCGCAATATGGTCGCAATAACGCAGTGATGGGTTCTCAGGTTCAGTCTTTCTCAGATGCTGATCTGCATGATATCGCTGCATATATAGCCTCATTGCCAGGGAACTTTGTTATCAAGAAGTAAGTTTTCCGATAACCGCATTAAAAAGGCTTAGATAATTTCTAAGCCTTTTTTATTTCTAGCTTCCTGAATTATCTGAGCGCCTCTAATCCGCGCTCCATATGTTTTCTCATTGCCACTTCGGCACCTACCTGATCACGTTTAAGTAAAGCTTTGAGAATTTCTCGATGCTCAAGCAGGGAATTTTGCAATCTTCCTGTGCTGGTTAGTGAATCGCGACGATGGAGTTTGAGAACTTTTCTTAAGTCTGCGATTACGCCATTCATCCAACGATTGCCTGCGATTTCTTGGATGAGCTCATGAAACTTGCCATTAATTTCAAAGAATTGCTCTATATCTCGATCGGCGGCAGCCTTTTCTAGACGGTGATGCCAGTAGTCGAGTTGATTCAACTCTTCTTCTGTAGCCTTAATAGCTGTTTGTTTAGCCGCTTCGCCTTCAAGCAGGGACAGGATGGTAAAGATCTGCTCGAGGTCATTTCTAGCAATTTCCGTCACATAGGCGCCTCGACGCATTTTTATCGTCACTAGGCCTTCTGAGGCTAGAACTTTGATGGCTTCCCGCATGGGGGTGCGACTAATGCCGAATTGATCAGCTAGGCTTTGCTCATCCAGCCAGCTGCCAGGGGCCAATTGTTTGGTAAAAATCTGCTCCCGAAGTCGATCTGCGACGTCTTCGTAAAGGGGTCTATTATTCAGTTTTGTATTCATAATTATGAATACATGATATCTAGAAAAACGACAAATAGTCAAGCAGAATTATGAAATCTTATATGCAATGCAACAAAAACTAGGGAGTGTTTTGTGAGTTCAGAAAAGAAAAATCCATCTAGCAAAGAATGGCCATCATTTCCGGATGTCAATTTAGATTCTTGGAATAAAGCAGCGCTAAAGTCTGCGCCTGATGGTGATGTTAATCAGCTTGGCTGGAAAACTCCCGATGGAATTCATCTCAAAGCGCTATATACATCCGCTGATGCAAAAAATCTAAATTACACAGATACATTGCCAGGCTTTGAGCCATTCGTGCGTGGACCGCAAGCAACGATGTATTCAGTGCGTCCTTGGACGATTCGTCAATACGCTGGTTTTTCAACCGCTGAAGAATCCAATGCTTTTTATCGCAAGGCTTTAGAAGCTGGTGGACAAGGTGTTTCAGTTGCATTCGACTTAGCAACACACCGAGGTTACGACTCAGATCATCCTCGTGTAACTGGCGACGTTGGTAAGGCTGGTGTAGCTATTGATTCTGTTGAAGACATGAAAATTTTGTTTGACGGGATCCCGTTGGATAAGGTTTCTGTGTCAATGACTATGAACGGCGCGGTCTTGCCGGTATTGGCTGGATACATTGTTGCCGGTGAAGAGCAAGGCGTAAAGCAAGAACAATTATCTGGAACAATTCAGAACGATATTCTGAAAGAGTTCATGGTGCGTAATACCTATATTTACCCACCAGAGCCTTCAATGCGCATCATTGGTGACATTATTGAGTACACCGCAAAAAATATGCCTAAGTTCAACTCGATTTCTATTTCGGGTTATCACATGCAAGAGGCGGGCGCCAATCAAGTATTGGAATTAGCGTTTACATTGGCTGATGGCAAGGAGTATGTCAAAACGGCTTTAGCTAAAGGATTGGATGTAGACGGATTTGCAGGACGCCTTTCATTCTTCTTTGCGATTGGTATGAACTTCTACCTTGAAGTAGCTAAATTGCGTGCGGCACGATTATTGTGGTGGCGCATCATGAAGTCTTTTGAGCCAAAGAATCCAAAATCATTAATGTTGCGTACTCACTGTCAGACATCTGGTTGGTCTTTGACAGAGCAAGACCCATATAACAACGTGGTGAGAACGACTGTTGAGGCGATGGCTGCAGTATTTGGCGGCACACAGTCTTTGCATACCAACTCTCTGGATGAAGCAATTGCCTTGCCTTCAGAATTCTCAAGCCGTATTGCTCGAAATACCCAGCTCATTTTGCAAGAAGAAACCCACATCACTAGCGTGATTGATCCATGGGCAGGCTCTTACATGATGGAGAACTTAACTCAAGAGATGGCTGATAAAGCTTGGGAGATCATTCAGGAGGTTGATGCTATGGGTGGCATGACCAAGGCCGTTGAGAGTGGTTGGGCTAAGCTCAAGATTGAAGCAGCTGCTGCTGAAAAACAAGCGAAGATTGATTCAGGCTCCGATGTAATCGTGGGCGTAAATAAATACAAGCTGGCTAAAGAGGATCTTGTTGATGTATTGATGATTGACAACGACAAAGTTCGCGATGGGCAAGTTGCTCGCCTCAAAGATATTAAGGCGAAGCGCGATAGCAAGAAAGTGGAGGCTGCGTTAGAGGCTTTAACTAAGGCTGCTGAAGATGGCTCAGGCAATTTGCTAGAGCTATCTGTCAACGCAATTCGTTTGCGTGCAACAGTTGGTGAAGTGTCTGATGCATTGGAAAAAGTTTACGGGCGCCATCGCGCCGATACTCAAAAGGTGACCGGAGTGTATGCAGCTGCCTATGACTCAGCCGAGGGCTGGGCAAAATTACAAACAGAAATCGCTGATTTCGCGAAAGAGTTTGGACGTCGTCCACGTGTGATGATTGCTAAGCTTGGTCAAGACGGTCATGATCGTGGCGCAAAAGTGGTTGCTACTGCTTATGCTGATCTTGGTTTTGATGTGGATATCGGACCTTTGTTCCAAACTCCTGAAGAATGCGCGCGTCAGGCAATTGAGAATGACGTTCACGCATTAGGCGTTTCAACCTTAGCAGCTGGCCATAAGACTCTAGTTCCAGCCATCATTGCTGAACTCAAGAAACAAGGCGCTGATGACATCATCGTCTTTGTTGGTGGTGTTATTCCAAGACAGGATTATGAGTTCCTATATGAGGCTGGTGTTAAAAGCATCTATGGTCCAGGCACACCAATTCCTGCCTCAGCTAAGGATGTGCTTGAGCAAATTCGTAAATCTGTAAAACCTGCTTAATACGACCTAGGCGAGATAGGTAAGATGCTCGAAGCAGTTGATCAGTCTTTGGTGAATGAACTCACCAGCGCTCCGTCGCTAAAGCAGCGTAGAGCGTTGGCCAAAGTCATTACGTTACTTGAATCGACTCGCCTTGATCATCGTAAGCGCGCCGATGAGGTTCTTAACGCTCTGTTACCCAAAACAGGGAAGTCATTTCGTTTGGGTATCTCAGGCGTTCCTGGTGTTGGCAAGTCCACCTTAATTGAATCCCTTGGGCTGTATTTAATTGACAAAGGCCATCGGGTTGCAGTTCTCGCAATCGATCCTTCTTCAAGCTTATCTGGCGGATCTATTTTGGGTGACAAAACCCGAATGGAGCGACTTTCTGTTTTAGAAAATGCATTCATTCGCCCCAGTCCATCATCTCTAACCTTGGGAGGGGTAGCCGAAAAGACTCGCGAGGCAATGCTAGTGGCTGAGGCTGCTGGTTTCGATGTGGTGATTGTTGAGACTGTGGGTGTAGGTCAAAGCGAAATCGCAGTAGCGGGTATGACAGATATGTTTTTGCTATTGCAGTTGCCTAATGCTGGAGATGATTTGCAGGCCATCAAGAAGGGTGTGATGGAAATCGCTGACTTGATAGTCATTAATAAAGTAGATATCGATCCTGACGCAGCAAGGCGCGCGCAACTCTTTATTACTAGCTCATTGAGATTGTTGGGCTTTCAAGGTAATCCAGATCACGCCTCACATGATGTTAATTATTGGCATCCCACGGTAATGACTTTGAGTGCCCTCGAAGGTAGGGGCGTCCCAGAGTTATGGGAAAAGATTTCTCATTTTGAAAAGCTGCAAAAGACAAACGGTAAGTTTGACTTACGTCGTAAGCAACAAGCTGGCGCTTGGATGTGGGATCGTATTGATGCGGGCTTAAAGAACGCGTTTCGTAGTAATGAAGCGGTGCAAGCGCTTCTACCAAATTTGGTTGCAGAAGTTAATCAAGGAACCATGGCGCCTTCAGTTGCTGCAAGACGTCTATTGGAGTCCATGGGTCATGAATTTTTCTAAGGAGTAGGTAATGAAGGAAATCATTCAACAACTAGAGGCGAAGCGCGAGCTAGCACGCTTAGGGGGTGGGCAAAAGCGTATTCAGGCTCAGCATTCAAAGGGTAAATTAACAGCCCGCGAGCGTATTGAGCTTTTACTTGATGCGGGCACATTCGAAGAATGGGACATGTTCGTTGAGCACCGTTGCCACGACTTTGGAATGGGTGATCAAACTGTTCCAGGAGATGGCGTTGTTACTGGATACGGAATGATTAACGGCCGACTCGTATTTGTGTTCTCACAGGATTTCACAGTTTTGGGCGGCTCATTATCTGAAGCGCATGCAGAGAAGATTTGCAAGATCATGGATCAGGCGATGAAGGTAGGTGCGCCGGTTATTGGTTTGAATGACTCTGGCGGTGCCCGAATCCAAGAGGGGGTTGCTTCTTTGGGTGGCTATGCGGAAATTTTCCAACGTAACGTAACAGCCTCAGGCGTGATCCCACAAATTTCCTTGATAATGGGGCCATCTGCAGGTGGTGCCGTGTATTCGCCTGCGCTTACTGACTTCATCTTCATGGTCAAAGATAGCTCCTATATGTTCGTAACTGGACCTGAAGTGGTTAAAACAGTTACTCATGAAGATGTCACGGCTGAAGAGTTGGGTGGTGCAGTAACGCATTCAACAGTATCTGGGGTTTGTGATTTGGCTTTTGATAACGATGTTGATGCCATCATGATGTTGCGTCGTTTCTTCAACTATCTACCTTTATCAAATCGCGAAAAGCCACCGCTTATTAAGGGTGCTAACCGAACTGAAGAGCCAGACTTCTCCCTTGATACTTTGGTGCCATCCAATCCGAATCAACCTTATGACATGAAAGAGTTGATTGAGAAGATTGTTGACGATGGTGAATTCTTTGAGTTGCAACCAGATTACGCAAAGAACATCGTTATTGGTTTTGCACGCATGGAAGGTCGCTCAATCGGCATCGTAGCCAATCAACCACTAGTATTGGCAGGTTGTTTGGATATCAAGGCATCCATTAAAGCAGCGCGTTTTGTACGTTTCTGTGACGCCTTTAATATTCCTGTAGTGACATTGGTTGATGTCCCTGGATTTATGCCAGGAACAGCCCAAGAGTACGGCGGCATTATTAAGCATGGTGCGAAATTACTCTACGCATACGCAGACTGCACAGTGCCAAAAGTCACGCTTATTACCCGCAAGGCTTATGGCGGCGCATATGACGTGATGGCCTCTAAGCATTTACGCGGTGACGTGAACTTTGCTTGGCCTTCCGCTGAGATTGCGGTGATGGGTCCTAAGGGTGCTGTAGAAATCATTTTCCGTGAAGAGAAATCCGATCCAGAAAAGATTGCTGCTCGTGAAGCGGAATACAAATCTAAGTTTGCAAACCCCTTTGTAGCAGGCCGTCGCGGATATATTGATGACGTCATCCTTCCGCATGAAACCCGCAAGCGTATCGCTCGCTCTTTAGCAATGCTAAAAGACAAAGATTTGAAGAATCCTGCGCGTAAACACGGCAATATTCCTCTGTAAAGGCGCTGATAAAAATGACTACGAAAATGTTTAAGAAAATTTTGATTGCTAACCGCGGCGAGATTGCTTGCCGTGTGATGAAAACCGCCAAGAAGATGGGGATTAAAACTGTCGCTGTGTATTCAGAGGCAGATAAAGAGGCTCGACACGTACAACTGGCTGATGAGGCTGTTTGTATCGGACCAGCTCCATCGAGAGAGTCTTATCTTGTCATGGATCGCATCATTCAAGCTTGTAAGGATACTGGCGCAGAAGCTGTGCACCCAGGCTATGGATTTCTTTCTGAGAACGAGCAATTTGCTAAACGTTGCGAAGAAGAAGGCATCGTCTTTATTGGCCCTAAACACCAATCTATTGCTGCCATGGGCGACAAGATCGCCTCTAAGAAGCTAGCTCAAGATGCGAAGGTCAATACGATTCCTGGTTACAACGATGCAATTGATACCAACGAAGAGGCTGTCAAAATTGCTCAAGGCATTGGCTATCCAGTCATGATTAAAGCGTCAGCAGGCGGAGGCGGTAAAGGCTTGCGCGTGGCGTTTAGTGATAAAGAGGCAGCCGAAGGCTTTGCTGCATGTAAAACCGAGGCAATGAATAGCTTTGGAGATGATCGCATCTTTATTGAAAAGTTTGTTGAAGGCCCAAGACACATTGAGATCCAAATCTTGGGTGATTCTCATGGCAATGTGGTCTACCTCAATGAACGTGATTGCTCCATTCAACGTCGTCACCAAAAGGTAATTGAAGAAGCTCCATCTCCATTTATTGATCCAGCTACCCGTAAAGCTATGGGTGAGCAAGCAGTTGCTCTAGCTAAAGCGGTGAATTATCAGTCAGCCGGAACGGTGGAGTTTGTTGTTGGCAAAGACAAATCTTTCTACTTCTTGGAAATGAATACCCGTTTGCAGGTAGAGCATCCAGTTACGGAAAGTATCACTGGTCTTGATCTCGTAGAGCAGATGATTCGCGTTGCTGCTGGCGAAAAGTTGGCATTTAAACAAGAGGATGTGAAGCTAGACGGTTGGTCAATGGAGTGCCGTATTAATGCGGATGACCCATTCCGCAACTTCTTGCCTTCTACAGGTCGTCTTGTGAAATATCGCCCACCAGAGTCAGTAAACGGTGTCCGTGTGGACACTGGTGTGTACGAGGGTGGCGAGATTCCGATGTATTACGACTCTATGATCGCTAAATTGATTGTGCATGGCAAAGATCGTACAGAAGCTATTGAAAAGATGCGTTCTGCTTTGAATGATTTTGTGATTCGTGGTATTCATTCCAATATTCCTTTCCAAGCAGCGCTATTGCAGCATCCACGATTTGTGAACGGCGACTTCACTACAGGCTTTATTGCTGAAGAATACCCAGAGGGTTTTAAGAAGGATTCAGTACAACCTGCTGACCCTAAACGTTTAGCTGCTTTGGCAGCCTTCATGCGCTATCGCTATCTTGAGCATATCAAAATGATTGATGGTCAGTTAGCTGGTCATGAAATGGTTATTGCTAAGAAATTTGTTGTAGTGACTGGCAAAAAAACTGGCTCCATGAATGATCCGTGCGAAGTTCCAATTCGGGTAGAGCTTAAAGACGGTGTTTATTCGGTCTATATTGAAGAAAAAGATGGCGTTAGCCGTTATGACATCGTCAGCGATTGGCGTCCAGGTCAAATATGCCTTAATGCAACGATCAATGGTACGCAGAAAATCACCGCTCAAGTAGAGCGCAAGGGTGTGAAGTTCTACCTCATTCTGGATGGCGCACACTATGAGTGTATGGTTCTCAGTCCATTGGGGGCAGAACTTCAACGTCGTATGCCAGTGAAGCTTCCACCGGATGCATCCAAGCTTGTTATGTCACCAATGCCAGGCTTGCTGACCAAAGTTGCTGTTAAGGTCGGTGAAGCTGTAACGGCGGGTCAGAAGCTAGCATCCATTGAAGCAATGAAGATGGAAAACACGATTTCGGTAATGCAAGATGGTGTTGTTGCGGAGATCTGCGCCAAGGAGGGTGAGAGCTTATCGGTTGATCAATTGATTATTCGATTTGAATAAGAGAGGGCCTGATTAAATGACAGCAAAGCCTTTTAAGATTCTCGGAATTCAGCAGATAGCGATTGGTGGCGAGAATAAAGATCGTCTCAAGAAGCTATGGGTTGATTTATTCGGTTTTGAATACAAGAGCACTTTTGTATCTGAACGTGAAAACGTAGATGAAGATATTTGCGCAATCGGTTCTGGAGCACATGAGATCGAGGTTGATCTCATGCAACCTCTGGATATCAATAAAAAGCCAGCAGTGCACCTAACGCCCCTAAATCACATTGGTTTATGGGTTGATGATTTGCCGAAAGCCGTTGAATGGTTATCAGCAAACGGTTTGCGCTTTGCGCCAGGCGGTATTCGTAAGGGTGCTGGCGGCCATGACATCACTTTTGTTCATCCTAAGGGTAATGATGAGTTTCTGATTGGCGGCGAAGGGGTCTTAATTGAGTTAGTTCAAGCTCCTCCAGAGGTTATTGCTGGATTGAGTTCATAATTTGGGTTTTAGCCAACGCAATAAGGGTTCAGCTTGAAACGCATATTGGCCATCGACACCTCTTCAGCTTGGTGTTCGGTGGCTTTATCTTTAGGTGAGGTAGAGCCTGCATTTAGACACCAGCCCGTTGCGGCTGGTGCTAGTCAGTTGCTTTTGCCATGGATTGAAGAGATGCTGCAAGCTTCAAATTTTGCCATGACAGATTTGGATGCAATCGCAATTGGTATTGGTCCTGGAGCATTTACAGGTGTGAGATTAGGTGTTGCCGCAGTTCAAGGTTTAGCACTTGCTGCAAATCTACCAGTGATACCAATTACCAGCTTAGATGCAATCGCTATGCAGTTGTTATCTGGCCCAGATTTCCAAAAAGTACGACCAAGTCAATTTGTAGTGGCAGTTGATGCGCGCATGGACGAAATCTATTGGGCAAAATATCAATATGTGTCATCGGCTAATTCGCCCCAGAGGCTTGGCGAAATCAATTTGAGCAGTCCAGAAAAAATTGACCTGGAAGGCGCACAGTATTTAGCTGGTAGCGCCATTAATGCTTACGGCAATCGCTTATTTACCCATCATCAACTACCTGCTGATCGTTTAGATGGTGATATTAGTATTTCTGCGCTTGGGATTTTGGACTGTGCAGTACCTGCACTGGTTAACGGCAAGCAAATACCTGTTCAAGAGCTGGAGCCTCTTTATGTGCGTAATAAAGTAGCTCTGACTACCGAAGAGCGTGAACAAATCTTTAAAATGAATGCCCAGCAATGACTAACCCAAAGGAAGTCGCTGAGCTTTCATTTATGCCCATGCAGCTGGCAGACTTTGATGCCGTATTGGCAATCGAGTCTGTTTCTCATATTCATCCATGGACCCGAGGAAACTTTTCTGACTCTCTAGCGGCAGCGCACTGGGCATATTGCATCAGACCAAGTCTTGCGGATGGTGATGCAACTCCAGGAACATTCTTAGATTCTCAAGCCTTATGGGCTTACTGCATTTTGTATCCTGCGGTGGATGAGCTTCATCTCTTAAATATCACGGTCTCACCCAAATTAAGAAAACTAGGATTGGGCGCTCGCATGATGGAGGCAATCGAGGGAGTTGCGGCTCAACAAAAAATGCCGAGAATTATCTTAGAAGTGCGTCCTACAAATAAACCTGCTTTTGCCCTGTATAAAAGATTGGGGTACGAGCAGATAGGTATACGAAAAGGCTACTATCCAGCTAGCCCTGAGACAGGCATTCGGGAAGATGCAATTGTGATGGCGAAATCCATTAAGCTAGAGCCATGAGCAATTTGCACACAAGCTATTTGAAAGAAATGGGCGTTACCGAATGGGTCTCAAGAGAGTCGGGTGCCACCGTATCCTCATCTCCCGCATTCAACCCCAAAGAAGAGAACGAAGCCTCGCAGACTACTGAATCCTCAGCTCGGGCGCATTGGTGGTTCTTTGGGGCAAAGCCTCAGGGTGATGCGCAATTGCTATTTCAGAATCTCATTAAAGTCTTGGGCCTATCTTCTCAAGAATGGTCCTGGAAGCTTCCTAGCGATGACTTATCTAAGCTCGCAATGCCAGAAGATGGTGCACCAGTGGTTGCGCTTGCTTTTGGTGGACCAGCCGTACAGAAAATAACAGGTGAGCGCGATCCCTTGCCTCAGTTGCGGGAAACGATATTGGCTTTGAATACTGGAAATGATGATGAGATACCGGTTGTGGCCTCTCAAGACCTTGCGCAATTAGTTGGAAAGCCAAAAGAGAAGGCTTTGCTATGGCAAGATTTGTTATTAGCTAAATCAGTTCTGCAGAATACTTAGCGTCTCGTTAGTTATACGAGGTACTAATTTTTTTAGTGCTTATGTTCACCAATCAAATGCATTGAGTCGTATTCAGCTTGGTTGCGAGCATGGCGCTTGATTACGAGCCACATGATTCCGCTGACCGCAATTCCGAAGCCAATTATGACTGCTTGAACAGGCACATCTAACCAAATCAGTAAAGAGTACATCGCAAGCATTGCTAGAACAGAAATGTTTTCATTGAAATTTTGTACTGCAATTGAATGACCTGCAGACATGAGAACGTGGCCACGATGTTGCAGTAAGGCATTCATCGGCACTACAAAGTAACCTGCAAGCCAACCAACTAAGATCAACAGTACATACGCAGGCAATAAATTCAGGGTGACCTGTAATTTGCCAATCGTCATGAGCGTCGTATTGGGTAATAAATCAGAGTTGTAAATTGCCATCACACAGACTACTAGACCCATGGCAATGCCGTAGGGCAACACATTGAGGGAGTTGCGCAATGGCACGCGCCATGCGGCCCATACGGCTCCGCCAGCAACACCAACGGCTGAGATGGCTTGCAAAATAGCGCCTTGCGAAAGGTTCATATGTAGGGCAACTTGAGCCCATTTAATAACAATGAATTGCAGGGTTGCGCCAGCA
Organism: Polynucleobacter sp.; assembly: GCA_044225315.1. GTDB lineage: Bacteria > Pseudomonadota > Gammaproteobacteria > Burkholderiales > Burkholderiaceae > Polynucleobacter. Next base: position 62,865 of record JBGAIU010000005.1, read on the forward strand.
CCCCAAAACAAGGTTGTCACAGCCAGGGAGATTTGCCCCAAACGATCATCCCAAAGTGTTTTGAAGCAGATTGAAAAATCTTTGATGAGGGCGATGGGATTTGTCTTTTGAGATACATAGCGCGCTCCAGTATCTGGGATTTTGAGATTAATGAGTGCCGCAACCACATAAATCATCATGATGATGAGAATGGTAGATTCTGCGGGAGTATCGATGCCTGTATCAAAGCTAGGCATATCTAGCGCAAGTAAACTTTGAGAGACCGTGCTGCTTATTAAAACGCCGCCCAATACGGTTCCTAAAATGATTGATCCAACAGTGAGCCCCTCAATCCAGCCATTTGCGGCTACGAGTTTTTCGGGTGGCAGGAGTTCAGTCAGAATTCCGTATTTAGCTGGCGAGTAGGCGGCGGCGCCTAAACCAACAACTGCGTATGACAGTAAAGGATGCCCACCAAAAAGCATGGCAACACAGCCAATAAACTTAATAGTGTTGGTAATGAACATGACGTTGCCTTTTGGGCGGGAATCCGCAAATGCGCCCACAAATGCAGCAAGCAAAACATACGACAAAACAAAGAATAATTTGAGTAAAGGGGTCATCCAGGCCGGAGCACTAAGCTGGGCCAGAAGGGCAATTGCTGCGATGAGCAGGGCGTTATCAGCAAGCGACGAAAAAAATTGCGCCGCCATAATGATGTAAAAACTACGGTTCATTCGCACAATCTAGTCATTAATACAATTAAAACATGAAAGGTAGGGTGGATTGGGTGCTTCAGCTAATGGCTTGATTAATAGACCAATTTTGGCATCTATTGATACCCAGGCCTTTGCGCATAATTTAAACCGAGTCCGGGAACTCGCCCCTGAGTCCAAGATTTGGGCTGTTATTAAGGCGCGCTCATATGGCCACTCCTTTGAGGCTGCACTAAAGGGTTTGGGTTCCACGGATGGTTTTGCGCTTTTGGATATTCAGGATGCCGTTTGGCTCAGAGAGCATGGCTGGCAGGGTCGTATCTTGCTTCTGGAAGGACTTTTTCATGAGAATGAATTAGATCTTGCTCAAGAGTTGCATTGTGACTTGGTAGTTCATTGTGACGCACAAGTAGGATGGTTAGAGCGATATGCCGATAAAGTCCACAAGCCCATCAATGTTTTTTTGAAGATGAATACAGGCATGAACCGTTTGGGATTTACGCCGGATAACTACAGAACCGTATTTCACCGACTGCATGCTGCGGGTTACCACATGCATCATATGACTCATTTTGCTAACGCAGATCAGGTCAATCAAGAGCCAACAGTTGGCAGCCAGCTTGAATTATTCAATCAAACTACACAAGGCCTTGAAGGATCAACCTCTTTGGCGAATTCGGCTGCGATTTTATGGCACCGCAACGCGCTAGGTGATTGGGTTCGCCCTGGAATCATGCTCTATGGCGCTTCTCCAACTGGCTTATATGCTGATATTGAGCATGCCCATCTGAAGCCAGTAATGCAACTTCGCAGTGAAATTATTGATATTCAAGATTTACGCAAGGGTGATCGCATTGGATATGGCGGGCGTTTTTGTGCGCCCGAGGATATGCATATCGGAATTGTTGCCTGTGGCTATGCTGATGGGTATCCGCGACATGCAAAAGACGGTACTCCTGTATGGGTAGGAAATTCAGCTGAATCTGGCGACGGTGTGATTTGTCCACTCGTTGGACGAGTATCTATGGATATGTTAACTATCGACTTGAGAAATGCGCCTCACTCTAAAATAGGCAGCGTAGTCGAGTTATGGGGAAGCAAAGTTCCAGTTGATGAAGTTGCAAGAATGAGCGATACGATCGGCTACGAGTTGCTTTGTGCCGTAGCGCCAAGAGTGTCAGTGGCAATTAAATAGCTGGACATTTACAAGACAGAGTTAGATCGTGAGTTGAAATAAAAAATCCTCTTTGGAGAGGATTTTTTATGTAGCTTATAAATTCATGACATGCAATTATTTATTCCAGATCTGCCACCAACGATGCTCTTTCTGAACTCGTTGACCAGTTTCCATCATTTGGCTATCGGGGAAGTTCAGTTTAAATACTCGCAATGTGTCATTACTGAGCTGGGTAAGCCCGAGTTTTTCATAGGACTTGGTGAGAATATATAAAGCTTCCTCAACTGCTGGAGCTCGGTCGTAATCCTTAATTACTAGCTGGGCTCTATTAGCAGCGGCTAGATAGGCCCCACGCTGGTAGTAGAAGCGGGCTACGATGATATCTGCCTCGGCAAGCGAGTTCACGATGTAACGCATGCGATCCAAAGAGTCAGGGGCGTATTTACTATTTGGAAAGCGCTCTACAACAGTTTTAAAAGATTCAAATGCCTCTTTAGCTGCTTTAGGATCGCGCTCGCTTAAATCCTGCCCAGTAAATTTACCAAGCCAGCCTAAGTCATCATTAAAAGTAATTAAGCCCTTGAGGTAGTACGCGTAATCCAAAGTAGGACTACCTTGATGCAACTTAATAAAGCGATCAATTGCAACCAGAGCTTGGGTTTGTTCTTGAGCCTTCCAATAGCAGTAGGCTGCATTAATTTGCGCTTGTTGAGAATATGGGCCAAATGGGAAGCGAGCCTCAAGTTTGTCAAAGTACTTTCCGCACTTCGCATAATCAGCATCATTGAGCTTATCAGTTGCCTCTGAATACAACTTGGACTCTGACCAAATGTCTGTATCGTCTTTTTGACCATCACTACCAGCACAGCCCCCAAGAAGGAAAAGAGCGCAAATAAAGCTCAATAGTAGGGCAAAAGACCCAGCAAGCCTTAAACTGGCGTCTGATGTTACTCCGGACATAACTGAAAGGCTCTTTAAGCGTGGCATTGCCGCAAACTCCTGATTCGAATCCTACTGATTATATCGATGAAGAGGATTTCATTTCCCTGGCAATGCCCATGGAGATGGCTGGCGAACGTCTAGATAAGGCGCTGGCGGTATCTTTGCCGGATTATTCCCGTAACCGCCTAAAAACTTGGGTTGAGGCGGGCGCTGTCATGGTGGATGGCAAGGTAACTAAGGCTCGCTATTTATTACGGGGTGGAGAGAGTATTAAGGTATTTCCTCAAGAGATGCCAGAGCAGCATGCTTTTAACCCGCAAGATATTGCTCTGGACGTGGTTTATGAGGACGAATCTATTATTGTGATTAATAAGCCGCCTGGTTTGGTAGTTCACCCTGCGGCTGGTAATTGGTCTGGGACACTATTAAATGGTTTGCTTTTTAAATACCCAGAATTAAAGTCTTTGCCGCGCGCAGGGATTGTCCATCGCTTGGATAAAGATACCTCTGGATTGATGGTGGTTGCTCGAACATCTCAGGCTCAAACCGCATTAGTACGTCAATTACAAGATCGAACAGTAGGGCGTCGATATTTAGCATGGGTTTGGGGTGACACTCCAGCTCAAGGCAAGGTGCTTGCATCGGTAGGGCGTGATCAGCGCGACCGCCTCAAGATGTCTGCGGGTAGTCCGCAAGGTAAGCCAGCGGCAACCGCATATCGCAGGCTTGTGAAGGGAAAGTTTCAGGATCATCCAATTTCCCTGGTGGAATGTCGCCTTGAAACTGGGCGCACACATCAAATTCGTGTGCACCTAGAGTCATTGGGATTTCCTTTATTGGGCGATCCCGTTTACCGCAAGAAAGCACCTGGGGTAGCTCAATCTTTGCCTTTTGCTCGGCAGGCGTTGCATGCGTTTGCGCTTAGCTTGCAACACCCTCAGACTCATGAGCTTGTGAGTTGGTTTAAAGCGCCCCCAACTGATTTAATGGATTTGCTACCGAATCTTGGTATGTCTGATAAGGATTTGCCGCAAGAGCAGAGCGTATTGGCTGCAATTCTTCAAGGGCAAACGCGAAATGAATAACTCAGTATCGGCACTAAAGCTCTTACAACCTGACTGGCCAGTGCCGCCGCAGGTAAAAGCAGCAATTACCACTAGAGATGGCGGATGCAGTGAAGGACCATATCAGTCTCTTAATTTAGGTGATCATGTTGGCGATGACCCAAAGTGCGTTCTTGCAAATAGAGCGCTGTTGAGTAAGTTTTTGCCAAATGAACCCATTTGGTTGAAGCAAGTTCATGGTGTAAAGGTAAGCACTCCTAATGCTCGACTTGATGAGGCCGATGCGATTGTGACAAATAAGCCCAATGAGGTTTTAGCAATCATGACTGCTGACTGTTTACCCGTTTTATTTGCCAGTGAATCCGGTGATGTTATTGGTGCAGCTCATGCAGGGTGGCGCGGCTTGTGCAATGGCGTATTAGAAAACACCGTGAAAGAGATGCAGGTGCTATCTGGAGCTAGTTCCGCCAAGAATATACTAGCCTGGCTGGGGCCTGCTATAGGTCCGACGGCTTTTGAGGTTGGTGCAGATGTACTTGAAACTTATCAAGATGCCAAAATTCCATTTCTTGATCAATCGTTTGTAGCTATACCGAACAAACCTGGCAAATATTTAGCTAATTTATATTTATTGGCACGCAGTCGCCTCGAGTCAGTTGGCCTTCATCAAGTTTATGGTGGCGACTATTGCACCGTAAATCAAGGTGAGCAATTCTTTTCTTATCGTCGCGATGGGGTAACTGGCAGATTTGCAAGCCTTATATGGATATCGCAATCTAAGTAGTCTGCTTAGTAGTTCATTGGTTCTTTAACCATTCCATCTTGTACTGAGGGTTATTACTAGATTAAGCCTTTTTCTAGGGTTATTGCGTATAACTCTATTGCACTTACGGGTGGAGAATGCTCTTAACTATTAGAAGAGAAGATTATGTTTGCAGGTATGAATACAGGTGCAACGCCATCTTTGGCGCCGCACCATATGGCATTAATCCCCCAAGATCGCTTAGCGGAAATTCAAAAGGAATATTTTGCTGAATTAGCGCATATTGCAACCAATCCTGAGGCGATTGAAGTAAAAGATCGCCGCTTTGCTGGCAAACCATGGCATTCCTCTTGGAGCAAAGTAATTGCTGCCACCTATCTTCTGAATTCAAAACATTTAATGGCTCTAGCCAAAGCGGTTGAGACGGATGAGAAAACACGTCAAAAGATTTTGTTCACTACTGAGCAAATGATTGATGCGCTATCGCCATCCAATTTCATTGCTACTAATCCAGAAGTGCTTGAGAACATTATTAGCACCCAAGGTCAATCTATTCAAAAAGGTATCGTCAATTTGCTTGGCGATATGAAAAAGGGCAAAGTCTCTATTACCGATGAGAGTGCTTTTGAGGTTGGTAAAAATATTGCCACTACCGAAGGCTTTGTTGTCTTTCGAAATGAATTATTTGAGTTGATTCAATACAGCCCATTAACAGAGACAGTATTTGAGCGTCCTTATTTAATGGTTCCGCCATGCATCAATAAGTACTATATCCTTGATTTGCAGCCTGACAACTCGGTAGTGCGCCATATGGTTGCGCAGGGCCATACCGTTTTCTTGGTGTCTTGGAAGAATCCAGACGCCTCAATGGCAGAAGTGAGCTGGGATGATTATGTTGGCAAGGGCGTGATCAAAGCGATCGACGTTGTTCAGGAAATCAGCGAGTCTAAACAAATTAATATTTTGGGCTTCTGCGTTGGGGGCACCTTAACAACTTCCGCTTTGGCAGTTTTGGCGGCTAAAGATCAACATCCTGCAGCAAGCTTAACTTTGTTTACGACATTGTTGGACTTCACTAATACCGGTATCTTGGACGTCTTCATTGATGAAGCCATGGTGGAGTTACGTGAAAACACCATTGGCGGCAAAACAGGAAATTACGGCATGATGTCAGGCCTAGATTTAGGCAATACATTTTCCTTCCTGCGCCCTAATGATCTAGTGTGGAACTACGTTGTTGAGAATTATCTAAAGGGAAATTCTCCGCCACCATTTGATTTGCTGTATTGGAATGGCGACTCTACGAACCTTCCGGGCAATATGTATTGCTGGTATTTACGCCATACATATCTACAAAACGATTTAATCAAGCCAGGTAAGCTGACTATTTGTGGTGAAAAAATTGACCTAAGCAAGATCAAGTGCCCAGCGTATTTATATGCTTCACAGGAAGACCACATCGTGCCTTGGCAGTCTGCCTATGAGTCCACCCATATTCTTAAAGGCAAGAACCGCTTTGTCTTGGGGGCTTCAGGACATATTGCGGGGGTAATTAATCCTCCAGCGAAAAATAAGCGCTATTGGTTTGAAAACAATGCAATTGCTCCAACAGCAGATGAATGGCTAGAAGGAGCAAAACAAATTCCTGGTAGTTGGTGGCCCAATTACACAGAATGGCTTGAAAAACATGCTGGTGAGCGCAAGCCTGCTAGCAAAACATTCGGTAATGAGAAGCATAAAAAGAAAGAAGCTGCGCCTGGCGTTTACGTCAAAGAAAAAATTTCTAAATAAAGAATTCAACAAACATTTAACGAAGGTTTTTTAAAGGGGAAAGTGATGTCTCAAAAAGTCGCATATGTAACTGGTGGTATGGGTGGTATTGGCACCGCTATCTGCCAACGTTTGGCCAAGGATGGTTTTAAGGTAATCGCAGGTTGCGGACCTAATTCACCACGTAAAGATCGCTGGCTTGCTGAGCAAAAGGCGCTTGGCTATGACTTCATTGCTTCTGAGGGTAACGTATCAGACTGGGATAGTACGGTAGCTGCTTTTGATAAGGTTAAGGCTGAAGTTGGTCGCGTTGACGTATTGGTTAATAACGCCGGTATTACTCGTGACAGCGTATTCCGCAAGATGACTCCAGATGCTTGGAAGGCCGTCATTGATACCAACCTTAATTCCTTATTCAACGTTACCAAGCAAGTAATCGATGGCATGGTTGATAACAACTGGGGTCGCATCATCAATATTTCTTCCGTGAATGGTCAAAAAGGCCAATTTGGTCAATGTAACTATTCCACTGCAAAAGCTGGTTTGCATGGATTTACTATGGCCTTAGCTCAGGAAGTAGCAACAAAGGGCGTGACTGTTAATACAGTGTCTCCTGGCTATATCGGCACAGATATGGTTAAAGCTATTCGTGAAGATGTTTTGGAGAAGATCGTTGCTGGTATTCCGGTGAAGCGTTTGGGTACTCCAGAGGAAATTGCCTCCATTTGCTGTTGGATCGCGTCGGATGATGGTGGCTACGCAACTGGTGCTGACTTCTCACTAAATGGCGGTATCCATACAGGCTAATTTAGCCAAAATAGCGGTATAGAAGGATCGCAACTCGGCTTATTTACCTTTTGTTCAAAGTAAGGCTAAACTATGCCGATGTTGCGTTGCAGTAATCAGTAAGGAAAATAATGGCTACCCGTTCCAAAAAAGCCGGTGAAGATCGGTTGATTAAGAAGTACCCCAACCGTCGTCTCTATGACACCCAAACAAGCACCTATGTCACCTTAACTGACATCAAGGGTTTGGTAATGACCAATGAAAGCTTTAAGGTTGTCGATGCCAAAACTGATGAAGATTTAACGCGCAATATTTTGTTGCAAATTATTTTGGAAGAAGAGGCTGGTGGAGCACCAGTGTTTTCTACCCAGATGCTTTCTCAAATCATTCGCTTTTATGGAAATTCCATGCAAGGTCTGATGGGAAGTTATTTGGAGAAGACCATGCAGTCTTTTGTCGATATCCATAATAAATTGGGAGACCAGACTAAGGGTCTTGGCGCAGGCAGCACTCCAGAGGCTTGGGCACAAATGCTCAACTTACAAAATCCTTTAATGCAAAACCTTATGGGTAACTACATGGAGCAAAGCAAGGATTTGTTTGTCAGGATGCAAGAGCAAATGCAGGGCTCACAAAATATGTTTGGCAGCTTCCCATTTGCACAACAGCCCAATAAATCTGAAAAAGAATAGTTGTGGCTGGAAAAATTGGTTTTGTATCCTTGGGTTGCCCCAAGGCATTAGTTGATTCCGAACTGATTCTGACGCAATTAAGCGCGGAAGGATATGAAACTGCGAAAGACTATTCCGGCGCAGATCTCGTTGTAGTAAATACCTGTGGCTTCATTGATTCAGCTGTAGAGGAAAGTCTCTCAGCTATCGGTGAAGCTTTGGCTGAAAACGGCAAGGTAATTGTCACTGGCTGCCTTGGCGCTAGAAAGAACGCTGATGGAAGCGACCTCATTCAAAGCGTTCATCCTAAGGTTCTGGCGGTTACTGGCCCACATGCTACTGATGAAGTAATGCAGGCCATTCACTTGCATTTACCTAAACCGCATGATCCGTTTACGGATCTTGTTCCACCAGCAGGCGTCAAACTAACACCCAAGCACTACGCTTACCTCAAAATTTCTGAAGGCTGTAATCACCGTTGCACTTTTTGCATCATTCCCAATTTGCGTGGAGATCTGGTATCTCGCCCGATTGGCGAGGTGTTGTTAGAAGCAAAACGTTTATTTGAATCTGGCGTCAAAGAGTTACTCGTTGTATCTCAGGATACGAGCGCTTATGGCGTGGATATTCAATATCGCACAGGATTTTGGGATGGCAAACCCGTCAAAACCAAAATGTTTGATTTGGTCAATGCCTTAAATCAAATTGCCCGCGAGCATCAGGCATGGGTGAGACTGCATTATGTTTATCCATATCCGCATGTTGACGATGTATTGCCACTCATGGCTGAATTTTCTGAGCATGGATATGGCGTATTGCCTTATTTGGACATCCCATTGCAGCATGCGCATCCAGATGTCTTAAAACGGATGAAGAGGCCAGCAAGTGGCGAGAAAAATCTAGAGCGCATCTTGGCGTGGCGCAAGGCTTGCCCTGACTTGGTTATTCGCAGCACTTTTATTGCAGGCTTTCCTGGTGAGACCGAAGAAGAATTCCAGTATTTGCTCGATTTCTTGGATGAAGCTCAAATTGATCGTGCTGGATGTTTTGCGTATTCACCCGTGGAGGGTGCTTTAGCAAACCAACTAGATAATCCGGTTCCCGACGCCATTCGGGAGGAGCGTAGGGCGAGATTCATGGCTAAGGCGGAAGAAATCTCTATTCAGCGACTAGCCAAAAAGGTAGGTATGCGTATTCAGGTATTAATTGATCGGGTTGATGAATCTGGTGGCATTGGTCGAACCATAGGCGATGCCCCTGAAATTGATGGTCTGGTGAGGGTTTTGCCACCCAGCAAGCCCTCAAAACGCTACAGGACCGGCGAAATCATCCGTGCAACTGTGATTAGCTCCCAAGGGCATGACCTAATAGCCGAAACTTGACGAATGCAATAAAATTATTGTTTTGGCAGTTTTAGTACTAATTTGGCCCAGTCAATGGGTTTATTCACCGTAAGGGGATTGTTATGAGTCGTGATGTCGTTGTCTTAAGTGCAGTACGTTCCGCAATTGGTAGCTTTAACGGTTCACTCAGCAGCTTTGAGCCATCTGAACTTGGCGGAATTGTCATGAAAGAGGCGGTAGCGCGCTCTGGTGTAGATCCTGCAAAAATTAATTATGTGACTGTTGGTAATACCATTCCAACAGATAGTCGTTATGCCTATGTAGCTCGCGTAGCTGCGATTCAAGCTGGCCTGCCAATGGAATCTGTTGCAATGGCCTTAAATCGTTTATGTAGTTCTGGCTTGCAAGCGATCGTGACAACAGCTCAGCAAATTATGTTGGGTGACTGTGACTATGGTATTGGTGGCGGTGTAGAAGTAATGTCACGCGGTATGTATGGTTCACCTGCAATGCGTAGTGGTGCGCGTATGGGTGACACCAAGATGCTAGATTTAATGGTTGCAGTATTAACTGATCCATTCGGCGTTGGCCATATGGGTGTTACCGCAGAAAATCTCGTTGAAAAATGGAAATTAACTCGCGAAGAGCAAGATGCTTTAGCGGTTGAATCTCATCGTCGCGCTGCGAATGCTATTAAAGAGGGTCGCTTTAAGTCTCAGATCGTTCCAATCACAATTAAGACTCGTAAGGGTGATGTTGTGTTTGATACAGACGAGCATTGCAAGCCTGATACCACAATGGAAACACTAGGCAAAATGAAAGCCGTGTTTAAGAAAGAAAGCGGATCGGTTACTGCTGGTAACGCATCAGGTATTAATGATGGCGCTGCATTCTTTGTATTGGCTGATGCTGAGACAGCGAAGAAAGCTGGACATAAGCCGATTGCTCGTTTGGTTTCCTATGCAGTTGCTGGCGTTCCAAACCACATCATGGGTGAAGGCCCAATTCCAGCTACTAAGCTTGCGCTCGAACGCGCTGGTTTGAAGCTTGATCAAATTGATGTAATTGAGTCTAACGAAGCGTTTGCTGCACAAGCACTTGCGGTTACTAAGGGGCTAGGTTTAGATCCAGCCAAGACTAACGTCAATGGTGGTGCGATTGCTCTGGGTCACCCAATTGGTTGCTCAGGTGCTGCGATTGCTACAAAAGCGATTCATGAGCTTCAACGTGTTCAAGGTAAATACGCTTTGGTAACAATGTGTATTGGTGGCGGTCAAGGTATCGCAACTATTTTTGAACGCTTGTAATTTTACAGCTATTGATTTGTTAATTAGCTAATTAATAGTAGAGCAGCATCCAAGCCGACGTGGTCAAAAGCCGCGTCGGCTTTTTCTTTGACCACTGGCTTTGCTTGATAAGCCACGCTAATCCCCGAGCCATTCATCATAATGAGGTCATTTGCGCCATCGCCCATTGTGATCGCATTGGCTCTGGTGCAGCCCAATCTTTGGCAGGCATCATCGAGGTGGGCAGACTTGGCTAGCCCATCAACAATATCGCCCAAAACTCTGCCAGTAAGTTTCCCGTCAATAATTTCAAGGGTATTAGCATGAGTTTGTTTAAAGCCCAGTCTTTCACGTAGCTTCTCTGTGAAGAAAGTAAAGCCTCCTGATACCAGCAGTGTGTAGAGACCTCGTTGCTGTGCGCCAGTAAGTAATTCAACTGCACCAGGGTTGGGTTGCAAGCGTTCGCGATATACAGCCTCAAGAGCGTCCGCATGGATGCCTTCCAATAAAGCCACGCGCCTTCTGAGACTCTCCTTAAAGTCTTTTATCTCCCCGCGCATCGTAGCTTCGGTAATTTGCGCAACTGCAGATTTTTTTCCTGTGAAATCCGCAATCTCATCAATACACTCAATATTGATTAATGTGGAATCCATATCCATAGCTAGGATTTTTATATCCTTAGGGACTAAATCGGCATTCAAAAAACAAAGATCGACCTTGTATTGAGAGCAGAGTGTGCGGAGTCTCTCGCGCTGATTTATATCGAAATGTTGGCTGCATGCCCAACGTTCTGAGTCGTAAGGACCATTGGCAATTTGCCCACTAAGCGAATGCAAGGTGGCGCCAAATTGAGAGGCATGATCCTTTAATTCAAAGACAAGCTTTTCTGAGATGGGCTCTCGTGAGAGGGCTACAAGGGTTTGATGTTCTGCCATAGCTAAATGATAGATGAGTAGGGTGCTTTTTAGCTTATTTTTGCAGCACTTAAGACTGCTGAATCATTCAAGCGGCGTAGAACTTGTCGGATGGCTTCAAGACGTTGCTCCAATTTCTCAAAGTCGTGCTCTTTCTGGGGGGTAATTTTGAGCTTATCTTGACCATTCAACTGGATATGCTTGGATGACTGGATGAGTTGAATAATCTTCAAAGAGTCAATTGGTGGATTGGGGATAAATTGAATCTGAATTGAGAGTGGGCTCGCATCAATTTTCTTGATGCCAAATCCTTGCATTTCTAGGCGTAAACGATGAGTCTCATAGAAAGACTTCGCTTGATCTGGCAGATCACCAAAACGATCAACGAGCTCTTCGCGTAAACCCATTAACTCAGAGAAATCATTGCAATTGGCAAAACGCTTGTACAAAGAAAGTCGCTCGTGTACATCAGGACAATAATCGTCAGGCAGAAGTGCTGGGACACCCAAGTTGACATCAGTAGTAGCCTGCAGTGGTGAGAGTAGATCAGGTTCTTTCCCACTGCGCAATAATTTCACAGCGCGATTAAGCATTTCTGTATAAAGCTGAAATCCAATTTCATGGATCTCCCCAGATTGTTTATCGCCAAGTACTTCACCAGCACCCCGAATCTCAAGGTCATGCATCGCTAGATAGAAGCCAGAACCCAGTTCTTCCATTGCTTGAATAGCATTCAAACGTAACTGAGCTTGTTTACTTAATGCCTCTGGATCTGGAACGAGTAAATAAGCATAGGCTTGGTGGTGAGATCGACCAACCCGTCCACGTAATTGATGTAGCTGGGCAAGACCAAACTTATCAGCGCGGTGCATGATAATAGTGTTCGCTGTTGGAACGTCAATACCGGTTTCAATGATGGTTGTACAAAGTAGTATGTTTGTGCGTTGAGTAACAAACTCACGCATGACAGCTTCTAGCTCACGTTCATGCATCTGCCCATGTGCTACGCTGATCCGAGCTTCCGGAATTAGCTCTTGCAAAGCATGTTTCCGGTTTTCAATCGTCTCGACTTCGTTATGCAAGAAATAGACTTGGCCGCCACGCTTAATTTCACGAAGTACTGCCTCGCGAATAACGCCATCGCCTTCACGCCGTACAAATGTTTTGATAGCCAATCGCTTTTGTGGAGCGGTTGCGATGATGGAGAACTCACGTAAGCCTTCCATGGCCATTCCTAAGGTTCTCGGAATGGGTGTTGCCGTAAGAGTGAGGATGTCTACCTCTGCACGTAGGGCTTTTAAAGCATCCTTTTGTCGCACGCCAAAGCGATGCTCTTCATCAACAATGACAAGGCCTAAATTTGCAAATTGCGTTTCTTTGGAAAGTAATTTGTGGGTGCCGATAATGATATCTGCCTCACCTTTGGCAATTGCCTCCAATGCGGCATTAATCTCTTTGGTAGTTTTAAATCGAGACAACTCAACAATTCTGACAGGCCAGTCGGCAAATCGATCTTTCCAAGTTGCTACGTGTTGCTCGGCAAGTAGGGTGGTTGGAGCAAGGATGGCTACTTGCTTGCCACCCATCACCGCTACAAAACTGGCGCGCAATGCAACTTCCGTTTTACCAAAACCCACATCACCACATACTAGGCGATCCATCGGTGAGCCACTTTTCATGTCGCCTATAACGGCAGCAATCGCATTTGCTTGATCGGGAGTTTCTTCAAAGCCAAAGCTTTCCGCAAAGGCTGCATAGTCATGCGCAGAGAATTCAAATGCATGGCCCTTACGAATTGCGCGCGCCGCATAAAGACCGAGTAGCTCAGCGGCAGTATCCCGAATTTGTTGCGCAGCCTTGCGTTTTGCCTTATCCCATTGACCTGAACCAAGCTGATGTAAAGGTGCTGAATCTGGGTCTGAACCAGCGTAGCGGGTGACCATTTGCAATTGTTGAACAGGTACATACAGTGTGGCATCGCCCGCATATTGCAGATGCAAGAACTCCTCAAATATTGGCGCTTCTTTTGGTGCCGCGAGATTTAGCAACACTAAGCCTTGGTAGCGTCCTATGCCGTGCTCAGAGTGAACGACCGGGTCTCCAATTTTTAGCTCAGATAAATCCTTAAACAACATGTCGGGATCGGCGTTTTCTCCGCCTTTGCCCTTGCGTCTCTGTCGCGCTGTAGAGGTAAATAATTCTGCTTCAGTTAGGACTAGTAAGTTTTCTGAGGTCCAGAGAAAGCCATTAAAAAGTGGCGCTGTTACTAGATCAAAGAGCGAATCGCTCTTAACAAATTCAGCGATGCTATCGAACCCTTCAGGGTGTAATGGGTACAGCGCCTTACCATCTTGCCCCGCGACACCATTGCTTTCATCTAAAAGTTGCCGAATGGATTCTTTTCGACCTGCGCTATCGCTACAAATCAGAACGCGTAATTTTTCTTGGGAGACAATATTGCGCAAGTGCGATATTGGATCTGCATCACGTCTGTGAACCGCAACATCGGGTACGACCTTGAAAGTGCTGGTGTCTTGATTGGTGGTGTCATCATTTTCTAACGCTAAGCGTGCATAAGGCTTTGCATTTGTAAAGAATTCGTCGACATCTAAAAATAATTGATTAGGCGGAAGAATTGGTCTATCAAGATCATGTTTTAGAAACTCATAGCGTGACTGAGTATCTTTCCAGAAGTTTCGTATTGATTGTTCTACATCGCCAATATTCACTAGCCATACAGGGTCACCGGATCTGGGGAAGTAATCAAATAAAGACGATTGTTCGTCAAAAAAGAGGGGTAAATAAGATTCAATACCTGCACTAGGAATGCCGAGCTTTGCATCTTTATAAATTGAGCAACGGGTTGGATCACCTTCAAATACTTCTCTCCAGCGCTTCCTAAAGGCTGTGCGCGCTTCGTCATTGAAAGGGAATTCATGTCCGGGAAGAATACGGACTTCTTTAACTGGATAGAGGCTGCGTTGTGTGTCTGGGTCAAATGCTCTGATCTGCTCGATTTTATCGCCAAATAAATCTAGTCGATAGGGAAGGCTTGACCCCATAGGATATAAATCAATCAAGCCACCACGAATGCTGTACTCGCCAGGTCTCATTACTGCGCTAACAGGGTCATAGCCAGCTTGTTGTAATTGAAGCTTTAATGCAGCTTCATTGAGCTTATCGTTTTGTCTGAAAAAGAATGTATGGCCAGATAGAAATTGCGGTGGACCTAAGCGTTGCAATACTGTGGTCGCAGGAACCAAGACAATATCGCAGCTACCATTCAGAAGTTCGTATAGGGTGGCTAAACGCTCTGATACTAAATCCTGGTGTGGTGAAAAATGATCGTAGGGCAGGATTTCCCAATCGGGTAATAGACGTACTTTTAGCTGAGGGGCAAATGCTGGGATCTCCTCTGCTAGTCTTTGTGCTTCTTGGGCTTGGGCGCAAAAAATGACCATCACAGAGAAATCGTTGCGATAGCGTATTGCTGATTGGGCTAGTAGGGCGGCATCCGCTGAGCCAATTAACCCTGAAAAGGTAAAGCGCTGCCCAGCCCGCGGAGCGGGTATGGGGGGTGCTAGATTTAATGCATCAGACATCTGTGCTCATTATAGAATCAGGTATGAGCCCTGGAAACCAAGTTCCCAATCAATCTAAACGCTGTCACGCGGTATTGCCAACTGCGGGTACTGGCTCTCGATTGGGCGGTGAGCTACCAAAGCAATTCCAGCAACTGGCTGGAAAACCAATGCTTGCATATGCATTAAATGCTTTTGCTCAAGCACCTCAGATTGAATCTATTTGGGTTGGTGTCTCACCAGGTTTTATAGACCATCCTATCTTGAAAGATTTTTCTAATTTGGGTAAGCCTATTTATTTCCTTCCAACGGGCGGTCCTACTAGACAAGAAACGGTTCGAAACACATTAGCTGCTTTAATGAGTTCAGGTGTTGATGCAGATGATTGGGTGTTAGTGCATGACGCTGCGAGACCGGGAATAACCCCCGCTCTAATTGATAGGCTGATACAAGCCGTTCAAAGTTCTAGCTCTGGAGGTTTGTTGGCCGTGCCTTTGGCGGATACATTGAAGCAGGCAGATCTCAATTCAGTTGTTGCTGGAAATCTTCCGCATTCCGTTAGAACAATTCCTCGTGACCATCTTTGGCAAGCTCAGACCCCGCAGATGTTTGGTTTAAAAAATCTGCACGCCGCATTGGAAGAGGCTATAAGGCAAGAGTCTGATGTAACAGACGAGGCTAGTGCTATGGAGTTGGCGGGCGAGAAGCCTTTGCTGATTGAAGGTGCAACTCGAAACTTTAAAGTGACGCATCCAGCAGATTGGGAGCTCATGCAACTCTTATTGGGCTAAGCTATTCACTATGACTCAATCAAACATTCACATACCTCAATTTCGAATTGGCCAAGGCTATGACATCCATGCTTTGGTTTCAGGCCGCAAGTTAATCTTAGGTGGCGTTCACATTCCTTGTGAAAAAGGTTTACTGGGTCATTCCGATGCCGATGCTTTATTGCATGCTTTAACGGATGCTTTATTAGGGGCTGCAGGCCTTAATGACATTGGCCAGCTATTTCCAGATGATGATCCTCAATTTAAAGACATGGATAGCCGAATCCTATTAAGAGCTGCGTTGCAGAAGGTTCAGGCGGCTGGATACCATGTGGGCAACGCAGATGCCACCATTATTTGCCAGAAACCTAAATTGGCGGGATATTTGCCTGAAATGGTTCGAAATATTGCCTCTGATTTAGCTGTAACCCCCAGCCATATCAACCTCAAAGCTAAAACTAACGAATCCCTGGGCCATTTAGGGCGGGGAGAGGGGATTGCAGTGCATGCAGTCGCTTTGCTCTATAAGGCCTAAAACAGGCTCTAAAACCCTAAACATTGTAGAATTACGGTCTTTAGAGTGAAGTTTGAGCTTGGTAGTGTTTGCGGAATTCGCGAGGATGGCGAAATTGGTAGACGCACCAGGTTTAGGTCCTGACGCCAGAAATGGTGTGGGGGTTCGAGTCCCCCTCCTCGCACCACAAGATTACTACTTGGCTTGGACTTCATATTTCCAGATCTTCAATTAAGAGACGAGAATGACTGTGCAGATAGAAAATTTAGGTTCCTTAGACCGCAAAATGACTTTGGAGTTTGCTCGCGCTGATTTAGCGAAAGCACGCAAAGCGCGTTTGGCTAAAGTGGGTAAGACCATGAAAATGGCTGGCTTTCGTCCAGGTAAAGTTCCTAAGAGCATGGTAAAAAAGCAGTACGGCATGCAAGTTGATTTTGAACTTCAATTCGACAAAGCATCTGAACTCTTTTTTGAGCACAGCAAAAAAGAAGGTATTGCTTTAGCTGGCCAGCCACGTCTTGAGCCAAAAAGCGAGTTAGATGCAGACACTATTGTGTTTGATGCATTCTTTGAAGTTTTGCCAGAAGTGAAGATTGGCGACTTCAGCAAAGCTGAAGTGACTAAGTACACAACTGATATTGGTGATGCTGAGATTGATCGCGCGTTGGATGTATTGCGCAAACAGCAGGTTCACTATCACCCACGTGGTGAGGCTGGCCCTCATGGTGATGGCGGAGCTAATACTGCCGCTCAAAATGGCGATCAAGTAGTAATTGATTTTGTTGGCAAGATCGATGGCGTTGAGTTTGCTGGCGGCAAAGCCGAGAATTTTGAATATGTTTTGGGTGAAGGTCGCATGCTTCCAAAGTTTGAAGCAGCTACTTTGGGTCTCAAGGCTGGCGAGAGCAAGTCATTCCCCCTTAGCTTCCCAACTGACTACCACGGTAAAGATGTCGCAGGCAAAACAGCTGAGTTCACGATTACCGTTAAATCGGTTAACTGGGCTCACTTGCCAGCGGTTGACGATGCATTCGCACTTTCATTGGGTGTGACTGAGGGTGGCGTAGCAAAAATGCGCGAAGAAGTGAAACAGAATTTGGATCGCGAAGTAAAGCGTCGCATCACCTCTTTATTGAAGAATGATGTAATGGATAAGCTCAATGAATTATGCGAGTTAGATGTACCTAAATCTTTGGTGTCTTCTGAGCAAGAGCGTTTGGTAGAAGGCGCTCGTCAAGATTTAATTCAACGCGGCGTTCCAAATGCAAAAGATGCACCAATCCCTCCAGAGATTTTTGCTGAACAAGCGCTAAAACGTGTTCGCCTCGGTTTGATCTTGGGTGATTTGGTAAAGCAAAACAATTTGGCAGCGACAGCAGACCAAATTAAGGCTGAAATCGATGAGCAGGCTGCTACTTACGAAGATCCCAAAGAGGTAGTTCGTTGGTTCTACAGCAACCCAAGCCGCCTAAAAGACATCGAAAACTTAGTGCTTGAGGACAATGTGATTAAGCATTTCACATCACTTGCCAAGGTAAATGAAAAAGCAGTTAGCTTCGAAGAATTAAGCAAGCTAAACTAATTCAATTATTTAAAAGGGGTCTTAAATGAGTCAGAACCATTTACAAGCGGAAAATCTAGAACCAAAAGGTCTGGGCTTGGTTCCGATGGTCATTGAGACCTCCGGTCGTGGTGAGCGCGCTTACGATATTTATTCACGTCTTTTGCGTGAACGTGTCGTTTTCTTAGTTGGCGAAGTGAATGATCAAACTGCTAACTTGGTTATTGCGCAGTTATTGTTCCTGGAAAGTGAAAACCCAGACAAAGATATTTCTTTGTACATTAATTCTCCTGGCGGATCTGTTTCTGCTGGTCTGGCAATTTATGACACCATGCAATTCATTAAGCCACATGTAAGTACTTTATGTATGGGTATGGCTGCTAGCATGGGCGCATTCTTATTGTGCGCAGGAGAAAAGGGTAAGCGTTTTGCATTACCAAATTCTCGCGTAATGATTCACCAGCCATTGGGCGGTGCTCGTGGTCAGGCCTCTGATATTGAGATTCAAGCCCGTGAAATTTTGTATTTGCGTGAACGCTTGAATAAAATTTTGGCCGATCGCACTGGTCAGTCGATTGAAACAATTGCCAAAGATACTGATCGCGATAACTTTATGTCTGCCGAGCAAGCTCGTGAATATGGCTTGATCGATACAGTTATCGAAAAGCGTCCATAAAATTTTCTTTTAATTACTCTTTGGGTAAATAGATTGAGCGATACATCAACAAATTCAGGCGATAAGGTTTTGTATTGCTCTTTTTGCGGCAAGAGTCAGCATGAAGTAAAGAAGCTGATTGCTGGTCCCTCAGTATTTATCTGTGATGAGTGCATTGATCTTTGCACCGACATTATTCAAGAAGAGATTGCTAAGCTTCCAAAAGAAGAGGGCGATGATTCCTTACCAACACCACATCAAATTCGTGAAAACTTAGACCAGTATGTGATTGGCCAGGATGAAGCGAAGAAGACGTTAGCTGTTGCCGTATATAACCATTACAAGCGTCTGCAATATTTGCCAAAACCTAAAAAAGAGAAGTTGGATAAGGATGGCAAGCCTGTAGAAGCAAGCGATAAAAAAGAGTCAAAAGCACCTGCAAAAGCCATTGTTGATGGTGTTGAGTTGGCAAAGAGCAACATCTTGTTAATTGGACCAACGGGTTCTGGCAAGACCTTGCTCGCGCAAACATTGGTCCGCATGCTCGATGTTCCATTTGTGATAGCTGACGCCACTACCTTAACCGAAGCTGGTTATGTTGGTGAAGATGTTGAGAACATCATTCAAAAATTATTACAAGCTTGTGATTACAACGTTGAGAAAGCGCAACGCGGCATCGTTTACATTGATGAGATCGATAAGATTTCACGCAAATCCGATAACCCATCCATCACTCGCGATGTATCTGGAGAAGGTGTTCAGCAAGCTTTACTGAAACTCGTTGAAGGCACGATGGCATCTGTGCCACCACAAGGTGGGTGTAAGCATCCTAACCAAGATTTCTTGCAAGTTGACACCACGAATATTCTTTTCATTTGCGGTGGCGCATTTGATGGATTGGAAAAAGTAATTCAGCAACGTACCGCGAAGACTGGCATTGGATTTAATGCAACCGTTCCCGGTAAAGATGATCGCGGCGTAAGTGATTTGCTGCTTGAGGTAGAGCCAGAGGATTTGATTAAGTTTGGCTTAATTCCAGAATTGATCGGTCGTTTGCCTGTAGTGGCTACTTTGGCTCAATTGGATGAGACAGCCTTAATTGCTATTCTGACTGAACCTAAAAATGCTCTGGTGAAGCAATATCAAGCACTTTTGACAATGGAGGGATCAGAGCTCGAAGTTCGTCGTGAAGCTCTATCTGCCATCGCTAAGAAGGCAATTGCCCGTAAAACTGGTGCTCGCGGCCTCAGATCAATCCTAGAAGGCTCTTTAATGGATGTGATGTATGACTTGCCATCCTTGAAGAACGTTCAAAAGGTTGTTATTGATGAATCTTGCATTGCTGAGGGTGGCAAACCACTTTTAGTCTACAAACAGGATCTAGAACAAGCCGATTTAAGCAAAAAAGCCTAAATTCTTAGGGTTTTCGCTATTTTTTGGGCATTTTTGCCCATTTTTCGCACTTTTTTCTCTTGAATTTCTCAAAATGCTACCCATATAGGTAGTATGTTACTCAAAAATAATGTCTCTATTTAGTGGTTGAGCATCAAGAAACCACTAGAAAAGACGCTTGAGGATTAATTACTTGGAGGAATTGCTTTTATGCCTGGCCACTTATTACTGCCCGCTGAACCGATTCAATTGCCATTACTTCCCCTAAGGGACGTGGTGGTGTTTCCTCATATGGTGATTCCACTCTTTGTGGGACGCCCAAAATCCATCAAGGCTCTCGAGGCTGCCATGGAAACCGGTAAAAACGTGCTCCTAGTGGCCCAGAAAACTGCTGCCAAGGATGAGCCTGGAATTGAAGATCTCTACGGGGTTGGATGTATTGCCAATATTTTGCAGATGCTCAAGTTGCCTGACGGTACCGTAAAGGTGCTCGTTGAGGGTGTGCAACGCGCAGAGGTAAGTCAAATTGAAGATAGTCTTGGCTATTTCAATTGCGAAGCTACGCCCACTGCAATCAATGCAATTGATGCGCATGAAACAGAAGCATTGCGTCGCGCCATCATGGCGCAGTTTGATCAATACGTGAAGCTCAACAAGAAAGTTCCTCAAGAGATTCTGTCATCGTTAGGCGGTATTGATGACCCAAGCCGCTTAGCAGATACCATTTGCGCACACTTGCCAGTCAAGCTAGAGCAAAAACAACGCTTGCTTGAGATGACTGATGTCGTTCAGCGTCTCGAAAGTCTCTTGGCTGATCTTGAGAGTGAGATCGATATTCTTCAAGTAGAGAAACGCATCCGTGGTCGTGTTAAGCGTCAGATGGAAAAGAGTCAGCGTGAGTACTATTTGAATGAGCAAGTTAAAGCAATTCAGAAAGAGCTCGGTGAAGGTGAAGAGGGTGCCGATCTTGAAGAGCTCGAGAAGCGCATCAAGGCTGCTCGTATGCCTAAAGAGGCTTTGAAAAAGGCTGAGTCTGAATTGAAGAAGCTGAAGTTGATGTCACCGATGTCTGCTGAGGCAACCGTAATACGTAACTTCATCGATACGCTCGTGAATCTGCCTTGGAAGAAGAAGACCAAGATCAACAATGATCTTTCCAATGCAGAAAAGGTGTTGGATGAGGATCACTATGGCTTGGATAAGATCAAAGAGCGTATCTTGGAATATCTCGCTGTTCAACAGCGCGTTGATCGTGTAAAGGCACCGATTCTTTGCTTAGTTGGCCCTCCTGGTGTTGGCAAAACCTCGTTGGGTCAATCTATCGCACGCGCTACCAATCGTAAGTTTGTGCGCATGGCTTTGGGTGGCGTGCGTGACGAATCTGAGATTCGTGGTCACCGCCGAACATACATCGGCTCAATGCCAGGCAAGATTCTGACTAGCTTAACTAAAGTCGGTGTGCGTAATCCGTTATTCCTATTGGATGAAGTGGATAAGATGGGTATGGATTTCCGTGGAGATCCTGCTAGCGCTTTACTGGAAGTTTTGGATCCTGAGCAAAATCACACTTTCCAAGATCACTATGTAGAAGTAGATTTCGATCTATCTGATGTGATGTTTGTAGCAACCTCAAACTCTTTGAATATTCCAGGCCCTTTGCTTGATCGCTTGGAGATCATTCGTTAATACCAAAGCAAATCAAAAACAATGGTTTGAAAAAGGATGAGCTCAAGATTGAAGAAAGCGCTGTGCGCAATATGATTCGCTATTACACGCGCGAAGCTGGCGTTCGTTCTTTAGAAAGAGAAATTAGCAAAATCTGCCGCAAGGTAGTGAGGCTGCTGCTTTTGAAGAAAGAAGCTGCCCCAGTGGTAGTGAATGCTGAAAATCTAGAGAAGTTCTTATCTGTACGTATGTTCGACTTTGGCTTGGCAGGCAAAGAGAATCAAGTTGGACAGGTTACAGGCCTTGCATGGACTGAGGTGGGCGGCGATCTTCTTACCATCGAAGCCGCTGTGATGCCGGGTAAGGGTGTTATCACTAGAACAGGCTCTATTGGTGACGTTATGAAAGAGTCTGTGGAGGCTGCGCGTACAGTTGTTCGTTCACGAGCAAGACGTCTTGGTATTGAAGATGAATCCTTTGAGAAAAAAGATATTCACATTCACTTCCCGGATGGTGCAACCCCTAAGGACGGTCCTTCAGCAGGTATTGCTATTACTACAGCCTTGGTTTCCGTCTTTACAGGTATACCGATTCGATCTGACGTAGCCATGACAGGCGAAATCACATTGCGCGGTGAAGTCCTTCCCATTGGTGGTTTGAAAGAGAAGCTATTGGCTGCACACCGTGGCGGTATTAAGCTTGCCTTAATTCCAGAAGAAAACGTCAAGGATTTGATTGATATTCCCGATAACGTCAAGAATACAATTGAAATTGTTCCTGTGCGTTGGATTGATAAGGTATTGGAGCTGGCTTTAGAGCGTATGCCTGAGGCTCTCCCGGAGCTCACGCCTGAAGAGTTAGCAAAAAAGGCTGCTGAGGCAAGTAAGGCTTCTGAAGCTGCTGCGTCGAGTAAGGTGCTAAAGCACTAGCTCCTTATTTACTTGGACCTAACCGCTAAATTCAGCTATTGAACTAGCCAGATTTAGCGGTTTTTATCAAGAATTCCGCGCTTAGGTTACAATCTCACCTGTAATGTTTTGGGGCGCTTAGCTCAGTTGGTAGAGCGTCTGCCTTACACGCAGAATGTCGGGAGTTCGAGCCTCTCAGCGCCCACCAAATATTTACTTCCAAAGCCTGTTCTTGGCTTTATCCTCTGAATCCCCATAGCCTAGTAAACTCTTAAAGTTACACGCTTTATTGCTTAACTTTATTAGCCAGAATATTCATGTTTGATACCGTTCGTAAGCACCAAAAAATACTTCAATTGGTTTTGATGCTGTTTATCGTCCCATCGTTTGTGATGTTTGGGATTTCCAGCTATTCCAGCTTTATGGATAAGGAAACTGACTTAGTGAAGGTCAGTGGTAAACCAATTACCGCTCAAGAAGTGGATAACGCGGCTAAGCGTCAAGCGGAAAGAGTTGGCGGTAATTTGCAAATTGCACAAAGCTTGCAATTTCGTCAAGCCATCCTAAATGAATTACTGCAACAGCGTATTCTTGGATTCGCTGTGCAAAATTTACGTTTGCAAGTTGGCAAAGAAGCGCTGATTAAAAGTTTGCAGGGTATTCCTCAAATTCGTGCTTTGTATCGTCAAGATGGTAGCTTTGATGATGTGCGTTTTAAACAGTTACTTGCTAGCAATGGTTTAAATGAAGAGCAGTTCTATGCAAGCCAAGCATTTGATTTAAAAATTAACCAATTGGTTAACTCTGTTGCACGTACTGAGATCGGTACCCCAAAATTATCTGAAGTGATTTCTACGCTCTATGAAACCGAGCGTCAGGTGCAATCCTTATCCTTTAATGCAAAAGATTATTTAAGCAAGGTAAACCCATCGCAAGAGGAGCTTCAGGCTTTTTATAACGCGAATAGTAAATTATTTGAAAGTCCTGAGTACGTTGATGTGGAATACATCGTGCTTAAAGCCGATCCCAAGGAAGATTCCAAAGTATTTAGCGAGAAGGCTGATCAATTCGCCAATATGACTTATGACCAGTCAGACAGCCTCAAGCCAGCAGCTGATAAATTGAAGTTAACCGTTCAAAGCCAAAAGGGAATGACTCGTTCTGGCCCAACCGGCGTATCTAAGGATAACCCTTTAGCAAACCCCAAAGTAGTTCAGTCCCTTTTTGGTGATGAGGCGTTAAAAAATAAACGAAACACTGAGGCCGTTCAAACTGCGCCAGGAGTTTTTGTTTCTGCTCGCGTTGTTACGTTCCACCCAGCTCAAATCCTCCCTTACAAAGATGTTGCAGCTGAAGTGAAGCGACAAGTAAGTCAGCGTGCTGCTGAAAAACTTGCTGTTGCTGCAGCTGCTGAGAAATTTTCAGCGCTGGAAAAAGACCCTAAGAATGCTTCTGGGTTTGCTGCGCCTGTTTGGATATCTCGTAATAAGCCAGCTAATTTAGTTGGACCTGCTTTAGATGATGTGATGTCAATTAACCCAGATAAGTTCCCAGCCGTAGTTTCAGTAAGTAATCCTGGGGTTGGCGCAACGCTGTACCGTGTTGAGCAAGTTCGCCAGCCTACCGGGGTCGATGCTAAGGTTCATAAGGCTCAGGCTCAGCAAATACAGGCGCTTGCAGCACAGTCTGAGTTTGCAGGCTTCATGTCTTACTGGCGCGATGCTGCTAGCGTAAAAGTCATTAATCCTCTTAAACCACTATCTAGCGGTTCTGGTAGTTAATTCCTAAATTATTTCTTGAGAATTAGTATTGATTTATATGGGGCCATAGCGCCCCATACGTTTTTGAAGAGTATGGATTGAGCCGCAATATTCGGATAAATGTTGTCCGCCTGAAACAGGTCTTTTTGCTGAGCTACGCCTTCTAAAAAAAATGGTAGAACTTGAATACCTTCTTGTGATGCAAGCATTGGATATAAATCTTTAAATTGTTTGGTGTATTGCTGTCCATAGTTTGGTGGTATCTGCATGCCAAATAGCAGCACCTTTGCCCCCGACTTTTTTGACAACCGAATTATTTTTTGTAGATTGTCTTTGGTTTGCTCAATTGTTAAGCCTCGCAATGCATCATTTGCGCCTAATTCCAAAAACACAATTTCAGGTTTTTTAGACTCCAGGAGGGTGGGGAGTCTTGTAAGTCCTCCAGAGCTTGTTTCCCCGCTGATGCTGGCATTAAATACAGACCAGTTGCTTCCTTGTTTCTGTAATTCTTGATCTAGCAGTTTTACCCAGCCACTTCCGCGAGGCAGGCCGTATTCAGCGGAAAGGCTATCTCCTAAGACTAGGATGACGGGATTGGCGCACACCCAAGAGCTGAATGCAAATAACAGGCAAAATAGACCGGTTAATGTACATTTTTCAACTAGTTTAGCTATACGTTTTTGAAGCATATATGACTATTTCTGCAAAGACCCTTATTGCCAATCACCTTGATAAAGAAGTTTCATCAAGTGATGGCGTTTTGACTATTTTGCATGACATTGACTTTGCTATTGTCCATGGCGAGAGCGTCGCTATTACTGGGGCATCAGGTTCTGGTAAGAGCACTTTGCTCGGCCTAATGGCTGGATTGGATCTTCCTAGTTCCGGATACGTTTCCTTAATGGGGCAAAACCTAGGCGAGCTAGATGAGGATGGAAGGGCAAGATTACGTGGTGAGCACATAGGATTTGTATTTCAGTCATTTCAGTTGCTTTCCCATTTGACGGCTCTTGAGAATGTTGCCTTGCCAGCACAAATGCAAGGTCATCCAAATGCGCTTTCTGAGGCTAAAGTTTGTCTTGAAAGGGTTGGTCTTCAAGATCGTTTTAATCATTTTCCGAAAACCCTTTCTGGAGGGGAGCAGCAACGAGTGGCGCTGGCACGAGCTTTTATTACCAAGCCCAAAATCCTCTTTGCGGATGAACCTACGGGAAGTCTGGATGAAGCCAGCGGTAAGCGGGTTATTGACCTGCTTTTTGATCTAAATCAGGCCAACCAATCCACCTTGATATTGGTTACCCATGACCCAGCCTTGGCTGGTAGGTGTCAACGCCAAATCCACCTCCGGGGCGGTCGTTTGGCGTAGGTAAAACCTTATAATTTAGAGATGTCCTTTTTCCACTTTTTGCCCGGCGCAACTGCGCTTTCTGCCTTCCGCCAACAACGCCTTTTGGCCTCCTTAAAGTCTCAGGGAGTAGAGCTTGATTCAATAGAGGCGCAATTTTTGCACTTTATCTGGTCTCAAGAGAAGATTGGTCAAGATAAAGAGCAGATTCTTCAGAATCTTTTAACTTATGGCCAGCCTTTTGTTTCTCAGTTGTCTTCTGGGAAATCATGGTTTGGAAAAGGTTCAGGCGATATTCAAGGTGCAATTGCTATTCCTCGTTTTGGTACTGTGTCACCATGGGCTAGTAAGGCAACTGATATTGCTAAGCAATGTGGATTAGATGTTTTGAGAATTGAACGTGGTGTTCAGTTCGCTTGGAAATCAAAAAAGCCTTTAAGCGCAGAGCAACACCAGCTTGTCTTGGCTGCAGTACACGATCGGATGACAGAATCAGTCATAGATTCTGTTGAATCGGCTGATAAGCTGTATCAAACATTAGATGATCGCCCATTGGCACGCATACCAGTATTGACTGAGGGTAGGGCGGCTCTAGACAAAGCGAACCAAGAGCTAGGTTTGGCATTGTCTGATGATGAAATCACCTACCTTGCGGACAATTTTATAAGACTCAATCGCAATCCTAGCGATGTAGAGCTGATGATGTTTGCGCAGGCTAATAGCGAACACTGTCGCCATAAGATATTCAATTCAAGCTGGACGATTGATGGTGAAGAGCAAGATAAATCATTGTTTGCCATGATTCGTAATACTCATCAACTTCAGCCTGAGGGTACGATTGTTGCGTATTCAGATAACTCGGCGATTATGGCTGGTTGCGAAGCAGAGACTTGGGCTCCACAAGGCAATGAATATCGCTATGCAAAAGACACTCGTCTAGTACACACCTTGATGAAGGTGGAGACACATAATCACCCAACTGCAATTGCTCCTTTTCCTGGTGCATCAACAGGTGCAGGTGGCGAGATTCGAGATGAAGGCGCCACTGGTATTGGCGGACGCCCTAAAGCTGGATTGACTGGTTTTTCTGTCTCTAATCTCAATATTCCTGGAACCAATCTTCCATGGGAAGAAGAGCATTACGGCAAGCCTGAACGTATTGCAACACCTCTTCAAATCATGACTGAGGGCCCACTGGGTGGGGCTGCGTTTAACAACGAGTTTGGACGACCAATTCTTGGTGGTTATTTCCGGGTATTTGAGCAGACGCTTGGCGGCTTACGCCGTGGTTACCATAAGCCCATCATGATTGCTGGTGGTATCGGCAGTATTGATTTGATTCACACACATAAAAAAGATATTCAGTCAGGTCATTTGTTGATTCAGCTTGGCGGCCCTGGAATGCGCATAGGTATGGGTGGTGCAACTGGTAGCTCTGTAGCTACTGGCACAAACACTGCGGATTTAGATTTTGATTCGGTACAGCGCGGTAACTCAGAGATAGACGCGTCGCCCAAGAGAGGTGATTAACGCTTGCCGTGCCTTAGGCGAACAAAACCCAATTGTTTCAATTCATGACGTTGGTGCTGGTGGTTTATCAAATGCCTTCCCTGAGTTGGCTGATGGCGCTGGGTTAGGTGCTCAATTTAAGTTGCGCAGCGTGCCGCTTGAGGAGAGCGGCATGAGTCCTGCCGAGATCTGGTGTAACGAGTCTCAAGAACGTTATGTATTGGCTATTGAAGCCAAAGATCTAGACTTATTTAAATCCTTCTGTGAGCGTGAGCGTTGCCCGTTTGCGGTAGTAGGTGAAGCCACTCAAGAGCGTCAGTTGCGATTACTTGATTCGAAGCAGTCTGCAGGCTCTGATGATGCCTTGTCAATTGACATGCCAATGGAAGTCTTGTTGGGCAAGCCGCCACGCATGCATCGTGATGTAAAACGTGAGCACCAATCTTTTGCAGAGTTGAATGTAACGGATGTGGATTTGGCTCAGTCTATTGCTTGGGTGCTACAACAACCAACAGTTGCCAGCAAATCATTTCTTATTACGATCGGAGATCGTACAGTTGGTGGTTTAAATGCGCGTGATCAGTTTGTTGGTCCATGGCAAGTTCCTGTGGCGGATTGCGCTGTCACTATGATGGATTACAAAGGATATCGCGGTGAAGCGATGTCTATGGGTGAGCGTACTCCGGTTGCGGTAATTGATGCACCGGCAGCTGCTCGTATGGCAGTTGGCGAGGCTATAACCAATTTATTGGCTGCCGACATCAATCGACTTGAAGATGTAAAGCTTTCGGCAAACTGGATGGCGGCATGCGGTGCACCTGGTGAAGATGCAAAGCTCTATGACTCTGTTAAAGCGGTTGGTATGGAGCTTTGTCCAGCCCTAGGAATCTCAATCCCTGTGGGTAAAGATTCTTTATCAATGGCCACCGAGTGGAAAGAGGGTGATCAAGCTAAGAAGGTAGTTGCTCCCGTTTCTTTGATCATTTCTGCATTCGCATCAGTGCAAGACGTACGCAAAACTGCAACGCCATTACTTAAGCTCAATAATGCAGATGGCTCGCCTCTCGAAACAGAATTGATTTTGATTGACTTGGGTCGCGGTAAAAATCGCATGGCGGGTAGCATCTTGTCACAGGTTTTAAGCCAGTCAGGCAGGACTGCTCCAGACCTTGATCATCCAGAGGATCTTAAGAATCTTGCTGCCGCCATCATTGAACTTCGCAAAGACAAACAATTACTCGCTTACCATGATCGTTCTGATGGCGGTTTGCTAGCGTGCGTTGCTGAGATGGCTTTTGCATCTCATACAGGCATTTCAATAAACGTCGACATGATTGCGGTGGATGCTGGTCAAGAACCAGATCACGGCGATGCTAAGAATTGGGCTCAACAAGTTTCTGGCCGTCGTCATGAACAAACCATGCGCGCATTATTTAATGAGGAACTTGGTGCGGTAATCCAGGTTCGCAGAGACAATCGAGATGCTGTATTTGCTACATTGCGTAAGCTTGGTTTGAGCGCGTTCAGTCATGTTATTGGCAAGCCCAATACAAATGGCCGTATTGAAATTTGGCGTGATGCAAAAAATATATTTGCTAAACCTCGTGAAGTATTGCAAAAGATGTGGACTAACACGAGTTATCAAATTGCTCGTCTCCGCGACAATCCAGACTGCGCTGATTCTGAGTTTGCGCTATTAGACAACCTTGCTGACCCTGGCATGTCGCCTAAATTGACGTTCGATATTGCTGACGATGTATCTGCGCCGTTTATCAATAAAAACGCTAGACCTAAAGTAGCAATTTTGCGTGAGCAGGGTGTCAACTCGCATGTTGAAATGGCTTACGCCATTAATTGGGCTGGTTTTGATAGCTACGACGTGCATATGTCGGATCTCTTAAGTGGCAAAGCTAAGTTAGATGATTTCAGAGGTTTAATTGCCTGTGGTGGATTTAGCTATGGAGACGTTCTAGGCGCAGGCGAGGGTTGGGCAAAGACAATTTTGTTTAATCAGCGGTTGCGTAATCAATTTGAAGCATTCTTCAATCGCCAAGATAGTTTTGCTTTAGGCGTATGCAATGGTTGCCAGATGATGAGTAATCTTGCGGGAATTATTCCAGGGGCTGAAGCATGGCCTAAATTTACGCGCAATCAGTCGGAGCAGTACGAAGCGCGTTTAGTCATGGCCGAGGTATTGGCATCACCATCGATCTTTACGCAGGGCATGGAAGGTAGTCAGTTGCCAATCGCTATTGCTCATGGCGAAGGATTTGCTAATTTCAACCTGCAAGGCAACCTAGAGAAAATTCAAAGCCAGGGCTTATCCGCTCTCCGATTTGTGGATCATGCTGGTATGCCAACCGAGGTTTACCCAATGAATCCAAATGGGTCGCCTGGCGGTCTAACAGGAGTCACCACTCCTGATGGTCGTTTCACGGTAATGATGCCTCATCCGGAGAGGGTTTTCAGAGCAGCGCAAATGAGTTGGTGCCCCCCAGAATGGCTAGAAACACCTGATGGTGCAAGCCCATGGTTGCGTTTGTTTCGTAACGCACGCGTTTGGGCTAAATAAACTTGTTAGCAATGGAACCAGTAACTTTCTCCGAGAGCGGAGGAATTCGGTATCTACATTTTGGTACCGACATGATTCAAGGTGCTATGCGTATTCGTGATCCTGACGAAATTTATCTTGAGTACAACCAGCAGATGATGGCCTGGCTACTATTTCTTGAAACAAAGCCGGGGATGAAGGTTGCTCAGTTGGGTCTTGGAACAGGTGCGTTGACCAAGTTTCAGCATCGTCATTGCCCCGCTGTTAAAACAACAGTGGTGGAATTAAATCCTGCGGTCATTGTGTCTGCGCGTTCAATGTTTTCTACCCCAGATGATGATCGTAGGTTAGAAACCCTGCAAACGGATGCTAAAGCATTTGTTAAATCGAGTTGTCATATGAATCAGTTTGATGCCGTGCAAGTAGATTTGTATGATGCAATTTGTGATGGACCAGCTGCTAGCTCGCTTGAGTTTTACAAGGGCTGCTTCAATATTCTCAAAAGCCCAGGCGTAATGACAGTAAATTTGTTTTCACGTCATAAAAGCTTTGATATCAATCTCAAGAACATCTGCGAAGCTTTCGATAACCGCGTTTTATTATTTCCAGAATCTCATGATTGCAATGTTGTGGCGATGGCATTCAAGGGTCCCAAATTAGAAGTTGAATGGAAAGATGTTGCAAAACGTGCCAAGTTAATCATGGATAAGACTGGGCTTCTAACAAATTCATGGGCGCCAGGTCTTAGTCGAGTTAACGCACGCCAAGAGAGCAGGCTAAGTATTTAGATTTAATTAACGATTAATTTTGTTAAATAAAAAGGCGATCTAGTGATCGCCTTTTTATTGATTGCCTGACATTTATCAGGTGAAGCTCATTACACCGTAACGGTATCAGCAACTTCGCTAAATGACTTGATTTTGTCAAAGTTCATGTAACGATACACTTCTGCAGATTTCGCATTAAGTGACTCAACTTGCTCAAGATACTCTTTTGGAGTTGGTAGACGTCCCAAGAGTGCGGCAACAGATGCCAACTCAGCAGAAGCCAAGTACACGCGTGTATCAATACCAAGACGATTTGGGAAGTTACGTGTTGATGTTGAAACCGCAGTAGACCCTTTGCGGATTTGCGCTTGGTTACCCATACATAGTGAACAACCTGGCGTTTCCATGCGGGCACCAGTACGGCCCAAAATACCGTAGTAGCCTTCTTCAGTCAGAACCATTTGATCCATCTTGGTAGGAGGCGCAATCCACAAGCGTGTTGGGATGTCTGATTTGCCTTCAAGCACTTTACCGGCAGCACGGAAGTGGCCAATATTAGTCATGCAAGAACCGATAAATACTTCATCGATTTTCTCGCCAGCAACCTCAGAGAGGAACTTCACATCATCTGGATCGTTAGGGCAGGCTAGGATTGGCTCTTTGATATCGTTCATATCGATTTCAATGATCTCAGCATAGTCTGCGTTGGCATCGGCTTTGAGTAATTCAGGTTTGGCAATCCAGGCTTCCATTGCTTTGATGCGGCGACCTAGAGTGCGCTTATCTTCGTAGCCATTAGCAATCATCCACTTCATTAAAGTGATATTGGACTGCATGTACTCGATGATTGGCTCTTTGTTTAATTGAACTGCGCAACCACCAGCGGAACGTTCTGCTGATGCATCGGATAGTTCGAACGCTTGCTCAACTTTGAGATCTGGTAAGCCTTCGATTTCCAAAATACGTCCAGAGAAAATATTCTTCTTGCCTTGTTTTTCAACAGTCAGCAAACCTTTCTTGATCGCATACAGAGGAATCGCATTTACCAAGTCACGCAATGTGATGCCTGGCTGCATTTTTCCTTTAAAGCGAACCAATACAGATTCAGGCATATCAAGTGGCATTACGCCAGTAGCTGCAGCAAACGCAACTAAGCCAGAACCAGCTGGGAAAGAAATGCCAATTGGGAAGCGAGTATGGCTATCTCCACCAGTTCCGCAAGTATCTGGGAGCAATAAGCGATTGAGCCAGCTGTGGATCACGCCATCACCTGGACGCAATGCAACGCCGCCACGATTTGTCATAAAAGCAGGTAACTCGTGGTGAGTACGAATATCAACTGGTTTTGGATATGCAGAGGTGTGACAGAAAGATTGCATGACCAAATCTGCAGAGAATCCCAAACAAGCTAAGTCTTTTAACTCATCGCGAGTCATTGGACCAGTTGTGTCTTGAGAACCCACAGTCGTCATGTGTGGCTCGCAGTAGGTTCCTGGGCGTACGCCTTGACCTTCTGGTAGACCACATGCGCGTCCAACCATTTTTTGCGCCAAACTGAAACCTTTTTTGTTATCAGGATGGCTTACTGGTACGCGGAATTCTGTAGATGCAGGCAAGCCTAATGCTGCGCGAGCTTTTGCTGTCAATCCACGCCCAACGATTAATGGAATACGGCCGCCGGCACGTACTTCATCAAAAATTACCGGGGACTTGAGTGAGAAAGTGGCAATTTCTTTTCCGTCTTTGAAAGCTTTGCCTTCATATGGGCGCAATTCAATAACGTCACCCATATTCATTTGAGATACATCTAATTCGATTGGCAATGCACCAGCATCTTCCATCGTGTTGAAGAAGATTGGAGCAATCTTAGTGCCTAGACAAACGCCACCAAAACGCTTGTTAGGGACAAATGGAATATCTTCGCCAGTCCACCACAACACTGAGTTGGTTGCTGATTTGCGTGATGAGCCAGTTCCAACTACATCACCAACGTAAGCAATCAAGTTGCCTTTCTTTTGCAAGGCTTCGATTTGCTTCATCGGACCGCGAACACCAGCCTCATCAGGCTCTATGCCAGGACGTGGATTCTTGAGCATGACGGTTGCATGCAAAGGAATATCTGGACGACTCCAAGCATCAGGAGCTGGAGATAGATCGTCTGTATTGGTCTCGCCAGTTACTTTAAATACAGTTAACTTCATGCTTTCTGGAACAGCGGGGCGGCTTGTAAACCACTCGGCATCAGCCCAGCTTTGCAAAACAGCCTTAGCGTTCGCATTACCTTTTTCAGCTAATTCCTGAACGTCATGGAAGTAGTCAAACATCAACAAAGTTTTCTTTAGGGCTGCAGCGGCAGCGGAGCCACACTCAGCATCAGAAAGAAGTTCAACTAATGGTTTGATGTTGTAGCCACCAAGCATGATGCCCAGCAATTCAGTTGCCTTCACACGAGAGATGAGTGGTGATTTTTCTGTGCCTTTGGCTACGGCATCCAAAAACTCAGCTTTTACCTTTGCTGCTTCATCTACCCCAGCCGGAACTCGGTTAGTGATGAGCTCAACCAACTCAGCCTCTTTGCCTGCCGGTGGGTTCTTGAGTAACTTCACTAACTCGGCTGCTTGATCCTTGGTAAGCGGGAGGGCGGGAATGCCAAGGGCGGCACGTTCAGCAACTTGGGCGTTATAGGCGTCTAACATGGTGGTTCCTATGCGGTAAAAGTGATAAAAGACAGGCCAAAAGGGTATTTTTACCCGATTGAGCCCATTATAGTTACTAATTTAAGTCTTATATAAGAGTTTAAACCCTAAGGGTTTTAGAAGGTAGTCCTAGACCACATTTTCTTCTTTTAAAGCCCAAACCAAGGCGATAACCCAACCAATAAGCGACCAGCCCAAAAATAGGTTTAGGCAAAAATAGCCTTTGTGTTAGCGCGCTTCCGGTTAAAAGCAATTGCGAAAGGCAGGAAATAGAAGAGGGAAAGGAGGGTAATAAGAACTGCAATTAACAGGCGCATAAGCCTTACTTCTCTCTGATCCAGGTTTGGGTTCTGCCAAGCAGGGGAATGCCGATGTAGGCCCTAAGATCCAATTTAGCCCCTTGGTCCTTTAATTTCATTTCGGCCTTATATATTTCACCATCATCTGGGTCAAGAATTTGACCGCCGGTGTAGCTTTCTCCAGTCTTTTTAAGGCCAGAGAAGATCTCCATGCCTAAGACTGGCTTTCCTTTTCGGGAATCCGTGCACTTTTCACAAGTTGAGGGTCCAGAGGTGTCCAGCAATTTGGTAACAGTCCCTGAAAAAACGCCATTTTTTTCGATAATCTGAACTAGGGCAGCAGGCTGATTTGTCTCATCATCAAAGGTTTTCCAGAGGCCCGTTATTGAGTCTGAGGTTTGAGCGGATACTACGCCTCCTAAGCCTAGGAGGGCAGAGAGTAAAAGGAAGAATACCGTTTTTTTAATCATTTACAGGCATATTACCCCGTTTCAAATCGGCTGTTTACCTTCGGCTATCGTTATAATTACTTTTTCCAACAGAGCTTAAGCGATGACCAAATACGTTTTTGTCACTGGTGGTGTGGTTTCTTCTTTAGGGAAAGGAATCGCAGCTGCCTCGCTTGCCGCGATTCTCGAATCCCGCGGCCTGAAAGTCACCCTCCTAAAATTAGATCCATATATCAACGTTGACCCGGGCACCATGAGCCCATTGCAGCATGGCGAGGTTTTTGTTACCGAAGATGGCGCAGAAACCGATTTAGATTTGGGTCACTACGAGCGCTTTGTTTCCGCAAAGATGCGCAAGAGCAATAACTTCACCACAGGGCAGATTTATGAGTCTGTTATTAGCAAAGAGCGTCGTGGTGAATATTTGGGAAAAACAGTTCAAGTTATTCCACACATCACCAATGAGATTCAAGCATTTATTGAGCGCGGTGCCAAGGCAAGTCACGATGGTAAGGCGGATGTCGCTATTTGCGAGATTGGTGGCACTGTAGGTGACATTGAGTCGCTTCCATTCCTTGAGGCTGCAAGGCAGATGAGCTTGCGCCTGCCGCTTCACAGTTGTGCTTTTGTGCACTTAACGCTTGTCCCTTATATCAATAGCGCTGGCGAGCTGAAGACAAAGCCAACACAGCACTCTGTTCAGAAGTTAAGAGAGATTGGCATCATGCCAACCGTGCTTCTCTGTCGGGCAGATCGACCAATACCGGATGATGAACGCGCAAAAATTTCTCTTTTCTCAAATGTAAGAGAAGAGGCTGTGATCTCCGTTTGGGATGTCGATACCATCTATAAGATCCCTGAAATGCTGCACTCTCAAGGAATGGATGATCTCATCTGCCGTGAGTTAGAGCTCAATGCCAAACCTGCCGATCTCTCGGTATGGGCAAATCTTGTTTATGAACTTGCCAATCCTAAGCATGAGGTGACGATTGGCATGGTTGGCAAGTATGTAGAGCTGACTGAATCTTATAAGTCACTTATCGAGGCTTTGCGCCATGCTGGTATCCATACGCACACGCGTGTCAATATCAACTACATTGATTCTGAACAAATTGAAAAAGACGGAGTGGCGTGCCTTAAAGAGCTGGACGCGATTCTAGTTCCTGGAGGCTTTGGTAAGCGCGGAACCGAAGGCAAAATTTCAGCCATTCGTTATGCGCGTGAAAACAATGTTCCTTACTTAGGTATTTGCTTGGGAATGCAGCTGGCTGTAATTGAGTTTGCTCGTCATGTGGCTAATATCGCGAAAGCAAATAGCACCGAGTTTGATGCTGATACGGATAGTCCAGTAGTTGCACTGATAACTGAATGGCTTGATCGCGAAGGTCGTGTTGAAAAGCGCACGAATGATTCTGATTTAGGCGGAACAATGCGTCTTGGTTCGCAGCGTTGCCCAATTAAGCCGAATACACTTGCCCATCGTATTTATGGTGCAGAAGTGAATGAGCGTCACCGTCATCGCTATGAAGTAAATAACGTGTACGTACCAAAACTCGAACAAGCGGGCTTAGTCATCTCGGCCAGAACACCAAACGAATCATTACCTGAAATGATGGAGTTGCCTGAGTCTATGCATCCATGGTTCTTCGGTGTTCAGTTTCACCCAGAGTTCACCTCGACGCCGCGTGATGGACACCCTTTGTTCTCAGCATTTATCAAAGCAGCACTTGTTCACCAAGATGCAGCACTGAAACAGGTTGCCTAAGATGGGCGCCTTTAAGCTTTGTGGATACAACATTGGTTTAGACCAGCGTTTTTTTCTGATTGCTGGCACATGCGTTATCGAGTCAGAGCAGTCAGCTGTTGATGTAGCAGGGCAATTAAAAGAAATTACAACCTCGCTCAATATTCCTTTTATCTATAAATCATCTTTTGATAAAGCCAATCGATCATCAGGCAATTCATATCGTGGCTTAGGGATGGATAAGGGTCTTGAGATTTTGGCTAAAGTTAAGAAGCAGATTGGTGTGCCCGTCTTAACTGATGTTCATGATATTGCTGAGATTGCGCCAGTTGCGCAGGTTGTAGATGTTTTGCAAACCCCAGCATTTCTTTGTAGGCAAACTGACTTTATTCGTGCCTGTGCCCAGAGTGGCAAACCAGTGAACTTTAAAAAAGGCCAATTTCTTTCACCTCAAGAAATGCTCAATGTGATTGAGAAGGCGAGGGTTGCTGCGGCTGAGAAAGATCTTCCCGATCAATTTATGGTTTGCGAGCGCGGCGCATCTTTTGGTTATAACAATCTCGTCTCAGATATGCGCAGCCTTGCGATTTTGAGAGAGTCTAAAGCGCCAGTAGTGTTTGATGCTACTCATTCTGTTCAACTGCCTGGTGGCCAAGGAAGTTCCAGTGGGGGTCAGCGAGAATTTGTACATGTATTAGCTCGAGCTGCCGTTGCTGTTGGCGTTAGTGGATTGTTTATGGAAACGCATCCAGATCCCGCTAAAGCGCTATCAGATGGACCTAATGCGGTACCGCTAAATCGCATGAAAGACTTACTAGAGTCATTACTTGCCATTGATAGTGTTGTGAAATCAAGCAATGCATTTTTAGAAGATAGCTTTAAGTAACTTTAAGTAATTAAGTTTATTAGATACCCAATTTCATATTGTTTTAAGGAGAAGGTGCATGAGCGCCATTGTTGACATCATCGGTAGAGAAGTTCTAGATTCACGCGGCAACCCGACAGTAGAGTGCGATGTTATGCTTGAGTCCGGTGTAATGGGTCGTGCAGCAGTGCCATCAGGTGCATCTACTGGATCACGCGAGGCAATCGAATTGCGTGATGACGATAAATCTCGCTACTTAGGCAAAGGCGTTCTAAAGGCGGTGCAAAACATCAATGTCGAAATCGCTGAAACCATCCTTGGTTTGGATGCCAGTGAACAGGCTTTTTTAGATAAGACTCTGATTGACTTAGATGCCACTCACAATAAGGCACGCTTAGGTGCAAATGCGACATTGGCAGTATCTATGGCAGTAGCAAGAGCAGCCGCTGAAGAGGCTGGATTGCCTTTGTATCGTTATTTTGGCGGCTCTGGTGGCATGCAGTTACCAGTTCCAATGATGAACATTGTGAATGGTGGCGCGCACGCGAATAACAGTTTAGATATTCAAGAATTCATGGTCATGCCTGTAGGCGCTGAAAGTTTCCGTGATGCTCTTCGTTGCGGCGCTGAAATTTTCAATGAGCTCAAAAAGATTATCGGCTCACAAGGTATGCCAACTACAGTTGGCGATGAGGGCGGTTTCGCGCCAAACTTCAAGAGTAATCATGAGTGTTTACAAACAATTATGAAAGCCATTGAAGGCGCGGGATATCAAGCTGGTGAAGACGTATTGCTGGCGCTAGATTGCGCCGCAAGTGAGTTTTATAAGGATGGCAAATATCATTTGTCTGGCGAAGGCTTACAACTGAGCTCTAGTGAGTTTTCAGACTATCTCGGCAATTTAGCTGATCAGTTCCCAATCGTGTCTATTGAGGATGGCATGCATGAAAGCGATTGGGATGGTTGGGCTGATATTACGAAAAAGCTTGGCAAGAAAATTCAGTTAGTTGGTGACGACCTTTTTGTTACCAACACTCGTATCTTGAAAGAAGGTATTGAGAAAGGAGTTGCCAACTCCATTCTGATCAAAATCAATCAGATCGGCACATTAACCGAGACCTTTGCTGCTATTGAAATGGCAAAGCGTGCGAACTACACTGCTGTGATTTCTCATCGCTCAGGTGAAACTGAAGACAGCACGATTGCAGATATTGCGGTCGGTACAAACGCTGGCCAAATTAAGACTGGTTCTTTGTCTCGCTCTGATCGTATCGCCAAATACAATCAATTACTCCGTATTGAGGAAGATTTGGGTGATGTGGCAACCTATCCAGGTAAGTCTGTTTTTTATAACCTCAGCCGTTAATACGTTCGTTATTTATGCGCATTGTCATCTACTCCATGCTGGTATTGCTTATCGCAATCCAGTTCCCGTTATGGCTGGGCAAAGGTGGATGGCTAAAGGTTTATGAGATGGAGAAGCAAGTGGAGCTACAGGAGGCTAAAAATAGTCTCTTGGCTCTTCGTAATGCCAAGCTCTCTGGTGATGTAAAAGACTTAAAAGATGGAACTCGCGCGATTGAAGAGCGTGCACGTGTAGAGCATGGGCTCATTAAAGAGGGCGAGTTCTTCGTGCAAATCTTGCCGGCAGATAAATCAAGCTTTGCACCCGCTACAAAACAGTAAGCCAACTTAACTGCCTTAATGACCCTTCGACGGAGGTCTTGTAGCATCGCTCAATAAATCAGTTTTAAAGACTTGCAGGCAATCAACTGCATCAAAGCGGTATGGTTTTGCACAAAAATCACAAATCGTTTCAACAGATCCACGTTCTTCTAGGATGCCCTGAACCTCTTCTTCACCGAGCATCCTCAATACATCGGCTACTTTGTTGCGTGAGCAAGTGCAAGAGAAACGAACGGGGCGCACTGGGAAGCTCCGTACCCCATATTCCACAGATTCTTCCAGGAAAAGCCTTCTCAAGGTTGTTTGTGGGGGTAGCGTTAGCAATTCATCGTTGGTAATAGTCTCGCCAAGTGTCTGAATGCGAGACCAGCCTTCTGCAGCAACTTGTGGGTCAAGGTGGGCATGACCTCCAGAGTCTGGTAATCGTTGCAAGAGTAGGCCGCCAACACTTTTATCGTCTGAGCTCAGCCAGATGCGTGTATCTAACTGCTCTGAATTTTGCATATACAAAGCTATTGCTTCAGCGGCATTTGCAACGGGTCTAAGCTCATCACCAAAATATTCTTGAAGAGCAACAATACCTTGGTAAGGCGCCTGTCCAGGCTCTCGGTCTGCCGGATCAAGCGTAATGACTAGTCTTCCAGTATTGCTAGCGTCTAATAATTCGCCTAGGGTAGCTCTATCATCAATCTCTGAAGGCTCAATTGAAAGCTTAACAGTTGCACGCATACTGAGATCGGACTTGCATTCAACCACTAAAAGCTGAATAGGACCTTACTTTGGGCCTGAATAATTAAAGTGCCATCAAATTTAAGGCTGGAGCTAAGAAGGGTAGCGGCTCCAACAAAATCGCCTAGTATCTTCCGAACCGTTTGAGGGTCATTGCGGCGCTCTTAAACAGCCTGCCAGGCAGAACCAATGGAAACCATTTCTCGGCGCACAGGTGCGCCATCACAAATAAATACAAGTAGCTCATTCATGGTTGAAAGTATCCACTTTTTTTGAAAATACCGCCTTTAAGCCGACCCGAGATAATAAGGCTTATATATTCGTACACGTTTTGCCCCAAGTCCCACGGGCTTTATACATTTGGGAAACCTGCGCAGCGCGCTTTATCCATGGGCTTTTGCTCGTCACAACAAGGGCGACTTCATTCTACGCATTGAAGACACCGACCTAGAGCGATCCACTCAAGAGGCTGTTGATGTGATTATTGAGGGTATGGCTTGGCTAGGTATGGATATCGATGAGGGTCCCATTTACCAAATGCAGCGCATTGATCGCTATCGTGAAGTCATCAAACAGATGCTGGATGCTGGTTTGGCTTATCCCTGCTATATGAGTGAAGAAGAGTTGAATCGTCTTCGCGACCAACAAATGGCGAATAAAGAAAAGCCGCGCTATAACGGCTTATGGAGACCTGAGCCGGGGAAAATTTTGCCGCCAATACCCGAAGGTGTGCTTCCAGTAATTCGTTTTAAAAATCCAATTGGTGGATCGGTCATTTGGAATGATGCAGTCAAAGGGCAGATTGAAATCTCGAATGATGAGTTAGATGATCTCATCATCGCAAGGCCTGATGGAACGCCTACCTATAACTTTTGCGTAGTGGTTGATGATCGCGACATGAAGATCACTCATGTGATCAGAGGTGACGATCATGTGAACAATACCCCTAGGCAAATCAACATCATGAAGGCTTTGGGGAGTACGCTCAATATATGCGCACCTACCAACGGTGCTGAATGATGCTGGTGAAAAGATGAGTAAACGTAATGGCGCAATGAGTGTACGTGATTACCAAAAAGCAGGATACTTACCTGAGGCCATCTTGAATTACCTTGCGAGGTTAGGCTGGTCCCATGGTGATGCTGAGGTCTTTACAAAAGAGCAATTTGTAAATTGGTTTGATCTAAAGAGTCTTGGACGTTCTCCTGCTCAGCATAACCCTGAGAAGTTGCTTTGGTTAAATCACCAATATATTCAAAATGCAGATGCGGCCAATTTAGCGAAAGTTACCAAACCATTCGCTCATGAATTAGGAATTGATACTGAACACGGGCCGGATTTTGTTCAGGTGGTTGGATTATTAAAAGACAGAGCGAACACCTTAATAGAAATTGCAGAGGGCTCAAAACTTTTTTATCTACCCGCTCCAAATTTAACTGCTGAGCAAATCGCCGCAAATATTCCGCAGGCAATTGTTCCAGCGCTAAAAGATTTGATTGAGGCAATTAAGGCTGCAGAGCCAAACAAGGAGTCTTATAGCGCAGCATTTAAGCAAGTTTTAACTAAGCATCAATTAAAAATGCCTGCGCTTGCTATGCCTGTTCGCTATGGATTATTTGCCACCACCCAGACCCCGGTCATTGATGCAGTCTTGGTTGTATTGGGTAAAGATGAGGTGATAAATCGGCTTTCTAGGCTTGTCTAGCTTGTAATTTGCGCAGTTGCACAAAAATAGGCTAAAATTTTGGATTGTTTTGATTGTCTTGTGGTTTTATTGCGAGATTTCGGGGGTATAGCTCAGCTGGGAGAGCGCTTGCATGGCATGCAAGAGGTCAGCGGTTCGATCCCGCTTATCTCCACCAAGATTTCAAAACTGAAGACGTACAAAGTAGTCTAGGTCCCCATCGTCTAGAGGCCTAGGACATCACCCTTTCACGGTGAGTACGGGGGTTCGAATCCCCCTGGGGACGCCAAACTCTTTTGGCTATTGCAGTTGTAGTGTTGAAGTTATTTGGAGCGGTAGTTCAGTTGGTTAGAATATCT
Source organism: Polynucleobacter sp. (assembly GCA_044225315.1). Taxonomy (GTDB): domain Bacteria; phylum Pseudomonadota; class Gammaproteobacteria; order Burkholderiales; family Burkholderiaceae; genus Polynucleobacter. Next base: position 103,765 of record JBGAIU010000005.1, read on the forward strand.
GCCTGTCACGCAGAGGGTCGCGGGTTCGAGTCCCGTCCGTTCCGCCAAATTCCTAATAAAAAAGCCTCCCAGTCGGAGGCTTTTCTTTTTCTTACTCTCTAAGTATTTACTGCTATTACTGACTCAAAGTGGGCGATCCTGAGAGATAGTTACTGCTATCAGTAGGCCCGGTTACAGATGGAGTGGCTACACTTGTTTTTTCAATTCCTGGAATCACGGGAGTTGATTAAACTTTCGCTAGTGCAGTGGTTGTATTTGGCTTAGTGCTAGTGATAGAACTTGGGGTAGATCCAGTGGAAGAGCTGTTTGCAGTAGTTTTAGTGCTAGATGTGCTGGTAGGCTTAACAGTAGTAGTTTTTGCTGCTGCCGCAGCAGAAGTAGCAGCTGTTTTTGCTGCAGTGGCCGTAATAGCTGCTTTCGTAGCTGCACTCTTGGCAGCGGCAGCTTTAGCAGCAGCCTCGGCAGCAGCTTTTTGAGCTGCTTGTTGCTGAGCAAGCGTTTGCTGGGTAGTTGCGGCAACGGAGATACTTGTAGCGCAAGAACTAAGTGCAACTATAAATAGTGACTTGTAAAGATTATTAAACATTGCCATCACCCCATTTCATCGGGTTGGTTAATTGAGGGTGGGGACTGCAAAGTTCCCACTCAGACGATCTAATAGTATCAGGGTTTTGGCATGCACGGTTCTTGCCTCAATTAGCTCTGATAGAGCCTCTTGGTACCCAGTAATTCCTGATACACCTGCATTTTTCTGATTACTGGCTTGCTTCAAGGCTAAATTAGCCTTGCTCAGACGTTCTTTTGCAGATTCGTATTGCAAATAGGTTTGGTTAATCTCGGTCACGATCTTGGTTTTAGTAGCAGACAAATTTGTCTGCTGTTCAGTAACAGTATTGGATGCACTTAGGACATCAGGGTTATCAAACAACTTATCACCTAAAGGTATGGTCAGAATAAAGCTAAACGATTTTTGAGATCCATAATTAGTACCGCTAGAAACATAGGGTGGGGTTTCTGTGTAGTAAAGACCCGGCATGAAATCAATATTGCGATTAGCTTGAACCATCTCTAAGTTAGCCGATGCAGATTCAACAGCCGCCTTATTTGTTGCAATATCGGTTCTGCTTTCTTGTGCTTTATCAATCAATTTGGCAACATCAAATGATTTTTGTGAAACATTCAAGCTTCCGATGGGCAGGGGTAGTGATGCCGTTGGATCACCTAAATAGTTGATTAATCCGTAAGAAAAAAACTTTAAGTCATTGTTAAGCGTCTTTTGTGCTGACAACAGATCTCCTTTGATTTTCGTAGCCTCTGGTGAGTTGAAATTGTTGAGACTATCAAGCGCGCCTTGATACGATTGCCACAGTAATTTAGTGCGCAGCGCGTCAATGTAATTAAATATTGCTTGGGTTTCAACTGAACGTGATTCGTTCACCATTTCTGCTAACTGCTTATTAGCTTCTGCCTGTGCATAGGCCTCGCGAGCAGAGCGCTTTCCCCAGCCTTCGATAGTTACTGTTGCACCAAATGTGTTGGAAGCAGGACTGGTATAGCCAATATAAGGTTGCTGAGTGTAAATACTTCCCTTGGAATAGGTCAGCAGAGGACTTAAGTGTGGCATACCCGCTTGTTTTGCTACTGCTGCAGCAGATTCAGCATTAAGCCTTTTTACTTTAATGCTCGAATTTTTATCATTTAACTCATTGAGGTAAGACTCAAGGCCAATCGCTTGATAGTTTGTGCCTTGGGTTTTGTAAGGGGGAAGGTTTTGGGCAGAGGCAATTAAGATAGGTGAAAGGATCAGGTATATGAATATGACTTTATTCAATTTGATAGTCATTTTAGGCGCCCCCGCGATTTTTAATTATTAAATGTGGGTTATTAATATTCAAGCTTGCTGCTAAGTTGCTTTTTTCTATGCTTAATTTTAAAAAGTTAATAACTTCATTGGCTACTATTTCACGTTCATTATCAACTGTAATCATATGATACGAGTTGCCAAGCCAGATAACGCGCCTAGACTCAGAGGAGATTTTACTAAGAATAAAGTCTGCATTTTTGGGTGAAGCCGTTTCATCATCAATTGCATGCATGATGAGTGTATCTACCTTTATTTCTCCTAATGAATTTTTGGCGTCTTTACTCAACTGTAGCGACTGATATAAATGCTTGGCTGGAAGATGTGCGGCGCCAAGTTCGCTAACGCTGTTAGCTTCAACGGCCTTACGAATATGTCGTCGTAAATCTTTATTCTTGACGCCAAATGGCTCTTTTTCCTTGTAATGCCAACTTCTGAAACCAATCTTAAAGAGCAACGAAAGAAATGGGTGATACCAGGGAATAGACCAGCCATCAAACATTAAAACAGGGGACAGAAGGCAGAGGCTTTGAAGGTTTTGATTTCTAGCGGCGACTGATAAAGCAAGTGTGGCGCCCATGCTGAGACCAAGTATCGATAATGAATCATGTGTCTCTTGCAACTCATTGCACAACAAATCTACATGCTCAATCCAATCAGGATAATTTGTTAAGGTTGTGTGTGCGGAGTAACCTGGAATTTTTGGTATCACATAACTAATGTTTGATTGTTGCAGTAATCTGGGGATTGCACCCATTTCTAGAGCGGATCCACACAAGCCAGGTAGCAAAATTACAGCATGATCAGAGCTGCCTTGGTAGAATGATTCAAAACGCTCAGGATTGCTATTTATAGCGTTCATAAGGTGCTTTTAGATACCAATTTTGAAAACTTCATTATTACCCATGAAAATATTAAATTCGAAACGATGGGCAAAAAGCGGTCCTAAAGGATACTTCTTTGCTTTATTTGGTGTTTTTGTTGCTTTTTGCATACGTTTTAGTTTGCATGGGTTTTTGCAAGGAAACATCCCTATGACCTTCTTTATTATGAATACCATTGTGATAGCCCTTTTCTATGGTTACCGTCCAAGTCTTCTAACAATTGCGCTCTCAATTCCTTTGGCCTGCTTCTTTGTACCTCCCTTTGACTCATTTGATATGCCAACACCTCAGGATGGGTTTGTATTTGGTTCATACATTCTCATTGCCCTTATTGCGGTTGGGATTGTTGAGTGGCTTCAACGTGAACGTTACAAGGCTGATTTAATGGGTCGGGTGAGTAATAGTAATTTTCAGCTACTCAGCGAGGCGAGTATTAGCTTAAAAAGGGTAAAAAACCAGGTTTCTTGATTATTTCTCCATATTAGTGTCCGCGTTAATGCAATTTTTTGAAAATTATGTAAGAATTGCGCGATGCACAAATTTTTAGCAATTTTAACTGGTCTGCTGTTATCCATTCCTGCTTATTCTGCCGGTTTGGGTTTTAACCCATTTGACCGGAGTTCGCCCACTTCGGCTACAAGGACTGCTAAACCAAGCTCGGCTTCTCCTGCCCCAGCTGCAACTCCAACACCTAAGCCTGCGCCATCTCCAGTTGTCCCAGCAAAGCAGGATGCTCAAACACAGAAACCATCAAATACGCCAAACAAGAAGTAATTAAAAGACTGGCTTCTATTGCTGCTTTATTTTTTGGTTTGCCCCATTAGTCTTTCCAAGATTTTGGGATGCTAAAAACAGTGGCTCAACAGTAGGCATTAATTCCGTAAGCTGCTCGATTCGAGTGTCACCCGATGGGTGGGTGGATAAGAATTCAAATGTGCCTTTACCCTGTGTAGCTTTATTCATTTTTTGCCATACGCTAATGGCTGCCTTGGGGTTATATCCAGCTCTGGCTGCAAGTTCTAAGCCAATTGCATCTGCTTCAGATTCGTTTTGACGAGAATTAGGCAAAACCAACACATACTGCGCTGCTTGATTGGCTGCGCTAACAGCAGAGCCATAGGGTCCAGCAACAGCCATGGCAATATTGGCAACAGCGCTTTGAGCCATAGACTGGGATAGACGCTCTCGTCCATGCTCTCTTAAAGCATGAGCAATCTCATGACCCATAATGGCTGCAATTTCATCATCAGTTAGGTTTAACTGATCAATTAGTCCTGTATAAAAAGTAATCTTTCCACCAGGGCCGCATGTTGCATTAAGTATAGTGGCGTTGATAAGTACAAGCTGCCAATTCCACTGCTGCGTATCATCACGAAAAACTCCAGTTTGAGCAATTAGCCGTGTGGAGATGTTTTTTAGCCTATCGTAGGCAGGGCCGGATGTAATGAGAATATTTTTCTCTTTAGCCTTCTGGTTTTGTTCGCTATAGCTGGCTGCAGATATACGATCCACTTGGGAAGCAGATACCATTAAGAATTGGGATCGATCAACCCCAACTGCTCCTAACCTTGTTGTGTTTGCGCAGGCCAGAAGCAGGGCGGTTAAAGCTAGACTAAGAAATACCTTGCTGCAAACAACCAAAAACTGCATCTAGTTACTTCTTAGGGGCTGTTATTGAAGCTGCCATAGCATCGTAGTAGATTACTTTTACTTGCTCACCCACGTTAACGTCAGATAATAGGGCAGGGTTTTTGACGGTAACAGTGGTCACTTTCCCACTGGGTCCTTTTACTGAAACTAGTTTTTTCTCGCGGTTTACTTCAACAATATCAGCAACGATAGTGGTCTTATTGGCGATAGTTTCGGCTGGCTTTTCATTTGCCTTAGAGGTTGTGACAGTATTGGTTTCAACTTTACTGCGCACGCCATCACTTTTTGTCTTAATTAATTCAATTGCCACAGCAAGTTGATAAGTCACGTTGAGATGATCACCCTTTTTAATTTGATTGAAATTAGTGATTTCAGGACCTGCAACAAACTTAGACTCACCCTCTTTATTTTTAAAAGTAATTGTGCGAGTTTTCTTATCAACCTTAACAACATCACCCTCATAGAGTGAATAACTATTGTCGACTACTGCGGCATCGATCACCATAGGTTTATCAGAAGTTGGGGCTGCACTAGTTGGTGCAATAGCTACCGCCGAGAGAGTAGTTGCGGCTATAAACCCTAAAGAGGCTTTGATAAATTGAATATTCATTCTGTTCCTTATAAGTAAACGATCTTGATATCAATATTAGCGCAATTTTCTTGAAAATTAGCCATTTAAGTCCTGATTCATGCTTCTGATGAATATTCCTATCTTTGTTAAGATTCTTGCTTAACCTTAATTTCAAAAGGATCCAATGCCAAAGTTTGCCGCTAATTTAACTATGCTTTTTAATGAAGCTCCATTTTTAGAGCGCTTCGACTTGGCTGGTAAAGCAGGATTCAAAGCTGTTGAATTTCTCTTTCCTTATGCATTTTCTGCTCAAGAAATTAAAGCGAAATTAGACATGAATCAATTGCAATTGGTACTTCACAATTTACCTGCTGGAGACTGAGATGCTGGTGAGCGTGGCATTGCATGCCACCCAGAAAGAGTGAATGAGTTTCGCTCTGGGGTTGCTAAGGCAATTGAATTTGCAAAGGCCCTTGGCGTTGAGCAATTAAATTGCTTGGCAGGCAAAACTCCAGAGAGTGCAAGTCCTGATAATGTGCGCGCTATATTGATTGAAAATTTACGCTTCGCCGCTTCGGAACTAAAGAAGGCAAATTTGCGTTTATTAATTGAGCCAATTAATACATTTGATATTCCTGGGTTTTATCTCTCCAGAACTGCTCAGGCGATTGAAATTATGGATGAAGTCGGGGCTGATAACCTCTATCTTCAATACGACATCTATCATGCTCAACGCATGGAAGGTGAATTGGCAAATACCATTCAAAAATATCTGCCACGTATTGCCCACGTTCAGCTTGCAGACAATCCTGGTCGCAATGAACCAGGCACTGGCGAGATTAACTATCGTTACCTCTTCGCATATCTTGACCGTATTGGTTACAAAGGGTGGATTGGCTGTGAATATAAGCCAGCAACCACAACTGAGGCAGGTTTGACTTGGTTAAGTGCGCATACCTCCTAAAATATTCAACATAACAATTAAAGTCGGAGACATCATGAGCAATCAATTAAATCTTGGATTCATTGGATTAGGCATTATGGGTGCACCTATGGCTAGTCATCTTGTAAATGCTGGACATAACGTTTTCATCAATACGCGCAGCAAAGTACCTGAGTTGCTGGCTTTCTCAAAAGCCAAGCAATGCGCCAGCCCTAAGGAAGTGGCGCAGAATGCAGATATTACTTTCATAATGGTTCCTGACACTCCAGATGTTGAAAAAGTTCTCTTTGGAGAAAATGGAGCTGCTTCAGGATTGAGTAAAGGAAAAATTGTGGTGGATATGAGCTCCATATCTCCAATTGCCACAAAAGAATTTGCTAAAAAAATTAATGCGCTTGGCTGTGATTATTTAGATGCGCCAGTATCTGGTGGAGAAGTAGGCGCCAAGAATGCAACTCTTTCGATTATGGTTGGTGGAGAAGAGGGGGTATTTAATAAGGTCAAGCCAGTTCTAGATCTAATGGGAAAGAACATCAATCTTGTAGGCGGCAATGGCGATGGGCAAACCGCAAAAGTGGCAAACCAGATCATCGTTGCATTGAATATTGAAGCCGTTGCAGAGGCCTTGTTGTTTGCTTCAAAAGCCGGCGCTGATCCAGCTAAAGTTCGTCAGGCATTGATGGGTGGGTTTGCTGGTTCGAAGATCCTGGAAGTTCATGGCGAGCGAATGGTTAAGCGTACATTCGATCCTGGTTTCCGCATTGAACTCCATCAGAAGGATTTGAATTTGGCTCTTAATAGCGCAAGATCACTAGGTGTATCTCTTCCGAATACAGCAACAGCACAAGAGCTTTTTAATTCCTGCTCGGCACACGGTAGAAAAGGCTGGGATCATTCAGCAATGGTTAAAGCTCTTGAGATGATGGCTAACTTTGAAGTAGGGCAGAAGTCCTAATCAACCCCAATCTTTATGAGTACAACGCTATTAGTTTATTTGCATGGATTTCGTTCATCGCCTCGGTCTAGTAAGGCGGTGATGACGGGCGAGGGGATCAAAGGTTTATCTAGCCCGGAGAATCTGATTGAGTGGTATTGCCCACAATTACTTGCATCACCCAAGGAAAGTATGGCCATGGTCGAGGATCACATTAAGCAATCCGGTGCCGATCAAATAGTTGTTGTGGGTTCATCATTGGGTGGATTTTATGCAAATTACCTTGCTGAAAAATATGGCTGCAAGGCAATCGTTTTAAATCCTGCAGTTAGGGCGGCTAGAGAGTTAGCTCCTCATGTTGGCATGATGACTTCTTATGACAGTGATGAGTCTTTTGACTTTCGTCCTGAATACATAGATGAACTTAGATCTATGCAAGTTGAAAAAATTAGCAATCCATCCCGATACTTTTTGATTGCCGCCAAGGGTGACGAGCTCCTAGACTGGCAAGAGATGGTTGGCTTTTACCCTGGAGCAAAACACCTTGTACTTGAAGGTAGCGACCATGGTATTGCGGACTACGCAGACCATCTTCCGCAAGTATTGAAATTTATCTCCGCCTAAAAGTTTCTCTCTGTTGATTGCATTTTGCTTCTTCGGTAAGATGTTCCTAACGACCGCTTAAAGATAAAGTATTTTGAGGCGGTCTGGAAAGGAGAGATTATGCTGAGCATCTTGAAATTAGACGCTGGTGGAATTCCCCAAGGCTGGGTGAACGCAGAAGGCGCTACCAAGCATTATGCGGAAAGTAGTGTTCTTTGGACATTAGGCGATCCTATTATGCGTATGCGCGGTGGCATATCACGAGTCAGTAGTACGCAATCCATAATTGAGCTCCATTCGATCATTGCAGTTAAAGGTAGTTCAAAAATCAATCTTTTTGATGTAGTCCCTGTAATTACTAAACACAAATTGTTTAAACGTGATCGTGGTCTCTGCGCTTACTGTGGAGATGCTATTTCAGAGAGTTGTGCTGAGGCTGAGCATATTATTCCCAATAGCAGAGGCGGAAAGTACTCCTGGATGAATCTCGTTATTTCATGCAGGCCTTGCAATCAGCGCAAGGGCAATCGCACTCCTGAGCAGGCTGGAATGAGTTTGCTCTATACGCCATACCTTCCTAGCCTCTATGAAGACATGATTCTGAAGGGGCGTAATATCTTGGCGGATCAAATGGGCTTTTTGGCGGCTAATCTTCCAAAAAATAGTCGACTTCTCGAGGGTCTGACGTAAAGTCGACACTTTGCTAGTATTGCGATCTAGTATGAGTTCACCTTTTCGCAAACAATCTTTGCGAGTCCTTCTAATTGCCTTGCTCCTATCTTTATTGGGACATCTCATTCTATTTTTAGGACTACCGTTCATTTCTTATTCTACCGTTCCAGATGTCTCTGATGATTTGATCATTAGATCTGAATTGAAATCCGAACCTCCGAAGAAAATTCAAATGGCTAAAGCGCCAAAACAAGAGCCTAAAGAGCAAAACTCCTTAAATGATTTTCCGGATGGCAAGTCTTCAAGCTTGAGCGCCCAAGGGGGCGCATTCAATCAGGCGGGAGTTCCGTTTAAGCTGCCAGAATCAGGAACCATTTATTACGATTCCTATGTTGATGGTCAGAAGTTGCAAACAGGTGAAATAGATTGGATTGTCGATGGCAATTCTTATCGCTTATATGTAAACATACCTTATGCCTTTGTTGGTCCATTTATCTTTGAATCAAGGGGCACTGTTGACTCGTTCGGGATTGCCCCAGCTATCTATTGGTCACAACGTGGCACTAGGGCGCCACGCTACTCCCGTTTTGATCGAGACCCAAATGGAGGAGGGCGAATGTTCTTTTCAGAGAAGCCAGAATTTACGCCCAATATAGTTCCGGGCACTCAAGATCGATTTAGCCTCATGTTTCAATTGGCATCGCTACTTAATGGAGACAGCAAAATTGATGAGCCAGGGACTATTCGATCTATTCCTGTTGTTGACTACAACACTCTAGATCAGTGGCATTTCAAAAGCTATGGGGAGGCTGTTAATGAAGACATACCGAGCTTAGGTAAGTCGGTAAATCGACATTACGCATTGATGCAACGGGAAAACGACCCTTATAAACGTCAGGTAGACATTTGGTTGGCAAAAGACTTGGAATGGCTTCCTGGCCGGATACGATCTCTTGAGGCCAACGGGCGGATTTTAGAGCTAGTTTTTAAGCAAAAGAATCCCATTGCCTTAAACCCAGCTCCAAGCCCTGTTCTAAACTAACTTGGCTGCTTAGGGGTTTGCGTTCCATTCTTATTGATTAAAGAACCCATCATCGTATAAAGCGCTGCACCTGACATAGATACGGCAAATATGCCTGTAAATGAGATGATGATTGGCAATATTCGCCATTGTTCAGTCAGCTTGTAATCACCATATCCAACGGTTGTATACATTTCACCAGCAAAGAAAAAGGTTTGTGGATTTGTTGGAAATACCTTAAAAGCCACGCAAACATATGCCCAGACAATAATTTCTGCAAAGTGGATTGCTATAACCAAGAAGACAGCTATGAAATATGAGAGGAAGCTAGCGCCACGAATACTGTGACGCGACATTACGTTATCAATGTAATGAAATGCGCCAGCAATACCGAGAACTACAACCGCATGAACAGCCAGCATCAAGCAAGCGCTTAACATTACAAACCAAATATAAGTATTTCCAATATCAGCGTTGATCTCATTAAAGAGTGTGGCAAAGCTAGGTAGGTCGAGGGTCTGGATAAGGTTGAACATAGCTGGGGTGAATATATGTTTATTGGCTTAATATCTTATTTGACATAATAATGATTATACGCAAATAGCAATTATGAAGCTTTTGTAGGGAGAGCCTTCAAAGGACCCGGATATGGCTGTTTATATAGCCTCTGCCAGCGTGATTTCAAGCCATCAGCAATCCATGGCTTATCGTAGATATCGGCAATATCAATGGCTGAGAATCCTTGTATATTCCGTAAACGAATATCTGCGCCATTCTCAAGCAGGAAGCGTATGAGATCCTCATTGCCCGACTGAACAGCCATCATCAATGGTGTTGTGCCGTTTAAGGCATTTGAGTCAACTACAGCACCATTTGCCACTAGAAACTTAGCAACATCAAGATTGCCTTTAGCGCATGCGTAATGCAGCGGTGTCCAGCCAATATGGTCAATACGGGCCTTATTTTGCAGAACTAGAGTTTTAACCACGGGTAAATCACCTTCAATGGAGGCCATCATTAGAGGCGTTTCACCATATTTATTGGATAGATCTACATCGATATTGCGGTTTTGAAGCAATAGCTCTGTAACTTTGGCAGAACGGTCCTTGATAGCCAATACAAGCATAGGATTGCCCTTTGAATCCACCGTATTTGGGCTAACACCCTTAGAGATCAATGATTTCACTTCAGAAACATCATCAAATTTCGCTGCTTTAGCAAAATCCTCTGCTTGTGAAGCAGTTTGGGCGCCGTTTGGAAGCTCGCTACAGCAAAAAGCAAGCCAAATACAAAAGACTTTTTCTTAAGTAAATACATTATTAAATATCTCTATTCATTTGAAAACATTGATAAAAATTCTTAGAAGTTTGATCTGCAAGTACATTAATAGGTACACCCTTGAGATCGGCAATAAATTCACCCACCTTAGAAACCCAGGCGGGCTCATTAGTTTTGCCGCGATACGGAATGGGCGCCAAATAAGGTGAATCGGTCTCAATTAGCATGCGTTCAAGAGGGATTTTCTTGCAAGTCTCTTGGAGGTCTTTAGCGCTCTTAAAGGTCACAATTCCGGAAAAAGAGACATAAAAACCTAAATCCATAGCTTCCTTGGCCACTTCATAACTCTCGGTGAAGCAATGCATTACCCCGCCGATGGCATCAGCACCCTCTTCCTTCATAATTTGAATGGTATCGGATGAGGCTGAACGAGTATGAATAATTAAAGGTTTTTTGGCCTTTAGGGCTGCACGAATGTGTGTTCTAAATCGATCTCGTTGCCATTCCATGGACTCATAGCTTCGATCCCCCATACGGTAGTAATCAAGGCCAGTTTCGCCAATCGCGACAATTTTGGGATTCGCAGCCGCAGTGTTTACTAAAAATTCCTCCGTAGGCTCTGGAGTATCTTCATAGTCCGGGTGGACGCCCACCGAGGCATACAGATTGTCATTTTCCTGAGCTAACTTCAGGACATTCGGAAAATCCGGAATATCTACTGAAATACAAAGCGCATGACTTACTTTGGCAGCTTCCATGTTCGCTAACACTTCAGGCAGACGACTTTGGAACTCTGAAAAATCGAGATGGCAATGGGAATCAATGAACATATGCCCCATTTTAGACTGTCTGAGCTAACTAAGGATCTGGCCTAGACCTCAAAAACTTGTTGATATTGAGAAAGCAAAGCCTCTAATTGGATGCGGGCGGCTAAGGGATGATTTTCAGATCGTCGAGCCTGAACAAGGGATTTCCAATACTGAAGCAACTTGATAGTTTGGGCTGATTGCGAGAGGGTCTTCAACGTACCAATATGTTTTGGGTAGTATCGTGGCGCACCGCCCCCGCCCACCAATTGAAGATCTGAGACCCAACGTTGCATGGTGGCTAATAAAAATGCATATTGCGCCTTATGAATTTTCTCTGAAGTCTCTAGCCAATTGATTCGAGCGCCCTGCGACATGGATTGAAGCAACACTCGCGATGCCGCAATAGAGATGGTGAGTTCATCCTTCTCATCTTTGTGATGTCTCGCGATCAATGATTCCAGAACCGCATAGGGCGCCCCGCCCTGCTCGTCATAAATTGTTTCAACATCACTATCTGATACTTTGATTACTGGAGAAGCGCTTAGTTGGGATTTAAGCCAGGCTAACCCCACCGATCGTTCGGGCCTAGGAGCGGTTAATAATCTGCAGCGCGAACGTATTGTTGGAAGCACCCGATCTGCCCTATCAGCCAATAAGATAGAAATAGTTTTACTTGGTGGCTCCTCAAGGGATTTGAGCAAGGTATTTGCAGAATCAGAACGCAACATCTCCAATGGGTAAATCAAAATGACCCGATTGCCGCCTCGATGGGATCCAATAGAGAGACCCTCTATCGCGCTTCTTGTCTCTTCAATGGATATGTTCTTCTTTTCTTTTTTTTCACTAGATTCTGAATCATCATCTTTTGTAGTGCGTGATTTCTTGGTGGGCTCATCCGATTCATAATCGGCTTGGGGTAATAATTTGCGGTGGGTTTCTGGCACTAAAGCAGTGAAATCTGGATGGTTCCCTGTATTGAACCAATGGCAACCATCGCACTGATTACATGGCTTTCCAGCTGAGCTTGTGGATTCACATAACAACGCCTTAGCAAGCTCAACAGCAAATGCAAATTTACCTATTCCAGATTGACCATGAATCAATATGGCATTGGGAAAGCGATCAAAATCTAAGCTTGACCATAGCGGCTTAAGCCATGGTGCAATTTTGATTTCTTGTTCAATAACGGGAAACATCAGATATCAGATCTTTATTTTTAGATTCTCTAACCCATTCCAGATTGCATCTGGGGTTTGGGTCGCATCTACCAGATGAAAGCGCGTTGGATCTTCTTTGGCTCGCCTTAGATATTCTTGTCTCACCTTTTCAAAGAAGTTGAGATCCATTTTTTCGAATTTGTCTGGAGCGCGTACTTTTGAGCGACGAGCCTCAGCCACTTCCCCAGGTAAATCAAACAATATGGTTAGGTTTGGCTGAAGTAAAGAACCATCTGCTTGACCTTGAACCCAACGTTCTAGATCGTTTAATTTGGCAATGCTTAAACCGCGCCCTCCCCCTTGGTATGCAAAGCTAGCATCTGTAAATCGATCTGAAATCACAATCTTTCCAGCTTTTAGGGCGGGCTCAATTACCTGGGCAATATGTTCGCGCCTTGCCGCAAACATGAGAAGCGCTTCAGTTTCAAGATTCATAGGCGCGTCGAGCAGCAAGCTACGTAATTGTTCGCCCAAAGCTGTTCCGCCAGGTTCACGAGTTACAACTACCTCTCGTTCTGGGTGGTGACCTTGCATTAGTTTGCAAAAATTATCGATGTGCGTACTTTTTCCGGCACCATCAATGCCCTCAAAGCTAATGAAATATCCTGAATTCATGGTGATCTTATAAGTCTGTTGTGCTAATTTGATTTAGGCGTTGATTTGCGTTGATATCTGTCAACGGCAGATTCATGCTCATTTAGTGTTTCTGAAAAGTGGCTACTACCATCGCCTTTAGCAACAAAATATAAAGCCTTGCTTTGTGCTGGATGTGTCGCAGCTAAAAGCGATTCTTTACTGGGCATAGCTATAGGAGTTGGAGGTAGACCTTTGTGCATATAGGTATTGTAGGGACTATCTTTGCGTAAATCCGCTTTACGAAGATTGCCATCAAATCGAGGTCCAATGCCATATATAACGGTTGGATCGGTTTGTAGCATCATTCCCCTATTAAGCCTATTTACAAAAACAGCAGCAATTAGGCTTCTATCACCAGATTTGCCGGTTTCTTTTTCAATAATTGAGGATATGATCAATAGTCCATAGGGATTATTTAGTGGCAAGCCTGACGATCTTTGCTGCCAGGCTAGATCCAGCTGTTTCTGCATGGCCTGAGAAGCGCGCTGATAGATGCTGATATCAATTTCATCGGGATCAAAGATGTAGGTGTCAGGGTAAAAAATGCCTTCATCGCTTAAATAGTTGAGCTTCAAGACCTGTAGCAAAGCTTTTGAACTAATCCCCTTTGTTTGATGAATTAATGCAGGGTGCGAGTCTATTAATTTACGAACCTGCCAAATTGGCATGCCCGGAATGATTGCGATACTCTCACGCACTCGATCACCACGAGCTATCTGCAGTAAAACTTTTCCAAGGCTGGCACCTTTAGGCAGTAAATAAGTTCCTGGTTTTAGTTTTGATCCAACAAACAAGGCTCGCGCACCAACTTGAAAAGGAAGGGTCGAGAGAATTAGCCCCTGATCCTTTAGTTGCTGTGAAATGCTTGCTAAACCAGATTGAGGCGCAATCTTTACTTTGTACGCAAGATCATTCTCCATATTGGAGTGAGCTGGCACAACCGGCCACAAGAAAATGGTGGCATAAAGAATGGTGACAAATCCAATGAAGGCAAGAATGTAAGTAAGGAGTCTGGGCGCCCTGGATTTCATTCGGTGAAAAATGGGCCTTCCCTAAATTTTTTTACGCATCAGGCTATGAAAAAAGGAAGATGATCATAGAAAACCAAAAATCCCTTAAACAAGGCAAGCCCATTGATTTTGGGCTTTGTTCCCTGTCTGATTGGGGTTTGATTTTTGTTGAAGGGGCCGATGCAGCTAGTTTTCTACAAAACCAGCTAACGAATTCTGTTTTGGGTCTAAATAAGACGGTCTCACCAGAAATTGCACGTTCTCCATCTTCATCCAGATTGGTTGGGTACTGCAGTCCAAAAGGAAGATTGCTGGCTAGTGCATGGCTTACATTAGCTCCAAGAGACCCCACTTCAGAAGATCGTTTTGCGCTATTTATTTCAAAAGATATTGCCGCAAGTACTGCTAAACGTTTATCAATGTACGTATTGCGCTCTAAAGTGAAAGTAATTGATGCGTCAAATGATTGGAGTGTTTTAGGCTTTTGTTCACCAATTAATCATGTGAATTCATTGACGCTTGATAATTTGCAAATTGGCCTTCAGCTTCCTGATATTCGGGTTCATGATAAATTCTATGGTCGAGTATTAATTGCCCAACCCAAATCTTCTGATTCAATTGAAAATCAAAGTGAAGTTTTACAAACTTGGAATGATTTAGAGGTTCTCAGTGCTATCCCAAGAATTGTTCAAACTACTCAAGAGCAATTTGTGCCGCAAATGATTAATTTTGAATCCGTTGCGGGGGTGGATTTTAAAAAGGGATGTTATCCAGGCCAAGAAATTGTGGCGCGTAGCCAATATCGGGGCGTTATTAAACGCCGCTTGAACTTGGCTCATATTTCAAGGGATCAGCTTAATGGTGCTTCTTTTAATCCTGGCGTAGAGATTTTTCATGGTAGTGATGCTAGCCAGCCTGTCGGAATGGTTGTTTTATCGGCACAAAGTGTTTTTGACCCAAGTCATATAGATCTTCAAATTGAGTGCAGATTGGAAGCCTTGGGGCATGGGGAAATACGGCTAGGAAGTCTCGATGGACCTGTGTTAAAAATAGATCCATTGCCCTACCCCTTGATTGAAATTTAAGAAGCCCGCAAATACTATGTGCCTCATCCTGTTCGCCTGGAATTCTCATCCAGATTACTCGCTAGTAGTAGCCGCGAATCGTGATGAGTTTTACGAGCGCGATACCGAAGGAATTTCTTATTGGTCAGAGCACCCCGATATTCTTGCTGGAAGAGATCGCGCTGATGTATTGGGAAGTCCTGGAACTTGGCTCGGTTTTAGCAAAGCTGGTAAGTTTGCAGCCCTTACTAATGTTCGTGCACCTAGCGAAAAAAATCCGGATGCACGTACTAGAGGCGAACTATCTCTGATGTATTTGACCAGCAAGGATAAGCCCGCTTCTTTCGTAGAACAACAATCAAAACGGTTTAGCCTTTATAACGACTTTAATTTGTTGATAGCTGACTTAAGTGACCCTAAAAATGCAGAGATGCATTGGTTCAGCAATCGAATGTTGATGGGGCAAAGTATTCGCCCTAGAAAAGTATTTCCACATCAACCTTTAGCCCCTGGTGTCTATGGCCTATCCAATGCCATGCTGGATACCCCGTGGCCCAAAGTAAATCATCGCGTGGCCGCATTTGCTCAAGCTCTTGCAATGGATCAAGGCGAGCTTAAAAATGCCGATCAGTACCTCAAGGTGCTAGCGGATACGCGTTACGCCAGCGATCACGAATTACCTAGCACTGGAGTCAGCAAGGAATGGGAAAAAGCCCTCTCCCCTGCGTTTATTAAAACACCCTCTTATGGAACACGTTCGAGCACCTTACTTAGAGTGCGCAAAGATGGTAACTTTGAAATGGTAGAGCGTCGCTTTGATGCTACCGGCGCAGTTGGACATGATGTAATTACCGGCGCTCTCAGCACCGCACCTGATTCAAACCTATCGGTTTAATGATTTAGAGAAGTTACTTACTCTGAAC
>JBGAIU010000037.1:0-12741 GCA_044225315.1 Polynucleobacter sp.
CATTCCTACGGCAGAAGTGCCTGTTACCAATCTTGTGCGTGATGAGATTGTGAATGCCGACACTCTGCCTTTAAAGTTCGTTGCTCATACGCCTTGTTTCCGTTCTGAAGCTGGTAGCTATGGTCGTGATGTGCGCGGCATGATTCGTCAGCACCAATTTGACAAAGTTGAATTAGTGCAAATCACTAAACCAGAAGATTCCATGCAAGCTCTCGAGGATCTCACTGGGCATGCTGAACGAATCTTGGAGCTTCTTGAGTTGCCATACCGCAAGGTTTTGCTATGTACTGGTGATATGGGTTTTGGTAGCACCAAGACTTATGACTTAGAAGTGTGGGTGCCATCACAAAATGCTTACAGAGAGATCAGCTCTTGCTCAAGCATGGGTGACTTCCAAGCACGTCGTATGCAAGCGAGATTCAAAGCAGGTCAAGGTAAGCCAGAATTAGTTCACACACTCAACGGTTCAGGATTGGCTGTTGGTAGGGCATTGGTTGCGCTGATTGAGAATAAACAGCAAGTAGATGGCAGTATTGCCATTCCGAAAGCATTGCAGCCTTACTTAGGCGGTTTAGAGGTTTTTAAGCCGTAGAGTTAAATCGTAAGCGTCTTAATCTTTAAGCGCGCAGCATTTTTCTCGAGCACTTTATCGAGAGTAATGATTGATTTTGCTTTAAAGGATTTTGCGGCAGCAAGATGGAGTGCATCTCCAGAGCGTAAATTAGAAGATTTATCTAAAACTAGCAAACCCGCTGAATAAAATACCTTATTATCAATTGGAAGCAGTTCAATATCGTTATTGCATACTGATTCAAAAAGATTCCAGGCTTTCTTACTTTCTTTCGATGTGATTTGCCCTGTTCTCTCTTTAATGCTTAGGGCGCTTGCAAATTCTGTAAAGGTCCAAGTGGACGAAATCAGCCTAACATTCTTGGTGCTCTCGTACCATTTATTGATAGCGGGGCTTTTGGCCTCCTCGGTACAGAAGCCAACAAGTACGCTTGAGTCAACGTAAAGCATTAATAGCGCGCCTCTGAACGAACCTCGTCCATTACTGACGTACCCATTTTCATAGTGGCCCTTAAATCCCTCGCCATTTTTGCCAGTGTTTTACGATCTAATTTTTGTGGTTTGATTATTAGTGATCCATCCATTGCGAGAGTGGCTTCAACTTTATCGCCTTCCTTGAGGTGAATTTGCTTGATAAATGTAGCTGGAATGCGTAGCGCCAAGCTATTGCCCCACTTGGAGATTTGGATATTCATAAAACGAGCCTTATTAGATATACATTAATGTATATCTATTTTAACTAATAAAGCCACCTATCTAAAGTGTTATTCAAACCACCAGAAGCAAGTGTTTTATAGTTGCATGGATATAATTTCTTCTCGGTCCGGAGAGGTGGCAGAGTGGTCGAATGTACCTGACTCGAAATCAGGCGTACTAGCAATAGTACCGAGGGTTCGAATCCCTCCCTCTCCGCCATATTTTTAATTCCAATTTAGGAATTTAATATGAATTTCTCTCGTTACATCCTTTTTATTCTGATTGCGGTCGCTATTGGCGCTTGCTCAACACCACCAAGTCGATTTGGCGTGTATCAGCAATCAGATGGAACTATTGGCGTGCATGCGCCTAAGGATGCTAAAAAGGAAGAGGCTCAAGACGTTGCTCTTGCGGAATGCAAGAAATTAGGTAAACGCAATGTAACGATAGTTGATAGTCGGAAAACGATCAATGATCGCTTTCCAGTGATCTACAACTATCTATGTAGATAGTTCCCGACCTAGTGAATTAACTTAAAAGCCACTTTTTGATCGATTTGTTCACGCACATCGCATCTAAGGCAAGCCCAAAGAATTCTGAGCCATTGGTAACCATGTTTTCAATGGCTTCCACTTTGCCAGATTTAATCCCACGCAAGTAAGTCGCGGCGCGGTATCTCAAGAAGTGCTCAGTTTCATCTTCTTCATTCTCGGTAGTGCAGATTTCTAGGTTGCCATAACGAGTTTCAGGATTGATGTTGAGAACAGAAAGCTCAATAGCTCCCAATACCTTACTGGGGATTGGAATTGGAACATAGGAGTACAGGGATACGAGCATCTCTTCTTCATCTACTTCAATGATATGGTCGATATCCAATACGTCTTGTTCGGTCAACTCAGTTTCGCCAGAGTCGCCACCACCAAAAGTGGATTCAAACTGCAACATGGCAGTATTGCTGTTCTTGGAAATCTCGATCATGTCAGGATAGCCGAGCAAACCTTTCCACCAATACATGAGTGAGAAAGTGCAGGGCTTAACCTCAACCAGACCCTTTTTAGTGGATTTAGCAAAGTAGAGGCCATAAAACTCATCATCCTTCTCGAGCCCATATTGATCTACTTTAGGAGACTTGTTGGGAGTCTTCTTACTTGTTTTTGCAGTAGCCTTTTTTGCGGCCGGCTTTTTAGCAGCAGCTTTCTTCGCAACAGTCTTCTTGCTTGCTACTTTCTTGACTACAGATTTTTTTGTTACTGGCTTCTTTACCGCTTTTTTAGCAATAGTCATTTTAGTAACTTTGTTGGCGGGAGTCTTTTTCACCGCTTTGGTAGCCACTTTCTTTTTTGTTGCCGTCTTCTTTGTGGCCATGATGTGTTGCCCTTATGCTTTGGTTATTAAAGTGTATATTTAGTATTAGTAATTTGTTAATACTACCGCAAATTAATCATGCAAAACGAATGACCTTAAGAAAAATAAAAATATTATTTTGCGTATTGTTCTTCAGGGTTGAGGTTGATACACTAAAAATGTGTTGAGTAGGGTAGTAAATGCTCAATACATTTTGATTTCATTACTTTTAAATGGGAGATTCTATGTTTCCGGAATATCGTGAACTAATTACTAAGCTTAAAACCACCGATCGCCACTTTTCTCATTTATTTGATAAGCACAACAATCTAGATGCCAAGATCCTTCGTATGGAAGATCATAAGGAGCCGAGTACCCCAGAAGAGATTGAGACTCTGAAGAAAGAAAAGCTGCTATTGAAGGATCAGATCTACGCAGTGCTAAAGAAGGCTAGCGCCGCCTAGTAACTATAGAGGGCGTTAAGCCTTCTTCAGGAAGCAGGCCTTCAGTAGCATATTGCCTGCTTCTGTTTTGCAATCCACCTCATGGTCTCCTGAGACCAATCGAATGCCTTTAATCTTGGTGCCAACCTTAAGAGTGGTTGATGAGCCCTTTACTTTGAGGTCTTTGATCAGCGTCACAGTATCTCCATCGGCTAGTAGGTTGCCATTGGCATCTTTGACGATCAAACCCGTTTCTTCCTCCTCAACTGCCGCCATAGGCCATTCATGCCCACATTGGGCGCAAACATAGTTATCGCCATCGGGATAGGTCATATCCTCTTGGCAAGCGGGGCACTTTGGAAGGTTATCTGAGCTCATGGATCCGGATGATTTAGAAAACAAGGCCGCTTACAAAGAGGCTAAAGATAGAAATAAAGATGCTTGCGAAGAAGGCGGTCCAGAAGCTAGAAATCGTAAATCCGCTAACCAATGCAGATACCAGCATTAACACCAATGCATTAACTACCAACAGGAACAATCCCATGGTCACAATGGTTAATGGGAGGGTAAATAGAATCAGCAAAGGTTTTACTACCGCATTGGCAAAGCCCAAAAGTAAGGCTGCAATCAATAAAGAGCCGCCATCAGCAAACTTCAGACCACTGAAAATATAGCTAGCCACCCAAAGTGAGAGGGATGTTAAGCCCCATTGAACTAGAAACAGTGAGAGGTTGCCCATAATGGACTCCTTTAATATTGGTTATTAAAAATTCTTTAACGATATGGTATCAGCCACATCAATAATGCGGCGGAATTTCATCTTTAAGGCTGCCGCCACCTGAGCCACTGGCGCTAGCCTGTTCCTTGCTGAGCAATAAACAAGGCTTTGAGGTGTAAGCAAGATTTAAGAAGACTTGATCATCAGGATCTTGGCATTGCCACGGCGCGCTATTAAGCGATTCATCTTGGATGATGTTGGCTAAATTGCGCCATTCATTCAGAATTTGCTCTTGGGTCGATTGCTCAAGAGAGAAGAGGGGTCTGGAGATAACGTCCGCGAATTCCTCAATCGTTTTGGGGGTGGCTAAGGCCTTCAGTTGTCTATCTACTAAGGAAGCTTTGATGTGAATGGCTCTAAAGTCATTAAAGACAAATATGTCTAGCAACACATTAGTGTCAAAAATAACGGTCTTCATCAAATGAGTTTAAAAATTAATCCTGCTGGCTGCGCCACACTTCTGGAGTAATTGTCACTTGACCTTGATCTGAAGATACGTAGACTTCACCATCCTGAATATTGACGTGCAACACCATGCTGCGTTCTACTAGCTTATTCAGCTCTTGTGACTGTTCGGCTGGAATAGCAACTACTTGAAGATTGCGTGCGCGCGTTAATTTATTCGCAATGCCATCACACCAAATTTTGCTGGTTTGCCCACCATAGCAATACACAATGACTTGGTCCGCGCGACCGCAGGCTTTCAGGATGCGACGTTCATCGGGCTGACCAACCTCAATCCAGAGTTTGATTTGATCGGTCAGGTCTTTGATCCAAAGATCAGGTGCATCGGTATCACTTAAGCCTTTAGTGAACACCAAATCTTCATGGGCTTGCAGTGCGAAAGCGATGATTTTGATCATCATCCGCTCATCGGTTTCCGAAGGGTGTTTGGCAATAGTGAGGGAATGACTGCCGTAGTAGTGGCGGTCTGAATCTGCGACGTGAAGGTCAGCTTTATGGATAGTTGCGCGGAGAGCCATGCGGCATTATCGCCTTTAAATGGATGAACCCCATATTGCCGTATCATTTTAATAATTTCTCAGCTTTAGAGCCCATATGATCACCAGCATGACTCTAAGAGTTCGCCTAATAGCGATATTCTTGTTTGGTGTATCTGCTTTATTTAGCTCAGCAGTAAATTCTGCTGAAGCTTGGCCAATTAAGCCGATCAAAATCATCGTTCCCTTTTCACCAGGCAGTGTTCAGGATGCTCTTGCCAGATCCTTTTCTAATGAACTCGGTGCTGCCTTGGGCGAAGCCGTAATTGTTGAAAATAAAGCAGGGGCAGGCGGTACTGTTGGAACAGGTATCGTTGCTAAATCAAATTCTGACGGATATACATTCCTATTGGCCGCCGCGAGCCATAACATTAATGGCAGTCTTTTTACTAAGTTGAGTTTCGATCCCATTATAGACTTTACTGGCGGAGCATATATTGGTACTAGCAGTTACATCATGATGACAAATGCAGAATTTCCTGCAAAGTCAGTGGCAGAGTTCATCGCACTTGCTAAAGCAAATCCAGGTCAATACAACTACGCAAGTGCTGGCAATGGCAGTGCATCACACTTGGCCATGGCTTACTTTGACAGTATGGCTGGTATTCAACTTGTGCATATACCGACAAAAGGAACTGGTGATGCTATTACAGAATTATTGGCGGGTCGCGCTCAAGCGGTGATTGCAGCGAATGTGGCTGCTTTGCCTTTCGCGAATGATTCACGCATTCGTTTTCTTGGCGTCTCGTCAGAGAAGCCTTCCCCATTTGTGCCCGGTATCCCGCCCATTGGCAATACTGTGAAGGGCTATGTTTTTGATAGTTGGTTTGGATTGCTCGCCCCAGCAGGTACTTCACAAGAGGTCATTAGCAAAATGTATGCGCAAATGGGCAAGATATTGAAACAGCCTGAAATTATTGAACGCATGAAGCGCCAAGGTATTAAGATTGGCCGTTTGACTCCAACTGAATTCAATCAGCTATTAGTCGGGGACTATGTCCGTATGGCAAAAGTTGGTAAAGCATCGGGCGCAAAGCCTGAATAAGCAAATACGCTGAATTAAGTCACATGATTCGAATTACTGAACTGCGCTTACCAATTGATCACGCGCCAGAATCTTTAGAGGCGGCGATATTAAAGCGCCTTGGCATTGCCGCAAATGAATTGATTTCATTTGAAATCTTCAAGCGTAGTTATGACGCGCGCAAGAATGTCTCGCTTGCTTTTATTTATACTATCGATGTTTCGGTAAAGAACGAAGAGTCTGTCTTAAAGAAATATGCAAATGATGCCCACATTCGTCCATCGCCAGATACTAGCTATCATTTCGTAGCAAAAGCACCCGCATCTATTGAAACAGGCAAAGCACTGCGTCCTGTGGTGATTGGGTTTGGCCCATGCGGAATATTTGCTGCTTTGGTGCTGGCTCAAATGGGTTTTAAGCCGATCGTGCTTGAGCGTGGCAAGCCAGTACGTGAACGTACCCAAGATACTTGGGGTTTATGGCGCAAAAAGATATTGAACCCCGGGTCCAATGTGCAGTTTGGTGAAGGTGGTGCAGGAACCTTTTCTGATGGCAAGCTCTATAGCCAAATTAAAGACCCTAAGTTTTATGGGCGTAAGGTCATTAATGAGTTTGTGAAAGCAGGGGCTCCATCAGAAATTCAGTATGTCGCTAAACCGCATATCGGCACCTTCCGCTTGGTAGGTATGGTGGAAAAGATTCGCCAAGAAATTATTGATTTAGGTGGTGAAATCCGCTTTTCACAAAAAGTCATTGGCTTTGATATACAAAATGAGCAAATCACTGGCGTCAAAATTGAGGGGCATCCAGATTTACTAGCCAGTCATGTTGTTCTTGCTTTAGGACATAGTGCGCGCGATACATTTAAAGCATTACATGATGCTGGCGTCTTCATGGAGGCCAAGCCATTCTCGGTAGGATTTCGAATTGAGCATCCACAGTCCTTGATTGATAAGGTGCGTTTAGGTCTTCATGCTGGTAATGAGTTAATTGGCGCTGCCGACTATAAGTTGGTTCACCATGCCAAGAATGGACGCTCTGTATATAGTTTCTGTATGTGTCCTGGTGGGACTGTGGTTGCTGCAACATCCGAACCTAATCGCGTTGTGACCAATGGTATGAGTCAGTATTCTCGCAATGAGCGCAATGCTAATGCAGGGATAGTAGTTGGCATTACTCCAGATGACTACCCTGGTGGTCCGTTGGCAGGAATAGAGTTTCAGCGCCAAATTGAATCAAAGGCCTTTGAGTTAGGCGGTGGAAGCTATGAGGCGCCTGGTCAATTAGTGGGGGACTTTATCGAAGGCAAGCCATCCACTGAGTTTGGTAGCGTGATTCCGTCTTACAAGCCTGACGTTCATTTAACAGATTTGGCTCAAGCCTTGCCGTCGTATGCAATTGAGGCCATTCGAGAGGCCTTACCTGCTTTTGAAAAGCAGATTAAAGGTTTTTCAATGAAAGATGCTGTATTGACTGGGGTTGAGACCAGAACTTCCTCGCCATTGCGCATTACTCGTGGACCTAATTTCCAAAGTCTGAATATCAAAGGCTTGTATCCAGCGGGCGAGGGTGCTGGTTATGCCGGTGGAATCTTGTCGGCTGGTGTTGATGAGATTAAAGTGGCAGAAGCAGTAGCATTAGATTATTTAGAATCCAATCATCATTAAGCGTACATGAGCTCCAGCGCATCTCAAGGACAAATACAAGGTAGTACACAAGAAAAAGAAGTCTTGTTCCATCCTGAGTTGCTGCAGAAATTTGATATCAATGGACCGCGCTATACATCCTATCCAAGCGCCGATCGATTCCATAATGAATTCTCGGAGCAAGATTATCTGGGGGCTTTCAAGCGAGTAGCAAGCATTAACAAGCCTTTATCGCTGTATTTTCATTTGCCGTTCTGCCCCAATATTTGCTACTACTGCGGTTGCAACAAAATCATCACTAAGGACCATGGGCATAGTGCCAAGTACATCAAGTACCTAGCTAAAGAAATGGCCATGGTTTGCGATGCAATGGGTGTGCAGAGGAAAATCCCCATCACACAGCTTCACTGGGGTGGCGGTACGCCCACTTTCCTATCTCATGAAGAGATGGTTGAGTTAATGCACCATACTCGGCAGCACTTCGATTTATTGCCGGGTGGTGAATATTCCATTGAGATTGATCCGCGTAGAGTATCTGAAGCAGACATCAAGCTGTTAGCCGATCTTGGCTTTAACCGTATTAGTTTGGGCGTACAGGACTTTAATTTAGCGGTGCAGGAAGCGGTACATCGAGTTCAAACTATTGAAGAAACCCAGGCTGTGATGAATTGGTCTCGTAAATATGGCTTTAAATCTCGTAGCGTTGATTTAATTTACGGCTTACCCAAGCAAACCCCAGAGACTTTTAAAGAGACTGTTGATGCGGTGCTCAACATGAATCCGGATCGCCTCTCGGTATATAACTACGCTCACTTGCCGCATATCTTTAAACCGCAGCGCCGTATTGCGGAAGCAGACCTGCCACCTGCTGCAGCTAAATTAGATATTCTGTCCAACCCAATCAAAAGATTGGGAGAGGCGGGCTATCAATTTATCGGCATGGATCACTTTGCAAAACCCGATGATGAATTAGCTATCGCGCAAAGAGAAGGGAAGTTGCATCGCAATTTTCAAGGGTACTCAACCCAAGCGGAATGCGATCTCTTGGCTTTTGGAATTTCTTCTATTGGCAAAGTAGATGACTGCTACTCTCAGAATGTGCGCACTTTGGATGATTACTACGCTACGCTCAATTCTGGTCATCTTCCAGTATTGAGAGGCTTGCGCTTAGATCAAGACGATTTATTGCGCCGTGAATTGATCGGTGAGTTTATGTGTCAGTTCAACCTAGATACGAAACGCTTTGCAGGCCAACACCAGATAGACTTCCAAACGTACTTCATAACTGAAATAGAAGAGCTTAAAGATCTAGAAAAAGCTGGCTTATTGGAGTGGCGTGAAGGGGATATTTTTGTTCCCATTAAAGGTCGCCTGCTAGCAAGGCGTGTTGCGATGACATTCGATCGTCATCTAAGGGAGTCACAAGCAAAAGGCACTTATTCCAAAGTGCTTTAGGGTAAACCTCAATCAATTTGACCTAGATCAAATAAGCAATAAAACACTGTTGCTTTAAAACCAATAAAAAATTCATGATGTCCAATCATTTGACTTAGGTCAAATTGCCTTGAGTACATCAATTCAAAATGATCCCATCGAAATTGATAATAAAAAGGGAATCATCATGCATCTTAAATCACTAGTAGCAGCAATGGCTGCAGTTGCATCTTTAGCCCCAATCGCAGCACATGCTCAAGCAGAAGAGAATCCATGGATGGTGCGCGTACGTGCTGTTGATGTTTTGTTTCAAAATGGACAGACGCAGACCGTTCAAGCATTGAATATTAAGGCTCAGAATGTTGTTATTCCAGAGTTTGATGTTTCTTATTTCTTTACTAAAAATATTGCTACTGAATTGGTTTTGACTTATCCACAACAAGTCAACATTAATGCAAACCCAAGCCAAACAAACATTGGCAAAATTACTGCTTTGCCACCATCACTATTGCTACAGTACCATTTCACTGATTTAGGTGCATTCAAGCCCTATGTTGGTGCTGGTGTTAACTACACAATTTTTGGAAATGTTAAGAATTTCCCCGGCGTACCAGGCGCAAGTGTTTCGAACTCTAGTTTAGGTTTTGCTGGTCAAATTGGCGCGGATTATATGTTTGATAAGAACTGGGGTGTAAACGTTGACGTTAAATACATTACTATGGCTACCGATGTATATGTTAATGGTGCTAGCGTTGGTAAGTTAACTCTTAACCCATGGACTCCAGGCGTTGGTGTGACTTACAAGTTCTAAGAATTCAGTTCTTAGTATCTTGAGATAGAGCCCCTTAGGGGCTCTATTTTTATTTGATCAGGTGGTTGATTAGCCTTTCAAACTCTGCCTGATCAAAATTCAGATTATCAAATCGTTTAATACTTGAATGCTGGGGTGGGTCAATCCTTCGTTTTACATATTCATCCCAATGGGCGAGCTTCCATTGATCTCTGGGATTATCGCGCTTTTCCATCCGCCTCTTTGCTTCGTTCGCTTCTAAATCTATCCAGGCGATCTGAATACTCGTTTGTGGTGGTAAGCCTAGTTTTTGAGGGTCAAACATGGCGCCACTCTCAATTTCTTTGGCAAAAGGTCCAATTAGGATGACATTGATCCCAAGTTCGATGTTCTCTTTCGCGATATTTAGCATGCCACCGTATTCCCAATCGCGAAGATTGTCGAGGTAGTAAGGGCTATCTCGATCATTGCCGCTATGGTTTGTCAATTCAAGTACATGAGAGCTATAGGCCCCATAAACCGTGTCTTTGTCTAAAAAGAAAAAGTCTTCCCCAGTACTTTCAATAATAAGAGGTAGGGCTCTTTTGGCTAGAGTGGATTTGCCTGTTCCAGCATGTCCTGCGAATAGGATAAGACGAGGGGCAGAAGGGGTAAGTTTGCAGGCCATTTGTTATTAGTCTCGCAGAAATTGGGAGAAATTTCTTCTGTTTCTCTGAAGTGACGATAATGTCGCCATGGCTTTAATCGTTCTAACTGATGCAAAACTGGCTTTTGGCCATGTAGACCTCCTTGCAAACACGGCTTTTTCCCTCGAATCGGGCGAGCGCGTTGGCTTAATTGGCCGTAATGGCACTGGTAAATCCTCTTTGCTGAAGATCCTTGCTGGCATAGAAAAAATGGATGACGGACTCTTGCAGTATCAGCAAGGGCTTCGCATTGCTTATGTTCCTCAAGAGCCTATTTTTGAAGCAGAAGAAACAGTGTTTGAGGCGGTTTCCAAGGGTGTTGCCGAAGCAAAGGCTTTGCGTGAGGAGTATGAGGCTCTTAGCGTTGGGGAATGGGATGATGCTGCTCATCATCGCCTGGATGAAGTTCAATCCAAGCTTGAGGCGCTGAGTGGATGGAGCTGGGAGCAACGTGTTCACGAAACTCTTGATCGTTTGCAATTGGATGCTGACGTCAAAATTAGCAATCTCTCTGGTGGTACAAAAAAACGGGTAGCACTTGCTAGAGCATTGGTTGAGGTTCCAGATGTTTTATTGTTAGATGAGCCAACCAACCACTTGGATTTGGATTCGATTGCCTGGCTAGAAGAGCTTCTGAAAGAATATCAAGGCTCTGTGATTCTGATTACCCATGATCGCGCATTTTTAGATAATGTTTGCACGCAAATAGTGGAGTTAGATCGCGGAATACTGCGCAGCTATCCTAGAAACTTCACTCAATATGAAGTACTCAAAGAGCAAGAGTTAAATGCAGAGTCTTTAGCCAACGCTAGGGCTGACAAGCTCTTGGCGCAAGAAGAGGTTTGGATACGAAAGGGTGTTGAGGCAAGGCGCACTCGTAGCGTAGCCCGAATTGCTCGTCTCGAAAAACTACGCGCCAGTCGTGCTGAGCGAAGAGATGCCATGGGTCAGGTCAAACTTGCTGTTTCTGCTGGTGAGCGTAGTGGCAAGATTGTTGCTGAGTTACAAAACGTCAGCAAGTCTTATGACAGGCCAATTGTGAAGGATTTCACAGCCACGATATTGCGCGGAGATAAGGTAGGCTTGCTTGGTCCAAACGGTGCCGGCAAAACAACTTTGCTGAAATTGATTCTGGGGACGATTGCGCCAGACTCTGGTTCTGCAACCATGGGCACCCGTATTGAAGTAGCCTACTTTGACCAGATGCGCGAAGGTCTTAACCTGAATGCATCGCTAGAAGACTACATTAGCCCTGGTAGTGAATGGATCGAAATTAACGGCAATAAGAAACATGTTAAAAGTTATTTGAGTGATTTCTTATTCGCGCCAGAGAGAACCAATTCACCAGTTAACACATTGTCTGGTGGCGAGCGTAATCGCCTTTTATTGGCGCGCTTATTTGCAAGGCCTGCAAATGTGCTGGTTTTGGACGAACCAACAAACGATTTAGATATTGATACCCTCGATTTGCTGGAGCAATTACTGCAAGATTACAAGGGAACTGTTTTCTTGGTCAGCCATGATCGATATTTTCTGGATAACGTAGTTACGAGCATCATCGCCAATGAGGGTGATGGCTTCTGGCGTGAGTACGAGGGTGGCTATGAAGACTGGAAGATTCAGAAAGCCCGTATAGAGCAAATACGCGCAGCCAACCAAAGTCAAAAAGTTCCTGCAAAACAAGATTCTGTGCCAACTGCGACCCCAGCCCCTAAGCCAGTAGTCAAAAATAACGTGCAGAAGCTAAACGGCAAAGAGCGGCAAGAGTTAGAAGGCTTGCCCGCTCTGATTGAGGAGTTGGAGGCTGAGCAGGCGGATATTGGCATTGCGATGAGCAATCCTGATTTATATAAGAATGAACCAGAATTGGCTGCCAGTATGCAGGCGCGCTTGAGTGAGATTACTGAGCAGCTAGAACAAAAGTTGCAGCGCTGGGAAGCTTTGCTGAGCCGCTCAGAATCCTAAAGAACTAGTCACCACGATGAAGTTGTGAGCGTAAATGCGCAATTTCATCGAGCAGATCAAGTGCTAAAGCAACGCCAGGAACATTTAATTCGAGATCGTGGGTAAGGTGGGCGGCAGTCTTTGCTCTACGTAAAGAGTCTCCGCTAAAACGCCAGTCTTCTGGTGATGAGCCAGTAGGGCGTAGCACTCCCTCGGTCACCCAAGCCATAATTAAATCTTCTGGTGTACGTGAAGCGTGCGAGAGTTCAACAATGCTCATATGTACTTCATTCTCAACTACGCTACCTTCAATCCAGGTGATATTGCTTGTATTTACTTGTGTCATGGCATCATCCCTTCAAATGGGTTCTAGGGTTGAAATCAC
>JBGAIU010000006.1:0-90848 GCA_044225315.1 Polynucleobacter sp.
ATATCTGCGCCAGTTTGTTCTTGTATATAGCGACCCAAGTGGCGATCAGGGGCCCACAGAATCTTTTTACCTTCAACCTTCAATTGATGAACAATTGCTAAAGCGCAAGAACTAGTTACCATCCAATCTGCCTGTGCTTTAACTGCAGCCGAGGTGTTGGCATAAACCACAACAACTCGGTCAGGATGTTGTGAGCGAAACTTGGCAAAGTCATTTGCATCACAACCTAAATCAAGAGAGCAGGTGGCCTCAAGATCTGGCATGAAAATGCGTTTTTCAGGACTAAGAATTTTGGCAGTCTCACCCATAAAACGCACACCAGCCACAATTAAATTCTTGGCGGAATGGTTTTTACCAAAGCGGGCCATTTCCAAGGAATCGGCAACAAATCCACCGGTTGCTAAAGCTAAATCTTGAATATCGCCATCAACATAGTAGTGAGCAACCAAGGCAGCATCTTTCTCAATCAAGAGTTGCTTAATTTGTTCAATGACGGCTGCTTTTTCAGGACCAGCCAAATGTGGTGGAACTTTAGCCCAAGCCTGGGCAGTACAGGTCGCTCCAGTAAAGTCTTGCTGGGGGTAGTCAAAGGCAATAGGGGTGCTAATTGAGTTCATGCGAAATCATAAGCCAATTAAGGCCTAGGAGCATCTTTGCAATCTACATTTTTATTATGATCAAGCCTGATCAAAGTCAGATTACCTCAGTATTTCTTAGCAAAATCAATAATTTCGCTTGTAAAATCAATGAACTATTAAACTTGTTGGTAAATATGATCACTTACCGGTTTTTTTAAAACTCCTTGCTTTTGTATTTTCGATTGGCGCCTTAATTTTTGTGCCAATTAATTCATTTGCTCAAGTTGATGCGGGCGCATTACAACAGGGTTTGGAAAAACAGCTGCCTATGCCGTCACCATTGGCTTTGCCAGAGCCTAATGCTAAAGATCCTTTGCGAACTACGCCATCCGGCCAGCAAGGGGAGATTACTTTTGAGGTCAAGACGTTTGTGCTTGAGGGCGTAAGCTTATTGCCAGAGGTCGAAGTGCAGGAAATTTTGAAGCCTTGGTTGGGGCGTCCAGTCAATTTTGATGATTTGCAAAAAGCTTGCGATGCAGTAATGGATTTCTATCGCAAGTCTGGATATACGGTTCAGGCAATCTTGCCACCACAAAAAATTGCTAATGGTGTGGTGAAGATTTTGGTTACCGAAGCAAAACTAAGCAGTGTTTTCGTTGATGAGCCAAATGGACCAACTCGATTCAGTAAAGCTACCGCTGCCGAATACATCACTTATGCAAATCCGGTTGGTCAGGCTCTTAATATGAGGGCTGTTGAGCGAGCATTGATCATACTCAATGAAACCCCAGGTGTAATGGTGTCAAGTCAGCTTGAGCCGGGGGATAAGGACGGTGAGACTGCAATCAGAGTTCAGCTTACGGAGCCTCAGTGGTACCAGGCTAGGGTAGAGGCAAACAACTACGGCAGTAGAACTACTGGCGCCAATCAAGGGGTGATAGCGTTAGGTGGCGTTAATCCACTTGGTATTGGCGACCAAATCACGATTAATGGTATTTACTCAGAAGGTTCTCAGTACATATAAGGAGCGTACTCTTTGCCCGTCTCAGTTGATGGTTTGCGATTAGGGGTTTCAGGTACCTATCTGAACTATAAAAACGTGAGTAACTATGCCCAAAGTGCTGGTGCGGGTTATGGTGATGCGTGGACAACCGGTGCGTCACTTGCTTATCCATTAATTCGTGAGCAGGGTACGAATGTCAACATTAGCGCTAACTATGATATTAAAAGCTATATGAATAAAAATATGCTGACGATGACAACCATCAGCAGCTATAACATTAGCAATGCATCACTTGGTTTGTCCGGGAACCATTACGATAGTTTCGGCGGTGGTGGAGTTAGTTCAGGGTCGGTCACTGCGGTTTTAGGGTACCTAAATATATCGCCCACAAGTATTGCGGGCTATGGTCAATACACTCCTGCGAATTTTTCTAAATTTACTTTTAGCGGTAATCGCACTCAACAGCTTTCAGAGGATGGAGCAACTTCTGCATATATTGGAGTGAATGGTCAATTTGCTTCTACAAACCTAAATTCTGCAGAACAAATTTATATGGGTGGTCCATATGCTGTTCGTGCTTATCCAGTTGCACAGGGTGGTGGCGCGCAGAGTGGTATTGGTACTCTTGAATTGCGTCAACAATTCCCCGAGCGCATAACCGGTACTTTGTTTTACGACATTGGAGTTGTTCAGCAATACAAGTTTCCATTCTTACTCTGGAAGGGTATGACAAATGCAAACAATACGTATTCTTTGCAAGGTGCTGGCTTCGGAGTGAAGTGGGATTGGGAAGGTTGGAATTTAGGTGCTATGGTTGCTTGGCAAATTGGCAAAAATCCTTTGTATAACTCTGCCGGTCAGCCTGTTAATACTGATGGCACAACTACCAACCCACGCGGATGGTTTACTGGTAGTTATCAGTTTTAAGACTTTGGATTTAGATCGTTTTATGAAACCAATATTTTCCGTGTTGTTATTTTTCGCAGTTGCTAATGTTTCGTATGTAGGTGCCGTCAATGCGCAATCAAAATATGATGCGAAAATAGATACAAAATCTGATTATGAGTTTGTCGCTACTGTCAACGGTGCGCCAATTACACGGGGTTTGCTGGATTTAAATATCAAAGCACTGATCAATCAAGGTCAAAAAAATACTCCCGAGCTACGGCAAGTAATTAAAGAAGAATTGATTAATAAAGAGTTAATTGCTCAGGAAGCAACGAAGCAAGGCATTGCTAAAGAAATTGATTTTCCAGATCAAATCACCCAAATGAAGCAAAATCTTCTTTTGCAGGCCTATGTAGATGACTACTTTACTAAAAATCCCATTACTGAATCAAGGATGCGTGAAGAGTATGATCGTCAGCGCAAGCTAATGGGTGACGGTAGCACTGGTACTCAATATCGCTTGAGTCAAATTTTGGTTTCGAATGAAACGGATGCACTCGATCTTATTCGACGCATCCAAAAAGGTGAGCTTTTTGGTAAGTTGGCACAAGAATATTCACAGGATCAGGCGTCTAAAGTGCAGGGTGGATCATTGGGTTGGGTGATGTCAGGGCAGGTTATTCCTGCAGTTGCTACAGCGATGGCAAATTTGCCGAAGGGTGGCATTAGTCAGACCCCTATTCAAATTCAATCAGGCTGGATCATTCTTAAGTTAGATGATAAAAAAGGTTTTAAGATCCCAAATTTTGAAGAGTCCAAGCCTCAAATTCGTCAGGCGATAGTGCAGCAATTCATTGCTGAAACTGTTAAAAACCTGCGTACTAATGCGAGGATCGTGCAATGAAATGGGTAAAAGTTTTATTTGCGGTGGGGCTATTTATGCTGGTATCGGTAGCTCAGGCGGAGAAATTGGTTTCGCAAAACTGGGTTGTGGATCTGAATGCTCAAGTAAATGAGGCTTATACCGCCAATGACTCTAAATCTTCGTTTGGTGTCTTCTGTTCTGGTGAAAAATGCTTGTTTTACCTGCATCAAGCCCTTAAATGCGATCCAGGCACCAAATACTCCGTGCTAATGAATAGTCAGTCAATTTCAACCGCTCTGAGCATAGAGTGCACCCAAATTGGCGGTAATTTATTCCAGATTCTCGATCCCTTTGATGCGATATTGAAGGCCACTCAGACTGGGGATTTAATTGGTTTCGCTGTTGCCCTGCAATCTGGAGCTTTCGCAGTAACTAGGTTTAGTCTGGCAGGAGCTAAACCAGCTATTGAAAGAGCTCTTTTAGAGGCTGCTAAAACTAAGTTTAGGGACCAAAAACCACCCCTAGAAAACAGTCCAAAATCGACTCAAAAAGATATCGCAATTTGAGCTAATTTGAGGTGAATTTTTTGCCTCAAATTTTATGCATAGGAATTGATATTTGTTTGCCAGCAAAAGAGTAAATTTCAATAGATAGAACAGCATCATTGGAGGGTGCTAATTATCTTTGTATGGCCTATTGTCTCGATTGATAAACAAGCTGTAGATCATTCTTAAAGTAAAAAGTGAATAGAGCAATATCATTTATACAGATACTTAAAGTATTACATCAACATAAAATATTGAAATAATTAGGCTTTTAGCCTCGAGGCAATTAGCCATTTGCTTATAAATGTGATGGAGGGTTTTACCATCCAATCCAGGCGAGAATTTTGCCTAAAAAGAGAGTCCCATTTCCAATAGTTTTTCCCGTAAATTTTTGCCTAAATTAGGGCAAAAACCTTAAAAATTTTTCTGAATTTTTAACCTAAAAATGTTCAAAAAATAAGTGAATTATTTGCTTAAATTTTGCGTCTATAAAGTGGGTTAATTTTTAAAGAAAGGGCTGCTCATTTATCCAGGAATCATGGTGGTGAATAGCGAAAATCACAGCTATTTTTTTATATAAATTGAGATACCTTTTTGTCCTTTTGGAAGTAAAAAAATCTTTGTAAATTAGTGTGAATTTCAATCAATTAACCTCATTTTATTGATTGAAAAGCACCTATTTTTTTATGCAAAAATATTCCTTAAATAGGGGAAAACTTCCAAGATTTTGCTGTTTTAATCGCGCACAAATTTAGTGCGAAAAAATTAAACTGCTGGCAAAGCCCTATGGTTACAAGCTCTATAAATTCCCCTCAATTTGACCTAAATCAAAGTTCGCTTTTTGCACTCCTTCGGTTTACCATTAAATACTCTAAGCCCTATGAATAGGGCTTTCCAGAGTGGTTGTAGGTGGTTTAAGTTTGGCGACCTCATGAATGATTTTTTGCAAAAAGATGTAAAGAAATATTGATGAGTGTTTGGTGTAAAAAATTTAGTACTAACGAAGTATTTTTTGAAAAAACAAGCAGCAAAAATTCTCGATCTGAAATTATTTCTCTTTGCAAAAGAGAGGCGAATTTTTGCCGCCAAAAAATCAAGAATAATTGCATCTTTCTTGGCATTTAGCCAACTGAATTTTGCTATCGCTCAGACAGCCCCAAATGCACTTCCAACCGGTGGCAATGTTGTCGCCGGAAGCGCAACAATTTCTCAGTCTCAAACTGCCAATTCTGCGCAGATGAATATCAACCAAACATCTCAGCGTGCGGTGATCAGTTGGGATAGTTTTAACGTTGGCAAAAATGCCTCTGTTAATTTCAATCAGCCTAATTCTTCTGCAGTCACCCTAAATCGCGTTACTGGCGTAAGTCAATCCATGATCGATGGCGCTGTTCGTGCGAATGGTCAGGTGGTATTAGTAAACCCAAATGGCGTGACCGTTAGTAAGGGTGCGGAAATCAATGCTGCAGGTGTTGTTGCGACAACGATGGACATCGCAAGTCAAGATTTTATGGATGGAAAATCCACCTATAAAGGCAATGGAAAAGGGGCGGTTGTAAATGAGGGAAAAATCAGTGCAAATGACCCTAATGGATACGTAGCCCTTTTGGCTCCAGAAATACGTAATGAAGGCTATGTTTTGGCTCGAAAAGGGGTCAATTCCGCGGTTGCTTTAGCTGCAGGGCAGCAAATTACCCTGGATTTCCGGGGTGACCAGCTAATTTCGGTCAATGTAGATAAGGCCACCTATGGCGCCCTGATTGAGAATAAGCGGGTTGTAGAGGTCAAAGGGGGTCTGATTGTGGTTGCTGCTGGGTCAGCAAACCAGCTCATGGGTTCGGTTATCAAGAATACAGGCCGCATTTCTGCATCCACTGCTGTCAATAACGGCGGTGTGATCGAATTAGTAGCTTCTAACGTTACCCAGGCCGGCACTGTAGCCGCAAATGGCAAGGGCGCCAATTCAAAGGGTGGCCAAGTCAATATCGTTGGTGAGGACATCACCCTGGCGGCAAATTCGAAAACTACAGCCACTGGTAAGGCGGGCGGCGGCAATGTTGAGGTTGGCCTAGGTAGGACTCAGGCGACAAACGTAAATCAAGCACCAGTTCAGGCTTTGGTTCAAGCTGCCGCTCCGATTGCAACATCAACAACCGTTGATCAACGTCAAGCATCGGTTAAACAAGTAGCTGCTGTTGCAAGTGAGACTAAGCAGTTAGCAAAAACAGTCACAGTTGCTGCAAACGCAACCATCAATACGTCAGCAACACAAAATGGTGATGCGGGAAATATTGTGATTTGGTCTGAAGTAAAAACAACCGTTAATGGAATTCTAAAAGCAGTTGGTGGTGCACTTGGTGGCAACGGTGGATTTATTGAGACTAGCTCTAAGGGAAGCGTGAATCTTGGTAAACAACTTGTTGTCGATACGAGCGCTGCGAAAGGCAAATCTGGATTGTGGTTCTTAGATCCAATCGATTTGATTATTGATGCAGATGCAGCTAACGTCATTGCAACTGCACTTGCTAACAATAACGTGACAATTGCTGTGAATGGCAATGTCTGCCCGAGCCTTGGTAGTTGTACTCAAAACGGTAGTGGCAGTTTGACGATTGCTAGCGGCGCAAACATTTTGAAGCAGGGCATTACGCAAACAACATTACGCTTGAATTCATCTGGAATATTTAATCTCAATGCAAATATTTCTGGCGAGAACTTGAACGTCATCATCAGCAGTTCGATTGCATACTTGAACGTTGGCACAAGTATTAATGCAACTCAAGTAACCGTTCAAGCGCAAACAATTTACGCAAATGGAGTAATTAATACGGCGAGTTCAACAACACTCGGATCGGTAATTCAATTGCTTGCGCAAGCGATATACATTACAGGTGGTTTGAATGTTGGAACATCGCCTTATACAAGTAGTAGCAATACAAATTCGAATACGATCACGTACAGCGGCAATGTAATTCGCAAGGAAGATTTGCCTGCATTCTTAACGGCCCAAAATGGCGCTACAACTGCGCTTGATCAATCGTATTCATCTACCGCTGCAAATGATTCAAGCGCTGATCGCATCAACACTCAGTCAAATGTCATCAATTTGAATGCGTTTAGAGAAATTACTCTCCATAACACCGCCGAATTGAAGGCGAATGGCACTACTGGGGGCTATATCAATCTCACTGCGCAGGCGTTTAATGCTGAGAGTGGTTCTTTAATTCAGGCCAATGGTAACAATGGCCCCGGGGGTGTAATTGCTCTAACAACTAGTGATGCATATCTCTCTGAAGCGATTAGTGCCAACGGCGCTAGCGGTGGCTCTTTTGCGCTTTCTGCGAAAACTGCTCAATTTGACGGCAACGCAACCATTCAAACTAATGGATCAAATGGCCCTGGAGGCACTGTATATATTGATGTTTCACAAGAGATCGCAATTGTCAATAGTGGTTTATACGCATCCGGCTCAACCGACGGTGGAACAATCCGAATCCTCAGTCGCGGGGGTAATTTAAATCTCTTTGACTCCGAAATTCAGACTAATGGCGGCAACGGTCGCGGCGGAAGTATTGGTATTTCAGCTTTCAATCAAACCATTCTAGGAAACACATCCATCCAAGCGAATGGTTTTATTCAAGGCGGAACAATCCTCATCGGCAATGATGCTAGCAATGGCACATTGCCGTTTTCCATTTATACGTCTATTGATCAAAAATCTAGTCTCAACACTCTTGCTTTGGATCCATCAGGAAAGGGTGGTCTGATTGAGACGTCGGGTCAAACTATCAGTCTATTGGCAAGTATCAATGCAGGTAGGGGAAGCATGTGGCTGCTTGACCCCTATGCCTATACCATTGGTGATACAGAGGCGAGTTATATCAATAATGCCCTAAATAACGGCTATAACGTCACTATCACCACAGCCTCGAGCGGCTCCAATCTTCATTATGTTTGGATTTGGGGTGGGCCTGGGGCCGATGAAATCAGCGTCAATTCGGCTATTAATGGAAGTGGTGGTTCGGGTACCCTTACGCTAATTTCTTCTAACATTTTAATTAACGCGAATATCACAACATCCGGGGTGCAATCCTATTTTGGCGCTGTGAAATTAGGATCTGATGTAGTTTTGACAAACTCTGGGGCATATATTTATTTCTCATCCACAGTTGATAGCAGTTCTTCAACCGGTCGTTCTTTGGTTATAAATAATGGGACTTCGCAATCAATATTTGGTGGAAGTGTCGGCGCTACAAACCCGCTTTCAAGTTTATCTGTCTCAGGTGATGCGATCTTGTTTGCAAATGTTGCAACAAATTCTTCATCTGGCCAATCTTACGGTAAAGACTTATTCGTAATTGGTAGTGTTGCTCTAACAAGCGCCAATAATCCGATTAGCATTGCTGGAAATATTAATGCAAGTTCTGCTGTGCTGCAGTTACTTGGGTCTGGCAATTACCGATATACAGTTGGCTCATATGCTGACATAAGCACAGCTTACGTGCCATGGATTACTTTGCCTGGTTTTGGAAAGATATCTTATTCGTCTAACGCTTATTCATTAATTCCCATATCCGCTTCAACAATAGATTATTTGGTTGTGGCTGGGGGTGGTGGCTCCTTAAATGCTAGCTACCTATCCTCTGGTGGTGGCGGAGGTGGCGGTGTTTTAAGTGGCTCTATTACGACTGATTCATCTGTTACTTATACTGCCTCAGTCGGCGCAGGTGGCTGGGGGGCTGGAAGGGTTTATCATGATCCAACAAGGGGGGCGATTCTAGTTTTACGAATCAAACAGCCAATACAATCATTGCATTGGCATACGGTGGCGGTACAGGCAATGGATATCAAGTAGATACCCCAAATGGTGGAAGTGGCGGTGGCGGGGGCCAGGATTGGCTTCATTACATTAACTACACACCAGCATCTGTAGGGGGCACTGGAGTAACAGGCCAAGGCAATCCCGGCGGCAAGGTCAATGCTAATGGCTACGCTGGTGGTGGTGGAGGTGGCGCCGGATCCGCGGGCCAAGATGGATACCAGGCTATAGATCCTGTCTATAACAATACTATCTAGATAGGTGGCAAAGGGGGCGATGGGGTTGCTTCGAGTATTACAGGAACCCTTGTTCGGTATGGTGCTGGTGGTGGTGGCGCATTCACTACCGGTGGAGCTGGCGGTGGTGGTGGTGGTAACGGCGAATCTCTCTTGGGCCCAGTTTCAAGTGGTACTGGAATTGGTAGTGGAGGCGGTGGTGCTATTAGTAGTGTGGATGGTGGTGGTAACGGCACAACTGGCGCAGTTATTCTTGCAACTAACAGTACACCTTCTCTTTCCATCAATACAGGCTCAAGAAAAATTTCAATCTCTGGGAATGTTAGTTCATCTAGATCACTTAGCTCATTGTCGTTAACGTCCTCAAATGTAGAAAACTCCGTTGCTGGAGCTATATCTGGAGGTTCTAATTTTTCATTTAATGGATCCGGTGGTGGATTAATAGTGCTTGGTAGTGCTGATAACTCTTATACCGGCACAACAACTGTCAAACAAGGCATTCTTTCCATTAGCTCTCTTGCAAACGGCGGAATTAATAGTGGTATTGGGAAGTCATCGAGCGATGCAGGCAATTTAATACTTGATGGCGGCACTCTTAATTACACTGGGGTAGATGTTGTTACAGACAGGTTATTTACATTGACGCCTTTGGGCGGAACAATTAATGTCTCCAACTCTGGATCGCTCAATTTTACTAATACTGGTAATGTTGCATTCTCAGGCAGTGGTGCAAGAAGGTTGGTATTTAATGATGATTACCTAGGTATTAGTTCTTTTGCATCAATCCTTGGTAACGGAACTGGCGGCGCCACCTCGCTCACCAAAGCTGGCTCTGGATCATTAACACTGTCAGGCAACAACACTTATGTTGGCGCCACAACAGTAACGAGCGGCACCTTAACTGCTGGCGTTGCTACTGTTGGCACAAGCTCTGGTGCCTTTGGTGTGGGTAGCAATATCACTGTCAATGGCGGTACTTTAGCCTTAGGCTCTTATAACGAAAGCGTTGGTACCGTCACGATCGGTGCCAACGGTGGTTCCATTACCGGTAGTGGCGGCATCCTGACCGCTACTACTAGCTACACCTTGAATAACGATAGTGGTCATACAGCCAGCATCACTGCCATCTTGGCTGGTAGCGGTGTCACCTTAACTCAAGCAGGAGCAGGTACCACCACGCTAACTGGCGTCAATACCTACACTGGTGCTACTACGATTAGTGCCGGTACACTCAAACTAGCAAACACCAGTGGTACAACCCTACCAACCACAGCTGCCATTAGAATGACTGGTAGCAGCGGTAGTGCGGCAACTTTAGATCTTGCTGGATATTCGCAAGCATTTAGTTCTATTGCGGGAAGTAATTCTTATAACACTATAACTAATAGCGGCTCCAGTGATGTGGTACTCACCATTGATGGCGCCACGCCAGGCTCCTTTGCTGGAGTTATCCAAAATGGCGCAACGAAAAAAGTAGGGCTTACACTCAATAGCAGTAGTAGTGGCACCTTAACCTTCTCTGGTACTAACAGCTATACCGGTACTACCACCATCAGTGCGGGCACCTTAACCTTGACTAATGCTTTATCTAGTTCTACTGGTGTAGTGATGACTGGCACTTCCATATGGGATCTGCAAGCGACCCAAACGATTGCCAGTTTGTCGATGGCAACCGGTAATAGCATTACTCGCTCAGCAGGTACCTCTCAGTGA
The DNA here is from genome assembly GCA_044225315.1 of Polynucleobacter sp. Lineage (GTDB taxonomy): Bacteria > Pseudomonadota > Gammaproteobacteria > Burkholderiales > Burkholderiaceae > Polynucleobacter. The sequence continues at coordinate 10,648 of JBGAIU010000006.1, forward strand.
GTGGCACTTCAACCTTAGGCGGTTCAATTACCACCAGTGGTACACAAACCTATAGTGGAGCAGTGACATTGGGAGCCAATACGAGCTTAACGACTACCAACAACTTAGTCACATTTAGTTCCACTTTGGCAAACTCAGCAGCTAAAACCTTGGGTATCTCTAGTGGTACTGGCGGCGTTACCTTTACGGATACCGTTGGTAGTGGCACTGCTTTAGGTGCTGTCACTATTACTACGACTGGTACTACAACTATAACCAGTACATTTGCAGCGGCTAGCCTTAGTAGCGGGGCTGGTACAACGGCAATCAATGGCGGCTCTGTCACTACTAGCGGAGCCCAAACCTATAACGGTGCCGTCACTCTAGGAGCGGATACAACGTTAACAGCAAGTAGCATTACGACCATTAGCACAATAGCTGCTGACACACATAGTTTGACTATAGTGGCTGATGCACTTTCTTTGGGTGACAACATCACTGGTGGCGCTGGTACTCTTACTATAGCTCCGAACACATCTTCTACCACTATTGGACTTGGAAGTGGTTCCAATGCAACTTCAGCAACCTTGAAATTAAGTGACACACAGCTAGATCGTATCAACGTTAGCGGTTCTAATTTTGCAGCCTTAATTATTGGCGATAGTACTAGTGCTTCAGGAACACTTAAGTATGACACTTCAGTAGATAAAGTGTCTGGAAGTAATCTAACACTGCAAAGCCATAGTGGCGCCATCACAATTTATGACACTCTAAATGCTGGTAGTAGCAAAAATCTAACCATTAATTCGGGTGGCGCAGTTAGCCTCAGTGCAGTGAATACAGCTAGTGTGTTAGCGATAACCGGTTCAGGAATTACTCTGAATGCTGATATTACAACTGTTGGCAATCAATCTTACACTGGTGCATTGACACTGGGGTCCGATGTAACCTTAACTACTACTTCAAATGGAAGTACATCATTTAGCAGTACTGTTAATGGTGCGAAGACTTTAATTATCAGTACCAACGGTACAGGCAATACTTCTTTTAGTGGCGCCATAGGTGGGACTGCGCCACTGACAGGATTAACGGTTACAACGACGGCTTTGAGTGCAACAGCAATCGGGCTGGCTAATAGTGCTGCATTTACTGTTACCAATAGCGGAGCTAGTTCGATTACAGGCGTAATTTCGGGAAGTGGTGCCACAGTAACAATGTCTGGTTCCAGTACTCTTACGCTGGCAAATAGTGCTAATACTTATACGGGCGCCACTACGCTAAACAGCGGAACTTTAAGTGTTGGAACGTTAGCTGCGGGTGGAGCAAGTAGTAGCATTGGCGCCTCCTCTAACAACTCATCAAATCTCATTCTAAGTGGCGGAACATTTAAATATACTGGCTCAAGTGTTTCCATAGATCGCAACTACGGCTACGATTGAGGTTACAACAAGCAGCACCTCATTGACTATTACGGGTGCTGCCGCTTCGACTAGTGGCGCATTAACAAAAACCGGTGCCGGTACGTTGGTTTTATCTGGTAATAATGCTTACACCGGCGCTACAACTATCAGTGCTGGCACATTAAAAAATGGTGCCTCAGATGTCATTAACAATAGTTCTGCTGTAAAAATTGCGGATGGAGCAACCTGGAATTTAAACAATTACAACGAAACGGTTGCTTCAATAGCTGATGTTACCGGTAGTAGCACTGGCGCAATCAGTCTTGGCTCTGGAACATTAACTATTGGGGGTTCTGCAACAACCACTTTCTCTGGCACGGTTTCTGGTACTAGTTCAATGGTTTTTGGAGGGGCTGGCGGTACAGTTTTAGCCGGTACAAATACGACTAGCGGAGGATATACCGTTAGCGCAGGTGGAACATTTGTGATATCCGGAACCTACGCCATAGGGTCAGGCACTCTTGTAAATAATGGCACGGTAAATATTGCTGATGGTGTAACTACAGTTGTAATTTAGGGGTTATCAGGAACAAATACAAGCGCAGTGTTGAACACTTCTAACTTAGGTTCTCATGCTGTAGATATTACATTGGGTGATAACAATGCAACAACTTCATATGCTGGCAAAATTTCAGGTGCTGGTTCTATTACGAAGAAGGGTAGTGGCGTAATTACGTTATCCTCTGCTACCAGTGATTTCACGGGCGCATTTAATATTAGTACTGGTACCGTAAGGATCTCTAGCTCATCCGCTTTAGGAGCAACTAGTGGTACTACGATTTCTGCAGGCGCTGCACTTGAGCTTGTTGGCGGTATCACTGTATCAACCCCGCTAACAATTAATGGTTCTGGAGACCTATCTGGAGGTGCGCTCAGAAATATTTCTGACGCTAATACCTACTCTGGACCAATCACGCTTGCAAGCAATGGCAGAATTAACGCAAATGCTGGAACACTTTTGTTAAGTGGAGGCATTACTTCTAGCAGTAGCACCTTAACCATAGGCGGTGCTGCTGATATTACTATTAGTGCAGCAATTGGGTTGGGCACTGGATCCTTGGTGAAGGATGGGGCGAATACCTTGTCATTAACTCATGCTAATACTTATGCTAATACCACATTGACTGGCGGCATTTTATCTCTAGGTGCTGCATCATCTATTCCTACCTCTGCCGGTACTATTACATTTGGTGGAGGAATGCTGCAATTCACTTCTTCCAATACATATGATTATTCTGGCTTGTTTGATTCTTCAACAGCGAATCAAGCATTCAAATTTGATACCAATGGTCAGACTGTTACGTTTGCCTCATCAATCACTTCTACTGGTGGCACCCTAGCAAAATACGGCACGGGCACCCTTATCTTATCTGGTGCAAATGGTTACACTGGCGCTACAACAATTAATACGGGCACCTTAAGAGCTCAAAATAATTTAGCTTTAGGCACAACTGCGGGTGGAGTAACAGTTAGCTCTGGATCTACTCTCGAGTTATATGGCGGCATTACCATCGGTGCTGAAGCGATAACCGTATCAGGCTCTGGCGTGAATGGAATAGGTGTTATCAAGAACGTGTCGGGCAATAACACCTATCAGGGAGCAATTACCCTTGGTTCGGATAGTATATTTAGCTCTGACTCGGGAACCGTAACTCTTTCTGGCGCAGTTGGTGGATCTGGCAAATCTATTACAGCTATTGGGCTCGCTAATATTGTTATTTCTGGAAACATTGCTACTTCAGCTGGTTCGATCACGAAGGGCTTAACAAGTTCTGACACTGGCGTCTTGACTTTATCGGGATCAAGCAATTCATACACTGGTGGTACAACCATTTCATATGGAACTGTAAGCATAGGTTACGCTACCGCTTTGAATACTGGTGCAGTTTTTGTTGATTCTGGCGCCCACCTAAATGTTGCCTCAACTATTAGTGCGGCAACAATACCCAAAATTACTGGAACTGGCTACCTAGATCTCACCAATAATGCAGTTGTCACTTTAAGTTATAACGACAACTACACTTTTGCCGGGTCAATCACGGATCATGGGTCACTAGTGATTACTGAGGGAAGCGGTAAAACGCTTACTTTGAGTGGCGCTAGTAGTTACTATGGCACCACAACACTGACATCAGGAACTCTAGCCATATCTTCCGATGCAAATTTAGGTAATTCAAGTAGCATTGTTTTCAATGGGGGGACATTGCAATCCACCGGATCTACAGTGAACCTGTCCAGTACCCATGGCATGACCTTAACTCAAGCCGCAACCATAAATGTAAATAGTGGAACTACCTTAAATTACAACGGGGTTATTACTGGCGCAGCAGCATTAAGCAAAACTGGAAGTGGCACGCTGTATTTATATGGCACTAGTGACTACACAGGTGCTACGACTGTATCGCAGGGCACATTAGAGATTGGTAGCGCTGCAGCATTAGGAAACGTTTCTTCTGGTACGACGGTATCGAGTGGCGCTTCGTTATACCTTGTGAATGGCGTCACTTTTAACGCTGAACCACTGAGCTTAAGTGGCACAGGCGTCAGTTATGGTGCTATGTACAGTAATGGCAATAATAACTACCAAGGGGCGATTACTCTTGCGGGCAACTCAACAATTTATAGTATTTCAGGGACACTAACTTTGAGTGGTGGAGTGACTGGCTCGAGTAACTTGAGTTTAGGAACATCCTCAGGTGCTGCAATGACAGTTAGTGCCTCTCTTGGAATGGCGGGAACTCTAACAAAAACGGATTATGGAACCTTACTCTTATCCAGTGCTAATACTTATTCTGGTGCAACATCAATCCAGCAGGGCGTAGTCCAAATTAGTGATTCATCATCGTTGGGTGATGTATCCAAAACACCTAAAACCACAGTTTTTTCGGGCGCAACACTGGAGCTATGGGGATCTAAAACCTTTAATGCGGTGCCGCTAACAATTAATGGTTCTGGGTATAGTAGTGGCGCACTACGTAATGCCAGTGGATCAAATACTTATTCTGGTGCCATCACATTAGGCTCCTTAAGATACATTTATTTCGATGCTTCAACTCAGACACTGACATTATTAGGAAACATCTTAGGTAGCGGAGGTTTGTACTTAAGAGGTATAGCTAATTTCGAGCTAAGTGGTTCGATCCAATTTAGCTCTGCACCTCTATATGTATATTTAAGTTCTGCATCTAGTACGGTAACATTATTAGGGGCCACCGCAAATACCTATACTGGCGGAACGACTTTGTATAGCGGAATTTTGGTGCTTAATAAAGCGAACGCGCTATCTACAAGCGGTAACATTTCTCTAGCTGCATCTCCTGGCGCTGCAACGTTACGCTTTACCTCTAATGATACTAATGATTATTCATCTCGTTTTAGCTCAAATAGTGGTCTAACTATTGATACGAACGGATTAACTATCACTTTCGGTAGTGCATTAGTTGGATTTGCTAACGGTATTACAGTCGCTGGTGGCGGCACATTAAATCTAAATGGCGCGAATTCCAGCTATTCAGGCAACACGATTGTTAACTCAGGAACCACCGTTACACTAGAGAATATTGCTGCACTTGGAACATTCTATTTAACTAACAATGGTACAGTAAATGTTGCTAGCGGCACCACAAATATTTCGATACCAAGTTTAGCTGGATCAGGCATTCTTAACTTATCAAATCTTGCAGGTACACCAGCTGCAGTTACTGCAACGATAGGCTCATCTGGATATGACACGAGCTATTCTGGGGCAATTACCGGGCTTGGAATAGTTACGAAAATCGGCAATGGAAATCTCACATTAAGTGGTAATAACTCCTATGCTGGCGGTACAAATGTAAATGCTGGTTACATTACTTTGAATTCGCAATCGGCGCTTGGGGGTTATTCTGGCGGTAGCTATAGCATAGCTCGTGTAGGATCCATCGTATTTGGCGGTGGAACACTCGTTTATAGCTCCAGTAATACTAATGATTATTCTTCTGTGTTTACTAATAGTGGCACACAAACAATCAAGATTGATACGGGAAGTCAATCTGTATTATTTGCTTCAGTCATTGGGGCTTCATCGCATACCACTGAAAACATTTCACTTGTTAAATATGGCGACGGCACATTAACTCTTTCTGGCAACAATACCTATACTGGTGGTACCACAGTTAATCGAGGGGTGCTGCAAGTATCCGGAAATGGAATTGCTGGTGGTTATGCAAATGGACTGGGTTCAGGTGATGTAACCATATGTGCTTATTCATGTAATAACGGCACTGGATCATGGGATGGTGTTTATGCAAGAACATCCCAAGTAATTTACTGGTTAGCCTCAGGTTCAACTATTATCAATAACTTCAATTTGAGCGGTAGTGCTGTACTGACTAGCAAGGGCTCAAGCAATACTTATTCTGGAAATCTTGCCTTGACTCAGTATGGCGGATATTCACCTTCGTATACGGCGACAGGTTCCTTTACGCAAATTATTTCAGGAAACATCACCGGATCAAGTGCCTTCACGCTAAATAAATCTGATGGATCTGGCGTTCCTACATTTAATTTGTCTGGCTTAAATAATACATTCTCGGGTGGATTAAGTGTTTCATCTGGAAATTTGGTGGCTAATGGTAGCAGCAGTTCAGTTTTTGGAACTGGGGTGCTAACGGTAAATAGTGGCGGTAATGTTACGGCTAGCTCCACAACAACTGCGATCAATATTTCAGGTATTGCTGGCGGTGGAACAATTACCTTAACAAATGGTAATACGCAAGCAATAACTATGACCTTTACTGGTTCATCTATAAATACTTATTCAGGATCAATCTCTGGATTGGGTTTTTTGGTAATGAATGGATCTGGTCGTCAAATCTTGAGTGGCGCAAATAGTTATCAAGGAACAACAACCATTAGTAGTGGTGTCTTGCAGTTTGGAACAGTAAGTTCCCTTTATAACGGCGACACCACAAATTGGATACCAAGCAAAATTAGCGTAGCTTCTGGAGCGACCTTGGCTGTCAATTACGGGGGTGTTGGCGATATATCAGCAGCAAATATCAGCCTTTTAATCAGCCAGTTAGGTGGGTCATCTGGCGGACTCACATCGGGTTCATACCTTGGATTTGATGTATCAACATCATCCGGTGCGGCTGCTACATTTTCAAACGTAATTACGGACACCTATAGCGGTACACATTCATTGGGTATTAATGTAATTGCTGGTACTCTTACTCTATTGCCGCAATCAGGTGGGCTAGATACATCTAACAGTTTTACTGGCAATGTAAGGTTAAGTGGTGGGACATTATCTCTTGGCAATCTTGGCGCTATTGGTAGTAGTGGTAGTAGCAGTTTAATTTTCTATGGTGGAACTTTACAGTTCACCTCCGCCAATACATATGACTATTCCTCAAGATTTAGTACGGCAAGTGGCCAATCATTTAATTTGGATACCAATGGTCAAGCCGTCACCTTGGCAACCTCTATTCAATCATCTGGAGGTTCGCTTACTAAGACTGGTACTGGCACTTTAATTTTAAGCGGTGCTAATACCTACAATGGCAGCACTACGATTAGCCAGGGAACTCTGCAGTTGGGGGCGTCAAATGTTATAGCTGACGCCTCTAGTATGTACATCTATGGTACGTTTGATTTGAATGGTAATAGTGATGCAGTTAATGGAATAAGTCAAAACGGCATCATTACCAATAGCTCTACATCGAGTAACTCAACATTAACAATTGGAGCCGGAAACGCCTCGAGCACATTCGACGGAACCATTACAGATGCAAGTGCAACCTATCCTCTAATTCTAGTCAAGAGTGGCTCGGGAACAATTACCTTAACCGGAAGCAATACTTATCGTGGCTTAACTACTATTAATAGCGGTGGCGCCTTAGTCATCACGAATGCAGCCGCACTAGGAAGTATTGTTTCTGGAACTGTTGTCAATAGTGGTGGCTCTCTTGTTTTGGCTGGCGCTGCCGCAGGAACATCGTTTAATGCTGAGCCTTTGACTATTAGTGGAACTGGAGTTGGCTCTGGCGACTATTTAGGCGCCTTAGTCAGCGCCCTACAGTCTTATTACACAACAAACAGTAATACCTATACGGGCCTAGTTACACTTGCCGCTAATGCAACCGTCTATACGGCTTATCATTCTTGGTGTTGCTCTGGCTCTGCGTCATCACCGCTCACATTTGACCCATCCTCAGGAAATTCATTTACGGGTGCTTACGCATTAACACTTGCAGGATCAAGCAACATCACAGTAAATGATCCTATTGCAACAAGCTCGCTAGTGGTGAGTAACAGTGCGACAACAACGCTATCGGCAAATAATACTTATTCTGGCTCTACGACAGTCAGTGCTGGCGCTGGAACAGTAGTGCTATCGGGAACCAACAGTTCATCAAGCCTCATTTTAAATGGAGGTACTACGCGCGTGTCTGCTGATGCCGCTCTTGGTGCTGTACCAGGATCGGCTGCAACAGGGGTAATTGTATTTAATGGGGGCACTCTTAATACCACATCAAACTTCACTGTTAATGCTAATCGCGGAATTACTTTGACAGGTGTCGGAACGATAGATACCAACGCTAGCACCACCCTCACTTATAGTGGTATTTTGGCTGGAACAGGCGGGGCATTAAATAAAAATGGCTCGGGTACTCTTATCTTGGGGGGGCAATAATTCGTATACGCATGCCACCAATATTAATGGCGGAACTTTATCAATAAGTAGTGATCAAAATCTAGGAAATGCACCCGGATCTCCTGCTGCCTCGCAGTTGTATATTGGCAATGCAACTTTATTGATAACAAGTGGGTTTACTCTTAGCACCAATAGAGGATTGAGCTTAGCAGGTAGTCCAATTATTAATACTGGTACGTATACCTTAACTTACGGCGGACTTATTACTGGCTCCGGCAATTTGAGCAAGCAAGGCGCCGGAACATTGGCATTGTCGGGATCTAGTTCTTCATATTATGGAAATATTACGATTGCAGCCGGAAGTATTCAGGCTTCAAATAGCAACGCTCTAGGTTCCAATGCATCCATTTACTACACCAGTTCAGTAACCGTTGATTCTGGAGCCTGGTTAGAGCTTAGTGGCGATATTACGATCGGCCAATATAAATCCTTCTATCTATCCGGTACTGGATCTGCCTCAGGTGGCGCATTAATCAGTACTGGGGGCTCAAACACTATTCAGGGGGCCATTAATCTTCAAGCAGCCTCTCGTATAAACGCAAGTAGCGGAAGTACGTTAACTATTGACGTACCTTCTGGGAATGCAATTTCTGGTTCTTATAACCTAACGATTGGTGGAGTTGGGAACGTAGTTATTAATGATCCTGTTGTAAATGGCGGCTCATTAACTAAAGATGGGTCAGGGATGTTGACGCTTGCTGGTATCAATACCTATAGTGGTGCGACCTATATTACTGCTGGTGTATTAAGGGCAAGCAATTCTAGCGCTTTGGGTGCAACCGGTTCAGGTACAACGATTAGTTCAGGCGCTGCGCTACAGTTGTATGGTGGAATCGCCGTCGATGTTGAGCCTATTACAGTTTCAGGTACTGGAATTAGCGGTGATGGTGCAATTCGAAGTATTTCGGGAAGCAATTCTATTGCAGGCGACATTACCTTAGGGGCTGATGTTCGCATTAATACTGATGCAGGCACTCTTGTCCTTGCGGGCGATTTTTCTGGCACTCATAATCTAACCTTTGGTGGCAGCGGTAACACGACTATAAATGGTGCAATTGGTATATCAACTGCAGCGGTTAGCAAAGATGGGTCTGGTACTTTATTGGTAAACACATCCAATACCTATAAAGGTGGAACTACGGTTTCTGCAGGCACCTTAACCTTGGGAAATAGAACAGCTATTGGCTCCGGAACATTAACCGACAACAGCACAGTAAATGTATCCTCTGGATTATCTGAGGTTGTAGTGCAAGGACTTTCTGGAAGTGGGACATTTAATTTAACCAACCAATTTGGGTTCATCAGCCACTCAGTTAACTGTGAGGCGGCAATGATGCGAACACTAGCTTTACAGGAAAAATTACTGGTTCGGGATCTTTGGTTAAAGAAGGGGCAGGCACACTAACACTTTCAGGAGCTTTTAACGATTTTTCCGGCGGCGTTACGATTAGCTCTGGTGTGATTCGAGCCTCAAGCAACTCTGCATTGGGCGATATTGCCGGTGGAATAAGTGTCAGTTCAGGCGCAGCGCTAGAGCTCAATGGGGTCTCTATTGGTGCTGAAGCCATCACGCTTAATGGTTCTGGTGTGAATGATGGCGGTGCTTTAAGGGCAATATCAGGAACAAATAGTTATGCAGGCCTTATCACCCTTGCTTCTAATTCAAGAATAAATTCTGATAGCGGAACATTAACTCTCGATGTGGCCAGCGGAAGCGCTATAACCGGGTCTGGTTCATACAACAACTCTTGGCGGCGCCGATATTACGGTTGCTACATGCTATTGCTACCCCAATCGCAAATTTAAGTAAAGATGGAGCCGGCACCGCAACCCTGTCCGCTGCTAATACCTACACTGGTTTAACCACTATTTTGGCAAGTGTTTTATCGATTTCTACTGGTGCTAATTTAGGTGCAACCTTGATTACAGCAACAACAAATAGCTTGGTGATTAATGGGGGTGGATTGTTAGCAAATGCTAGTTTCACCATAAACTCAAATCGAGGACTTTACCTTTGGTGCAAACGGGGCAACTATTAACGTTGCTAGTAATTATGATTTAACCTATGGTGGCATTATTGCTGGCTCAGGCGATTGGACCAAGGTAGGCGCCGGTAGGGGTGATCTTGCAGGCCCCCCAATACATTTTAACCCGGCCTTACAACTATTACTGCCGGGGTTGTTGAGGCGCAACATAGCAGTGCTCTCGGCACTACAGATAATGGTGTAATTGTTCGCCCTAGTGGAGCGCTTTAATTGAGTGCTGACATTAGTAGCAATCCTATTAGTATTGGGCAAGCCCCTTACCTTAAGTGGTACTGGCATCTCAAATGATGGCGCGACAAAATCTATCCGGTAATAATAGTTCCGCCGGTGTAATTACATTAACTGCTGATAGTCGAATTAATTTAGATTCAGGAACATTAACATTAGCACCAAGTGGTAATGCTGTTTCTGGAACATATAACTTATATCTTGGTGGCTCTGGCAATGTGACCGTCAATAGTCCAATTGCAATTTCAAGTGGAAATCTTACGAAAGATGGTTCAGGTACGTTGGTGCTTGCTGCAAATAATGCCTTTACTGAATTGACATCAATTACTGCTGGCACGGTAAAGCTTGGCGCTAATGGCGATAGCACCAACACCCCACCCATGGAACAACTGGAAGTGGTACAACAGTTTCTAGTGGAGCAACATTAGACCTCAACGGCTACACCTTAGGAACAGCAGAAGCATTAAGTTTGGCTGGTACTGGAGTAGGCGGTACATCTGGAGCTCTGACTAATAGCAGTTCAACAGCCGTGACCTATAGCGGTTTGATTACATTGGCTGACAATGCTACGGTTAATGCATCGACATCAACTGGCAATATTGTTCTAAGCAATGCCGGTACTATCACGGGCGGCGGTTACACCTTAACCTTGACTGGTTCTGCAATAGGTAGCAGTTTGGCAAGCATTGTTGGTACTGGTACAGGTGGCATTACTAAAGCAGGTACAGGTACCTGGACCTTAAGCGCAAGCACCTATACGGGCGTAACAGCTATTAATCTTGAAACTTTAAGCGTTTCATCTCTTGCTAATGGTGGGTCAAATAGCAATATTGGTGCTGCAACCAGTGATGCTGCAAATTTAGTTATTAATGGCAGAACTCTGAAATATACAGGGGTGGATGTAAGCACTGATCATTTATTTACCATCGGAGCTAGTGGTGCAACAATTAATTCATCTGGATCTGCTGGTGCGCTCGCATTTTCAAATTCAGGAATAATTGTTGCTAGTGGGACTGGTGCTCGAACTTTAACTCTAACAGGAACTGCAAGTGCTTCTATTGCTGGAGCAATTTCAGATGATGCAAGTAGCAATGCAACAGCATTAACTAAAACGGGAAGCAATACCTGGACATTGTCTGGTATCAATACCTTTACTGGTAATACAACTATCAGTGCTGGCGTACTAAAAATCAGTAGTGCAGGGCAACTGGCGTCTGGTTCTTATGCTGGAGACATTAGTGTTGGCTCTGGAACCACTTTCCAATTCTCATCGACTGCTGCGCAAACCTTATCTGGTCTATTGAGTGGAAGTGGTGCGCTTACTAAAGACACAGGCACAAGCAATACTTTGTCCATATCTGGTAGTGGTAATACCTTCTCTGGCGCCATTACCATTGGAGCCGGCGTACTTCAATTAAGTGGATCTGGTGTTTTGGCAAGTGGTTCATATAGCAATACCATCAGCATTGCCACATCATCAGAATTTGAGCATTCATCTTCCGCCAATCAGTTGCTATCTGGAATTATTTCCGGTGCGGGGGTTGTATTTAAAGACACATCATCAAGTAGTACTTTGACCCTGCAAGCTGCCAATACCTATAGTGGAGGCACAACTGTTAGTGCAGGTACTTTGCAGGCAAATGCCAATAGTACGCCTACCTCTGGAACAATTACAAGCGGTCCATTTGGTACGAATACAGTAACTGTTCAAAGTGGTGGAGCTGTTGATTTCAATGGCAAAACACTTGCAAATAATCTGTCACTTGCTGGAACAGGTATTTCTAGCTTGGGTGCCTTATTAAACAGTAGCACTACTTCTGCAGTAGTAAATGGCGCAGTATCACTTGCGAACAATGCAACGATTGGTATTGTTAGTTCTGGTGCTATGACCATTAACGGCCTTATTACAGGTGCACACGCTATTACCGTGAATTCAGGTTCTGGGCAAACGGGAACTTTGGTATTGACTGCTGATAATAGCGTCACAAATAGCGGGTATACTGGCGGCACCACCATCCAGGCTGGTACTGTTCAAGTGTCTACCAACAGCGCTGCCTTAGGTACTGGTGGCGTAACGCTAGGCAATACCACAGGTACTAGCGCGGCTTTGCTCTTGATTAGCACCACTGGTCTGAATGTCGCCAATGCTATTACTTTAGCAACCAATGCTACTGTTGGTACTTTAACAATTGGTACTACTGGTAGCATTGCAACAGCCACTTACAGTGGCGGGGTGACTGGTACCAATAACTTTACGATTGGTAATACCACATCTACTTCGTTGACCTTCTCGACAGCGGCGATTAATAACGTTGGCACTATTACCAATACTGGATCGGGGGCTGGTACTACTATTATCAATTATGGTGTTGGCTCAAATGTCACCACCGTTACAGAGAGCTCTACAACCTTTGCCTTAACTATTAGCGCTACCGCACTGACAGTTGCCTCTGGTGGTACAACTTTGGTCAACAGCAACGCTAGTGGTAGCGCCTTACTAACCGTCTCCGGTGGTATCGCGGGCACTGGCAACTTGGTGTTGAACAACAATAGTGCGATTGCTAATGTTATTACGCTCTCAACCACTAGTGTGAACAACACTGGCACCATTACTAACTCGGGTACTGGTAGTTCTGTTGCAATTAGCGCCGCAATTGGCGCTAGTGTTACAGGGGTTACCCAGAACAGCAGTAACTCCATGCTGATTCTTTCTGGCAATAATTTGTACACCTCTACAACTACCATTAGCGCAGGAACATTGCAAATTACAAGCAATACTGGCTTAGGTACTACTGCAGGTGGAACGATTGTGCATGCTGGCGGGATATTGGACCTTCAGGGCGTCACCGTTGGTGCTGAATCCGTTACATTGCATGGCGGCACCATTAAAGACACTACCAGTAGCTTGTCTGGCAATATCACGCTAACTGATAACAGTACGGTATCGGCAACGAATGCTATTGATATTTTGACTTTATCTGGCGTGATCTCTGAATCTGGCGGCTCATTTGGTTTAACAAAGACTGGCGCTGGAACTGTTGTGTTAGGCAACAGCACCACCAACAGTACTTACAGTGGTGGCACTACCGTTAATGGCGGTACCCTTAAAGCAGGTTACAGCAATCAACCGTTTGGTACTGGTGCCGTTGTAGAAACGAGCAGTGGCGGGGTAGTGATCGACCTTAATGGTAAAACGATTAGCAATGCGTTGACTCTATATAGCGCCGCTACACCAAGCGTGTATGCCTTAACCGATAGTGCCGGCGGCGGTCTCCAGCAGACTGGTGCTGTCACTTTAGGCTCCAATATATTACTAGGTTTGGCTACTGGTAAGACGATGACCATCAATAGCGCAATTACCGATACCAATGGTTACACCTTAACAATTAATAAAGCAGGTGATACTGGCACTGTCATTTTTGGTGGTGCCAACACCTACACTGGTGCTACCACCGTTAATGCCGGTACTTTAGCCGTAACCGGCAGCGGTACTTTGGGTAACACCAGCAGCTTATTAACGATTAGCAGTGCCACACTAGATCTACAAAATGCACTCACGATCGGTTCATTAAGTATGTCTGGTACCAGCCCAGCTATTACCAATACCACTGGTACCTCCAGCTTGGTGGTCAACGGCACTTCAACCTTAGCAGGCAATATCACCACGAGTGGTGCACAAACGTATACCGGTGCTGTGACCTTAGGTGCGGCAAGCGTATTAACCACTGGTTCTAGTGCTGGCAATATCTTGTTTGGCTCTACCGTCTCTGGTGCTAATACCTTATCGATCACAACGACTGGCGATACTACCTTTACGGGTGCAGTGGGTGGTACAGCGCTATCGGGCCTCACGATTAATACCGCCACCTTAACAGCCCATGCGATTAGCTTAGCTACTAGTGGTGCACTCTCAATCACCAATAGCAGCACTGGTTCGATTGACGGCATCATTGCTGGTACTAGCGTGACCTTAACCAAAGCGGGTGCTAGCATCTTAACCCTCTCAGGCGCCAACACCTACACCGGGAATATTAAATATCAGTGGATCTGGCTCACTAGGAAATGTTTCCTATGCTGCAAATATCAGTATTGATACTGGCGCAACTCTTCAATATTCTTCATCTGCAACGCAAACACTTTCCGGTGCTATCAGTGGACTAGGTACGCTGACGAAGGATACTTCAAGCAGTACTTTGACCCTTTCTGGCACCAATACTTACACTGGCACTACGACAATTAGCGCAGGAACACTAGCGCTTTCTAATGGCGCTGCTTTGGCTGATACCAATGCAGTGAACTTAACTGCTTCTAGTGCTACCTTATTGCTCAATGCTTCAGAAACCATTGGCTCATTAAGGGGTGCTGCTAGTAGTTCCGTGAACTTAGGTGGCAACACCTTAACCTTGGGCGATGGCGCAAACACTGTTTACGCTGGTGTGATTAGTGGATCTAGTGGCGCAATTGTCAAGCAGGGTTCTGGCACTCTTACGCTATCAGGTGCAAATACCTATGCTGGCTCCACCACCATTAGCGCGGGTAGTTTAATACTTGGGGCTAATAATGTAATTTCTAGAAGCTCTGCTCTTGTGATGTCAGGATCTGCAATATTTGATTTAAATGGATATTCAAATACCTTTGCGTCATTAACAGGTTTAAGCGGCAATTTAATTGTCAATAACCAAAGCTCCACAATCTCTACCTTGGCTATTGCTGGTGGTGTAAGCACCTATGCGGGCATTATTGCGGATCATAGTGTTGGTACGGGTTCTGTTGCATTTACATTAAATGGCGGCACGCTGTCACTCACAAATCTAAATACTTATACAGGTGTGACTACTGTTGGCAATGGAGCGACTCTGGTGATAGCTAATATGACTAATGGGGGAAGTGCCAGCGGCATTGGTCAAGCAAATAGTAGTGCTGCAAACATTGTATTTGACGGAGGTACCTTGAAATACACTGGAGCAGGCACATCTAGCGATCGTCTTTTCACCATCACAACAAATGGCGGAACAATTAATGCGTCTGGCAGTGGAGCACTTGTCTTAACAAATACTAGAAATATTGAGCTAACCGGTAGCGGCACGCATCAGCTAACCCTTGCAGGAACCAATGTTGGTGCTAATTCTATGGCAGCTATTTTGGCCGATAGTGGAAGCAATCTAGGTAGTCTCTATAAGGATGGTTTAGGTACATGGACAGTCTCTGGAAATAGTATGTATACAGGTGCCACAACAATTCATGCGGGTACTTTAGTAGTAAGTGGCAGCGCTTCTGTAAGTAATTCCAGCGGTATTGTGATTGATGGTACTTTGGATATTTCAAATCTTGGCGGAACTGTTTACGCCAAAACTATATCAAGTTCAAGTCCAGGACTGGGTCGAATTTTGATTGGTGGAGATCGTTTTACGATTACGAATGCATCTGGAACATTCTATGGCGATATTAGTGGCTCGGGCTCATTAGCGCTTACAGGCGGAACCTTAACCTTGGCGGGCGCAAACACATTCACGGGTGGAATTAGTATTAATAATGCAACTTTATGGGCAGCATCTAGTGGAGCCCTTAGCAATGGTGTTATCACTTCTCTTGGCGCACAATCTGGAATAACAGTCGCAACCGATATCACCATTATTGGGGCGGTTAAATTGGTTGGCAATATTGCATTTACTGGCAATCAAACCTATCAAAATGTTGTTATTGCTCCAGCCAGTGGAAGTGTTGTAACGCTTTCATCAACAGCTGGAAATATTTCAATGCTCGGAACTATTGATGGCTTGAATTCAGGTATTGAATCATTGAGTATTGTCTCCAATGCTTCACCGGGATCGGTAACCCTAGGCGGCAGTGTTGGCTCAAGCGTTCCATTGAATAATTTGAGCGTAACGGCTACACGTATAAATTTACTTGCTGATACATATACAGCTGGAACTCAAACCTACACAGGAAGCACTTTTATAGGTGATGCTAGCTATCTTGGTCAAACAGCGACAAGTGGATTCTTGCTTGGCCGCTATGATTCAACATTTACTGACTCAACAGAGGGTCTGTTAATTAAATACTTGGCACCTACAAATGTTCAAACCATGGTTTCCCGTGATCCAAGCATCGTCTTCAATGGAACAATTGATGACACCATAAAGAATACACATACGCTGATTGTTATGGCAATTTCTGATGGGGCTCTTGTTCCATCAGTAGCGTTTAGAAATTCGATAGGTAGCTCAGTGCCGCTATATGGTCTAAATGTTGCAACCTATATGACTGCATTAACCTATGGAGGAAATATTTCCTTCAATGGCGCTGGTGTGACTACATACACAAATCAAGTGTATTCAGCAGACTCTATGCAAATTAGCCCAAGTACTAGTGGTGGAACGATTACCTTCAGTATTTCTGATCGTACTGGCATTATCTATTTCCGGATGAACCCCATTGATCCAACTTATCCAGGGTATAGATTTATTCGAGGAGAGCTGAATCCAGTGCCAGTAGTTGTATCGAATTACCTAAAATTAGAAGGTAATAGCAATATCAAGGCATCCGATTTAAATGGCACTTGGAATGCGATCTTCACCGGGTATGTTGATCCTACACGTAGTTTGTCTTCGTCAAGCAGTTCAACTTCAAGTGGTCTAGAAGTGGGGGTAATTAAACAAAATATCGATCAAAACCAGACATTTTCAGCAAATCGTGGCTCTCTGGTGCGGGTTGGTACAGTTGCTGTTTCGTCTGTAAGTGCTTCATCTACAGAAGGTGCTGAAACAAGGGGTAATGCAGTTGGCAGTCCATTAGGGGAACTCACAACGCAAACCACTAATGCCAGGGCTGCAAACGGAAATTCTTCTTTTATTTCTGCAAGGGATCAGGCGCCACTGAGTCTTAGCAAACAATCTACCTTTAATTATCAATTACCATCAGATACTTTTGTACATAGCATCCCTGGAACATCTATGACATATGTGGCTAAACTTGCCGATGGTTCCCCATTGCCAACTTGGATGCGATTTAATCCAACCTCATTGGGTTTTAGTGGAACAGCACCAAAAGATGCGGCCCCGAATTATGAGATCGTGGTTGAGGCGCGAGATGATAAAGGCAATAAAGCTGCTGCACATTTTGCAATTCAGATTGCGTTTCAATGACGCATTGTGAATAATTTATTTAAATTACTTGCTAATTAATTTATGGGTATTAAGCAAATAAACCTTAGTTACTTGTTGCACGAAGATCGCATATTGTTTCGAGTAAATACCAGCATAAATGATGAGTTTCTATTTCTCCTGACTCGACGTGTTGGCTTGTTTTTGCTTGCAGCAACTAAACACCTAATGCAAAAAGAGCTTGAGAAACATCCGCAGGTAGGTCTTGGAGTCGGCAATGAAATTTTCACTAGAAATGATCTGCCACAAAGTTCGGATCATGGGGCTGAATTTATTGGCGGCAGTTCTTTCCCTTTGGGAAATGAGCCAAAATTGGTTCTTGATGTCAATTGCGGAGTTAATAATGAGCAACCAGAGATGTTAATTTCCGTTGATCTCATTTATGGGGAAAAGCAATCAGTTAATCTATTGCTTCCTATATATATGGTTTCGGCATTTTCCAAATTATTGGAAAAAATTTCAGAGCATGCAGGATGGGGTAGTGCAACGTTATTAGATCAAGCGACTAGCGTAACGCAAAATTTCACAATGGATGCACCAGACGGATCAAGTACTATTCACTAAAACGGTAGTTTCGCATCAGGTTTAGCTGCTAATAAAGCCGCTTTAAACTCCGCCTGAATACGCGCAATCGCCGCCTCACTATCTGCCTCAAAGCGCATCACTACCACTGGAGTGGTATTTGATGGTCTTGCCAAGCCAAAACCATCTGCATACTCTACGCGCACGCCATCAATGGTATTGATAGACTCTGAAGTAGGGAACTTGGCATTGGCTTTGATGATTTCAAGTAATTCAAAGGGCTCACCTTCAGCGCAGGCTAGCTGCAACTCAGGGGTGCAAATCGCATTTGGCAAATCAATAAGTGTCTTACTGGGGTCTTTCTCTTTGGAAAGAATCTCTAGAAGGCGTGCGCCTGTATACAAACCATCATCAAAGCCAAACCAGCGGTCTTTAAAGAAAATGTGACCAGACATCTCGCCAGCTAGCGGTGCGCCAGTTTCCTTGAGTTTCGCTTTAACTAGAGAGTGGCCTGTTTTCCACATGAGTGGTTCGCCACCATGCTGTTTAACCCACGTTGCTAGGTTGCGAGTGCATTTGACATCATAAATAATCTGACCGCCCGCATTGCGAGAGAGTACATCCTTTGCAAAAAGCATCATTTGACGGTCGGGGAATATGACTTGGCCATCTTTAGTAACTACTCCAAGACGGTCAGCATCGCCATCAAAGGCAAGACCGAGCTCGTTGTCAGTGGTTTGCAGGTTTTTAATTAGGTCTTGGAGATTCTCAAGATGCGCTGGATCAGGATGGTGGTTAGGGAACTTACCATCGACCTCGCAAAAGAGTTCTTGCACTTCACAGCCCAATGCTCTAAAGAGTTTCCCTGCAAAAGCACCGCCAACACCATTACCGCAGTCAACAGCAATTTTCATAGGGCGAGCTAGTTTGACGTCGCTCACAATGCGCTCTAAATATATTGGAAAAATATCAAAAGTACTACGTGTTCCTTGACCTGTAGCAAATTGCTCAGCTTCAATGCGCTTGCGCAGACTCTGAATTTGATCGCCATAGATGGCTGCGCCACCCAAGACCATCTTAAAGCCGTTGTAGTTAGGTGGGTTATGGCTGCCGGTAATCATGATGCCGGATTTAGGTTTCTTGCCATCTAATACTTGGTTAGCGCCAAAGTACACCATGGGTGTAGCTACCATACCCAAATCAATCACATTAATACCAGTCGAAAGTAGGCCTTCAGTAAGAGCCTCGATCAAGCTAGGGCCAGATAAGCGACCATCACGGCCGATCACAATCTCAGTTTCACCTAGCTCACGCATCTCAGTGCCAAAGGCTTGACCAATCAACTTAGCAATCGAAGGATCTAAAGTTTGATCAATGATTCCACGAATGTCATAAGCCTTAAAGATTGAAGGGGAGAGTTGCATGTAATACCTTTAGACAAATAGATAAAGGAAGCGCAGGGCACTTAATAAATTAAGGGATCAAGAATTCAATAAATTAATACGAGCAGCTGTAACTGCATCAATACTGTCATTTGCTTCAACATGGTTTGAACCGCTACCCAGCGCTTTTTCAATCGGCTTGGCTAAAACCTTGCCGTATTCCACGCCTGGCTGATCAAAGCTATTGATATTCCAGAGCGCACCTAATGTAGCAGCGCGGTTTTCATAAAGAGCAAGAAGCGCACCCAAATAAAAAGCATTGAGTTCTGGCAAAAGCAATAAATTGCTAGGGCGATTGCCTGGATAGACATCATTCGGGTTGCTGGCATCTTTGCCATGCGCTAGGGCTTGAGCCTGCGCCAAACAATTTGATAGCAAGATGCGGTGATGGGCCACTGCTTCAGGGAGATCGCTCATCGGTTTGCGAACGGCAATAAAGTCAATTGGAATGACTTCAGGTCCTTGATGAAAGAGCTGGAAGTAGGAATGCTGCGCATTGCTGCCAGCGCTTCCAAATACTACTGGTGAAGAATGCTTAACGGGTTTACCATCTTTACCGACACTCTTACCGTTGCTTTCCATATCTAGCTGTTGCAACCATTTTGGAAACCAATCTAGTGCATCGGCATAGGGAATGGCGGCATAGGACTTAATTCCATTCTTTTCTTGTTGATGCAATAGAGCTAGCGTCATGATGACTGGAAGATTTTCTTCTAATGGCGCATTTCTAAAATGCAGATCCATAGCATGAGCACCAGCCAAGAATTCTTCAAAGGTTTTAAAGCCATACTGCAAGGCAATTGGCAGGCCAACTGCAGACCATACTGAGTAACGACCACCAACCCAATCCCAAAATGGGAAGATATGGTCTTCTTCAACCCCAAATGCTTTGGCACCCGAAACATTGGCGGTAACTGCAAATAGGGCTTTATTGATCTGGCTTTGTGTCAGGCCGCTCTTTTTAAGCCAAGCCACCACAGCCTTGGCGTTCATGGTAGTTTCAAGAGTAGTGAAAGACTTAGAAACAATGATGACGCGAGTGCTATGCGGTAATGCTTTTGCCAAAACGCGTGCTAATTCAGCGGTATCGATATTGGCTAAAAAATGCATACGCATGCCACGGCTCTTAATATCAGGAACGTGAGCTAAAGCTTCAATGGCCAAACGCGGACCAAAGTCGGAGCCACCAATACCAATATGAATGACATCAGTGACGCCAACCCATTGATTGCATAGTGCGTCAATGCGCTGCCACACCTTAGTAACTGATGGCATCACATCTTGACCATCTAGGGTGATTGGTGTTTTGGAAAGATTGCGCAGAGCTGAATGTAGAGCAGGGCGATCTTCACTTAGATTGACATGCTTGCCCGTAAATAGATCTTCAATAAATTCTGGAAGATGGGATTTGCGAGCGAACGAAAATAGCTCTTTCCATTGCGAACCACTAATATTTTGATAAGCGGTATCTAAAACCATATCTACCGCTGTATGGGCGGAGCTGGGTAGATTATTTGCGGTTTTCATGGGTCTAGAAGACATTGCTAGATTTTAGCAATAACCCTTGAAAAACCCTCTAAAACATTGAAAATGTTAGGATTTCAGTATATTTGCAAATAAATCACTAAAAATTCAAAAATAAGGCGAGACAAGTTAATGGAGTGGGTGGATTGCGTCGTTATTGGCGCCGGCGTAGTGGGTTTAGCAGTTGCCAGAGAAATGGCATTGCAAGGCCGAGAAACCATTTTGCTCGAACGAGAAAATGCTTTTGGCACAATTAGTAGTGCCAGAAACAGTGAGGTTATTCACGCCGGAATTTATTACCCAAAAGATTCTCTAAAGGCCAAACTCTGTGTGCAGGGCAATCGCCTTTTATATGAATATTGTCGTGACCATCAAGTTGCAACTCAACCGTATGGCAAATTGATTGTTGCTAGCGATGAAGCGCAGGTCGATGATTTGCGAGCCATTCTTTATAAAGCCCAAAATAACGGTGTGCCTGAAATTAAGATGATCTCAGGTGATGAGGCAAAAACGTTAGAGCCTAATCTCAAATGTTCTGCCGCAATCCTGTCGTCAAGTACGGGGATCGTGGATAGTCATGGATATATGCTTTCCTTGCTCGGAAGCTTTGAGGATGCGGGTGGCATGGTGGCTTATCAATCACCATTACAGAGCGCAAAGCCGATAGGAAATAATGCTGAGAATGGCTATGAGCTCCAAATTGGTGGCGCTGATGGTATACAAATCCAAACGAAGTTGCTCATCAATTGTGCCGGTATGAGTGCGCCAGCAGTTGCGCAACAAATAGAAGGCTTAGTAAGAGACCAAATACCCAAAGCCTATTTTGCAAAAGGTAATTATTTTTCTCTCTCAGGTAAATCTCCTTTCACGCATTTGATCTACCCAATTCCAGAGCCTGGTGGGCTTGGAGTCCACCTAACTTTAGATATGGGCGGCCAAGCTAAGTTTGGCCCAGATGTAGAGTGGCTCGATATTGATCAAGAAGATCAAATTGATTACACCGTAGACCCTAAGCGCGGTGACGGATTTTATGAGGCGGTGAGGCGCTATTGGCCAGGTCTTAAAGATGGCTCATTACAGCCAGATTATTCCGGAGTTAGGGCCAAAATTGTTCCGCCAAATGCACCTGCAGGAGACTTTTGCTTTAACACCCCCCAAGAGCATGGAATGCAGGGACTCTATAACCTATATGGCTTCGAATCCCCTGGACTGACCTCTAGCCTCGCTATAGCAAGATATTTAGAGGTTCAAATCAAAAGTTCTTTATAATTACGGACTTGAATCAATCGCGATTCATACGATATACGGAAGAGTGGCAGAGCGGTTGAATGCACCAGTCTTGAAAACTGGCGACTGTAATAGGTCCGTGAGTTCGAATCTCACCTCTTCCGCCAAACATTAAATAAAAAAGGCTTTTAAGCCCTTTTCTATTGCACTCTTCAAATATTTTTCTAGTTCAAATCCACTTGCAGTTTTGTATCCTTCACTAACTTTGCCCACTGATTGCGGTCTTTTGTAATGAACTTACTAAACGCGGTGGGTGAGCCACCACCATCCTCTGCGCCCACTTCTGCTAATTTAGTCTGAATATCTGGTTTGCGCAAAATCGTATTCACGTCAGCATTAATTTTGTCGACAATCTTAGGGTCTAATTTGGCTGGCCCCATTAATCCATACCAAGCGGTAGCCTCAAATCCAACATAGCCGAGTTGATCCATGGTTGGAACATTGGGGTATGCAGGTGAGCGTTTAGTTCTAGTTTGTGCCAAGGGAATTACTTTGCCGCTTTGAATATGTGGAGTTGCAGCACCCATTGTTTCAAACGTGTAAGTGATATGGCCAGCAATTAAATCCACAAGAACCGGGCCGCTACCTTTGTAAGGAATATGTAATGCTTGGGTTCCTGCCATATGCATAAAAAGCTCATAAGCAAGATGCTGAGTGCTACCGTTGCCTGCTGACCCAAAGCTAACCTTGCCAGGATTTTGTTTCATGTAGGCCACTAAGTCTTTGACATTTTTTGCCGGGGCATCAATATTAGCAATCAAAATATTTGGGGTGATGCCTAGCAAAACAATGGGCGTGAAATCGGTTGAAGCGTTATAGGACATTTTTTGTCCGAGCGCAGGAATAATTGAGAGGGCGTTAACGTGTGCTAGCCCAAGGGTGTAGCCATCCGCAGGTGATTTTGCAACTAGATCAGCCGCAATCGTTCCGGCTGCGCCACCGCGGTTGTCAATAATGACTTGTTGCCCCCACATTTGTGAGAGATTGATTGCAATGATGCGAGCAATTGCATCAGAGCCGCCACCTGGGGGGAAGCCGACATACAGCTTGACGGGTTTATCGGGCCATGATTTCGGCTGCGCAAAAGCAACTTGTGAGATTAAGAATACAGCTGCCGCCAAAGTTAAACAGCTTGCAAAATTGGCAAAGCGCTTCCAAAGGGAATTACAAAACATTATTACTAGTCTCCAAATCAACTTTTTATTTATAGATAGCGATTAACTTTAACTGAGAAATATCTCTTGTAGGTTGTTGAGATAGCGTAAACCCTGATCCGTAGCCTTGAGTCTGTGTGGGTTCGAATTCAGCAAGCCTTTTTTACTAGCTTCCGCTAGGTCTTTACTAATTACGTTCAGTGGCAAACCAGTTCGTTCGCTGAAGCTATGAGTCTCAACGCCGCCAGTTAGGCGCAGGGCATTGAGCATGAATTCAAAAGGAAGATCTTTGGGTTCAATAACCTTAGACTCGATGAGCGCATTTCCTTTGTTTTCCATGGCTGACATATAGGTCTCTGGATGGCGTTCACGAACTTGTCGAGTAATGCGATCTGGAAAAGAGATCTTGCCATGCGCACCAGCACCAATACCTATGTAATCACCAAAGCGCCAGTAATTGAGATTGTGTTTGCATTCTTGATTTTTCTTGGCATACGCTGAGACTTCATAGCGTGTATAGCCAGCCTTAGTCAGTAGGTCTAAGTTCAGCTCGTAAATGGCATCGACTTCATCATCAGAAGGTAACTTCGGCGGAAAGTTTGCAAAGTAGGTATTGGGCTCTAAAGTGAGGTTGTAGAACGACAGATGGGGTGTTCCAAAAGATAGCGCAGTTTCTACATCCGCTTTAGCATCCTCTAGACTGTGATTAGGTAAGCCATACATTAAATCAAGATTGACAGATTTAAAGTGTTCAAGAGCAATCGCGATGGCTCGCTTAGCTTCAGCGCCATTGTGGATGCGGCCTAGAGCCTTGAGCTTTTCATCATCAAAGCTTTGCACTCCAATAGAAACGCGGTTTATGCCGCACTTGGCAAACCCAGCAAACTTCTCGGCTTCAATTGATCCAGGATTCGCTTCCATGGTAATTTCCGCATCGGGCTCTAAGTTGACTCGAGCGCGAATGGCGCAAAGTAATTCATCCATGCCAGCGGGCGATAACAAGCTTGGTGTGCCGCCGCCAATAAAAATACTATGAACTTGCCGACCCCAAGTATTGGGCAGCTCGGTTTCTAGGTCTTTAATCAGCGCTTGGATATAGCGCTTCTCATCAAAGCCAGATTGATTTGCACCATCTTTCTTAATTTGATGAGAATTAAAGTCGCAGTAGGGGCATTTCTTTTCACACCAAGGAAAGTGAATGTAGAGCGCCAATGGGGGAAGGGCTGTTAGGCTAACCGCCAGAGTTTGCAGTGGCTTTCGTAAATTAGTCACTCTTCGTTTGTTATTTGTTACGAGATTGCATGCGAGACTCAATTCGAGACTGCAACTGAGCGATGAGTTCACGCAATGCCTGGCCTCGGTGGCTTATTGCATTCTTTTGCTCTGGCGCTAGTTCTGCTGCGGTCAGGCCTAGTTCAGGCAAGAAAAAGTGGGGGTCGTAGCCAAAGCCATTGGCGCCCTTAGCTTCGTCAATAAAGCTGCCATACCAATGTGTTTGCACAATCAGTGGCTCAGGATCATTGACGCTGTTTACAAACACGAGTGCGCAAACATAATGTGCTCCACGATTGGTTTTTCCTTCAAGCTCTTTAATGAGCTTTTGATTGTTCGCTGCATCATCTGCGGGTTCACCCGCGTAGCGAGCTGATAAAAACTCCGGGCGCGCCATCAAGTGCATGCGCGCAAATACCAGAATCATCAGCAAGAGCAGGCAATCCACTAACTGCGCTTGCATGCCTAGCTTTGGCTAAAGCATTTTCAACAAAGGTGTGATGTGGCTCTTCTGCCGACGGAATATCTAATGCGCCTTGCGGAATGACTTCAAATTGCAAAGGCGCAAGTAAGGCGGCAAACTCGCGCACCTTACCAGCATTGTTAGAAGCAAGAATTAGCTTTTGCATGCAATAAAGGAATTAAAGAGATTATTTCAGCGACTCAATTTGCAGCTTTGTAAGCTCATGAATGCCTTGCTCCGCAAGATCTAGCAGCGCAGTGAGCTCAGTTCTGGAGAATGCTGCACCCTCGGCAGTACCTTGCACTTCAATCATGCCGCCTTTGCCAGTCATGACTACATTCATATCGGTATCACAAGCAGAGTCTTCGGGGTAATCTAAATCTAGAACTGGCGCGCCTTGATAGATGCCTACAGAAATTGCGGCTACGCTATCAATAATCGGATCTTGAGTTAAGGTGCCATCTTTCAATAGTTGATTAACAGCATCACGAGCGGCAACATAAGCGCCAGTAATCGATGCAGTGCGAGTACCGCCATCAGCTTGTAATACATCGCAATCTAGATGAATGGTGCGCTCACCTAAAATTTTGAGATCAAAGACGCTACGCATTGCGCGACCGATGAGGCGTTGGATTTCTTGAGTGCGGCCAGATTGTTTGCCGCGAGCTGCTTCACGATCACTACGTGTATGTGTAGAGCGTGGAAGCATACCGTACTCGGCAGTTACCCAACCTTCGCCAGAACCCCGTTTATGTGGAGGCACTTTATCCAGAATGCTGGCTGTACATAGAACCTTGGTATCGCCAAAGGCAATCAGGACAGAGCCTTCTGCATGCTTGGTAAAGCTACGGGAGATCGTTACAGGGCGTAAGTCTTTGGGCTTGCGACCGCTGGGACGGGCAATATTGGCTGGGGTGGTGCTAGTCATGGCGGGGTCCTAAATAAAGAATCTACAATGTTCATATGATATCGAGCATGACTGGTTATGGCAGCGCTTCTCGCCAAGTCTCCCTAGGGGCTGGCGTAGTGGCTGATCTGCAGGTGGAATGCCGGGCTGTAAACAGCCGGTTTCTGGACTTGGGCTTTCGTCTTCCGGACGAGTGTCGCGCTGCGGAGCCCGCACTTCGCGAAATGACTACCCAAAGCCTATCCCGAGGCAAAGTGGAGTTTCGGGCTGCTTGGCGCATCAATCAGTCGAATAAACCGGGTGGTACTGGAGTTGCTCATAGCGATTCGCATGCTTTGGGAGCAATCAGCAAAGAGCGCCTAGATGCGCTCTATACCCTACAAGAACGCGCTCAAGACATTTTTCCCAAAGCCAGAGAACTCAGCATTGGTGAAATCTTGCGTTGGCCTGGAATAGTTGCTGAACCACGTGGTGAAGAAGAGGGTTGGCTTGCTGCAACTGTAGAAGCAGGGCGCGCTGCATTAGATGAGCTCATGAAGAGTCGTCAAGCTGAAGGCAAGGCTTTAGTCACCGTGCTGACCAACATTACCTCAAAGATGAATCAAATCATTGCCAACATTGAACCTAAAGTTCCTGAGTATATTGCGCAGTATCAAGAAAAACTGACAGAGCGTTTGTCTGAATCGTTGGCTGGCCAAGAACTGGGCAAAGGCATTGGTTCTGAGTTGATTGAGCGCATTCGTCAAGAAGTCGTTCTGTATGCAGTACGTATTGATGTTGCCGAAGAGTTTGCTCGCTTAAAGACGCACTTAATTACTGTGCAGACTGCCTTGGCTGGTAAAGGTCCTGTAGGCAAGAGGCTGGACTTCTTGATGCAAGAACTAAACCGTGAGGCCAATACCCTCAGCTCTAAGTCAGTTTCCGAGAAATATACCCAAGCGGCTCTGGAGCTCAAGCTTTTGATTGAGCAAATGCGTGAACAAGTTCAGAATTTAGAGTAATTTAACAATATATGACTACTCCAAACTCGACACCATCTTATCAAGCCAGCATGTTGATGATTGTTGCGCCATCCGGTGCTGGCAAGTCCTCTTTGGTAAACGCCTTATTGCAAGATGACTCTGCTCTTAAGTTGTCTCTATCAACAACGACTCGCGCACCAAGACCAGGTGAAGTGGATGGCAAAGATTACCGTTTTTCTTCTCAAGAAGAATTTATTGCCGAACGTGATCAAGGTCACTTTTTAGAGTGGGCGCAAGTGCATGGTCATTTTTATGGCACATCTAAACCGTGGATCGAATCTCAGATGCAGGCGGGTAATGATGTGATGCTCGAGATTGATTGGCAGGGCGCACAACAAATTCGTAAACTCATTCCCTCAGTGCAATGGATCTTTATATGTCCGCCATCGATTGATGCTTTAGAAGAGCGCCTGCGTAAAAGAGGGCAGGATGATGAGGAAACTATTCAGCGTCGCTTGGCGGCTGCCCATGTAGAGCTCATGCATGCCCATGAGGCAGATTACATCGTGGTTAATGATTCCTTTGAGCAAGCCTTATTGGATTTAAAGCATATTTTGGCCTCCAGCCGCCTGCGTTCTGGACCTGCCATGGCTCGTAATCCAGCGCTTTTGAAGCGTCTAGGGGTCTAATCGGGTATCCTATCGGTATTGAAGCACTTTAAGTGAGTTCAGCATGGCGCGTATTACTGTAGAAGATTGCCTTAAAACTATCCCAAACCGTTTTGAACTGGTATTGGCTGCGACATATCGCGCACGTCAATTGGTTCAAGGTCACTCTCCACGTGTTGAGTCCAGAGATAAAGCTACGGTAGTTGCATTGCGCGAAGTAGCTGCAGGTGCGACTGACCGTGACATGCTGACCAAAGTACCTTTGTAATTTAGGAGTTCCGGTGTGGAGCTCCCTCTAGGAACTGGACCATCAGGGTCTAAAGACACATCGAAATTATCAGAATTCGTAGGCGGATCTTCGCCTAAAGAGCAGACCAGTTTTCTCGATTCAGAATTAAATCTCAAAGATAATAAGAAGTCCATTATTGCGAGTTTGCTCGCACAGTCTAGTCGTCATCTCTTTGGTCCGACTTCAGCGCCTGAGCGTCCCCTAAAGCACCAAGTTGTCTCGATTGATGGCTTACTCTCTAAGCTCAGCTATCTCAAGCCTGAGGAAGTTACGCAGATTAAAAAGGCGTTTCAGTTTGCTGATGCAGCGCACCTGGGGCAATACCGTCACAGTGGCGAGCCCTACATTACGCATCCAGTTTCGGTAGCTGAGCTTTGCGCTACTTGGCGCCTAGATGCCCCATCAATCATGGCAGCACTTTTGCATGATGTGATCGAAGATACCGGTAGCACTAAAGTGGATCTGGTTGAAAAGTTTGGCACCAAAGTTGCTGAGCTTGTGGAGGGTCTCACTAAGCTCGATAAATTAGAGTTCCAGAGCCATGCTAAAGCGCAAGCAGAGAGCTTTCGCAAAATGTTCATGGCAATGGCGCGTGATGTGCGTGTCATCTTGGTTAAGCTTGCCGACCGTACGCACAATATGCGCACCCTTGATGCGGTACCTATGGCTAAACGTCGTCGGGTGGCAACAGAGACCATTGAGATTTATGCGCCAGTAGCCCACCGTCTTGGTCTAAATGTGATTTATCGTGATCTACAAGATCTGAGCTTCCGTTACTCGATGCCAATGCGCTTTAGGGTGATTGAAGGGGCGGTTAAGCGGGCGCGTGGTAATCGCAAGGAGATGGTCGAGAAGATTTTGCAGGCCTCACGTATGGCCTTTGCAAAAGCTAACCTAGAAGTAGACCTTCGTGGTCGTGAAAAAACGCTCTACAGCATTTATAACAAGATGCGCACCAAGCATGTCAGCTTCTCACAAGTCTTGGATGTTTACGCCTTTAGGGTGACGGTTAGCTCGATCGATGAATGTTACCGAGCATTAGGGATCTTGCATTCTTTATATAAGCCGATGCCAGGCAAGTTTAAAGATTACATTGCTATTCCGAAGTTAAATGGTTACCAGTCTTTACATACGACCTTGTTGGGTCCGTCTGGTGTGCCAGTAGAGTTTCAGATTCGTACTTCGGATATGCACGCAGTGGCTGAGGCTGGCGTAGCAGCGCACTGGGCTTACAAAGAAGGCTCGCCTGATATGAGTGAGGTGCAAAATCGCGCTCACCAATGGTTGCAGTCCTTGATTGATATTCAGGATAGTAGCGGCGACTCCCAAGAATTTTTGGAGCACGTCAAAATTGATTTGTTCCCTGATGCAGTTTATGTGTTTACACCAGCAGGGCAAATTCGTGCTTTACCAAGAGGCGCAACCGCTCTAGATTTTGCTTATTCCATTCATAGTGATTTAGGTAATACCTGTGTGGCTGTAAAAATTAATGGTTTGCAGTTGTCATTACGTAGCGAGCTTAAGAATGGCGACATCATTGAAGTAGTTACTTCAGCGAACTCACAACCTAATCCAGGTTGGTTGGCATTTGTGCGCACTGGCAAAGCCAGAGCTTCCATTCGTCACTCACTTAAAACAAAACACTATTCAGAGTCGCTCCAGTTGGGTGAACGTCTCTTGGCGAATAGCCTGCGTCAACAAGGTGTTGATGCAGCACTACTAACGCCAGAGATCTGGGAAAAGTTGATGCACTGGACAGGTGATAAAACCAGAGAGGAGGCTTGCGTCAATATTGCTTTGGGTCGACGCTCGCCTCAAGAGCTGGCGATTCGTCTAAAGATATTGATTGATGATGAGGGTGGTGCGGAGCAAATGCGCTTGGGCGCGGCTGACTGGGTTAGTCCGCACCAGGAAATTCATCACCACCAGCGCCAGGCCATTCTAGTTGATGGTCGCGAAGGTAATTCCATTCATTTCCAGTCTTGCTGTCATCCAATTCCAGGTGATAGCATCATTGGCTACTTGGGTAAAGGCGAGGGCTTACAGGTTCACACCAATGATTGCCCAGTAGCATTGCGCATGCTCTCAAAAGATAGTGACAAGTGGGTAGAGGTTGAGTGGGGCAAAGATCTCAACCGTGAATTTGAAGTCGACTTGGCTATCGATACCAAGCAAGGCAAGGGTGTATTGGCTCGTGTGGCAAGTAGTGTGACTGCAGCAGATTCCAACATCATGAATGTGTCTATGGAAGATCGATTTAAAGAAGATTCCGTCACTATTCGATTTACGATCCAAGTCTTTGATCGTTTGCACCTCTCGAAGGTGATGCGTAGCTTACGTGCGAATCCAGATGTAATGCGCGTGACTCGCACGCGTGCGTTGTAAGTCAAACAGCCTTACAGTGCAATTATTTACAAATACTGCACGTCAAGAATTTCAATTTCAGTGGGTCCTGTTGGGGTCTGAATCGTTACACAATCACCCAGTCTTGATTTAATTAAAGCCTTGGCAATGGGTGAAACCCAACTCACATGGTTCTTCTCAAGATCCGCTTCATCGATCCCCACAATCGTGATCTGGGTTTCCTTGCCGGCATCTTTGCCTTCTAGTGGGGAGTAGGTGACTGTAGCGCCAAAAAAGATCTGCTCGGCATCGGCTTCGCCTGATTTTCGGGCAGAATTGTCGACCACCACAGCTACTTCAAGGCGTTTATTGAGAAACCGAATACGCCGATCGATCTCTCGAAGGCGCTTTTTCCCGTAAATATAGTCCCCATTTTCTGACCGGTCGCCATTGCTGGCAGCCCAGTGCACTACCTTTACAACCTCGGGTCTATCAAGGTTTAAGAGCTGTAAGAGCTCGGCTTTGATGCGTTCGTGACCAGCGGGTGTGATGTAGTTCTTCTCTTCCATGGCATAATTATGGCTGTTGCGGCTGTAGCTCAGCTGGATAGAGTACTTGGCTACGAACCAAGGGGTCGTGGGTTCAATTCCTACCAGCCGCACCACCTTATATAGGGCCTAGTTGAAAAACTGGGCCCTTTTCATAGAGTTTTAGGAATCGGCTTTTAGATAGGCATTTCTCAGTACCTTCATGCAGATACCTTATAGTCTATTCATGAGCGTTTCTGACACTAATTCCCCGGCATCTGTAGTTTATAGCCCTCCTGTGGCGGCATGGACTCAGCTTGATGCTTGCCACGCCAAAATCACCCTGAGTGGTAATGTCAATACTTACAGTTTAGGTGGCGTTTGGACGCAGATGCAAGATGTGCAAAATGCGTGGCTTTCGAAGATCGCCCCGAATGATTTAAAGAGTGCCACCTTAACGTTTGAAGCGTCGCAAGTGACATATATGGATGGCGCTGCAATCGCATTTTTAATCGACACTCAAGAGATACAAGAAAAAGCAGGGGCTCAATTTAATTTACAAGGCTTGCAGCCTCGTTATCAACCTTTGCTCAAAGAATTGCAACCGATTGATAAGTTGTTTCCAGTTCCAGCAGTAAAGCCTAAGCGAAGTTTTGTAGTTAGCACTGGCATGGCTGTACAGAATCTACTTGATGATGCAAAAGGTCTCATTACCTTTTTAGGGCATTTATCAGCAGATTTAGTTTGGTCTGTACGAAATATTCGTCATGTGCGCTGGGGTGATTTCGTTAATGCCGCCGTAGAAGCGGGTATTGCCGCTTTGCCGATTGTTGGACTGGTTTCCTTTCTGATAGGCGTGATTCTCTCGTTCCAGGCTGCTATTGGTATGAAGCAGTTTGGCGCCGTTTCTTTTGTAGGACCGCTCGCCGCCCTTGGAATTGTTCGAGAAATGGGTCCTTTGATTACTGCCATCTTATTGGCGGGTAGATCTTCTGCGGCGTTTGCCGCGGAGATTGGCACTATGACTGTTAATAGCGAGGTCGATGCTTTAGTAACTGGTGGCTTAAGTCCAATTCGTTTCTTGGTCGTGCCGCGTGTATTAGCGGGCATCTTGGTTGCGCCCATTTTGACTCTGTATGCCGATATCGTGAGCATCATTGCCTCGATGTTCACTATGTTGATTTATGGCATTCCGTTTGTTAATTTCTATAACGGCATGCTTAGCGCGGTTAGTGTTGAAGATATTCTTTCTGGTTTAGTAAAAGCGACGATGTTTGGTGTGGTGGTATCTGCTATGGGTTGCTTACGTGGTATGCAAACTGGAACTGGCGCTGCTGCAGTTGGTATCTCAGCCACTAGGGCCGTAGTGAGCAGTATTGTGATGATCGTGATAGTAGACGGCATATTTGCGGTTATTTCCTACAAAACAGGCTTCTAATGAACTCGCCAAGCTCTGAAAATTTCGTGCCCACTTCGTCTAGAGCTTCATCAAGCTACTACAAGAGTGAGTATGCGATTGACGTACAAAACCTCACTGTTGGCTACGGTAGCAATGTCTTAATGCAAAACCTCAATTTCACGGTCAATAACGGTGAGATTTTTGTGATTTTGGGCGGTTCTGGTTGCGGCAAATCCAGTTTGCTGAAAAACCTATTTGGTCTTTATCAGCCACTTGCTGGGGATGTTTTGATTGAAGGTCAGAACATCACTACTGCACAGGGGGCGGAACGTCAGCACATCATGACCAGCTTTGGTGCGATGTATCAGCAGGGCGCTTTATTTGGTTCCATGAATTTATTGGAGAACGTGACTCTGTTTATGCAGGAGTACACGCAGCTTACGCAAACACAAATGGATTTACTAGCGCGCTGCAAGCTCGATCTTGTGGGTCTATTGCCTTATGAAACATATATGCCCAGTGAAATCAGCGGCGGAATGCAAAAGCGCGCAGCGATTGCTAGGGCAATGGCGCTCAACCCCAGAATTTTGTTTTTGGATGAACCCTCAGCAGGCCTAGATCCCATTACCTCAGCTGATTTAGATCAGACCATCATGGACCTATCTAAAAACTTGGGAATTACCTTTGTGATTGTTTCCCATGAGTTGGCGAGTATCTACGCGATAGCCGATAAAGTCATTATGTTAGACAAGGGTGCTAAAGGCATCATTGCCGAGGGTGATCCCAAGGTATTACGTGACACCAGCACCGATCCACGCGTGCATCAATTCTTTAATCGCATCATGAGTAAGGACGCAGCATGAGCAATAACTCCAACCCTAATTACTTTCGCTTAGGCATTTTTGTCTTGGTGGCCATCGGTGCATTAGTGGCGGCGATCTTGATATTTGGTTCAGGTCAAATATTTAAAAAGTCCTTTTATGTCGAAACGTACATCAAGCAATCGGTAACGGGCTTAGATGCTGGTGCAGCAGTACGCTTTCGGGGCGTCAAGATCGGCCAGGTGAGCTTTATTGGTTTAACAGGCGATGTATATGAAGACGACATACCGTTTAAGGAACGCAAACAGTATGTTCTCGTCCGTATGCAAATTTTTGGTGAGAAGGTTGACGAAAAACAGGTGGCTGACTTTGTACGCAACAGTCTACGTGCGCGAGTGAAGTCCATGGGTATTACTGGTGTGAACTATATCGAATTCGACTTTTCTCCAGTGAGTGCTGAGGAATACCCGCCTCTGCCGTATACCTGGAAACCAGAGTATCCAGTCGTACCATCCTTGCCAAATCAGGCTGATGAAATCATTTCTGGTATTCAGAAATTGATTGGCGCCTTAAATGAGGTAAATATTGATGGAACCCAGAAGAGGTTTGATGCATTGTTGGCGAACCTGAATGTATTAATGGCTGGCAATGGCAAAGATAATGCTGGCCTAGTTCAATCTGTTAAGGACATGAATGTGATCTTGGAGCGCATCGCTAAGGTGACTGATAAGAATGAGCTGAGTATATTAATGCGTGAACTTATAGGCACTATGGTAGCAATACGTCAAACGGTTACTAGCATGCAGGGCGATACTCAGTTAACCATTGAGAACCTAAAGCAAACAAGCGAGCAACTCAATGAGTTCTCACGTATAGCTAGCCAGTCACCATCCAGCATTATTTGGGGTGAACCACCAGCCAAAATTACCTTGCCAATGAACGGCACTCAAGAACAATCTGGAGCGCAAAAATGATGAAGATGTTTTTATTGATCGTCACAGCATGCATCTTGAGCGCCTGTTCATTACCTACTCGTGCACCAGTTACGCCAACCAGTTGGATGGTTGCGCCAGTTCGTGAAGGTCCTCCGCGCCAAGCTCGCACAGAGTATTGGTTAAAAGTTGGTCCAGTAGCGGTAGCCCCTCCATACGATGGCAAATCACTGGTATATCGCCTTGGAGATGCACGTTATGAGAAGGATTTCTATAACGTTTATACCTCTATACCCTCTGAGATGATTGTGAATGCTGAGCGCCAGTGGCTCAATCAATCAAATATCTTTTCTGCGGCTTTGGGTCAAGGCAATAGTTATTTCCCATACTATTTTTTGCAAGCAACTGTTAACGAGTTTTATGGTGATTACCATGTAAGGCCTGAAGCCGTTGTCAGCATGGAGTTTTTGCTGAGCTATACCAATGGCGCTAAAGGAAGTTCTTTAATTGGTACGAACCATTATACCAAGCGCGTTGCACTCAAAGACAATACTCCGCAAGCTTTAGTACTGGGGCAGCAACAAGCCTTAGCAGAGATTTTTAAAGAGTACGAAAAATCAGCTCAATCAATATGCAGCTAATTTACCAAAGTCAATAGGGCAATAGGAAAAGTAATTCATGAAGCACAGCAATATGCGTTTGTTATCTGCGGTAGTAGTCAGCGTAGCCATTTCATTTCTTGGTCTAGTTGGTAGTGCTTATGCACAAAACTTCCCCAATAAACCTATTCGATTAATTGTTCCTTTTGCACCAGGTGGCAGTACCGACATTATTGCCCGAGCAGTTGGTGATGCGTTAGGTCGGCAGCTTGGTCAGCCAGTAATTGTTGAAAACAAAGCGGGTGGAGGCGGCTCTATCGGAGCGCTAGAAGTGATGCGCGCGCCTAAGGATGGCTACACCATTGGTATGGCTACTGTATCGACAACCGCGGCAAATCCCGCGATTAATCCGAAGATTGGTTATGACCCTATTACGGATTTCACAGCGATTAGTAATATTGCTGCAACCCCAAATATTATTGCGGTTAATCCCTCTTTCCCAGCTAAGGACTTCAAAACCTTTATGGCTGTTTTAAAAGCCAATCCCGGAAAGTACTCTTATTCAAGTTCGGGTACTGGGGGCATTGGCCATTTGCAAACCGAGTTGTTCAAGAGTCTAGCGGGTGTTTATATCGTACATATCCCATATCGTGGTGCAGGTCCTGCATTGGCTGATACCGTTGGCGGTCAGGTTTCCATGATTTTTGACAACTTGCCCTCTACATTGCCATTTGTAAAAGACGGTAAATTGGTTCCGATCGTAGTAGCAGCGCCAAAACGATTAGCGCAATTACCAAACGTTCCAACCTTCTCTGAGGTTGGTTTAGCGCCTGTTAATCGCATGGCCTACTATGGTCTATTGGGTCCAGCAGGTATGCCGAAAGATATTGTCGACAAATACTATGCCGCCCTGAAAGTTATTGTGGCTGATCCAGCAGTTAAAAAACGTATTGAAGAGACAGGTTCCATCATTAACGTGAATGGGCCAGAAGCCTTCTCAAAAGAGATTAAGGCGGAATACGTAGTCTACAAAGAAGTTGTAGCGAAACAAAAATTAGCTTTGGATTAAGATCAAAACTAAATAAAAAGCAAAATAAAAATTGCAATATAACTAGAGAAACAACTGGAGACATTATGGATTTAGGTATCAAAGGCAAGGCTGCGTTAGTAATGGCTTCTAGCCGTGGCTTGGGTCAGGCGATGGCGGTCTCATTGGCGCGAGAAGGTGTCAAAGTAGCTGTTACCGGCCGCAATCAAGAGGGTCTGCAGAAATCAGTTGAGTTAATTGAGGCTGCCGGTGGCATTGCATTGGCTTTGAACTGGGATTTATCTGATTCGTCAGTAATTGATGGTTTGGTGTCTAAGGTTGAAAAAGAACTCGGCCCGATTGATATCTTGATTAATAACACCGGTGGCCCACCTCCAACACCTGCAGCGGGACAAGATCCGGCCCTGTGGCAAAAGAGCTTCAATGACATGGTCCTCTCGCTCATCGCTATTACTGATCGGGTGCTTCCTGCAATGCGTCAGCGTAAGTGGGGTCGTATTATTACCAGTACCACCTCTGGTGCAATTGCTCCGATTAAGAACCTGGCAATTTCCAATACTTTGCGCGCTGCTTTATTGGGATGGTCAAAAACCTTGGCTGCTGAGGTTGCTGCCGAAGGAATTACAGTAAACGTCATCATGCCAGGTCGTGTTGCTACCGATCGTTTGCGTCAATTAGATGAGGCACGCGCAAAGCGAGAAGGCACAAGCTATGAAGATGTCGTTAAAGCTAGCTTGCGTCAAATTCCAATGGGGCGCTATGGAGACCCCAGAGAGTACGGCGATGCCGCAGCTTTCTTGGCGAGTCAGAATGCATCTTTCATTACTGGCACCATTATGAGAATTGATGGCGGCCAGATTCAGGCGATTTGATTACACAGATTCAGAACCTATTGAGTGTTTTACGGCAAGACTTGCGCTCGAAAGAGCTCAGGTGGTTGCTTGCTGCCCTAGTAATTTCTGTGAGCGCTTTAACAAGCGTTAGTTTTTTAGCGGATCGGATGCATTGGGCGTTTGAGTTTGATGCCCGCCAACTCTTGGCATCTGATTTGTTGATAGTTGCGGATCAGCCTATGCCACAAAGCCTGATTGAGCATGCTCAGCAATTGGGCTTAGATGTTGCGCAGACAACAGTCTTTCCCAGTATGGCCAGTAGCGCCATACAAAGTAAATTGGCCTCCATTAAGGCAGTTAGCGCGACTTATCCATTGCGGGGATCTTTAACTATCTATCCGCTGGGTTCCGAATCTTCCAAAGAGGTGCCCCAGCAGCATGGACCAAGGGCTGGCACTGCTTGGGTGGAGCCAGCCATACTCCGAAATTTACAAATAAAACTGGGCGACGAACTGCGTTTGGGGAATCGCCAATTTCAGATTACGGGTGTATTAGTTAAAGAACTCGACCGTGGCGCTGGATTTATGAATTTTGCACCACGTGTCATGATGTCTTTGGATGATTTGCCATCAACTGGTTTAGTGGGAACGGGAAGTCGAGTCATTTACCGCTTATTGCTGGCGGGCTCTGACAATGCCATCGCTAACTATCGCGAATGGGCCGAGCAATCGATACAGACTCAAAATTTGCGTGGTATTCGTATTGAAACACTCGAGAATGCGCAGCCGATGATGCGCAAGACACTAGAGAGGGCGGAGCAATTCTTATCACTGGTTGCTTTACTCACTGCCATGATTTCCGCAGTATCCATTGCTTTATCAGCAAGGCGCTATGCAGTTGGTCAAGCAGACGTTTGCGCGACCTTGAAATGCTTCGGTGCTACCAGAAGAACCATTTTGAAAAAGCAATGGATCACGATGCTGTCCTTAGGTGTATTGTCTGCCATCCTAGGATCCATTATCGGCTTTCTTGCACAAGAAACGCTGACACATGTATTGGGCAATCTATTGGTTGCTTCGTTGCCAAGTCCATCTGTGCTTCCTATTCTTTGGTCTACGGCATTTACCTGGGTCTTACTCTTCGCTTTCGCGGGGCCACCATTGTTGAGTCTATCCTCTGTGTCGCCCATACGCTTGATTCGAAAAGAGTTTGAGTTTGCTGGTGTCTCTACGCTTTGGGTGTTTGGGTTGGCTTTAGCCAGCTGCGCCTCATTGATTATGTTGGTGGCGCGCGATTGGAAGTTGGCCCTTTGGGTAGGTCTAAGCTTTATTGGCGCGTTACTAATATTTTTGTTGTGTGCTCGCGTTTCTCTTTTGTTTGTTTCCAAGATTTCAATGCGTCAATTTGCGACACGTTTCGCCTATACAGCGATGGAGCGACGTTCAGGCTTTGCTGTGATGCAGATAACTGCACTAGGTATCGCAATCATGGCTATTTTGCTGATTTTCTTGTTAAGACAGGATTTGCTAAATGTCTGGCGCGGGAATATTCCTCTAAATGCACCCAATCGTTTTATGATCAATGTGCAGGGTGATCAAAAGGTCAATCTAGCTGAGCTCATTGAGTCCTCGGGTGCTCCTAAGCCTGAGTTTTACCCAATGGTTAGAGGGCGCTTGGTTCAAGTTAATGGCGTTGATATTTCGCCTGGCAGCTATACGGATGAGAACGCAAAACGTTTAGTCGATAGAGAATTTAATCTTTCTTACACGGATCAATTACCAGCAGGTAATCGTGTCTTATCAGGGCAATGGATTACAGGTGATCAACCACAAATCTCTATTGAGTCTGGTATTGCCAAGACCTTGAAGTTAAAACTTGGTGATCAATTAACTTATGAAGTTGCCGGTGAAACAGTCAGCGCACCCATTACTTCCATTCGGAAATTGGATTGGAGCTCGATGCGTGTGAACTTCTTTGTCATCATGCCTCCAGCACTGCTGCAATCGATGCCACAATCGTGGATCACCTCTTACTATCAAGCGCCCAATTTAGATAGTTTAGATTTTCAGATTAATCAAGCCTACCCCAATGTCACCATGGTGGACGTTTCCGCATCATTGCAGCAGATTCAAGATGTGTTGAATAAGCTATCGACGGCATTGGGCTTATTGTTCATCTTTACGCTGATGGCAGCAATTCTGGTATTAATGACTGCTATGGCCGCTACGCAAGATGAACGCTATCGCAATGCCGCTTTATTGAAGGTTATAGGTGCATCACAAAAGATGCTCAAGCAGATTGCAATTACAGAGTTGTTCATCATTGGAGCAGTTTCGGACTTATTAGCCGGCATTTCTGCAGGATTGGCCGCTTGGTGCCTGGGTCGTTACGTAATGGATATTGAATTTAACGCCTTTGCGCAAGCTATTGCTTTAGGTTTTGCGCTTGGTATAAGTGCCACCATGTTAGCTGGCTATCGTTTTCAGAAGCGGATTCAGGGCGCCACAGCAGTGCAGTGTCTGCGTGAGTGCTAATCGTTCTCTAAGAGAGTGTTACTAGATTCTTTGGTAGTTCAACCAGTCTCGAGTTTGCCAATCTATCTGGCAGACTTTGGCGTAAAGAGGGGCTGCGTCTATCCAAGAAGATGCTTAGTGGCCAAATGAATAAAGCGACGGCAAACAGCATCTCAATGATTTGCCATTTCTCTAGATGAAAGATCCATTGCAAGAAAACGCAAGGAACAATCCAGAGCGAGCCATACACATATCGCCAAATTGCCTGACGTCTAGTTAGATTAAATCCATTTGCGCCAATCATACGTATGCGCCAAGTTTGCATTGCAAGTGTTTGACCAGATTTTGTCCAATACCAAACAAAATAAATGCCTAATACTGAGTACAGGTAGAGGAAGGTTAACCAGCTTGGTAGTGATACGCCAAAAAGAATGCCAAGACCTAAATTTGGGGCTAGGAAAGTAAAGGCAATAACACCTAAAAGCACAAGCTGTTCGTAAAGACAGCAAGAAACACGACGCCAAAACTGAGGTGCAGGTAATGCGCTTAATTCAGCAGGCGTCATTGATAAGGCGCTTATTGATTTTCAGTGCTGCTTGGCGCTGCTGGAGGAGCCGATGAGCTAGCTTCAGGTGTGGTTGCTTGAACTGCGCGCGGGCTTGGTACCGCAGGTGCTGGCGTTGTTTCGCGTTTGATGGCGTGTTGTTGCAGGGTTGGAGCGTTTGTAGCGTTTGGTTTTTTCTTGGCCCCCATCTCTGCCAATTTCTTTTTGTCCTCTTCACTCAACTTTTGATAGGCGCTCCATGCTTCTGCCTTTTTCTCAGCGGGGAATTTCAAGCTGGAGAGATAGTTTTCACGTGCAATGCGACGATCGCGCTGAGAGAGATTGGACCAACTAGTCATGCGTGATTGCAGACGTTCTTGATCTGCGGGAGGCATCTTAGGGTAGAGGTTTGCTACGTAAATCCACTTTTTGCGACTGTCAGGGAGCATGTAGTCCCAGTCGCTCTCTAGCGGAGCAAGTATCTTTTGCTGAGTAGGACTCAAGCTATCCCAGGTTCCGTCTGGAGCCTTAGCAGGTATTGCCGCAGTTTTACCATGCGAAGGATTTGCGGTTTGCGCATAAACATTTGTTGCGCTAAAGACGAACAATGCCAGCGCAGTTGCCGTTATGGCTTTGCTAGCAACGTTCTTCATGTTTGTGTTTAACTAAGCGCTCATGACCAAGCTTATTTGCTTGGTGATAACTCGCTAGATGAGTCTTCAGAATCGGAGAGTGGGCCGTTTTTAAGGAAGGCCATAAATCCGCTGTCAGCATAGGCATCTGGTGGAACATCATCAGTAAGCAATGCTGCATCTACTTCAGCGATATCGTTGATGCGAGACTCGTTCTGCCATTGAGCAATACCGATGAGCCCAAATACCAGCACCACTAGTGGCGCTACCCAACTGAGGGTATCCCATAGATTGCTTGAGGATTTAAAGCTGCCTGTCCAATTCCCGTATGTACCAGCCAAGGCTGGAGCCTTGATCCGCGCCTTCTCTGGCTTGCGTGCTGCCAAAGCCTTTTTGCGTGCTTCATACAGGCGATCTTTAATGTTGGCAGGCAGGCTTTGAGCTCCCTGGCTCAAAAGGGAGGCGCTAGCTCGACCAAATTCATCGGCTTGTACGGGTGTCATGGTCTCATCAAGGTGCTTCACAGGGTAATTCCTTTTAATTTCAATGCTTTAGCTAAAGATTGCGTTGCTCTAGAGCAATGCGTTTTGACACTGCCTTCGCTGCAATTCATCGCTTTGGCAGTATCGGTAATACTTAGCTCATCCCAATAACGCATCAGGAAGGCTTCTCGTTGACGTACAGGTAATTTAGCGATTTCTGACTCTAAGGCATGTAAAAGCTGACTCTTTTCGAGCTGTTTTGCCCCGTCTTGGTGAATTTCACTGTCATCTGGGGCTGAAAGTGACTCCAAAGGGTCAAAATCATCGTTTTCTCCAGCTTTTTTGCCCATGCTGGAGAATAGAGTTACCCAAGCATTTCGGACCTTTTGGCGTCGAAACCAGTCATGAATGCGGTTTTGCAGGATGCGGGTGAAAAGTAGGGGGAGTTCAGTGGCAGGTTTGTCGCCATACTTCTCGGCCAACTTAATCATGGCATCTTGAACGATATCCATTGCCGCGTCATCGTCACGCACGGCATATACCGCTTGCTTAAAAGCACGCTGCTCAACGCTACTGAGAAAGTCGGATAGTTCTTGGGCGGATGCCATGCAGTCGATTACACCTGAATCGGTCGGAATTGGGTCATTTTAGGGGATTGCTATAGAATGTAGGGCTTACTACCTAAATTCTCATTTACGAAGTGGTTTTTCCGGTAGCAGCGCCGTTCGAACTCAGGCCATAAGCAGGGGATAGAACAGACCAATCAATTTTTTGCCGAAAATTGCAAAGGACGAAAGAAAATGAATACAAGCAGCGCCGAATTTTTAGCAACTAAAGCTAACAAAGACTCAGCCAATTCAAATGCCGTAGTAGCGCCTCCAGAAATGATTGGTGCTGAAATGCTCGTGCATGCACTGCACAAAGAGGGTGTCGAATACGTTTGGGGTTATCCAGGCGGATCTGTTCTCTTTATCTACGACGAAATTTTTAAACAAGATAAGTTCGAACACATTTTGGTTCGCCATGAACAAGCAGCGGTTCATGCAGCTGATGGCTATGCTCGTGCAACCGGTAAGGTTGGTGTTGCATTGGTGACATCGGGTCCTGGTGTTACGAATACCGTTACTGGTATCGCTACTGCATATACTGATTCGATCCCAATGGTGATCATCAGCGGTAACGTGCCAACCCACGCCATTGGTGAAGATGCATTCCAAGAGGCCGATACTGTTGGTATCACTCGCCCAGTTGTTAAACACAACTTCCTCGTGAAGGATGTCAAATATTTGCCAATGGTGCTGAAGAAGGCTTTTCACATTGCGCAGACCGGTCGCCCAGGCCCAGTGTTAATTGATATTCCGAAGGACGTATCCGCTGCTAAGGGCCCATTTGTGTATCCAGAAACTCTGGAGATGCGTTCTTACAACCCTGTAGTTAAGGGCCACAGCGGTCAAATTCGCAAAGCCATTGCTTTATTGCAAGAAGCTGAGCGCCCATATATCTACACTGGCGGCGGCATCATTCTTGCCGACGCAGCACCTGAGCTCAAAGAGTTTGCGGATTTATTAGGTTATCCAGTAACCAATACTCTGATGGGTCTTGGTGGTTTCCCAGGAACAAGCCCACAGTTTGTTGGCATGTTGGGTATGCATGGAACTTACGAAGCCAATATGGCTATGCAACACAGTGATGTGTTGATTGCGATTGGCGCTCGCTTTGATGACCGCGTGATCGGTAACACCCCGCACTTTGCAAGTCATCCACGCAAGATTATTCATATTGATATTGATCCATCTGTTATTTCTAAGCGGGTGAAAGTGGATGTGCCTATCGTTGGCAATCTCAAAGAAGTGTTAGTTGAGATGACTGCTCAGCTCAAGGCTGCTGGTCCACGCAAGAATGGCGACAAAGTTGCTGCCTGGTGGGATCAGATTAACGAGTGGCGTAAAAAGGATTGCTTAAAGTATGACGAAGCTTCACAAATTGTTAAGCCTCAGTACATAGTTCAAAAGCTTTGGGAACTCACAGGTGGCGATGCATTCATTTGTTCTGACGTTGGTCAGCATCAAATGTGGGCGGCTCAGTTCTATAAGTTTGATAAACCACGTCGCTGGATTAACTCTGGTGGTCTAGGTACTATGGGTGTTGGTTTGCCATACGCAATGGGTATTAAGAAGGCATTTCCCGAGAAGGATGTTTTCACAATCACTGGTGAAGGCTCCATTCAGATGTGTATTCAGGAGCTTTCAACCTGCAAACAATACGACACTCCAGTGAAGATCGTCTCCTTGAATAATCGTTACCTCGGTATGGTTCGTCAGTGGCAAGAGCTCACCTATAACAAGCGTTATTCCAGTTCCTACATGGATTCTTTGCCTGACTTTGTGAAGTTGGCAGAGGCCTATGGACACGTTGGTATGCGTATTGAAAAAAAATCTGATGTTGAAGGCGCCCTTAAAGAAGCGATTCGCTTGAAAGATCGCACAGTATTCATGGATTTCCAGACAGACCTAGAAGAAAACGTTTGGCCAATGGTTCAAGCAGGCAAGGGTATTACTGAAATGCTTTTGGGTAGCGAGGATCTGTAATGCGACACATTATTTCTGTACTTATTGAGAATGAACCGGGCGCCTTATCTCGTGTGGTTGGCTTGTTCTCAGCTCGCGGTTACAACATCGATACTTTAAGCGTTGCGCCAACTGAAGATCCATCACTTTCTCGCATGACAATTGTGACCTTTGGTTCCGATGATGTGATTGAGCAAATCACTAAACACTTAAACCGCTTGGTAGAGGTCGTTAAAGTATTTGATTTAAGTGAAGGCCCTCATATCGAGCGCGAGCTCATGATGATTAAAGTTCGTGCGGTAGGCAAAGAGCGTGAAGAGCTCAAACGCACTACTGACATCTTTCGTGGACGCATTATTGATGTCACTGATAAAAGCTACACCATCGAATTGACTGGTGATGGCGCTAAGTTGGATGCATTTATTGATTCGATTGATCGTGCTTCGATCCTAGAAACCGTGCGTTCAGGCGGATCTGGAATTGGGCGCGGCGAGCGCATTTTGAAAGTCTAATTTTTAAACTGATTTATTACTCTAATAGCTATATTTTTCAACAGAAGGAAACAGCATGAAAGTTTTTTACGATAAAGACGCAGATTTGTCCCTCATTAAGGGCAAGAAAGTCACGATCATTGGTTACGGTTCACAAGGCCATGCACACGCATTGAACCTCAAGGATTCTGGTGTAAATGTGACTGTTGGTTTGCGTAAGAACGGCGCTTCCTGGAGCAAAGCTGCAAATGCAGGTTTGGCTGTTAAAGAAGTTGCTGATGCTGTTAAAGATGCTGACGTAGTCATGATGTTGTTGCCAGACGAGCAAATCGCCGATGTGTACAACAAAGAAGTTCACAATAACATTAAGCAGGGCGCTGCTCTTGCATTCGCTCACGGC
The DNA here is from genome assembly GCA_044225315.1 of Polynucleobacter sp. Taxonomy (GTDB): domain Bacteria; phylum Pseudomonadota; class Gammaproteobacteria; order Burkholderiales; family Burkholderiaceae; genus Polynucleobacter. The sequence goes on from JBGAIU010000006.1 coordinate 54,841, forward strand.
TTTAATGTTCACTACGGTCAAGTCCAGCCACGCGCTGACTTAGATGTAATCATGGTCGCTCCCAAGGCTCCTGGACACACTGTTCGTGGCACATACTCACAAGGTGGCGGCGTACCACATTTGATCGCTGTATACCAAGATAAGTCTGGCTCTGCACGTGACGTTGCTTTGTCATACGCAACTGCAAACGGCGGTGGTCGTGCTGGCATTATCGAAACCAATTTCCGCGAAGAAACAGAAACCGACTTGTTCGGTGAACAGGCTGTTCTCTGTGGTGGCGCAGTGGAATTGATCAAGGCAGGTTTTGAAACTTTAGTTGAGGCTGATTACGCTCCAGAGATGGCTTACTTCGAATGCTTGCATGAGCTCAAGTTGATCGTGGATTTGATCTACGAAGGTGGTATCGCCAACATGAACTACTCAATCTCTAACAATGCTGAATACGGCGAGTATGTAACTGGCCCACGCGTTGTTACTGAAGATACTAAGAACGCAATGCGTCAGTGTTTGAAAGACATTCAGACTGGTGAATATGCGAAGAGCTTCATCTTGGAAAACAAGGCAGGTGCTCCAACATTGATTTCACGTCGTCGTTTGAATGCAGAGCATGACATCGAAGTAGTTGGCGCGAAATTGCGTGCGATGATGCCTTGGATTGCGAAGAACAAGTTGGTTGACCAAACCAAGAACTAAGCATTCATTAATAGAAGTAATTTAAAAGGCTCAGAACAAAGATGATGTATCCCCATCCTATTATTGCGAAAGAAGGTTGGCCTTATTTGGCTTTAGTGGGAGTGGTGACCCTACTGGTTCATCACTTTGGTGGTATTGCATGGTCTTGGCCCTTATGGATCATCTTTGTCTTTGTTCTGCAGTTCTTCCGCGATCCTCAGCGTATACCGGCACTAGGTCGCGATTTAGTTTTATCTCCTGCTGATGGTCGTATCGTGGTTGTTGAAACCGCAAACGATCCATACGCTGGTCGTGAGGCACTGAAGATCAGCGTGTTTATGAACGTATTTAATGTGCATTCCAATCGTAGTTCTGTAAACGGCTTGGTGAAAGAAATTCAATATTTCCCGGGCAAGTTTGTGAATGCTGATTTGGATAAGACTTCTACCGAGAATGAGCGTAATGCAGTTGTGATTGACGCTAACGGTCAAACAATCACTCTCGTGCAAGTTGCTGGTTTAATCGCACGCCGTATTCTATGCTATATCCATGTTGGTGACCGCCTGAAAGCAGGCGAGCGTTATGGCTTTATTCGCTTTGGCTCACGTGTGGATGTGTATTTGCCTTTGACTGCAGAACCTTTGGTATCTGTAGGTGATAAAGTATTCGCAACGAATACCGCTTTGGCGCGTGTGCCAGGCTTAGATTGATTTATTTCATTCAACGGAAAATACTTTGACTACATTTCGCAGTCGTGGTCGCATCAATTCACGTCGACTTGGCTCGAGTGAAGGGCAATGGGCTGAGGCGTTGGGCGATGATCTCGATTACGAAGTAGAAGAACTTCTTCCCGAAAAGCCACGTTTACGCAGCAAAGGCATTTATTTATTGCCGAATGCATTTACGACGGCGGCTTTGTTTAGTGGATTCTTTGCTATCGTCAATGCGATGAATGATCAATTTCAAGTGGCTGCTATCGCGATCTTCGCATCCTTAGTGCTTGATGGAATGGATGGTCGTGTTGCTCGTATGACCAATACGCAAAGTGCGTTTGGCGAGCAATACGACTCACTAGCGGATATGGTTTCTTTTGGTGTTGCCCCTGCATTGGTTGCTTATGAGTGGGCGCTGAAAGATTTGGGTAAGTGGGGCTGGTTGGCTGCATTCACTTATTGCGCTGGCGCCGCATTGCGTTTGGCTCGCTTTAACGTTAACACTGGCGTAGTAGATAAAAAGTTCTTTCAAGGGCTTCCCAGTCCAGCTGCAGGTTCACTCATTGCCGGGTTTATTTGGCTGGCAGATGACAACAAGATTCCAGTGCGAGATTCAGCTATTCCCTGGATTACGTTCTTTATCGCGGTTTATGCAGGTTTAACCATGGTGTCTAATGCGCGCTTTTATAGCGGCAAAGCCTTGGATGTGCGCTACCGAGTGCCATTTGGGGTGATGGTCATGTTAATCCTGACCTTTGTATTGATTTCCTCTAATCCGCCCTTGACCTTATTTGGCTTGTTTGTTGTCTACTCCATATCAGGTTATGTCATTTGGGCATGGGAACGCCTCAGCGGTAAACGTTTTAGCTAAAACCCTATTTTTGGGTTATAGTGATTCCATGTTGATGAATTTCTCACTTTTAAACGGTCTTCTTCTGCTAGCACTAAGCCTAAAGCTTGGGGCGGGTAAGGCCTAAGTTGATGAGATAGATACTATTCATTAACCACCAATACCAGCCCCAGCAAATTGCTGGGGTTTTTGTTTTTAGAATGCAGTTCAAGAGATATTAAGTAAAACCGGAGAGTAGTGATGAGCGACAAAGTAATCATTTTTGACACCACCTTGCGTGATGGTGAGCAATCCCCTGGCGCGTCGATGACCAAGGACGAGAAGGTGCGTATTGCTCGTCAACTCGAACGTTTAAAGGTGGATGTGATTGAAGCTGGGTTTGCGGCAAGCTCTGAAGGGGACTTTCAGGCGATCTCTGCGGTAGCTGCCGCGGTCAAGGATTCGATTGTCTGCTCATTGGCCAGGGCAAATGACAAGGACATCACCCGTGCCGCCGATGCATTGCAGGTCGCAAATGCCAAGCGTATTCATGCATTTTTAGCTACCAGCCTATTGCATATGGCCGTAAAGTTGCGCATGTCTCCTGAAGAGGTATTGGAGCAAGCTAAGCGCTCAATTCGTTTCGCTAGAAACTTGGCATCGGATATTGAATTCTCTGCTGAAGATGGTTATCGCTCTGAGATGGATTTCTTGTGCCGAGTTGTAGAGGCTGTCATTAATGAGGGTGCCTCAACCATAAATATTCCCGATACGGTTGGTTATGCAACACCTGAGTTGTATGGTGAGTTCATCAAGACATTGCGTACTCGTGTTCCTAATTCAGATAAAGCCGTTTGGTCAGTGCATTGCCATAATGATTTGGGCATGGCTGTTGCCAATTCTTTGGCTGGTGTGAAGATAGGTGGGGCTCGTCAAATCGAGTGCACTATTAATGGCTTAGGTGAGCGCGCCGGCAACACTGCATTAGAAGAGATTGTTATGTCCTTGCGTACTCGTAAAGATTACTTTGATGTAGTTTGTGGTATCGATGCAAGTCAAATTGTTCCTGCATCTAAATTGGTTTCTCAGATCACCGGTTTTGTGGTTCAGCCAAATAAGGCAGTTGTTGGAGCGAACGCCTTTGCACATGCCTCTGGTATTCACCAGGACGGCATTTTGAAGAATCGTGAAACTTATGAAATCATGCGCGCGGAAGATGTGGGTTGGACAACAAACAAGATCGTCTTGGGTAAATTATCAGGACGTAATGCATTTAAACAGCGCTTGCAAGAATTGGGTATCACCGTAGAAGCTGAAGCAGATTTGAATGAAGCATTCACACGCTTTAAGGCCTTAGCTGATCAGAAGGCGGAGATCTTTGATGAAGACATCATTGCCATCATGTCTGATGCAGCAGCTGCAGAAGAGGGTGAGTTTTTTCAATTCATTTCTTTGAATCAACATTCCGAAACAGGCGAGCGCCCTAAGTCTCGCATCACATTCCGTATGGGCGATAAAGAAGTGAGTTCTGAGGCCGAAGGCAATGGACCAGTTGATGCAAGCTTGAATGCCATTGAAGAGATCGCTAAGAGTGGGGCGGAGCAATTGTTGTACTCCGTGAACGCGATTACCTCAGGAACCCAGTCACAAGGTGAAGTAACAGTGCGCTTGTCAAAAGGCGGCCGCATTGTGAATGGCGTGGGCACAGACCCTGACATCATTGCCGCTTCAGCAAAAGCGTATTTATCCGCTTTGAATAAGTTGCATGACCCAAGCCAGGCAAAGCTAAATGCCCAAATGACGCCATAATGGGTAGCTTAAATTCTTTAAATTATTGTTTTTAAAGGATAAATTGTAGAAAGCCCTCATTTGCGGGCTTTTTCTTTGCTCGTAGGGATGTACTTAGTCTGCTACAATTCGAGGGCTTTGATTTATAAAGCTTTTTTAGTTTTTTTGTTTAATTAGACACGACACAAATTGGGTGAAAGCTCAAGTGTTCGCAAGTAAGGAGTATTAAAAATGGCAGTTGCTGATATCAAAACGGCGGAAATCGTCAAAGAAAACGCGCGCAGCGCAAACGATACGGGTAGCCCTGAAGTTCAAGTTTCATTGCTAACAGCCCGCATCAACGAATTAACCCCCCATTTCAAGGCTAACGCTAAAGACCATCACAGCCGTCGCGGTTTGTTGAAGATGGTTTCACGTCGCCGTCGCCTCTTGGATTACCTCAAAGGCAAAGATCTGGATCGCTATCGCGCATTGATCGAGAAATTAGGTCTCCGTAAGTAATTCTTATCGGTATTGCAATGCCATCTTGCTTGGGGTTGTTTCTTCACAGAAACAGTCTTAAGAAGGTGGCATGTTTTTTGAGCGCTTTTAGATTATTTGTGTAGGGGAGCGTGTCATTCCAATGAGTTTCTGAGAACTTCAAACAGAGTCTCCCTGGAATGGCATCCCTTGAAATCTTCAATCGCTCCAGTGTTGTCGTGACACCGCTTTATCTCACGGCAAACGTAGTGCTCATGTGAGTATTGCGTGAATAATTTGGAGAGAATCAAAATGAGTATGTTTAAAAAAGCAGTGAAGAGTTTTCAGTGGGGCAACCATCAAGTAACCATAGAAACAGGCGAGATCGCTCGTCAAGCTGGTGGCGCCGTAATCGTTAACGTAGATGACACCGTTGTCATGGGTACAGTAGTTGCTTCTAAGACTGCTAAGCCAGGTCAAGACTTTTTCCCATTAACTGTTGATTATCTTGAGAAGACCTACGCTGCAGGTAAGATTCCTGGCGGCTTCTTCCGTCGCGAAGGTCGCCCATCTGAAGGTGAGACTTTAATCTCTCGCTTGATCGACCGTCCTATTCGTCCATTGTTCCCAGAAGGTTTCTACAACGAAGTTCAGGTTGTAGTTCATGTGTTGTCTATCAACCCAGATGTTCCGTCTGATATTCCTGCATTGATCGCAGCATCTGCGGCTTTGGCTGTTTCTGGTATCCCATTTAGCGGTCCAGTTGGCGCAGCTCGTGTGGGCTACGCAAATGGTCAATATCTATTGAATCCAACTCGGTCAGAGCAAGTTACTAGCGAACTTGATTTGATCGTTGCTGGTACACAAGCTGCTGTATTAATGGTTGAGTCTGAAGCAAACCAACTTTCTGAAGAAGTGATGTTGGGTGCAGTGGTGTTTGGTCATGAGCAAATGCAAACCGCGATTAACGCGATTAACGCGATTAATGATTTGGTTCGCGAAGCAGGTAAGCCAGAGTGGGATTGGCAAGCAGCTCCTAAAGATGAGCCATTGATTGCTAAAGTAAGCGCATTGGCTGAAGGCCCATTACGTGAGGCATATCAAATTCGTCAAAAGGGCGCACGCTCTGACAAGCTCAAGGCAATTACTAAAGAAGTTTTGGCGAAGTTGGCTGAAGAAGGTGAAGTGGATGATGTTGCTGTTGGCAATATCTTGTTTGAAATCGAGGCAAAGATTGTTCGTAGCCAGATTTTGAATGGCGAGCCACGTATTGATGGTCGCGATACACGCACCGTTCGTCCAATTGAGATTCGTAATGGCGTATTGCCACGCACTCATGGTTCAGCATTGTTTACTCGTGGTGAAACGCAGGCTCTCGTTGTGGCTACTTTGGGTACAGCTCGTGACGAGCAAATTATTGATGCGCTCGAAGGTGAATACCGCGATCGCTTCATGTTCCACTACAACATGCCTCCATTTGCTACTGGTGAAACTGGTCGCGTAGGTAGCCCTAAGCGTCGCGAAATCGGCCACGGTCGTTTGGCAAAGCGCGCATTGATTCCAGTATTGCCAAGCCCAGAAGACTTTGCATACAGCATTCGTGTAGTTTCTGAGATCACTGAATCTAACGGTTCTTCATCCATGGCTTCCGTTTGCGGTGGCTGCTTAGCAATGATGGATGCTGGTGTTCCAGTGAAGGCTCACGTTGCTGGTGTTGCAATGGGCTTGATTTTGGATGGCAATCGCTTTGCAGTTCTAACTGACATTTTGGGTGACGAAGATCACTTAGGTGATATGGACTTTAAAGTGGCTGGTACAGCAAACGGTATTACTGCATTGCAGATGGATATCAAAGTGCAAGGCATTACCAAAGAGATCATGCAGGTTGCATTAGCGCAGGCTAAAGAAGGCCGCTTGCATATCTTGAGCAAGATGCAAGAAGCAATGGGTTCTGTACGTACAGAATTGTCTGCACACGCGCCACGCATGGTGTCATTCAAGATTCATCCAGACAAGATTCGTGAAGTGATCGGTAAGGGTGGTGCAACCATCCAGGCTTTGACCAAAGAAACTGGTTGCAGTATCGATATTCAAGACGATGGCACTGTAACGATTGCCTCTACCAATGCTGATGGTTTGGCTGAAGCTAAATCACGTATCGAAGGTATTACTGCAGAAGCTGAAGTAGGCAAGATCTATGAAGGTCCAGTAGTGAAGCTGCTCGAGTTCGGTGCATTAGTCAATATTCTTCCTGGTAAAGATGGCCTCTTACACATCTCTGAAATTTCAAATGAGCGTGTAAAAGAAGTTAAGGACTATTTGCAAGAAGGTCAGATTGTTCGCGTGAAGTTGTTGGCTGCTGATGAGCGTGGTCGTTTGCGTTTATCTCTTAAGGCTGCGATGGCAGATGAGGGTGGCACGATTGCTCCTTTGGCAGGCGCGGCTGATGCAGCTCCTGCTCCATCTGGCGAGACTGCTTAATTCTGATCTGAGTCACTAGCAAGGATATTCATGCGCGTTATCGAGATCAAAGAATATGGCGCACCAGAAATGTTGGTGCCAACCACTCGTCCTGATCCTGTAGTTCCATCTGTAGGATCTGGCGAGGTCTTAATTAAGGTTCTAGCAGCGGGAATTAATCGCCCTGACGTTTTGCAACGTAAGGGGCATTACCCAGTTCCTGCTGGCGCATCTGATATCCCCGGTCTTGAAGTTGCCGGTGAAATTATTGGTGGTGATCTATCCCATGCTGATAATGCTTTTGGTCTTAAAGTAGGCGATAAGGTTTGTGCTTTGGTACAGGGTGGTGGATATGCAGACCTTTGTACTGCTCCAGTGGCGCAGTGCCTACCTTACCCAACCGGCTTTACGGATCAAGAGGCAGCAGCATTGCCAGAGACTTTCTATACCGTCTGGAGCAATGTCTTCATGCGTGGTGAGTTAGCAGAAGGTGAGACTTTATTGGTGCAGGGTGGCTCAAGTGGGATTGGCGTTACAGCCATCTTGTTAGCTAAAGCCTTAGGCCATAAAGTTTTTGTTACTGCTGGTACAGATGAGAAGTGCGATGCTTGTTTGAAGCTAGGCGCTGATCTTGCGATCAACTACAAAACCCAAGATTTTGTTGAAGAAGTTAAAAAGGCAACAGATGGCAAGGGTGTGAATGTCATTCTAGATATGGTTACGGGTGCTTACGTTCAGCGTGAGATCGATTGCCTGGCTGATGATGGTCGTATTGTGATTATTGCTATTCAAGGTGGTTCAAAGGCCGAAGTCAGTACCAATCAAATATTGCGTCGTCGCCTCACTATTACAGGCTCGACTTTACGTCCACGTCCAGTTTCATTTAAGAAGCAAATTACTAAACAGTTGCACGACAATGTCTGGCCTTTGCTCAATGCAGGCAAGTTAAAACCAGCTATTTACAAGACATTTACATTGGATCAGGCTGCAGATGCTCATCGTTTGATGGAGTCATCTGAGCACGTTGGCAAGATTGTTTTAACGGTATAAACGAATTAATCAATTCTATGCGTCCGCTCATCATCGTTGGCAACTGGAAAATGAATGGCAGTCTTGCTAATAATCAAGATTGGATGAAATCAGTTGCTCAAGGCATGGAAAGTGGTATGCCTGCTGGTCGTAAATTTGTAGTTTGTCCACCGTTTCCATATTTGCAACAATGTGGCAAATTAATTCAGGATCAATTTATCGTTTTTCTTAGCTTAGGAGCTCAAGACGTTTCCGCACATTCCTCCGGTGCATACACTGGGGAAGCAAGCGCAAGCATGCTGAAAGAAATGGGTTGCCAGTACGTCATCGTTGGGCACTCTGAGCGTCGCCAGATGCACCAAGAGGTCGATGAAATAGTTGCAGCAAAAGCATTACAGGCTCTAGATAACGGCATGATCCCCATCATTTGTGTTGGTGAGACCCTTGATGAACGTAACTCTGGCCGGGCTGAGGAGGTCGTTTGTGGGCAGGTAGCCAAGCAAGTTAATGTATTGCAAGATCGTTTAGCTGACTGCTTGATTGCTTATGAGCCTGTTTGGGCTATTGGGACTGGAAAAGTTGCAAGCGCGCAAATTGCGCAAGATATGCATCGACAAATTCGTCTGCGCCTAGCTGAGTTTGATGAAGATGTCGCATCCCATGTGGGAATTTTGTATGGCGGCAGTGTCAAGCCTGATAATGCCGTTGAATTATTTGCCATGCCAGATATTGATGGCGGCTTGGTTGGTGGCGCATCTTTAGATGCGCAAGATTTTTTAGCTATCTGTAGAGCATAGTTTTTTATTGGAGAAAAGTTGTGGAATGGTTTAAGACTTTATTAATCGTGTTGCAGGTAATTTCAGCGTTAGCTGTAATTTTGTTGGTTCTCTTGCAACAGGGTAAGGGTGCTGATATGGGTGCCGCGTTTGGTTCCGGTGCCTCTGGCAGCTTATTTGGCGCCAGTGGATCCGCCAACTTTTTGTCCCATACAACCGCTATTTTTGCCGCTGTATTTTTTATTAGCACTATTGGTATTACTTGGATTGGAAATAAGAAGGAAGTCAGCCCTGGCGTTCTATCTGGAACGGTAGCCCCATCTGCCGCCCCAACAGTTCCGGCTGCTCCAGCTCAAGATCCAAGTAAGCCAGCGGTTCCGAAGTAAATATGTAGTCTTTTACCGCTTTTTATGCCTCTTTTCGAGGGTATTGAGTGGTGCAATGCAGTAGAATTGATGGGTTTTGCAAGATGCCGACGTGGTGAAATTGGTAGACACGCTATCTTGAGGGGGTAGTGGCTTAGGCTGTGCGAGTTCGAGTCTCGCCGTCGGCACCAAAAATGCAGTATCTGTAAGGGTTTTTGCTCTAAATCAATAGAGCGTGAAGTGGAATAATTGATAATTCGCTGTTTTAAGGCTTACTAGACGTAATCAGGACCATTTTGAATCTCGCTAATTACTTTCCTGTTTTGCTATTTATCCTCGTAGGTATCGTGGTCTGATTAGTCCCCTTGTTCCTCGGAAAAATTCTGGCTCCTTCGAAGCCTGATGCTGAAAAATTATCGCCATACGAGTGTGGTTTTGAAGCTTTCGAAGATGCGCGTATGAAGTTTGACGTGCGCTACTACCTTATTGCCATCCTCTTTATTTTGTTTGACCTTGAAACTGCATTCCTCTTTCCTTGGGGAGTTGCATTGCGTGATCTTGGTTGGTTTGGCTACGCCTCTATGGTGATCTTCCTCTTGGAATTCATTGTGGGATTTGTATATATCTGGAAAAAGGGCGCTCTCGACTGGGAGTGATCGATATGGCATTAGAAGGCGTTCTTAAAGAAGGTTTTGTAACGACAACAGCTGATCAGCTGATTAACTGGACCCGTAACGGTTCTTTATGGCCAATGACCTTTGGTCTTGCCTGTTGCGCGGTTGAGATGATGCATGCGGGTGCTTCCCGTTATGACTTAGACCGTTTTGGCGTGGTTTTCCGCCCATCACCACGTCAGTCAGACCTCATGATTGTTGCTGGAACCTTGTGTAACAAGATGGCACCAGCTTTACGTAAGGTATACGATCAAATGCCTGAGCCACGTTGGGTAATCTCCATGGGTTCATGTGCGAATGGTGGTGGTTACTACCATAACTCTTATTCAGTAGTGCGCGGTTGCGACCGCATTGTTCCAGTCGACATTTATGTTCCTGGTTGCCCTCCAACTGCAGAAGCGTTGATCTATGGAATTATTCAGTTGCAATCCAAGATCACTCGCACTAGCACCATTGCGCGGAAGGCTTAAGCCATGTCAGATCGTTTAGTTCAATTAGCCGCTAACCTAGAAAAAGTTTTAGGTCAGCGTATTCAATCTGTTGAAATCGCTCTTGGCGAAGTTACGGTTACTGTAAAAGCAGATACTTATTTTGAGTCTGCTTTATTGCTCCGCGATGATCCATCTTTAGCGTTTGAGCAATTGATTGATTTGTGTGGCGTTGATTACCAAGACTACCGTGACGGTGCTTGGAGTGGTCAGCGCTTTGGCGTTGTTAGCCACTTATTATCTTTAGAGCATAACTGGCGTTTGCGCGTACGCGTATTTGCTGGAGACGATAGCTATCCATTAGTTGCTTCTATTACCCCTGTTTGGAACTCCGCGAACTGGTTCGAGCGTGAGGCATTTGACCTCTACGGAATCATTTTTGAAGGCCACGATGACTTGCGTAGTATCTTGACTGACTATGGCTTTATCGGCCATCCATTTAGAAAAGACTTCCCAATCAGCGGTAATGTAGAAATGCGTTATGACCCTGAGTTGAAGCGCGTTGTTTATCAGCCAGTAACTATCGAGGCACGCGAGATTACTCCACGCATCGTTCGTGAAGAGCAGTACGGAGGTCAAGCTTAAGTCATGGCACAGATTAAGAACTACACCCTCAATTTCGGTCCTCAGCATCCAGCGGCTCACGGCGTTTTACGTCTTGTTCTCGAATTGGACGGTGAAGTCATTCAGCGCGCTGACCCACACATTGGTTTATTGCATCGCGCCACTGAAAAATTAGCCGAGACACGCACTTGGATTCAAAACGTTCCATATATGGATCGTTTGGACTATGTGTCTATGATGTCCAATGAGCATGCTTACGTCATGGCAATTGAAAAATTGCTTCAAGTAGATGTTCCATTGCGCGCTCAATATATTCGCGTGATGTATGACGAGCTTACACGCTTGTTGAATCACTTGCTTTGGATTGGTTGCCACGGATTAGACGTTGGTGCAATGGCGGTGTTCTTGTATGCATTCCGCGATCGTGAAGATATTTTTGATATGTACGAGGCAGTATCTGGTGCTCGTATGCATGCTGCTTACTATCGTCCAGGTGGCGTATATCGTGATTTGCCAGATCAAATGGCGCAGTACAACAAATCCAAGATTCTTAGTGCCTCAGCCTTAAAGCGTTTGAATGAAAACCGTAGCGGTACATTGCTCGACTTTATTGAGCAATTTAGCAATGGCTTTGATGCAAACGTGGATGAGTATTGCAATCTTCTGACAGATAACCGCATTTGGAAGCAGCGTCTGGTTAACATCGGCGTGGTAACTCCAGAGCGCGCTTTGCAGTTAGGCTTTACTGGTCCGATGTTGCGTGGTTCTGGCATTGAGTGGGACTTGCGTAAAAAGCAGCCATACGAAGTGTATGACCGTCTCGACTTTGATATTCCAGTTGGCGTAAATGGCGATTCTTATGATCGTTATTTGGTTCGCATGGAAGAAATGCGTCAATCCAATCGCATTATTAAACAGTGCGTTGCTTGGTTAAAAGCAAACCCTGGTCCTGTGATGAGCGATAACCATAAAGTTTCTCCACCTAAGCGCGTGGATATGAAAACCAATATGGAAGAGTTGATTCACCACTTCAAATTATTTACTGAAGGTATTCACGTTCCAGATGGTGAGGCTTATTCAGCAGTTGAACATCCAAAGGGTGAGTTTGGTATCTATTTGATTTCTGATGGTGCCAATAAACCATATCGCATGAAGATTCGTGCGCCCGGTTTTGTACATTTGTCAGCCATGGATGAAATGTCTCGTGGCCACATGTTAGCCGATGCTGTAACCATTATTGGTACGCAAGATATTGTGTTCGGGGAGATTGACCGCTAATTAGCGCGCCAAGGATTATTTAATGACAACAACTCTTCAACTATCCGACAAAACGCTGGCAGACATTGCCCGCAATGTCGCGAAATATCCGCCAGAGCAAAAGCAGTCTGCAGTCATGGCTTCATTGATTGCCGCCCAAACTGAAGTGGGCTGGGTATCACCAGAGGTGATTGCTACCGTTGCTCAAATTTTAGAAATGCCAACCATCGCTGTAGAAGAAGTAGCTACTTTCTACAATATGTACAACACCAAGCCAATTGGTAAGTACAAATTGGTTATTTGCACAAACTTGCCATGCCAGTTAACGCATGGTGAAACAGCAGCTACCTACCTTAAAGAGACTTTGGGTATCGGCTTTAATGAAACTACGCCGTGCGGCACATTTACCCTTAAAGAGGGTGAGTGCATGGGTGCATGTGGTGATTCACCGGTGATGTTGGTGAATGACAAGCGTATGTGTAGCTTTATGAGCAAAGAGAAGATTGATGCTCTTTTAAGTGAACTCCGTGCAGAAGGGAAGGCAGCATGACCAGCTTGCACGATCGTCACATTAAGCCTCTGATCCTTGCTGGGTTGAACGGCAATAACTGGCGTTTAAAAGATTACGAAAGCCGTGGTGGTTATCAACAGTTACGTCGTTTAATTAACGATAAGGTTGCGCCTGATGCCATCATTGCTGAATTAAAGGCTTCCTCATTGCGTGGTCGTGGAGGCGCTGGCTTCCCAACGGGATTGAAGTGGAGCTTTATGCCTCGCCAGTTCCCCGGCCAAAAGTATTTGGTTTGTAATAGTGACGAAGGTGAGCCGGGTACATTTAAAGACCGCGACATCATGCGTTATAACCCACATGCGCTCATCGAAGGCATGATTATTGGTGCGTACACCATGGGTATTAGTGCTGGCTACAACTACATCCATGGCGAAATCTGGGAAGTGTATTCACGTTTCGAAGAAGCTTTGGAAGAGGCTCGCGCTGCAGGCTATTTGGGTGACAAAATTTTAGGCAGTGATTTCTTCTTCCAATTGCATGCTGCTCCAGGTTGGGGTGCATACATTTGCGGTGAAGAGACTGCATTGCTTGAGTCTTTGGAAGGTAAAAAGGGTCAACCACGCTTTAAGCCGCCATTCCCAGCAAGCTTCGGTTTGTATGGCAAGCCAACAACGATTAACAATACTGAGACATTTGCCGCTGTGCCATTTATCTTGGCGATTGGTGGTCAAGCCTATTTGGATCTTGGTAAGCCAAACAATGGTGGCACAAAGATTTTCTCTGTATCTGGTGACGTAGTTCATCCTGGCAACTATGAAATTCCATTGGGCACACCGTTTGCCGAGCTATTGAAGCTAGCGGGTGGTATGCGTGATGGCAAAGCAATTAAGGCTGTTATCCCAGGTGGTTCATCGGCTCCAGTAATTCCTAGTGCGCAAATGATGGATCTGACAATGGATTACGACAGCATCGCTAAAGCGGGCTCGATGCTGGGATCAGGTGCTGTGATTGTGATGACGCGTTGGAGCGCCTGTCTTATTTCTACCATGAAGAATCATGTGGTCAGTGCACGCCATGTCGCGAAGGTACTGGTTGGTTGTGGCGAATTGTTCATCGTATCGAGCATGGTCAAGGTCGACCAGAGGATTTGGATTTGCTAAATGATGTTGCTGCCAATATTCAGGGCCGCACGATTTGCGCATTAGGTGATGCAGCTGCTATGCCAGTGCGTGGCATGTTGAAACATTACATGGATGAATTTGCTTATCACGTAGAACATAAGCGCTGCTTAGATTCTGCGAAACCTTTATAAGTTATTGAGTACGGGACACCTAAAAGTGAGCATGGTTGAAATCGAATTAGATGGTCAGACGGTAGAAGTTCCGCAAGGTTCGATGGTGATGCACGCCGCGAATAAGCTGGGGACATACGTACCGCATTTCTGCTATCACAAGAAACTATCAATTGCCGCTAATTGCCGTATGTGTTTAGTGGAGGTTGAAAAGGCTCCAAAACCATTGCCTGCTTGCGCTACGCCAGTGACCCAAGGCATGAAGGTGTTTACGCACTCTGCTAAAGCAGTTGAGGCGCAGCGTTCAGTGATGGAATTCTTGTTAATTAACCATCCATTGGATTGCCCAATTTGTGACCAGGGCGGCGAGTGTCAATTACAAGATTTGGCGGTTGGTTACGGTAAGTCAAATTCACGCTACGAAGAAGAAAAGCGTGTGGTGTTTCATAAAAATGTTGGCCCATTGATCTCCATGCAGGAGATGAGCCGTTGCATTCACTGCACTCGTTGCGTTCGCTTTGGCCAGGAAGTGGCTGGCCTAATGGAGCTTGGAATGATCAATCGTGGTGAGCATTCCGAGATCACCACATTTGTTGGTCAAACAGTAGATTCAGAGCTATCTGGAAACATGATTGATTTGTGTCCAGTTGGTGCGTTAACAAGTAAGCCATTCCGCTATGAGGCACGTACTTGGGAATTGGGGCGTAAACGTTCTGTAAGCCCGCACGATAGTCTCGGTGCAAACACCACAGTGCAGACCAAAAATAACAAAGTCATGCGTGTGGTTGCTTTAGAAAATGAAGCGATCAATGAATGCTGGATTAGTGACCGTGATCGTTTTGCTTATGAAGGTCTCAATAGTGCTGATCGCGTAACAACACCAATGGTCAAGCAAGGTGGTCAGTGGTTAGAGACTGATTGGCAATCCGCGCTGGATTATGTCGCACATTCTTTAAAGACAATCTCTTCGGAAAGCGGTGCGCAATCAATTGGTGCCTTGGCGCATCCAATTTCAAGCACGGAAGAATTACATCTTTTACAAAAGATTGTTCGTGGCTTGGGTTCAAATCAAGTTGAGGCTCGTTTACGTCAAACCAACATTACTGGCGCTGCATCAGCTCCATGGTTGGGTATGCCTGTTGCAAAGTTAAGCGAGTTGGATCGTGCGCTAATCATCGGTAGTTTCTTACGTAAAGATCAACCAATTATTGCTGCGCGTCTTCGTACTTCTGCTAAACGTGGATTGCAGGTTTCACGTATCGATGCAGGTGGTGACGATTGGTTAATTCCAGCAAATGCTGTTGCTGTTGCTCCAAGCTCTTGGTTGAATGCATTGGCAGAGGTAGCTCAAGCCGTAGCAAAAGCGAAGTCTGCTTCAATTCCCGCTGGAACACCTTCAGTGGCTATTTCACCAGCAGCGCAAAAAATTGCTGACAGCTTGTTGTCTGGTACAAATACTGCTGTATTGCTTGGCTTTACTGCAACAGCACATCCACAATCATCTGATTTGCATGTGTTTGCACAATTTATAGCTGCGCAGACTGGTGCTACTTTAGGATTCTTGCCAGAGGGCGGCAATGCAGTTGGCGCTTCATTAGTAAATGCAAATGGTGCTGGAGTTGAGTCTGTACTGTCAGGTGAGCGTCGCGCAGTATTGTTAATGAATATCGAGCCAGATGCTGATTTGCCAAATCCACTGCAGGCTCGTGCTGCGTTAGCAAAGGCAAACACTGTTATTGCATTGAGCCCATTCAAATCTGCAGACTTATTAGAAGTAGCGGATGTTATTTTGCCAATTACACCATTTACTGAAACGGTTTCTACCTTTATTAATGCTGAAGGTAGAGCGCAAACAGTTCAGCCTTCTGTAAAACCACTTGGTGATTCACGACCTGCTTGGAAAGTATTGCGAGTGCTTGGCGGCTTGTTGAATCTTGATGGTTTCCTCTATAACTTACCTGAAGAAGTTTTGGGTGAGGCATTGGGTGATAACTATTGCACTCGTTTGAATAATCAAAGTTCTAGCAATTCAATTTCTGCGGGCGCACAAACCTCTGGATTAGAGCGCTTGGCTGATGTCAACATCTATGCTGGCGACTTAATTGTTCGTCGTGCTTCAGCTTTGCAGTTAACCAAAGATGCTAAGCGCGGCAATCAAGCTGGCTTAGGTCAGAAGTTATTTGCTGAATTAGGCTTAAAAGAGGGTGATGCTGTGCGTGTGACGCAAGGAAGTGCGTCTGTGGACATGCCAGCAACACTTGAGGCAAATTTAGCCGCAAATACCGTTCGAGTTTCAGCAGGCGCTGCTGCTAGCTCCAAGTTGGGATCTATGTTTGGTCCTGTAGCCGTAACTAAGGCATAAGGAACGAGATGGAAAATTTCTTAGACCTCGTTACCACCCAAGGCGAAGCTATTTTTGGTTCATTATGGCCATTGGTTTGGGCTTTGGTTCGCATCGTAATTATCGTTCTTCCAATGTTTGGATGTGTTGCTTATCTAACTTTGTGGGAACGTAAATTAATTGGTTGGATGCACATTCGTCTTGGACCAAATCGCGTTGGTCCTTTGGGATTACTGCAGCCAATCGCTGATGCATTAAAGCTATTAATGAAGGAGATTATTTCTCCTACTCAAGCAAGCAAAGTTTTATATTTCATCGCACCGGTTATGGTGATTGCGCCAGCATTTGCGGCTTGGGCGGTCATTCCATTTCAGGCAAAAATGATGTTGGCTGACGTTAATGCTGGACTGCTTTACATCATGGCCATTTCCTCCATTGGTGTCTATGGCGTCATTCTCGCTGGTTGGTCTTCAAACTCTAAGTACCCATTCCTTGGCGCAATGCGCGCATCAGCGCAAATGATTTCTTATGAAATTGCTATGGGCTTTGCATTAGTGACTGTATTGCTGACATCAGGCTCTTTAAATTTAAGCGCCATTGTTGAGTCTCAAGAGCATGGTTATTTTGCACATATGGGGCTCAATTTCCTGTCATGGAATTGGTTGCCATTGTTGCCGATGTTCTTGATCTATTTCATCTCTGGTGTGGCTGAAACCAACCGTCACCCATTTGACGTTGTTGAGGGTGAGTCAGAGATTGTTGCTGGCCACATGGTTGAGTACTCTGGTATGTCGTTTGCGATGTTCTTCTTGGCTGAATATGCCAATATGATTTTGATTGCCGCTGTTGCATCAATCATGTTCTTAGGCGGTTGGTTGCCAATCGTTGATTTGCCCATTCTGCGTGATATTCCAGGATTCTTCTGGCTGTTTGGCAAAACCTTCTTCTTGCTGTCTTGTGTTATCTGGTTGCGCGCTACATTGCCGCGCTATCGCTATGACCAAATTATGCGTTTGGGCTGGAAGATCTTCATTCCTATCTCAGTGTTCTGGGTAGTGGTTATCGGCGCATGGGTTGTTTCCCCATGGAATATTTGGAAATAAGTTGATCAATCATGTTTAAGAAAATTTCCCAATTCCTCGATAGCTTGATGTTGAAAGACATCCTGACTGGCATGTCCATTACCGGTCGTTATCTCTTTAAACCAAAAATTACTGTTCAATACCCAGACGAAAAGACTCCATTGTCGAATCGCTTCCGTGGTCTACACGCTTTGCGCCGCTATGAAAATGGTGAAGAGCGTTGCATTGGTTGCAAACTCTGTGAGGCAGTTTGCCCAGCTTATGCAATTACGATTGAGACTGCTGGGCGTGATGACGGCACCCGTCGCACTACACGCTATGACATCGATTTAACTAAATGCATTTTCTGCGGATTCTGTGAAGAGGCTTGTCCAGTTGACGCTATCGTTGAAACCAATATTTTTGAATACTTTGGTGATAAGCGTGGTGATTTGTATTTCACTAAAGAAATGCTTTTGGCTGTAGGCGATAAGTATGAAAAAGATATTGCCGCTAACCGCGCTATTGATGCGCCTTATCGTTAATCGAATCGAGCAAAAGAAAATATGACATTCGATCCATCTACTTTATTTGCCGCATTTTTTTACGGCTTTGCTGGCTTGTTAGTAATTTCCGCCTTGCGCGTGATTACCGCACGCAATCCTGTGCATGCAGCTTTATTTTTGGTGCTTGCTTTTTTCTGCGCCTCTGGAATCTGGATGTTGCTCAAGGCCGAGTTCTTAAGTTTGGCATTGATTTTGGTTTACGTTGGCGCAGTGATGGTTCTGTTCCTTTTCGTTGTGATGATGTTGGATTTGGATTTAGAGCATTTGCGTCGTGACTTTAAAAAGTTCCTTCCTATTGCATTCTTGATGGGTGCTGTGGTTGTTCTTGAGTTATCTATCGTAATCATTAGAAGCTTTATTGGTACAAACGCACCAGTTCAGTTGATGCCCAAAGAAGCGATGGCAAGTAATACCCAGGCTTTGGGAATGTTGATATTTGGTGACTATGTGTATGCGTTTGAGGTTGCTGGCGTTATTTTGCTAGTGGCGATCATTGCCGCTGTCGCACTTACTTTGCGCAATCGCAAAGATTCCAAGTCACAAAACATTCATGATCAGGTAAACGTAGTTGCTGCAGACCGTATGAAAATCGTCAAGATGGATGCTGATATAAGTGCCAAGCAGGATGCTAGAGGAGAAAAGAAATGACGATTACTCTAGCTCATTACTTGGTGCTTAGCGCCATCCTATTTGCCACCAGCGTGATTGGTATTTTCTTGAATCGCAAGAATGTCATCGTCTTGTTAATGGCAATTGAATTGATGTTGTTATCGGTCAATATGAATTTTGTAGCCTTCTCTCATTACCTAGGAGATATGGCTGGTCAGGTATTTGTATTCTTTATTTTGACTGTGGCTGCTGCTGAAGCGGCGATCGGCTTGGCAATCTTGGTTGTGCTCTTCCGTAAGGTTGACACGATTAATGCTGAAGATCTAGACCACCTAAAAGGCTAGTCATGCAATTAACCTTAACTATTCCTGTTCTCTGCGCAATTCCGTTAGCGCCTCTGTTTGGCTCAATGATTGCCGGTTTTTTTGGTACAAAATTAGGTGGTAATCGAATTGGCCATGGAGCTTGCCAATTTGTGACTATTTTGGGTGTGGCAATTGCGTTTGCCTTGTCATGTAATGTGTTGGCCCAAGTGATGGATGGCTTTTATTTCAACGGCACGGTATATCGCTGGATGCAATTAGGTGAGCTCAATTTAGATAGTGGCTTCTTGATTGATCCGCTGACAGCAACCATGATGTGCGTAGTAACCTTTGTTTCCTTGATGGTTTACATCTACACGATTGGTTACATGCATGGTGAAGAAGGGTACAACCGTTTCTTCTCCTACATCTCTTTATTTACCTTTGTCATGCTCATGTTGGTAATGAGTAACAACCTGTTGCAACTATTCTTCGGTTGGGAAGCAGTGGGTGTGGTTTCTTACTTATTGATTGGCTTTTATTTTGAGCGTCAGTCTGCAGTATTTGCAAACATGAAAGCCTTCTTAGTTAACCGTGTTGGTGACTTTGGATTCATTTTGGGTATTGGTTTATTGCTGGCGAGCACAGGCTCCATGCAATATGACGTGATCTTTTCGCAAAACACCGCATTGGCTGCGCAAACATTGCCGGGAACTGGTTGGAATCTGTTAACAGTTGCATGTATTTGCTTATTTATTGGCGCGATGGGTAAATCTGCACAGTTTCCATTGCATGTGTGGCTTCCAGACTCTATGGAAGGTCCAACGCCGATTTCTGCATTGATTCATGCGGCAACCATGGTTACTGCCGGCATCTTTATGGTGTCCCGTATGTCGCCATTGTTTGAGCTGTCAGATGTTGCACTTAGCTTCATCTTGGTAATTGGTTCTATTACTGCGCTGTTTATGGGATTCTTAGGAATAGTGCAAAACGACATCAAACGTGTTGTTGCGTATTCCACGCTTTCACAGTTAGGCTACATGACAGTTGCACTCGGTGTATCTGCTTACCCGGTGGCCATCTTCCATTTGATGACCCACGCATTCTTTAAAGCATTGTTGTTCCTTGCTGCTGGTAGCGTGATTTTGGGCATGCACCATGAACAAGATATGCGCAAAATGGGCGGCCTGTGGAAATACATGCCAATTACTTGCCTCATGATGTTGCTTGGTAATCTCGCCTTAATTGGCACACCTTTCTTTTCAGGTTTCTATTCAAAAGATTCAATTATTGAAGCGGTAGCAGCTAGCCATATCCCTGGATCAGGCTTTGCATACTTCGCGGTGATGGCAAGCGTATTTGTTACAGCTTTGTATTCATTCCGCCTCTATTTCTGGGTTTTTCATGGCAAGGCTCGTTGGGGTCATGCAGATTCTCACGACCATCATCATGACCATGCTGAGCAGGGTGATGATCACTCTCACCACGGTTTAGCTCCGGGTGAAAAACCTCATGAGTCACCATTGGTGGTTACATTGCCACTGATTTTGTTGGCTATTCCATCTGTGATTATTGGTTTCTACACCATCACTCCACTTCTGTTCGGTACATACTTTGGCGATTCGATCTTTATCGATCTGGCTCGTCATCCTGTGATGAAAGAGCTCGCAGAAGAATTCCATGGCCCAGTTGCTATGGCTATTCATGCAATCACTTCCCCTGTATTGGGGTTGGTTGTATTAGGTGTTCTAACTGCAGCCATTGGCTATTTATGGGCTCCTAGCTTGCCTGCTAAGTTTGCCCAAACATTTGCACCAATCAAAAAACTATTTGATAACAAGTACTACTTAGATGATTTGAATCAAGCAGTATTTGCTAAGGGTCTTATTTGGATTGGCGGAATTCTTTGGCATCGCGGTGACCAGAAGGTGATTGATGGCTTCTTGGTAAATGGAAGTGCTCATACAGTAGGGCGCTTTGCTGGAGTTATCCGCCATTTGCAATCCGGTTATGTTTATCACTATGCCTTCGCAATGATTGCAGGCTTGGCGGTATTGCTAGCTTGGGTTTTATACGCTTACCTGCCTTTTGTTCGCTAGGCCTTTGTTATTTAAGTAGCCACTATGATTCTTTCTTACGCCATCTGGACCCCAATAATTTTTGGACTCATTATTTTGTTTTATGGGTCTGAGAAGCCATCTGCTGGAGTGCGTTGGTTAGCGCTCTTTGGTTCAATTATTGGGTTCATTGCAACTCTGCCATTGATTATCAATTTCGACATTGCTAATCCTGGAATGCAGTTTGTAGAAAAAATTAGCTGGATTCCTCGTTACGACATTAACTATTGCTTGGGTATTGATGGCATCTCGGTTTGGTTCATCGTTTTAACTGCATTCATTAATATTTTTGTGGTGATCGCTGCTTGGGAAGTGATTGATACCAAAGTATCTCAATACATGGCATCCTTCATGATCCTTTCTGGATTGATGATTGGCGTGTTTGCCGCACTAGATGCATTGCTGTTTTATGTCTTCTTCGAAGCAACACTCATTCCGATGTACATCATCATCGGTGTATGGGGCGGTCACAACCGTATCTATGCAGCGTTTAAGTTCTTCTTGTATACCTTGCTAGGCTCTTTGCTTACCTTGGTTGCGATGTTGTATCTCTATAACGTCACCAATACATTTGATATCTTGGCTTGGCAAAATGCTCGCCTTGATATTGTTGAGCAGATTCTCTTGTTCGCCGCTTTCTTTATGGCGTTTGCTGTCAAAGTACCAATGTGGCCTTTGCACACATGGTTGCCCGACGTTCACGTTGAGGCGCCAACTGGCGGTTCTGTAGTTTTGGCGGCAATTATGTTGAAGCTGGGTGCATATGGATTCTTGCGTTTCTCATTGCCTATCGCACCAGACGCAAGTCAATACTTAGGACCATTCGTTATTTTCTTGTCACTTGTTGCTGTTATTTATGTTGGGGCAGTTGCTTTAGTACAAAAGGACATGAAAAAGCTGGTTGCCTACTCATCAGTAGCGCACATGGGCTTTGTCACACTCGGCTTCTTCCTCTTTAGTCCTTTGGGTATCGAGGGCGGCATTGTGCAAATGATTTCCCACGGTTTCGTGGCGGGTGCAATGTTCCTATCTATTGGCGTTCTCTACGACCGCATGCATACTCGTCAAATTGCCGATTACGGTGGCGTGGTGCATCGTATGCCAGCATTTACTGCGTTTGCTGTTCTGATGGCGATGGCTAATTGTGGATTGCCAGCTACCTCAGGTTTCGTTGGCGAATTTATGGTGATTTTGGCTGCTGTGGATTATGACTTTGTGATCGGTATCCTCGCCGCGACAGCATTGATCTTAGGCGCCGCTTATTCCTTGTGGATGGTGAAACGCGTATTCTTTGGCGCTATTCATAATGCGCATGTTGAAGAGTTGAAGGATCTCAATGCTCGTGAATATTTCATGATGACTGTATTAACGATTTGCGTTATTGGTATGGGCGTTTATCCAAAACCATTTACAGACATTATTCATCCAGCCGTAATTAATCTTCTACAGCACGTTGCTGTTAGCAAACTCTGAGTAAAAGCAAATGCAAGCATTCGACCTATACGCCGTCCTGCCTGAACTGGTTCTACTACTTACTACTTGCGTATTGCTGGTGGCTAGCGTTTATGTGCGCGAAAAAGTGAAGTCTGTACCAGGCGTAGAGCAAGATATATTTCATACGCCACGTGGCGTAGGCTTTGTCTACTTTTTCTCATTAATCCTCTTGGCTTATCTCTTTTTGGCTTTTATCGGCCGTTTAAGTGATGTCTCCTTGGTGGCAATGAATGGATTATTCCAGTCTGACTCACTATCCAACTTGCTCAAGGCATGTTCATGCGGAGCGGTGTTTGTAAGTTTGATTTACTCAAAACAGTATTTGTCGGATCGGGCTTTATTCCGTCCCGATTTTATTGTTCTAGTCTTATTGGCCTTGCTAGGTCAGTTCGTTTTGATTTCTGGCGCTAACTTACTAACTCTCTATCTCGGTTTGGAGTTAATGGCTTTGCCAATGTATGCCTTGGTGGCAATGCGTCATAGTAGTGAGAAGAGTGTTGAGGCAGGTATTAAGTACTTTATCTTGGGTGCTCTTGCTTCTGGTTTCTTGTTATACGGCATGTCTATGCTCTATGGTGTAACAGGCTCTTTGGATCTTATTGAGATTTTTAAAACGGTTGCAGACCCACGTGTTAATCACTTGGTAATGGCATTTGGCTTAGTCTTTATCGTAGCTGGTCTCGCATTTAAGTTAGGTGTAGTGCCATTTCATATGTGGGTACCTGATGTTTATCAAGGTGCGCCTACAGCTGTTACGTTAATGATTGCCGCAGCACCTAAGTTGGCTGCTTTTGCATTGCTATTTAGATTATTAGTAAATACCTTGTTGCCATTAATGGGCGACTGGCAGCCTATGTTGGTTCTCTTGGCGATTCTTTCATTAGTTGCGGGTAACGTGACAGCGATCGCACAAACTAATGTGAAGCGCATGTTGGCTTATTCAGCAATCGCGCAAATGGGCTTTGTCTTGCTTGGTATGTTGTCTGTATTTGACGATCATGCCTTTAGCGCATCTATGTTTTATGCGATTACTTATGTTTTAACAACATTGGGCACCTTCGGTCTCTTGATGGTGTTATCTCGCAAGGGTTATGACTGCGAAACATTAGAAGGGCTTAAGGGCTTGAATAAGAAGCACCCTTGGTTTGCCTTCATTGGCTTGGTCATGATGTTCTCATTAGCAGGTATTCCGCCAACTGTTGGCTTTGCAGCTAAATTGGGTGTTCTAGAGGCATTAGTAGATGCAGAACATACTTTCTTGGCAATTATTGCCGTAATCGCTTCTTTGATTGGAGCGTTCTACTACCTCAGAGTTGTTAAGGTAATGTACTTTGATGAACCAGCTCATGAGCACAGCGTTTCTGGTTCGGGGTTTGCTAAAGGAATATTGAGTTTGAATACCATTCTTGTCTTAGCTATTGGCATCGTTCCAGCAAGTTTGATGAGCATTTGCTTGGATGCAATGCGCCGTACATTATTGGGCTCATAAGCACACCATATCTTGAATCTCAAGGCTCCCGAGGGAGCCTTTATTTTTTAGATTTTCGACATAGACATGTCATCGATAGTTGTTATGCTTTGGTTATTACACAATGCATCATTAGGAAATCTATATTAACTACATAGATCATTAGATATGACTGAAAAATCATTTGAGGATTTGCCTGTCGGCGATGCGCATTTGCGGGAAGGCCGGATTAATGGTGAAGATGTCTATGGCGGCATCTTTTTAAACATGAAGCGCGATCAAGTTAGATTGCCTGATGGCAAGACAGCACTTCGCGAGTACTTAACTCATCCTGGTGCTGTGGCGGTTGTAGCAATCTTAGATGACGGCAGAATTTTGTTGGAACGCCAATATCGCTACCCAATCGCTAAGGCGTGTATGGAGATTCCTGCGGGAAAGTTAGAGGCTGGTGAGAATCATTTGCTGTGTGCGCAACGTGAGCTAGAAGAGGAGACGGGTTATACAGCTAAAAAGTGGAGCTATATTCGTCGCATACATCCAGTAATTTCTTATTCCACGGAATTTATTGATATTTATCTAGCGGAGGATTTAGTCCCTGGCAAAAGTCGATTGGATGCAGAAGAATTTTTAGATGTCTTTGCTGCCCCCTTGGGTCAATTGCTTGGTTGGATCGAGTCTGGCGAGATTACCGATGTTAAAACCACCATTTCTGCATACTGGTTAGACCGTTATCGCAGAGGCCTAGTTGAGGCTCAGCCGCTTTCTTAAGGTATTTCGTAGGCAAATTCAATTCCTATTAAAATAGGGGTATTGAATTTGGCATTTTTGCCCTCATTTAGCCTCTATGAAAGTCTACAACCTCGCTTGTTCCCTAGATCATCGTTTTGAAGGATGGTTCGCCTCTGAAGAGGATTGTCTCGCTCAGTAAGACAAGGGTATGCTCGCCTGTCCTGTATGTGACAGCACTGAAATTACCCATATGCCATCGGCTTCGCATATTGCAAAGTCTTCCGCTGTAGCCGTTAGCGTACCTGAGGATGTAAATGCAAATGCAAGATCTGGTGAAGTGGTTGCACTAACAAGTAACGACCATTCTCAACTCGAGGCACAGGTCCAAGCGGCTTTTCTAAAGGGCATGCGTGAGCTTATGGGTAAGTCAGAAGATGTTGGTACTGCGTTTGCTGAAGAGGCTAAAAAAATTCACTATAAAGAAGCGCCAGAGCGCAGCATTCGTGGCCAAACTACATTAGATGAAGCGGAATCTCTGCGAGAAGAGGGTATTGAAGTGTTGGCTGTGCCAATCATTCCCGCATTTAAGAATACTTTGCAGTAATTTCTTTAACACCTAAAGAAAATGGCGATCTTTGGATCGCCATTTTTTATTGCCATTAGATTCAATGACGGAAAGCAATATTGCTTATTTGGAAGTAGGCATTACAAACTCAGCACCTTTGGCAATGCTTTCTGGCCAGCGCTGCATTACGCTCTTCTGTTTGGTGTAGAAGCGAACGCCTTCCTTGCCATATGCGTGCATATCGCCAAAGAGGGACTTCTTCCATCCACCAAAACCATGCCAAGCCATTGGTACTGGGATAGGCACGTTAATACCAACCATGCCAACTTGAACGCGACGGGCAAACTCGCGTGCAATGTTGCCGTCACTAGTAAAGCAAGCGACACCGTTACCAAATTCGCAAGAATTAACTAAATTTAAGGCCTCAGTAAAGTTCGCTACACGTAAGCAGGAGAGAACTGGTCCAAAGATTTCTTCGAGATAGATCTTCATATCTGGAGTGACATTGTCAAACAAGGTGCCACCCAAGAAGAAGCCGTTTTCATTGCCGGGAACTTTAAAGCCACGACCATCCACTAATAGTTTTGCGCCAGAAGCTACGCCACTTTCAATATATCCGGTAATGCGCTCAAGAGCCGCCTTAGTGACGATAGGGCCCATCTCCGCATCAAGCTCCATGCCATTTTTGACCTTGAGGGTTTTAGTACGCTCAATCAATTTAGGCATGATCTTTTCTGCTACATCGCCTACTAAAACAGCAACTGAAATCGCCATGCAACGCTCGCCTGCAGATCCGTAAGCGGCACCAACCAATGCATCAATCGCTTTATCAATATCCGCATCCGGCATGATGACCATATGGTTCTTGGCGCCACCAAGTGCTTGGGAACGTTTACCAAAGTGTGCGCAACGCTCATAGATATAGTTTGCAATTGGGGTGGAACCAACAAAGCTAATTGCCTTCACGTCTGGATTCTCAATCAAAGCATCAACTGCTTCTTTGTCGCCCTGAACCACGTTGAATACGCCATCAGGTAGGCCGGCTTTTTTAAGTAACTTAGCCATGAAGAGCGATGCGGATGGATCTGTTGGGCTAGGTTTGAGGATAAAGGTATTACCGCAGGCAATAGCCATTGGGAACATCCACATGGGAACCATGACAGGGAAGTTAAATGGAGTAATACCGGCAACAACGCCTAAGGGTTGGCGCATTACCCAGTTATCGATATCAGTCGAAACCTGCTCGGTGTAGTCACCCTTGAGCAGCTCAGGAATGCCTGTAGCGAATTCCAGAATTTCGATACCGCGAGTCACTTCTCCCTGAGCATCGGTAAATACCTTGCCATGTTCAGCGGTAATGATTGCAGCCAATTCATCGCGATTGGCATTGAGTAATTCGAGGTACTTGAAAAGAATGCGCGCTCGTCTCAGTGGGCTTGTTTGACTCCAGCTTTCAAATGCCTTTTGGGCAACCGCCACCGCGGCATCAACTTCCTTGCGGCTAGCTAAGGCGACTCTGCGTGCAACAGCCCCTTTAGCGGGGTTATAGACGTCTGCAAAACGTCCGTCTTTGGGATTAACAACTGAGCCGCCTACATAGTGGCCAATATCTTCTTTTGATTCAAAGGCTTGCGGTGCATTCATAGTCATTTGTGGTAATTAAGTGGGTTTTTTGGGTAAAAAGCCGTTCAAACACGCGGTCTGCAGGACTTCTCTGTCTCGTTTATTCTTCTTGTAGCTATTTTATCGCTTTACGATAAATTTCGTATTTTCACCCCATTTTTAGACTATTAGCTAGCCATGAGCCTTCTTTTCTCAAATTACACTCTTGGATCGCCACGCGGCCCACTTACCCTTGCTAATCGCATTGTGGTGGCGCCAATGTGCCAATACTCAGCTCTAAATGGAGAAGCCACTGACTGGCACCTCATGCATTGGGGGAATTTGCTTAATAGTGGTGCGGGGTTATTCATTATTGAGGCTACCGGCGTGACTCCTGAGGGACGTATTACACCTGCATGTCTCGGTCTGTGGGATGACAGGACCGAAGCTGCATTAAAGGATAAACTAAGTCGCGCCAGAAAATTGGCGCCAGTTACACCTGTTTTCATTCAGTTAGCTCATGCAGGGCGCAAAGCGTCTAGCGCAACCCCTTGGGATGGCGGGCAACTTTTAGCAATTGATCAAGGCGGTTGGGAAACATTAGCGCCGTCTGGTATTCCTCAGCTTGATGGCGAGCGAATGCCGCACGAGCTATCTACTCAGGAGCTTAGTGCGCTGATTGATGCCTTTGTTGTTGCAGCTCAACGTGCTGACCGTATTGGCTTGGACGGAATTGAATTGCATGGCGCACATGGATACTTATTGCATCAATTTTTATCACCGATTGCTAATCAACGTACCGATGCTTATGGCGGTTCTTTTGAAAACCGCATTCGTTTTCCCTTGAAATTATTTAGCGCAGTCCGTAAGGCATACGCAGGTGTTTTAGGCATCCGCATTTCTGCGAGCGACTGGATTGAGGGGGGCTGGACACCTGAAGAAACAGCGGAATTTGCTAGGCGCCTGAAACCATTAGGTTGTGATTTTGTGCACATTTCCTCTGGCGGTATTTCACCTAAACAAAAAATTGCTATAGGCCCAAATTATCAAGTTCCATTTGCCAAGATTGTCAAAGACCATTCTGGTTTGCCAACCATGACAGTTGGATTAATTACTGAACCACAACAAGCCGAAGCTATTTTGCAAGCTGGTGATGCCGATTTAATCGCTCTAGCTCGCGCATTTTTATACAAGCCTCGTTGGGGTTGGGAAGCTGCTGCTGCTCTCGGTGCTACAGTAAAAGCGAATGAACGTTACTGGCGTTGCTTGCCTCGTGAGGCGTAGTCTGTTTTTGGTGATGTGAAAGTGGGACAACGCTAAGTAACTCAATAGGCTATTCAATGAATTTCCGTGGAGATTAAATGAGAACATTTTCTATAACTACAAAGTCCATAATTTTGGGTCTGATGGCAATGATGAATGTCGCTTTTGCCCAGTCTTATCCAGATCGACCGATCGTTTTAGTTGTTCCAAACCCACCTGGAGGTTTGGTTGATACTTCTGCTCGATTATTGAGTGAGCCGCTAACACGCGTGATAGGTCAGCCAGTCGTGGTAGATAACAAGCCTGGGGCTAGCGGGAATACGGCCTACCAGTATGTGGCTAAAGCAAAGCCTGATGGATATACCTTATTGATTTCATATTCGGGGTATCACGTTGGCAATCCTTCGTTAATGGATAAATTGCCATGGGATCCAATTAAGGATTACTCCCCGATTGCATTGCTAACTGTATCAACCAATGTGATAGCGGTTCATCCATCCGTTCCTGTGAACAACCTCAAAGAATTTATTGCTTATGCAAAAGCCAATCCGGGCAAATTGAATTACGCCTCCCAAGGAAATGGTTCCGTTTCCCATATTGGCACTGAGATGTTTAAGCAGACTACAGGCATCGATATGGTTCACGTTCCATACAAAGGTTCTGGTCCTGCAATTCAGGATGTTTTAGCTGGACAAGTACAAGTCTTTATCTCGACTCCTCCTTCATTAATGCAACACATTCAAAGTGGCAAGTTAAAAGGTTTGGCTGTGACTGGTAAAAATCGTCATCCTGGTATGCCTAATGTCCCTACCACTGCTGAAGCAGGTCTCCCAACCTTTCAGCTGGAATCGTGGGTTGGGTTATTCGCACCTGCAGGCACTCCAGCGCCTATTGTTGCTAAGCTGACTGAATCAGTTAAAAAGAGTCTTGCTTTGCCTGAAGTGAAAGAGCGAGCTGATGCGGCAGGTGTTGAGTTGCGATATCAAAATCCCGTAGCCACTGAGGCGCTTGTGAAAAAAGAGTTGCCTTACTGGAACAAGGTAATTAAATCTGCAAATATCACATTAGATTAGAGCTTTTTTTGAGTTAGTCCTGTTATTGAGAGGGGAGCAATAGCGTATGATCTGAACCCCCCCCCATGAACTTTTACTATCGCGATAAATGAAGCAACATTCTGTACGTAAGGCTTGGCTGGAAGATGCCGTTAAGCACTTAGAACCCATATTTTCAAAAGCAGGCTATGCCATTCCTCCCGTAAGAGTGTCATGTGGATTTCCGGCGTCAAGCAGCCCAAGGACAACCTTGGGTCAGTGTTGGCCTCGTGAGCGATCTGGTGGCGGTGTGAATGAGATTTTTATCTCACCCAAGCTCGATGACCCAGTTCAGTTGCTGGATACTTTGGTGCATGAGTTATGCCATGCGGTAGATGATTGTTTTAGTGGTCATGGAGAGGATTTCAAGGGGATTGCTCAAACTGTTGGTTTAGAAGGTCCAGCTCGGATGGCGCATGCCACCGAAGAGCTCACCGTAAAGCTGATGATGATCAGCCAGGAGCTTGGACCCTATCCACATCATGCAATTGTGTTTCCACCACCCAGACCTAGCAATGCGAGTAGAAGTAAGGCTAAGTGTGGGCAGTGTGGTTATGAAGTGACTCTGTTAAAAAAATGGGCTAGTTATGGCGCCCCAATCTGCCCAAAAGACAATATCCGCATGCAAGAAGATATCCCTGAAACCATTGAAAACACCACTGAATATGATTCTGAGAGCCTTGGTAAGGGTGGGAAGAAGTCTCCTGACGAGATTCGCCGCGCGATTAGCTAGCCGTTAAAAAAGCTAAAATTGAGCCTTTAATCCACAAAAAAACACTATTTGAGACTACACACCCCATGAATGCAAAGAAAATATTCAAAAATCCTAAAATCGCTGTAATTCCAGGCGACGGTATTGGCAAGGAAGTTGTGCCTGAGGGCGTGCGTGCTCTAGAGGCCGCTAATCGCAAGTACAGCATTGGTATGCAGTTCGACCATTTTGATTTTGCAAGCTGCGATTACTATCTCAAGCACGGCAAAATGTTGCCGGATAATTGGTTCGATACTTTAATGAAGTACGACGCAATTTTCTTTGGCGCTGTTGGTATGCCAAACATATTGCCTGACCACGTTTCTTTGTGGGGCAGCTTGATTCAATTCCGACGCGGATTTGATCAATACGTCAATTTGCGTCCAGTACGCTTATTGCCAGGTGTTCCTTGCCCATTAGCAAATCGTAAGCCAGGTGACATTGATTTCTTCGTTGTGCGTGAAAACACTGAGGGTGAATATTCCAGTGTTGGTGGAAAAATGTTCCCAGACACTGATCGTGAATTTGTAATCCAAGAATCGATTTTCACAAGACAGGGCGTAGATCGCATTTTGCAGTTCGCATTCGATCTTGCGCAGAGTCGTCCGAAGAAACACTTAACATCAGCCACAAAGTCTAATGGCATTGCAATTACGATGCCATATTGGGATGAGCGCGTTGAAGCCATGTCCAAGAAATTTGGTGACGTCAGAACTGACAAATACCATATTGACATCTTAGCAGCGCATTTCGTCATGAACCCAGATCGTTTTGATGTGGTTGTTGCAAGCAATCTATTTGGCGATATCCTCTCAGACTTGGGACCTGCATGCACGGGCACCATCGCTGTGGCTCCATCTGGAAGCATTAATCCCGAAGGTAAATTCCCATCACTCTTTGAGCCGGTTCATGGATCGGCTCCAGATATTTACGGCAAGATGATTGCAAATCCGATTGGACAAATTTGGAGTGGGGCGATGATGCTGGACCACTTAGGATATCCGGAAGCCGGCAACGCGATTTTCTCCGCTATTGAAAAAGTATTAGCGGCTGGGCCTGCGCATGCTCCTTTAACACCAGATCTTGGCGGCACTGCAAAAACAGATGATCTTGGCAAGGCTATTGCAGCAGCAATTTAATAGATTTACTTAATAGGCATGGCACAGCCATACGCTCCCTTACTTCAGCAGATGTTGCAGGAGTTTCAGGGGCAGCGCCTTGAGTCTGCGGAGCGCTTAGCTCGCTCCATCTTGCGCATTAATCCTAAAGATCATGTTGCCTTACAGGTGCAGGGTCTTTGTATGGCAATGCAAGGCCGCGTAGCTGAGTCAGTTGAGCCATTTACTAAGGCTGCGGCACTTGATTCCAAGAATCCAGAGCTGTTAAGTAATCTTGCTAAGGCACAACATGGTTCCAATCTTTTTGCGGAAGCGGCAAAAACATATGAAAAGCTGAATCGCCTGGTTCCTAATAACGCTCAGCTTTTGACTGATATGGGCACATCATTTGCTAAGGCAAAGGATTTTGATAGGGCCTTTGCTTTATATGATCGCGCAATCGAGTTACAGCCAGATTATTTTCTAGTTTGGTCTAATCGCGGTAATTTATTGGCTGAATTAAGCTTTAACGCAGAAGCCTTGGTTTCTTATGAGAAATCTTTAGAGTTAAATCCAAATTACCCAGAAGCATGGACTAATTATGGCAATGCATTATTTAGTCTTGGGCGTTTTGCAGAGGCGGCTTCAGCACATGAGCGCGCTTTATCGTTAAACCCAAATTACGGTGAAGCTTGGTCGAATCATGGAAATGCATTGCTTGAACTCAAAATAGGCGAAGAGGCGTATGAAAGCTACCAAAAGGCATATTCGCTCAAGCCCTTACATCCTTACCTAATGGGGCAATTGTTGTCTGCTAAGTTGACTTTATGTATATGGGATGACCAAGAGCCTTCTGTTAAGAGTATGCTTGATTTAGTGGTTGCCAACACACCATCATCGCATCCGTTTGTATTGTTACAAACCCCTGCAGACCTTGATTTGCAGAAACGGTGCGCCCAAATATTTATTGCTGATCGTTATCCAAAACATTCATCATTCAATGAACCCTTAAATAATGCTGATGAAACTAAGCAAAAAATTAAGATTGGTTATTTTTCTTCAGACTTTAAAAATCATCCAGTTGGCATTTTGATGCAGAACCTCATTCAGCATCACGATCGTTCCAAGTTTGAGGTATTAGGTTTTTTTCTTAATAGTAAATCAGGGGATGAGGTTGAGAAATCCCTATTGGAGCAGTTTGATTCTTCCTTTGATCTGTTTGGCTTAAATGATGTTGATGCCCGAAATTTGATCTTGCAGCAAAACATTGATATCGCCATTGATCTAAATGGTCATACTTCAGGCGCAAGAACGGGATTATTTTCCCGAAAAGTCGCGCCTGTGCAGTTAAATTACCTAGGCTATGCTGGAACATCGGGATCGGATTTCTATGACGGGTTGATTGCCGATGCCATTGCAATATCTCCAGATCATGAGACCTATTTCACTGAAAAAATACTGCGTTTACCGCACTCTTTCTTTCCGCTAGACACCAGCATTCATCCTGACACATTCGGTACGTTGCCTACTAAAGAAAGTCAAGGACTGCCAGAGTCAGGCTTTGTATTTTCATGCTTCAATAATCCCTATAAGATAAATCCAGAAATTTTCAATATCTGGATGCGTTTATTGAAAGCCGTGCCTGAGAGTGTTTTGTGGCTGTCTAAAGCGTCTGATAAGGTAATTCACAATCTTAGAGCGGAAGCAAAAGCGAGAGGTGTTGATCCTGATAGATTGGCATTTGCTAAATTTGCACCCGAAAGAAAAGATCATTTAAGTCGACTGCGTCTTGCCGATTTATTTTTAGACACCCCTCATTACAATGCCCACGCAACTGCTGCTGACGCCTTATGGGCTGGTGTACCGGTGCTAACAGTGCTAGGCAATACTTTTGCTGGAAGAGTTGCGTCTAGTCAGTTAAACGCTGCGGGTGTGCCAGAGTTGATTGTTCAATCAAATGACCAGTACTTTGAAAAAGCCTTGGAGCTTGCAACAAAACCAGATGAGCTTAGTGCTATTCGCAATAAACTTGAGGCTAATCGCTTTACGGCACCGCTATTTGATTCGAAGCAGTACGTTCAAGACCTCGAGCGGATTTTTTTAGGACTTACAAAGTCTAGCTAACATGACTCGCAGGGCTCCAAACAGGGTCCTTTTTGCTTGATTTAGCAATTTCGCCCAAAATCTTTTCATGTTGCTCAATCTCATCCGCACTTGCCGCAATGATTTTGAGTTGAGTTGGTAAGGTCTTTGATGTTGATTCTGCTTCTTCGTCATTAACTGTGTAGTCAATCAGATCAATAGAGAGATCTTCTTGACCTCTTGTCATGGCGATATACACTTCCGCCAATAACTGGGCGTCTAATAACGCGCCGTGAAGAGTGCGATGCTCATTACTGATGGAGAAACGATCGCAAAGGGCATCCAAAGAGTTTCTCTTACCCGGGAACATCTGACGAGCATCAAGCAAGGTATCGGTAATCTTTGAGGCTAATCCGCGAAATGGTGGGCGCTTCAAGAGGGCGAATTCATTATCCAAGAAGCCCAAGTCGAAGGCAGCGTTATGAATAACAATCTCAGCGCCATCCACAAACTCGATTAGTTCTTCGACGATATTGGCAAACAAAGGTTTGTCAGAAAGAAATTCTCTTGAAAGCCCGTGGACAGCAAAAGCTCCAGCATCAATATCACGCTCTGGATTGATGTAGTAATGGAAGGTTCTATCTGTAAGTCTGCGATCAATGACCTCAACACAACCGATTTCAATAATGCGATCACCAGTTGCGTGACTCAATCCTGTTGTTTCGGTATCTAGAATAACTTGACGCATTAGGTTCCTTCAAGCACAGAAGCCGGTATATCCATCGGACCATTGCCAGCATACTTATCGAGATAAAGATAAATCACCGGAGTGATGATCAGCGTGACGAACTGGGAAAAAATCAAGCCGCCCGCAACACTGATACCCAGCGGTTGTCGTAATTCAGCTCCAGCGCCAATTCCTAATGCAATAGGCAGGGCGCCCATCAGAGCGGCAAATGTTGTCATCATGATCGGTCTGAAACGCAAAATACATGCTTCTCTAATAGCCTTCTCTGGAGTCATATTCTGATTTCGTTACGCATCTAGTGCAAAGTCAATCATCAAGATCGCATTCTTTTTCACGATACCAATCAAAAGCAGGATGCCAATCGATGCAACGATGGTTAACTCAAAACCAAACAGTCTTAAGGAGACTATTGCTCCAATTGCTGCAGATGGCAATCCAGCCAAAATGGTTAATGGATGAATGTAGCTCTCATACAGCACGCCTAGCAAGATATAGATTACGCCCAAGGCTGCAAAGATCAAAATTAACTGACCAGATTGATTGCTCTTAAATACAGCTGCATCGCCTCCATAGCTGGTAATGATGGACGGGGGTAGATCAATTTGTTTTGTATATTCTTCAATCTTTTTAGTCGCATCACCCAAAAACACATCTGGTGCCAAATTAAATGAAAGTGTTACCGCAGGAATTTGGCCTTGGTGGTTTACTGCTGTTGGTCCAATGGTGCGATTAAAGGTTGCAAGACTTGATAGAGGGATTAGCTTATCAGTAGCGCGACCACGTACAAAAATCTTATTCAGGTCGGTCTCAAATTGACGATCATCCTCTGACGCTTCAAGAATCACATAGTAAGTATTAACAGGCGTATAGATGGTGGAAACTTGCTTTTCACCATAGGCTGTATACAAAGCTGTTCGGATATCTGCAATGGATACACCAGCGCTAGCAGCTTTTTCTCGATTGATATCAATTTTGACATTCAAACCTTTAAGCTGAGAATCGCTGGTAACGTCCCTGAATATCGGATCTGCACGCATTTTTTGCATGAGCTTATCTGCCCATTCATTAACGCCATCAAACCCAACGCTTTGCAAAATAAATTGATAGCGAGATTTACTGCTTTTTCCACCAAGTTGTAAATTTTGAACGGGACGCATATAAACCTGCAATCCTGGAATCTCTTTAAATTTAGCCCTTAATCCCTCCATTACCTTGGACATTTTTTGGCGATCTGCCTTGTCCTTCAGGATGATGAAGATTCGACCAGTATTAGTCCCGGAGCTGGCGCCACCCACAACTACGGAAATAGAGCTAGCAACATTGGGATCGTTGCTTACTAGTTCTGCCGCCTGATCTTGTAATGCGAGCATAGCTCTAAATGAAATATCTTCGGAGGCTTCAGTCGTAGCCTGAATTTGACCAATATCTTCTTCAGGGAAAAAGCCCTTTGGACTGTTGATAAACAGAACTACTGTAATTACAAAAGTTGAGGCTGCGCCCCATAGAACCTTTTTGCGGTTCGCCAATGCAAGATCCAAATAATAAATATACGTCTTTAGCATCCAATCAAATAAGCGATCAAATTTCTTATTGATTTCGTATTCTTTGGGATGCTCACCTGGTTTAGGTAAGAATCGGCTGCAAAGCATAGGTACCACAGTTAATGAAACTACCGCTGACACCAAAATTGATAGTGACACCACTACTGCGAATTCTCTAAATAGAAGGCCGATAGGGCCGGCCATAAAGAATAGGGGAATAAATACCGCTACCAAAGAGATTGAGATGGAAATAATGGTGAATCCAACTTCTTTACTCCCTTTTAGAGAAGCTTTTAAGGGATCCATTCCTTCTTCGACATAGCGCATGATGTTCTCAAGAACCACAATCGCATCGTCGACTACCAAGCCCACTGCCAGCGTAATGCCTAATAGGGAAATGTTATCTAAGCTGTAGCCCAAAAAATACAGCAAGAAGAATGCGCCAATCAGAGAGATTAGCAAGCTAATCGACGGAATGACTGTTGCAGAAATATGTTTCAGGAATAGGAAGATAACAAGTACCACCAGTAAGACAGTTAATGCCAGCGTGTAGTTAACGTCATGAATAGCCTCAATAATCAAAAGAGATCTGTCATTTACAAATTGCAACTTGATTGACTCGGGCATTTGTTTTTGCAACTGTGGGAGCAGTTGTTTCACAGACTTGACTACCTCGACTGTGTTTGCGCTGGGCTGTCGCAGTAT
>JBGAIU010000006.1:90861-107123 GCA_044225315.1 Polynucleobacter sp.
CTCCCCATTTGCTGACGCAAGGGTTTTGACATCCTCATAGCTCTCCACTACCTCTGCGACATCCTTTAGGTATATGGGCAAACCATTTTTTTGACTAACGATGAGATTGGCAAACTCTTCTGGCTTAACTAGTTGTGGATTCGCATAAATGGTGATCGCTTGACGAGGACCATCCAAAACACTTACAGGGCTATTAGAGTTGGCTTTATTAATTGCAACTGCAACATCATCCATCGTGAGATTACGATTCGCTAAAGAATCTGGATGAATGCGTACTCGGACTGCGTAGCGTTTTGCGCCATAAACTAAAACTTGAGCAACTCCGCTGATGGTAGAAATATTTGGTGATAGCAAATTTTCTGCATAAGCATTCAGGTCGGAAAGATTGACCGATGGGGAACTCATGCGAACAATCAGAACAGGGGTATCAGCAGGGTTTACCTTTCGATATGACGGCGGAATTGTCATCTCGATCGGCAGGCGCTTTTGTGCGCGTAAAAGTGCTGCCTGAACGTCTACAGCGGCTTTATCAATATCCCGATCATTATTAAATTCCAGGGTAATACTTGTGCTACCCAAAAAGTTGGTGGAGCTAATAACGGAAATACCGTCAATCGTTGAAAATTCTTTTTCTAAAGGTAGAGCAACGGATGAGGCCATATTCTCGGGTGATGCACCTGGAAGAGATGCGCTAACCGAGATGATGGGGGAGTTAAAGCTCGGAAGGGCTGCTACAGGAATTTTGAGATAGGCGACAGTTCCAGCGATGACGGTTGCAATAGAAAGCAACACCGTCATTACGGGGCGGCAAATACATAACTCAGATAGGGTCATTTTTTATCTGCTGGAGATGTGGGAGCGGGCTGAGTTGATGTTGCAGGCGCACTCTTTGATTCTCGTGTTTTACCACCAGGACGTAAATTCTGCTTACCTTCAACAACCACCTTATCACCAGCCTGAATTCCGGTGATAACAGAAGATCCCTGGTATTCGTAAATAACTTTAATTGGGATCATGCTGGCTTTGCCGTCTTTATCCAGAGTAAAAACAAATTTGCCACGAGGATTAATCACTACAGCTTGTGATGGCACAGAAAGGGCATCCTTAAGATCGCTTGCTACAAGGGGAACACGGGCAAACTGACCAGGTAGCAATGTCATGCCTTCATTGGGGATTTGTGCTTTCACTCGAACTGCTGCAATAGAGGGGTCAACTTGGTTGTCAACGACAAGCACAGTGCCTTCATACGTTTTCTTGCTGTTATCGCCTACGGTAACTTTTACTTTAAGCGGTTCACCATCGAGCTGATTTTCCAGAATGGTTGGAATATCTTTTTCAGGAATAACAAACTGAACGTTGATTGGATTTAGTTGAGTAATGGTAACCATGGCGCCAACGCTCGATGTTGCCGTTGAGCTAGTCGCAGTAGTTACTACGTTGCTTGCCTGAACTAAAGAGCCCGGGAATACATTGACTATGCCAGCGCGACCATGGATTTAATGTAATCAAAGGATAGCTGGACTTCAGCTGCCTTAGCTGCAGCCTCTGCTGACTTCGCATTAGCAAAAGAGGTCTCAAGGCCTGCCTTGGAGATAAAGTTCTTTGCCACTAGCTCTTTGGCTCGCAGATACTGCTTCTGAGCATCGTCAGCTAGTGCTTTGAGTTTTTCGTAATTTGCCTTGTCGTTGCGATCATCCAAAGTAAATAGTAAATCTCCAGCTTTTACTTCTTGACCGTCTTTGACATTTACTTTGGCAACTGTATTAGTGACCATCGGACGAATATCGACGATGCTGTTAGATACGATTGTTCCAGTAGCTTCGATAATGAGGGGAATATCTTTTTTCTCGACAACAATTGTTGTTACGGTAACTGGGCCTCCGGCTTTATCGGCAGCGGGAAAAAAATAGTCAAATGCTTTGGAGCCAGCGTATAAAACAATCAGCACCAATAGAATGCGCCATTTGTACTGTATTGCAAAGGTCTTAATTGTCTGCAAATCCAGCTTTTTTAGTTTGCTCGCATGTGGACTTGCTTTGGTCCAAAGGGCACATAAACGAGCTTTTGCGGAGCCTCTCAGACCAACTAATTTGGCAAGCAAACGATCCAGGGTAGATTCAATTTTTGACACAGTCTCATATTTCTTTGTTTTATATGGATTAAACACCCATTTGGGGTACTTTAAAGCTCGTCCATTCTCTCACAAGAGTGCGAAAAACGCCCCTAAAAGTGGGTTTTCTGCTAAGGCAGGTACTCCTCGACGCCTTTATTTGCTAGTCGGTCCGCCAGCTCGTTCCCTGGGTGACCGTTGTGGCCCCGTACCCAATGCCAAGAAATTTCATGATCTGGAAGGAGGGCATCTAATTCTTGCCATAAATCGGCATTTTTAACGGGGTCCTTGCTTGCCGTTTTCCAGCCTCGTATTTTCCAATTCTCTAGCCACTCCGTAACCCCTTTCTGCACATATTGGGAGTCAGTCCAAAGTTCAACGGAACTTCTTTGCTTCAGAGCACGCAGAGCAAAAATCACTGCACTGATTTCCATTCGATTATTCGTGGTGAGCTTTTCGCCGCCATGCAGATGCTTCTCATGCTCGCCTGACTTGAGTACCGCACCCCAACCTCCGGGCCCTGGATTGCCTTTGCAAGCTCCGTCGGTATAGATAATGATGTGAGGTTTGTTGCTCATTAGTATTGATCAGTGCTGGAGTTGTGAATTGCCGTTAGTTTATTGCGTTCAGCCGCTGGACTTAATTGCGTCAGACTTGGGATTCGAGTTTTTTGAACTTGTCCAATCAACCTCAAGCCCTGATGTCGTTTAATAGCAGAGACAATGAATACAGCACCAAATATTGGCCACCAACGGTTTCCCATAGGCTCCAGAAAGTCCATGCGTCCCATAGCTGATTCGCTTTGTAATGGAAGTTTGTAGCAACCAAAGTGACCACGATCTAACGAGTAATTAAGGAGTTGTAACCAGTCTTTAACTCTGATTAGGCTAATAAATTGACCGTCTCTTGGCAGGTACGAGTTACCAATAAGGCGACTGAGATATTGTTTTGCACCCCACAAGCTTGCGGGATTGAATCCAGAAATCACAATTCGACCTTCGGGTCGCAACACACGATCGACTTCTCGCAAAATCTGGCGAGGGTCGGCAGCAAATTCCAACACATGAGGCATCACAATTAGATCAATGCTCTCATTGGCAAATGGCATCTCTGAAGAGCTGCCTTCAATCGGATGCCAATTAAATTGCTTGATTAATTCACGATTGTCATTAGAGTGAGTGAGTAGGGCATGCATGGGCATGCGGTTTTCACGTAAACCATTTAATTGCGGGAGTCCAATTTGCACCGCATGAAACCCGAAAACGTCAGCCACTATCTGATCTAGGCATTGCTGCTCCCAGCCTAATACATAGCGTCCAGGCGGGGATTGGAGCCATTTTTCCCAGAAACTCCAAGGAGGTGCACTGCTCTGCAGAGGAATGGGTGGGGTTGGTATCATCGCCTTTATGAATACTTTATTGCAAGTTTGGCCAATTCCGGCGTTTGATGATAACTATATCTGGTGTATCCATGATAGAAACTCTGCCTTGGTGGTGGATCCAGGCGATGCCAATCCGGTTTTAAAGTACCTAGCTGACTCAAAGCTCCATTTAAAAGGGATTCTGATTACCCACCATCATGCGGATCATGTTGGCGGTATTTTGAAGCTGTTAGATGAGTTGGGTGCTGATATCCCTGTTTACGGCCCCTGTGGTGACAATATTCCCGGCCGAACTCAGCTAGTTAAAGAGGGTGACGTAGTTGAAATCTCTGCACCTAGAATCACCCTCAAAGGTCTTGAAGTTCCAGGTCATACACTGAGTCACATAGCCTATTTTGCAAATATGCAAGCGAATGTCGTCGAGCCAATGCTGTTTTGTGGTGACACTTTGTTTGCCTCGGGCTGCGGCCGATTGTTTGAAGGTACGCCAACCCAGATGTCTCATTCGCTAGATAAATTCAAGAGTCTGCCAAAAAGTACTTTGGTGTATTGCACCCATGAATACACCTTATCTAACATTCGGTTTGCTCTCGCAGTAGAGCCGAACAATGTGAATCTCATTTCATGGTCAGAGCGCGCAAGAGAGCTTAGAGATAAAGATCTGCCCACGTTACCGACAACAATCGGCCAGGAGCTTCAAGTCAATCCTTTTATGAGGTGTGATCAAGCTGAAGTGATCCAATCTGCAAAAGCTAAGTCAGGACAAGCGACGCTCCCTGATTCTGCTCATGTGCTTGCAGTAATTCGTGCCTGGAAAGACCAGTTTTAATGCGTTTGTTTTGTGTTGCTATTGCAACAATAGCTTTGCTATCGGGTTGCGCCAGTACGGGAGATTGGTCATCCGATACACCTACTAAAGGAGCCAGAAAAGCCACCCGCGTAAATCTCAAGACTCAGTCTGTCAGTAAGGTCTACGCGCCATCTGATAATTTGTGGCTTCGGATACGCGATGGTTTCCAGATGGAGCCAATGAATAGCCCGCTAGAAATTGAACAGGTTCGTTGGTTAAGTGCCCGACCAGACTATGTTCATCGTTCAATGGCGCGTTCATCTCGCTATCTCTTTTACATAGTGCAGGAAGTTAATGCACGCAATATGCCTACGGAAATTGCCTTACTGCCGTTTGTAGAAAGCGCATTTGTGACCAATGCTAAATCAAGCGCCAAAGCGGTAGGCCTTTGGCAATTTATGCCAGCAACCGGGAAAGATTTTCAATTAACGCAAAACGTATTTCGTGATGAACGACGAGATGTATTGCAATCTACGGATGCGGCGTTAGATTATCTCCAGCGGCTTAATAACCAATTTGGGAGCTGGGAGCTGGCTTTCAGGCTGCTGGTTTACCAACTGACTATGAAAGTCTGACAATGCCGCGTGAAACGCGCATGTATGTGCCAAAGCTCATGGCCTATCGTCAGATCGTATTGGATCCTGAGGCGTATGGCATTGTTTTGCCGCAACTCGAAAATCACCCGTACTTTGTGGCGATTGATGTGGATAACGATATTGATGTAGCGCTTGCGATCAAATTAGCAGAAATACCAGAGGATGAGTTTCATAGCCTAAATCCATCCTTTAATAAGCCTGTCATATTAAGCAATGCAAATCAGCAAATTCTTTTGCCCTTTGGCCATGCGGAAATTTTTCAGGCAAATCTCAAGAAATTCAACAAACCCCTATCAACCTGGACTGCTGTAAAGGTCTCTAAGACCGAGAGCGTAGATCAAGTTGCCAAAGGTTTGGGAGTTGATGCGGATTCCTTAAAACAAGTGAATGGCATACCTCGAGGAATGCGTATTAAGGCAGGTTCCACCATCATCATTCCAAAAACGAATGGCAGGACTGCTGATGTCTCATCAGCAATGGCGGATAACGCAAGCTTAAGCCTAGAAAAACCGCCTCCACCAGCGCCTAAGTGCCCAAAACCGGCAAAAGGATCCAAAGGATCAAAGGCTGCAAAGTGCGCTCCAGCAATCCCAAGTAAGGGTAATTCTTCAGCGAAAAGCGCTGCTTCTCAGCATAAATCCGCATCGACAGGGCTTGCAAAATCTGCGAAAAATGGTAGTTCACCTACTTTAAAAGCGAATTCGGCCACAAAAGGGGTGAGCAAAAACCAGTAATTTTTTTGAAACTTTTTGATTAGGTTGACCATGTCCTATAAAGCACACCATGAACGCTCAATTAAAGACCCAGACGGATTTTGGGGTGAGCAGGCCAAGTTAATACATTGGGAAAAGCCATTCGATAAGGTTTTAAATTACAACAACCCACCATTTGCAAAATGGTTTGAAGGTGGCCTTACTAATCTTTGCTACAACGCAGTTGATCGTCACTATAAATCTAATCCCGATCAACTAGCCCTTGTTGCGGCCTCTACAGAGACCAATCAAGAAAAAGCTTATACATTTAAAGA
This sequence comes from Polynucleobacter sp., assembly GCA_044225315.1. GTDB lineage: Bacteria > Pseudomonadota > Gammaproteobacteria > Burkholderiales > Burkholderiaceae > Polynucleobacter. The sequence goes on from JBGAIU010000006.1 coordinate 96,826, forward strand.
GCTATACGAAGAAGTAAATCGTATGGCAGCAATTTACAAAGCTAATGGCATTCAAAAGGGTGATCGTGTTCTGATCTACATGCCAATGATTGCTGAGGCATGTTTTGCTATGCTCGCTTGCGCACGTATTGGCGCCATTCACTCGGTGGTGTTTGGTGGTTTTGCGTCTCATAGCTTGGCTACTCGTATTGATGATGCTAAGCCAAAAATGGTTGTTACCTCAGAAGCAGGTATGCGCGGCGGCAAAGCGGTACCTTACAAGCCCCTCTTGGATGAGGCGATTGCATTAGCTACTTACAAGCCAGAGAAGGTGTTGATTGTGAACCGCGGTCTCTCTGAGTTCACAACCGTAGCTGGCAGAGATTTGGATTACGCTACAGAACGTCAAAAGCATCTCAATGATTTGGTGCCTGTAGAGTGGGTTGACGCAACCCATCCTTCTTACATTTTGTACACATCTGGTACGACTGGTAAGCCTAAGGGCGTTCAGCGCGATACCGGTGGTTATGCCGTAGCTTTGATGTCAACCATGAACCACATCTTCTGCGGCAAACCTGGCGAAACGATGTTCACTACATCCGACATTGGTTGGGTTGTTGGTCATAGCTACATCATTTATGGACCATTACTTAATGGCATGGCTACTATCATGTATGAAGGCACGCCATTACGTCCAGACGCAGGCATCTGGTGGGAGCTCGTTGCTAAATATAATGTTTCTGTCATGTTCTCAGCACCGACAGCGGTTCGCGTTCTGAAGAAACAAGATCCTGCATTCTTAACCAAACATGATCTCTCTAGCTTACGTGCATTGTTCTTAGCTGGAGAACCTTTAGATGAACCTACGGCCAGTTGGATTCATGATGCGATTAAGAAGCCAATTGTGGATAACTATTGGCAGACTGAAACTGGTTGGCCAATGCTTGCGATTCAGCGTGGCGTTGAAGTCATGCCTCATAAATTCGGCTCGCCAGGCGTACCGTCCTTTGGCTACAACATGAAGTTACTTGATGATGCTACTTCAGAAGAGCTTGGCGCAGATCAGAAGGGTGTGATTGCCATTGAAGGACCATTGCCACCAGGATGTATGCAAACTGTCTGGGGCGATGACAAGCGCTTCATTAGTATTTATTGGGAAACCATACCTGGCAAGTTGATCTATTCAACATTTGACTGGGGTATTAAAGATAAAGATGGCTACTTCTTTATCTTAGGTCGCACCGATGACGTGATTAACGTTGCAGGTCACCGTTTAGGAACTCGTGAAATTGAGGAAAGCATTTCTAGTCATCCGAATATTTCAGAAGTTGCCGTTGTTGGCGTTGAAGACAAATTAAAAGGCCAAGCTGCCATTGCATTCGTGATTCCAAAAGATGCTTCGAAGGCAGAGAATTTGGAAAAAGAGTGCATGAAAACCGTTGATGGGCAATTGGGCGCTATTGCTAGACCAAGTCATGTTTACGTTGTTACAGCCTTACCAAAAACACGATCCGGAAAGATTGTCCGCCGTGCTTTACAAGCTGTGGCTGAAGGGCGCGATCCTGGTGACATTAGCACCATGAAAGACCAAAATGTCTTGGCTCAAATTAAGACCATCATCGACCAAAAGGCTGCTTCATAGTTAGGCTTTTTACGACTCCCTAGATCTGCGGTCTAGGGAGAATAGCTTTCAAAGCCTAATTGGCTGGGGATTCAAGGGCTTAGAACGCAAAACTGGTATGATTACAGGGTTCGAAACTAATTAATTACCCTAGCGCTTAAAGACACTCACCTCCCGCATAAACAGCCCCGGGTTGGTCTTTTTGGGGTGTTGAGCGTCGGATGGAGCAGGGACTGGAGATAGTTTGTCACCCTTGCCTCCTTCTTTTCCTCCTGCCGTGTTGGCCTTAGCCGACGGCACTATCTTCCCCGGTTTTAGTATTGGCGCCTCTGGCGAGACTGCTGGCGAAGTTGTATTTAATACTGCACTTACTGGTTATCAAGAAATCATTACCGACCCGAGTTATTCACGACAAATCGTGACGCTGACTTACCCCCATATTGGTAACGTAGGCGTTAATGCTCAAGATGCAGAATCTGAGCAGATTCATGCTGCTGGATTAGTGATAAAAGATTTACCTAAACGAGTATCTAACTTTCGTTCTGAAGCCAGCTTAGATACCTACCTAACAAATGCGGGTGTTGTAGGTATTTCTGGAATTGATACTCGTAAACTTACTCGTATCCTGCGTGATAAAGGCGCTCAATCCGGCGCGGTTGTCGCAGGTAAATTAGGCGATAGCTACGAGTCTTTATCTGCGAAGGCCTTGGAATTAGCGAAAGCCTTCCCTGGAATGGCTGGTCTTGATTTGGCGAAGGTGGTTACAACCAAGAAACCATACGAATGGCGCGAAGCGGAATGGGTGCTCAGTAGCCCGAATGGAAAGCCTGCATATAAGTCATTGGATACATCTAAGCCCATCAAAAAAGTGGTTGCTTATGACTTTGGCGTTAAACGAAATATTTTGCGTATGCTCACAGAGCGCGGATGTGAACTGACTGTAGTTCCAGCCCAAACTTCTGCTGCGGATGTACTGGCAATGAACCCAGATGGCGTATTTTTCGCAAATGGCCCTGGAGATCCTGGTCCATGTGATTACGCTATTGCTGCCGCCAAGGAAATTATTGAAAAAGGCATTCCAACCTTTGGCATTTGCCTAGGTCATCAAATCATGGGATTAGCGGCTGGTGCCAAAACTTTGAAAATGAAATTTGGTCATCACGGCGCCAATCATCCTGTAAAAGATTTGGATACTGGTCGTGTTGCCATTACTTCTCAGAATCATGGTTTCGCAGTAGATGCGAATACCTTGCCAAGTAATGTTCGTGTAACTCACGTTTCTTTATTTGATGGCTCATTACAAGGTCTAGCTTGGAAAGATAAGCCTGCCCTGTGTTTCCAGGGTCACCCCGAGGCCTCACCTGGTCCTCACGACATTGCCTATTTATTTGATCGATTTGTGGAGCTCATGAATGCTGCCAGCAAGAAGGAGGGCAAATAATGCCTAAGCGTAGCGACATTAAGAGCATTCTGATTATTGGTGCCGGACCAATTGTGATTGGTCAAGCATGCGAATTTGACTATTCGGGTGCGCAAGCTTGTAAGGCTTTGCGTGATGAAGGCTACAAGGTCATCTTGGTAAACAGCAATCCTGCAACCATCATGACCGATCCTGAAATGGCAGATGTGACATACATCGAGCCAATTACTTGGGAAGTAGTCGAACGTATTATTGCAACCGAAAAGCCAGACGCGATTTTGCCAACAATGGGCGGACAAACCGCCTTGAATTGCGCACTAGATTTGCATCGTAATGGCGTATTGAAAAAATATGGCTGTGAATTGATTGGCGCTTCTCCAGAAGCTATTGATAAGGCAGAAGATCGTCAAAAGTTTAAAGATGCCATGACCAAGATTGGTCTCGGATCAGCAAAGTCTGGCATTGCGCATTCTATGGATGAGGCGCATGAAGTTCAGCAGCGCATTCAAAAAGAAACAGGTAGCTCAAGATTCCCGGTAGTTATTCGTCCTTCATTCACCATGGGTGGATCGGGCGGTGGCATCGCCTACAACCGTGAAGAATTCGAAGAGATTTGCAAACGTGGTCTTGATCTTTCTCCAACACGTGAACTCTTGATTGAAGAGTCACTCTTGGGTTGGAAAGAGTTTGAAATGGAGGTGGTGCGCGATCGAAACGATAATTGCATCATTGTTTGCTCCATTGAAAACTTAGATCCGATGGGTGTGCATACGGGTGACTCGATTACCGTTGCCCCTGCACAGACTCTCACAGATAAAGAATATCAATTGATGCGAAATGCATCGATTGCCGTTCTTCGTGAGATTGGCGTAGATACTGGCGGTTCAAACGTTCAGTTCTCAATCAATCCAGTAGATGGACGCATGATTGTGATTGAAATGAACCCTCGAGTTTCCCGTTCATCTGCATTGGCCTCTAAGGCAACTGGATTCCCAATCGCTAAGATTGCAGCCAAGCTTGCAGTTGGCTACACGTTGGATGAATTGAAGAATGACATTACAGGCGGCGCAACGCCAGCTTCGTTTGAGCCATCTATCGATTATGTTGTCACCAAGATTCCTCGTTTCGCATTTGAGAAATTCCCTCAAGCTGATTCTCGTTTAACTACACAGATGAAGTCTGTTGGTGAAGTGATGGCAATTGGCCGTACTTTTCAAGAGTCCTTCCAGAAAGCCTTACGTGGACTTGAAGTCGGCGTAGATGGTCTAGATGAAGTTTCTACAGATCTTGATGACATCATTAATGAAATCAATGAGCCTGGCCCTGATCGCATTTGGTACCTAGCAGATGCATTCCGCATGGGCATGGGTCTAGATGAGATCTATAGTGAAACCAAAATTGATCCTTGGTTCTTGGAGCAGATTGAAGAGCTCATCACAATTGAGGCTGAACTAAAACAGCGTAAGGTAGACAGCCTCTCAGCAGCGGAGCTACGGTTTGTCAAGCAAAAAGGATTCTCTGATAGACGTTTGGCGAAATTGCTTGGCATTGATGCATCCTCTGTTCGTGCAGCCCGTCATCGCTTAAAAGTGGTGCCTGTATATAAGCGCGTTGATACATGCGCTGCTGAATTCTCAACCAATACAGCCTATATGTACTCAACATATGAAGCTGAGCATGGTGAATGTGAATCCCGTCCAACTGATAAGCAAAAGATTATGGTGTTGGGTGGTGGACCCAACCGAATCGGTCAAGGTATTGAGTTTGACTATTGCTGCGTACATGCAGCATTGGCAATGCGCGATGATGGCTACGAAACCATCATGGTCAACTGCAACCCAGAGACTGTTTCTACAGACTATGACACTTCTGATCGCTTGTACTTCGAGCCTTTTAACGCTTGAGGATGTGCTAGAAATTGTCGCTAAGGAAAAGCCAAAGGGCGTGATCGTTCAGTACGGCGGACAAACCCCGCTGAAACTTGCTTTAGATCTAGAGCGTAATGGCGTTCCCATTATTGGTACATCGCCTGACATGATTGATGCCGCAGAGGATCGTGAGCGCTTCCAGAAGCTTTTGCATGACTTGGGCTTGCGTCAACCTCCAAACTGTACTGCGCGTACTGAAGATGAAGCTTTAAAGCTTGCAGAAGAGATTGGCTATCCATTAGTTGTTCGCCCGTCATATGTTCTTGGTGGCCGAGCAATGGAAATTGTTCATGATGGTCGCGACCTAGAACGTTATATGCGCGAAGCGGTAAAAGTCTCTCATGATTCTCCTGTTTTGCTAGATCGCTTCTTGAATGACGCGATTGAGTGCGATGTCGACTGTATTAGCGATGGCGGTAAAGTCTTTATCGGTGGTGTAATGGAGCATATTGAACAAGCCGGCGTTCACTCAGGCGATTCCGCATGTTCTTTACCTCCATATTCTTTGTCAGACGCCACTGTTGATGAGATTAAGCGTCAAACAACTGCAATGGCTAAGGGTCTTAATGTTGTTGGATTGATGAACGTACAGTTTGCGATTCAGAATGTTGAGGGCAAAGACGTTATTTACGTGCTTGAGGTAAATCCCCGTGCATCACGTACTGTTCCGTTTGTATCTAAAGCAACTGGTTTGCAATTAGCCAAAATTGCGGCACGTTGCATGGTTGGTCAGACTCTAGAAAAGCAGGGCATTAAGTCTGAAGTGAAGCCTCCATACTTCTCGGTCAAAGAAGCGGTATTCCCATTCAATAAGTTCCCTGGCATTGATCCAATACTTGGACCAGAGATGAGGTCTACTGGTGAAGTCATGGGCGTAGGTAAAACTTTTGGCGAGGCCTTATTTAAATCTCAGCTAGGTGCATTCATTAAGTTACCTAAGAGTGGTACTGTGCTCTTAACAGTAAAAGATAGTGACAAGCCTAAGGCAGTAGAGGTTGCCAAACTTTTGCATCAATTGGGATTCCCAATGGTTGCAACAAAAGGTACCGCTGCCGCCATTGAGGCTGCTGGATTGCCGGTGAAGTTGGTGAATAAAGTAAAGGACGGTCGTCCGCACATTGTCGATTTCATTAAGAATGGTGAGATTTCATTGGTATTTACAACTGTTGATGAAACCAGTACCGCGATTGCAGACTCACGCTCAATTCGCACTAGCGCGCAAGCAAATGGTGTTACGTATTACACAACCATTAGTGCTGCTAGGGCGGTGATGGATGGGTTGCTGGCTTCTCAGAACGGTAACAAGGACTCTTTAGAGGTTTATTCTCTTCAGAATTTACATGGAACGCTTATTTAATCTAAAATTAATTAACTAGGCGCGTTTTGCGCCTTTTTTAAGTTAGGTTAGCAGCATGAGCACAATTCCAATTACTAAACGTGGCGCAGAACTCCTAAAAAAGGAGTTGCACCATCTGAAGCATGTAGAGCGTCCTGCGGTGATTAATGCGATCGCTGAAGCGCGTGCTCAGGGAGATCTCTCTGAAAACGCTGAGTACGACGCTGCAAAAGAAAAGCAAGGCTTTATCGAAGGCCGCATTCAAGAGTTAGAAGGCAAGTTATCTGCCGCTCAAATTATTGATCCTGCATCACTAGATGTCTCTGGTCGCGTTGTCTTTGGAGCCACCGTAGATCTTGAAGATCTGGAGGACGGTACAAAATTCACCTATCAGATTGTTGGTGATGACGAGGCGGATATTGCCGCAAATAAAATCTCAATTAGCTCACCAATCGCACGCGCTTTAATTAGCAAAGAAGAGGGTGATGTTGTCGCAGTTCAAGCCCCCGGCGGCAATCGCGAAGTTGAAATCTTAGCTGTCAAATACATCTAATGTCGCATACCAAAATCCAGCGATTATTTACGGTAATTTTTGGACTTTGGGTTGGCAGTTTTATTGTGATTGGACTTTTGGTTGCCCCCATTCTGTTTACTACGCTAGGGGATCGACAGGTTGCTGGATTAATTGCCGCTAATCTATTTGAGATAAACGCTTACATTGGCGTAGGGGTTTGTGGCTTATTAATGCTTGTCGCCAATTATTTAGTCAATCTTGGTAACCCATCATATCGACAAGTCCGTTGGATTCTATTTTTGATGCTGATTTGCGCTATAGCGGCTGCATTCGTCATTATTCCCTGGATGAATGCATTGCGAGACCAAGCTCTGCAATTAGGCATTGCGAGACCAAGCTCTGCAATTAGGTATATCCATTCGCGATACAGGCAATGCCAAGCTATTTGGCTTATTGCACATGATATCTAGTGTAGTTTTAATCATCCAATCAATCCTGGGGATTGTATTGGTTTGGAGGTCAATAAAAAACGCCGACTAGCGACGTTTATTTGTATTTTTAACTACTATGAGCCCAGCGATTTTTTCTTATTGCTACTCATGCGCACCTTACGTTTTTTAATTGGCGCAGGTGCAGGGGTTGCTTTGCGGTAGCCTGGAGAAGACCAACCAATTTTTGATTCTGCAGCCTCTGATCGCAAAACTCGCTTTTTTGGTGTTGAAGATTTTACAGCTGCTGCACGTTCAAATGGGGATTTAGATGAAGTTGAACGTCGATCTGATCTTTCAGAGCTGCTGGTACGCACTCCGGATTTAGAGCTAGTACGATTGGGTTGACGTTTAGTGCGTGGGTCTTGCAATGACTTCTTGGTCTGCTTGCTTGAGCGACCAAGATTTGCATAAGTCTCGTCAACGACATCTTTAGGCTTCCAGAGTACAAGCAGTTTTCCGATGTGCTGCACAGGAGCGGCATCGAGCTTGTCGCACAGTTCCTCATATATTGCGATACGCGCTTCACGATCATCACCAAATACGCGGATCTTAATTAGACCATGGTGATTAATTGCAGATTTGGCTTCTTTAATTACGGCTTGTGTCAGGCCGTCACCACCCACCATTACGACCGGGTTTAGACCATGGGCATCTGCTTTGAGGGATTTGCGTTGTGCTGGGGTAATCGTAAGTGCTGTCATGGGCTCGATGATAGAGCATTGAGTCTAACTAAGCCCTGTTAGAGCCAAAATTCAGGGTAATTTAGTGATTCTTTTTGCTTTAGGGCATAGAAACAAGGAAAATATGACCTTGAAAGTGATTATGTTGTGGCAAAGAATAAATTTAATAAAAGCTGGTTACAAGACCATTTAACTGACCCATATGTGAAGATGGCCCAAAAAGAGGGCTATCGCGCTAGAGCGGTTTACAAGCTAAGCGAGATTGATGAGGAAGATCACCTCATTAAAGCTGGCATGACCATTGTGGATCTTGGCAGTGCCCCTGGTAGCTGGTCTCAATATGTACGCAATCGTTTAACTGAACTTGGCAAAAGCAATCCTGCGATTGAGTCTGGCAAGCCTGATGGGCAGATTATTGCGATTGATATCTTGCCCATGGAAGAGATTGCCGATGTGAATTTCATACAGGCAGATTTTCGTGAAGATGAAGGTTTGGCCGCACTTGAAGCGTTGCTACCTAAATCAGCTGGCGGAAAGGTTGATTTAGTTCTTTCTGATATGGCTCCTAATTTGTCTGGCGTTGGGGTAGCGGATGCAGCAAGAATGGCATTCTTAGCTGAGATTGCCTTGGATTTTGCTGTTGCGCATCTAAAGCCTGAAGGAGCATTGTTGATCAAATGCTTTAACGGTAGTGGTTACAGTCAAATTGTGGAGTCCTTCAAAAAGGTCTTCAAATCGGTATCCTCCAGAAAGCCTAAAGCTTCAAGAGCTCGATCCTCGGAGATATTCCTTTTGGGTCGGAATCTTAAGCCACCCAAATAAGCCTATTAATTTGGCAAATAACCCCCTGTTTTACATGGGTTTAATAAATAAATCTCGCCAAACCCCTTGAAAAGGGCTGGTAGTAGAATCAAATACTCAGATGGCGATTCGCTTTAACTCCTGGATCAATCCAGAAAAGGACTCATTTTGAACAGCAATATGTTTCAAAAAATCGGTGTGTGGCTCATTGTGGGCTTGGTCTTATTTACTGTTTTTAAGCAGTTTGATAAGCCCAAGGATCAAAACCAAGTCACGTATTCCCAATTTATGGATGACGCTAAGGCGGGCAAAGTAAAGCGTGTAGATGTTCAGGGACGAACACTGCAAGTAACGCCAGCTGATGGCAACAAGTATTCCATCATCTCTCCAGGCGACATCTGGATGGTTGGTGATTTAATGAAATACGGTGTACAGGTTACTGGTAAGGCGGAAGATGAGCCCAATATGCTGGTTTCTGTTTTGTACTATCTTGGACCAACATTATTGATTATTGGTTTCTGGTTTTTCATGATGCGTCAGATGCAAGGCGGCGGCAAGGGCGGAGCATTTTCTTTTGGTAAATCAAAAGCGCGTTTGATTGATGAAAACAGCAACACCGTGACGTTTGCTGATGTCGCAGGTTGCGATGAAGCAAAAGAAGAAGTTTTTGAGTTGGTTGACTTCCTAAAAGATCCCCAAAAGTTTCAGAAGCTTGGCGGACGCATTCCCCATGGTGTGTTGCTCGTAGGCCCGCCAGGTACTGGTAAAACCCTTTTGGCTCGTGCTATCGCGGGCGAGGCGAAAGTTCCATTCTTCTCGATTTCTGGTTCAGATTTCGTAGAAATGTTCGTAGGAGTTGGTGCATCTCGCGTACGCGATATGTTTGAAAACGCTAAGAAGAATTCACCTTGCATCATCTTTATTGATGAGATTGACGCAGTTGGCCGTCATCGTGGTGCTGGTATGGGCGGCGGTAATGATGAACGTGAGCAAACCCTCAACCAAATGTTAGTTGAGATGGATGGTTTTGAAAGTAATAGCGGCGTTATTGTTGTTGCTGCAACCAACCGTTCAGATGTTTTGGATAGAGCTTTATTGCGTCCAGGTCGTTTTGATAGACAAGTTCATGTTGGCTTGCCTGATATTCGTGGCCGCGAACAAATTCTTCAAGTGCATATGCGTAAGGTTCCAATTGATCCTGATGTCAATGCAGCAGTTCTTGTACGTGGAACACCTGGCTTCTCTGGCGCCGACTTAGCCAACCTTGTTAACGAAGCTGCATTGTTTGCTGCGCGTCGCAACAAGCGCTCTGTTGACATGAAGGATTTTGAGGATGCCAAAGACAAGATTTATATGGGTCCTGAGCGTAAATCAGCTGTAATGCGCGAAGAGGAACGTCGTAATACCGCTTATCACGAGTCTGGTCACGCTGTAGTTGCTAAAGTTCTTCCAAAAGCCGATCCAGTCCACAAAGTGACCATCATGCCTCGTGGCATGGCCCTTGGCGTAACCTGGCAATTGCCTGAGC